>CALBMM010000116.1 GCA_937896535.1 uncultured Pseudomonadota bacterium
TCGTCCCAGTCGTTGTCGTACCCGCCGTCCGGTTCGTATCCACTCGGGTCGACCCAGCGCAGCGGGTTGTTGACCACGTAGCGGTAGCGATTGAGAAACTGCCCACCGTAGACCCGGGCGACGAGCGGATCGGGCGACAGGAACACGCCGACGTGTGGGTCGTACACCCGCCCGCGCATGTCGATGGTCGCGCCGGTCGACTCGACCGCGTGCCCGGTGAAGCCGTGTCGCACCGCCTCGAGGTCCGCCGGGTCCTCGACCGGATGCCCGTCTTCGACCCGACGACCGAACGGGGAGTACCAGCGCCGGTCGACGGCCACGCCGGTCTCGTCGGTGACGACCGTGACGCTGCCGAGAGGATCGTCGTGCAGGTAATGCACGGCCCGGTCGCCGGTGGCCTCCGTGATCTCCACCTGCGCGACGGCACGCGGACCGACGCGGACGTCGAGGACGTGCTCGGTGGTCGGTCCCTCACGCCGCTCGTACAGCTCGAGCACCATGTCGGTGATGCCCTGCGGACCGCTGGACCGTACCCGGCGACCGAACGCGTCGTAGGTGAGCGAGACCGTCCCCTCGCCGTCGGCGATCTCGCGGGGGAGGTCCCAGGCGTCGAACTCGATGGTCCGGCCGGGTCCGGCGACCTGCCGGCCCAGGGCGTCGTAGTCGTACGCGATCTCTCCGCCGACACGCGTGACCGCGTGGGGGCCGGCATCACCGTGGTCGCCGTACGCGAGCTCGAGGTCCCCCAATGAGTCGATGCGACGAAGGAGGTTGCCGAGGTCGTCGTAGTGATACTCGGCATCCTGCGCGCGATCGAGGGTCCCGCCGACGTCGACATCCACCGTCCAACCGGTGAGGCGATCGATGTCGTCGTACACGAAGTGCTCGACCGTCGACCCATCGCGTCGCATCTCCACGTTGCCCGCAGCGTCGTAGCCGAACTCGAACTCCTGCAGCACCGCACCCGAGCCCGAGCGCGTGTCGATCCGCTGCAGTCGTCCCGTGACCGGATCGGGCACCCGCTCGCTGGTGGCACCGTTGCCGAACTTCTCCTGCGTCAGCCCGCTGTCCGCGGCGCGTCCTTCCGCCCGCCAGTACACCGTGCCCGTGTCCGCGTCGTGCACGTCCTCGACGAAGCCCTGCGCGTTGTAGGCATAGGCCACCGCGGGGCGGCCGAGGCCGGGGATCTCGGGGTAGTCGATGCGCGCGATGCGACCCGCCGCGTCGTAGTCGTAGCCCACCACGTATGTCGACCCGTCCGGGAGCTGCAGTGCCTCCTCGGCGAGGTGCCCGCTTCCGTCGTAGCCCAGGGTCGTGCGCGTACCGTCGGGTGTCTGCGCCCAGTGCAGGCGGCCAACGCCTCCGGGAGCGTCGTCCCAGTGCAGCTCGGTGAGCCCGTCCTCCGTGTCGACGCCCACGATGCGCCCGAGGTCGTCTCGCTCGAAGCGCGTGTCCCCGTAGGCACCGAGCACGCGGTCCAGCTCGCCGAACCCGTTCGGGACGTACTGTCGCGTCCCGAGGTCCGGATCGGCGATGCTCGTGCGCCGCCCCAGCTCGTCGTGCTCGAGCGTGGTGACGTTGCCTTCCGAGTCGGTCACGGTGCGTAGGACCCCGAACGGTCCGTAGGAATACGAGGTGCCGAGGTGGCGACCTTCGAGGATGTCGACGCTGAGCACGACGTCACCGTCCACGCCGCGCCGCGTGTAGCTGCGACGGCCGCCGCGGCCGTCGACCCAGGTCTCGAAGGCCAGATGCTGGATGTCGATCGAGGTCGCATCGGGGTACTCCACCCGCACCGCGCGGTCGCGGTTGTCCCAGAACGTCTTGATCCAGTAGGCCGGCTCGCCCACGAAGTGAGGCCGACTCTCGGACGTCTGTCTGCCGAGCGAGTCGTACACCCACTGCCGCTTCACGATGCGACCGTCGAAGCCGAGCGACTCGCGCGAGACCTCGCGCTGCAAGCGATCGAGACGGATCGAGGTCGTACCTCCGCCCTCCCATGCCGTGTCGACGCGCAGGGCCGCGGACGGATCCGCGCTGTAGCTGCGCACCATCGCCTGGCCTGGACCGTCGCGTCGCCGCAGGCGGCCGAAACCGTCGTAGCTGGCCTCGCGGGTCACGCCGTCGACGTCGACCTCGAGCACCGTCACGCCGAGCGCCGGATGAACGGCGAGCCAGCGGACGTGCCCCAGCGCGTCCTCGATGCGACGTACGTACTGACCTTCGTCATCGCGGTCGATGATCGTGCGGCGCAGATTGCCATCGTCGTCGGTGCGCTCGACGACCGCCACGTTGCCGTAGGGGTCGTGGACGTACTTGGTGCCGGGGCCCGCGGAGCCGTCGCCGCCGGTCCACCGGACGAACGTCAGGTTGCCTTGCGGGTCGTACTCGAAGCTCTGCGTCCGGGTGTGTGACGACGCGCCGGCGATGCTCGTCGTCGTGTGCTCGGTGACGAAGCCGAGCTGCCAGTCGCCCAGGCGATGCTCGAGCACGCGGTCGACGATCGTCGTGCGCCCTCCGTCGTGCACCTCGTGCTCGATCGACGTGGGCATCCCGTATTCGAAGTCGGCGTAGGTCGTCGACGACGCACGCGTGGGCACCAACGACGCGAGGGTGTCCGCCATCGGTGCGGCCCCGAACGGGTCGAGTGCGGGGGCGTCTTCGTACGTCTGTCCTTCGTGAAGGGTCTGACGCACTTCGTGGACGCCCGGATGGCTCGACGCCACGTCGAGGGTGGATCGATCGACGCGGGCGTAGTCGGTCGCGTCCTTGACCAGGGTCGTCGTGGTGTGGGCGGCCCAGGCCAGCGGATAGCGCCCGTCGGTCCGCGTATCGACGTCGAAGAGGCGCTCGGTGAAACGTTGCGCGGTCACGTCGTGCTCGACGGTGCGCCCGAAGCCGATGAAGTTGCCCCCGGTCACGTCGACGCGGCCGTCCGCGTACCAGTAGCGCAGCGTATGATGACCGCCGTTGCCGTCGTCGAGGCGCAGCTCGGACGCGAGCGCCATGGAGCCGATCGCGCACGTCTGCGGATGGGTGCACGACGTCCCGGGGCGATACACCGCCGGATCGCTGGCAGTTCGATAGTCGACCTCGTCGCGACGCCCGAGGCCATCCACGACCGCGCGAAGTCGGTCCGGCACGGCCTCGGTCGCGTGCATGATCTCGAGGGTCGAGGTGCCATCGACGTGGCGTACGATGTCGAAGCGGCCGTCGCCGTCGATGTCGCCGAGCGCACCGCCGTGGCCGTCCGGGTCGAGCATGCCGTCGCCGGGCAGGAGCACCTCGCGGAACGTCTCGCCCTCGGACACGTACAGCCGCGAGACGAGGGGGCCCAGGTGCAGCATGTCTTCGCGGCCGTCGGCGTTGAAGTCACGGATGCGCATGGTGCAGCGAAAGGACGTGTAGGGACACCAATCCGCGACCCCGAGCGGCTGCCAGGGGCCGAAGCCGTCGCCGAGGTTGCGTCGCAAGCTCGCGGTACCGTCGACCACGCCGACGACGTCGCGCAGGCCGTCGCCGTCGATGTCGAGCATCCGCCGACGGGCGGACCAGGCGAGATCGAGCTCCTTGACCACGGGCGTGTGCGGCCGCAGATCGATCGCGACGTACTCCACGTCCGTCCCCGTCCACACGGAGCTGACGAGCTGGGCGACGCCATCGCCGTCGACATCCGCGACATCGACCGTCTGGCCCTGGTAGACGCTGGGTGGAACGGGATGCAGCACCTGCAGCGGGCCGAAGGGCTCGGGGGTGGCCCCGGTGTTGAGACGGGCGATCCACTCGAAGCCTCCCGCGGAGTCGTGGCGGACCGTCGCAAAGTCGGTCCGCCCGTCACCGTCGAGATCGAGGGCGAACGCCGGGGGGTTGAACTGCTCGAGCGGGGTCCCGCCGAGCTCCTGCCAAGTTTCGAGCGCGCCGTCCCCGAGGTTGCGATACGCCGACCAGACGCCGTCGTCGTCCGGGTGCATCACGTCGACCGTGCCGTCGCGATCGATGTCGACGAACGCGATGGTGTGCGTGCCGGCGAGCGTCGTCCCGTCCACCCGGGTCAGCGGCACCCCGTCGCCGAGCGTGGGCACGTCGGCCGGCAGGCTGCGGCGAGTCATCCAAGCACCGCCCGTGCACGACCCTTCCGGCCAGGTCACCACGCACGTGCGCCCGGTGCACTCCAAGTCTTGGATCGGCCCGCACTCGGCCTTGTCTCGGTAGACCAGGTCGTCGCGGCCGTCCGCATCGAGATCGACCATCTCGAGATAGCGTCGTGGGTTGCCTTCGGAGTCGACCTCGTTGTCGAGATCGTCGATATCCGTCGCGATCGACTCGTACGCCCAGCTTCCGTCGGTCCACTCCAGATGCGTCTTGGGCTTGCAAACCCCCGCCCCGTCACACTCCTGGATCGTGTCGAGCCGGCTACGGCGGGTCTCCACGCCCGTGCCGTAGCCGAGCTCGTAGCTGCGGACTCGCTGCGCGTCCCCGCCGTCTTCCCACGGGGCGTACATCTGGACCGATCGCAGCCGCTTGCGCGTGGCCATCGCGAAGCCCGACACGAAGTGGCGGTCCACGTCGTCGCGCGACTCGTACACGAAGCGAACGAAGCGATGCGGATCCTCGCTCGTGCCGTGGAGGTTGTAGGCGATCTCCGTGGGGAGGATTTCCGCGCCGTCCTCCGGCGACTTCGGCGGATCCGTGTCGTAGGAGAACACGATGCGGTTGCCGTTGCGGTCGGTGATCTCCGAGACGTGCCACGACAGCACCGAGGGCGTGGAGTCCGCCGTCAACGGCGTCATGCCCGTGGGATCGGTGTTGTGGACGCGTCGGTTCTCGTAGCGGGTCTCGTAGCGCGCCTTCGTGCCATCCGGATGGTGGACCTCGAACCACGCGGGCCCGGAGACGAACGAGCCGTGGGAGACGATCTTCGTCTGCGAGCCCGCCTCGGTGCGGTACTCCGTGCCGTCCGCGCCGTAGACACCCGACACCGCCACCAGCCGAGTCCCGTCGAGGCAGAAACGATCGGACTCGTCGAACGCGACGCGGTCGGGCATCGAGTCCTGGGCCATCGTGCGACGGCAACGCGAGACCGACGACAAGCCGACGAGACGAAAGCCCACGCCCACGGTGCCGTTGCCCGCGCGACTGTCGTACTCCAGTGCCAGCGACGGAGAAAACCCGCTGCGCCCCTCCGGGGTCAGCAGGGGCACGCCGTACCGCGCCGAGCCGAAAGGCGTGACCGAGAGGCCGCCGGCGAGCGTGCCCACGGCCGCGGAGGGGACCACGGCATCGGAAGGCATCCCGGGGAACACGGGCGGCGGATCCGCGTCACGAAACTCGAGGGTCGGCGGCGTCACCGACCGACTGCTGCAAGCGATCAGCGCAGCGACGAAACACGTCCCCACGCCCTTCGAAATCCACGAGGGCATGGCCCATGGCCTACCGTACGAGATCGAGCGCGACGACAGGCATGATCATGTCTACCGGCACGGCGAGGCAGTGCGTCCGACCGCCCTCGAGGACGCGCGGCACCCCGTTCGGGCGACCGCGTGTAACCAAGAAAAACGGCGCTCCGGGGAGCGCCGCTGGCCTTGTGCCGAGGGGCGGAGTTGAACCGCCGACCTAGGGGTTATGAATCCCTCGCTCTAACCGACTGAGCTACCTCGACGAGGGGCGGCATGTATGCGTCGGCGGGTGCGCCGCGTCAAGGGCCGGGCGTTCTTGCCGGCCCAGGCTGCACGCTAAGTACCCGTGACGGAACACATTTGCCGCGGTTTTCGGCCGTGGTACGCCACCGTCGCTCGGGAGGTGGGCTTCCACGTCGGTCGCTGCCCCGCACGAGACCCTCTCGACCCCGCAGGAGATCGTCATGTCGCGAAACGTCGTCATCGTCAGTGCCGCCCGCACGCCCATCGGAAGCTTCGGCGGCGCGCTCTCCCCACTGTCTGCCCCCCAGCTCGGATCGATCGCGATCAAGGAAGCGCTCGCGCGCGCCGAGGTCGACGGTGCCGACGTCGACGAGGTCCTCATGGGCTGCGTGCTCCCGGCCGGTGTGGGCCAGGCCCCCGCGCGCCAGGCCGCGCTCGGAGCCGGGATCCCGAACTCGGTCGGCTGCGTGACGGTCAACAAGGTCTGCGGCTCGGGCCTCAAGACCGTGATGATGGCCGCCGCCGCGATCAAGGCGGGGGACGCCGACATCATCGTTGCCGGCGGCATGGAGAGCATGTCCAACGCGCCGTACTACCTGCCCAAGGCCCGCACCGGGTACCGCATGGGCAACGGCGAGCTCGTCGACGGCATGATCTTCGACGGCCTGTGGGACCCGTACAAAAACCACCACATGGGCATCGCCGGAGAGCTGTGCGCCTCCGAAAAGAAGATCGACCGCGAGCGCCAGGACGCCCACGCCGCCGCCAGCTACCGGCGGGCCCAGTCGGCCACGGCCGAGGGGCTGTTCAAGGCCGAGATCGTCCCCGTCCAGGTCCCCCAGCGCAAGGGTGACCCGATCGTCGTCGCCGACGACGAAGAGCCCTCGCGCGGCCAGCCCGACAAGCTGCCGGGTCTGCGCACCGCCTTCAAAAAGGACGGCACGATCACCGCCGGCAACGCCTCGTCGATCAACGACGGTGCCGCGGCCGTGGTCGTCATGTCCGAGGACGAGGCCAAAAAGCGCGGCCTGACCCCGTTGGCCACGATCACCGCGTACGCCGGGGCCGCCCAGGCGCCCGAATGGTTCACCACCGCGCCGGCCAAGAGCATCGCCAACCTGCTCGAAAAGACCGGGCACAAGGCCGACGACGTCGACCTGTGGGAGATCAACGAGGCGTTCTCGGTGGTCTCGCTCGTCAACGCCGACGAGGTCGGCATCCCCGACGACAAGATCAACGTCCGCGGCGGCGCGGTGGCGCTCGGCCATCCGATCGGCTGCTCGGGCACCCGCATCCTCGTCACGCTCATCCACGCGATGGCGCAGATGGACAAGAAGCGGGGCGTCGCTTCGCTGTGCATCGGCGGCGGTGAAGCCGTCGCCCTCATGGTCGAGCGCTAGCGCCGGATCGCGAAACGAGACGAACACGATGAGCAACGACATCAAGACCATCGGGGTGCTCGGCGCCGGCCAAATGGGCGCCGGAATCACGCAGGTCGCCGCACAAAACGGTCGCACCGTGCTGCTGGCCGACCTCGACTTGTCCTACGCCGAAGCCGGCAAGGCCCGGATCGCCAAGGGCCTGGGCCGCTTGGTCGAAAAGGGCAAGATCGACGAAGCCAAGCGCGACGAGATCCTGGGCAACATCCAGCCCGTGGGCGGGCTCGGCGACCTGTCGCCGGCCGACTTCGTGGTCGAGGCGGCCACCGAGAACATCGAGCTCAAAAAGAAGCTGATGTCCGCGCTCGACGAGGCCGCGCGCCCGGGCGTGATCGTGGCGACCAACACCAGCTCGATCAGCATCACGCTGCTGGCGGCGGTGACCAAGCGCCCCGAGAAGATCGTGGGCATGCACTTCATGAACCCGGTGCCGGTCATGAAGCTCGTGGAGATCATCCGCGGCCTGCCCACCGACGATCCGACGTACGAGGCCACCGTCGCGCTGGCCAAGGATTTCGGCAAGACCGTGATCACCAGCCAGGACTCGCCGGGCTTCATCGTCAACCGGATCCTGATCCCGCTCATCAACGAGGCCTGCTTCGCGCTGCAAGAAGGCCTGGGCACGGCCGAGGACATCGACACCGGCGCCAAGCTGGGCCTCAACCACCCGATGGGCCCGCTGGAGCTGGCCGACCTCATCGGCCTGGACACGTGCCTGGCGATCGCCGACGTGCTGCACCGCGAGCTCGGCGATCCGAAGTACCGTGCGGCCAACAACCTGCGCATGCACGTCGCGGCCGGCTGGCTCGGTCGCAAGACGGGCCGCGGGTTCTACGACTACGCCAAGCGCTAGCCCCCCGACCTCCATGGCCGATTTTCAGACCCTCCTCCTCGAAGACCGCGGCCCGATTCGGGTCGTGACCATCAACCGCCCCGACGCCCTCAACGCGCTCAACGCCGTCGTGATCGACGAGCTGTCGGTCATGCTCGAGCAGACCGCCGCCGCCGACGTGCGCGGCCTCGTGCTCACGGGCGCGGGCCGGGCGTTCGTCGCCGGAGCCGACATCGCGGCCATGGCCGACATGGATCCGGCGCTGGCGCTGCGGTTCGCCGGCAAGGGCCACGCGGTCGGCGAGATGCTGCAGGCGCTGCCGATCCCGACGGCGGCGGCCGTCAACGGCTTCGCCCTCGGCGGTGGCTGCGAGCTCGCGCTCGCGTGCGACTTCATCTACGCGTCCGACAAGGCCAAGTTCGGCCAGCCCGAGATCAAGCTCGGCGTCATCCCGGGCTTCGGCGGCACGCAGCGGATGCTGCGGCGCGTGGGCATGGCTCGGGCGCTGGAGCTGTGCATGACCGGCGACATGATCGACGCCGCCGAAGCGCTGCGGATCGGCCTGGCCAACAAGGTGCTGCCGCCCGAAGAGCTGCTCGACACCACGGTCGCCACGCTCACACGCGCGGCCGAGATGGGCCCGCTGGCGGTCGCCAAGGTCAAGGAAGTCATCTACCAGGGCGCCTCGATGCCTCTGCAGGCCGCGTGCGACCTCGAAGAGCGGGCGTTCGCGGATCTGTTCGCGACGTCCGACCAGTCCGAAGGCATGGCCGCATTCCTGGCCAAGCGCCCCGCCAAGTTCGAAGGAAGGTAGTGCCGCGATGGATCTGTCTTTGACGGACGAGCAAGAAGCGCTGCTGCGCATGGTCAAGGAGTTCGCCGAGCGCGAGGTCAAGCCGCTCGCGGCCGAGCTCGACAAGCAGGCTCGGTTCCCCAAGGAGCTGGTCGCTCGCATGGCGGAGCTGGGGCTGATGGGCATCGAGGTCGACGTCGACTACGGCGGCAGCGGCCTGGACACGCTCGCGTACGTGCTGGCGATGGAGGAAATCTCCGCCGCCTGTGCGTCGACCGGCGTGATCATGTCCGTGAACAACTCGCTGGTGTGCGACCCGCTGGTCAAGTGGGCCACCGAGGAGCAAAAGCAAGAGTGGTTGGTGCCGCTGGCGTCGGGCGAAAAGCTCGGCTGCTTCATGCTCTCGGAGCCCGAGGCCGGCTCGGACGCCGCGGCGCAGACGACCCTCGCCACCCGCGACGGCGACGGCTACGTCATCAACGGCACCAAGAACTGGATCACCAACGGCCCCCAGGCCGACACGGGGATCCTGTTCACGATGACCAACAAGGAGCTCGGGCACCGCGGCATCACGGCGTTCATCGTCGACATGCACGGTGAGGGGGTCCGACGGGGCCAAAAGGACGACAAGCTCGGCATCCGGGCCAGCCACAGCTGTCAGATCTTCTTCGACGACCACCGCGTCTCCGCGGCCCAGCGGCTGGGCGAAGAGGGTGGGGGCTTCAAGGTCGCGATGTCGACGCTGGACTGCGGTAGGATCGGGATCGCCGCCCAGGCCCTCGGCATCGCCCGCGGCGCCTTCGAGGCCGCCGCGACCTACGCCTGCGAGCGAAAAACCTTCGGCAAGCGTGTCATCGACCATCAAGCGGTCGCGTTCATGCTCGCGGACATGGAAGTGCAGATCGACGCCGCCCGGCTGCTGACGTGGCGCGCCGCGGCCGCCAAGATGGCGGGCCGTCGGCACACCAAGGAGTCGGCCATGGCCAAGCTGATGGCCTCCGAGGTCGCCAATGCGGTCGCCAAAAACGCGATTCAGGTCCACGGCGGCAACGGCTACGTGACCGAGTACCCCGTCGAGCGGTTCTACCGCGACGCCAAGATCACCGAGATCTACGAGGGGACCTCCGAGATCCAGCGTCTGGTGATCGCCAACAGCATTCTCAAGGCGTAAGCTCCCACGGGACCCGAAAGGACGACCCATGCCGACCTCTTCGAAGATCATGCTCCTCGTCACGGCCACGGCGGTGCTCGCGCTGCCCGGCTGCAAGAAGAAGCAAATGGACAATACGGACGTTGCCGCCGGCTACCGCGGGGCGGGCAACAACCAATACGAGGAAGACATCGTCACCGCGCGCAAGCGCAACGAGTACGACGATCAGGGCAAGGGCATCAATCCGTCCACGCTCACCGCGATCGAAGACACGATCCAGACCGTCTACCTGCGTGACCTCGAGCGCTGCCTCGAAGACGAGATGGCGACGCACGACACGCGCTTTCTGCGTTCGACGTTCACGGTCGAGTTCCACATCGACACGCAGGGCTCGGCGTCCAACGCCAAGATCCTCAAGATCTGGCTCGGCAAGCAGGACGCCAAGGGCAGCCAGATCGGCGACCTCGACCCCAAGGCGATGGAGAGCTGCATCGCGGGCATGATCGCGGAATGGGAGTTCGAGCCCGCCCCGGAGGTCGAGTACGTGCACACGTACCAGGGCCAAGTCGGCGAGGCCTACTAGTTCGGTCCGATGGAGGGGCTTGGCAGCCCCGCCCCCTGGGCCGGCGGATCCGTCCCGGGTCCCTCTCCCCGGTGGTCGGGCGTTGCCCCCCCTGGGGGGCGCCCGCCCGGCTTCGTCCTCCCGGCCTTCGTCCTTTCGTCCTCGTCACGATCGTCGCTGCCCGTGCTCGACTTCACGCCATCGCCCACGCACCTGGAAGTCGCCGAGGTCGCCCGTGCGGCGGCTCGGGACGTGCTCGCCCCGAACGCGGCCCGCTGGGACCGCGAGGGCGGCTTTCCCTCCGACAACCTCGCACAGCTCGCCGAGCGTGGCTTGCTCGCGATCGGCGTGGGCCGGTCGCTGGGCGGTCGTGGGGCCGGGACCGTCGCCTACAGCCTCGCGGTGACCGAGCTGGCGCGAGCCTGCGCGGCGACGACCGTCGCGCTGTGCGTGTCGAACATGGTGGCCGAGGTGGTCGAGGCCTTCGGCAACGCCGACCAGCGCGGCCACTGGGTGCCCAAGCTCGCCGCCGGTGCCCTCGAGGTCGGTGCGTTCGCGCTGTCGGAAGCCGGGGCCGGCAGTGACCCGGGCGGGATGCGAACCCGCGCCCGCAAGACCGCCAAGGGCTGGGTCATCGACGGCAGCAAGCTGTGGATCACGTCGGGGAGCGACGCCGGTCTGTTCGTGGTCTGGGCTCGCACCAACGACTCGCCGGGCCCCCGCGGGCTGTCGTGCTTCCTCGTGCCCGGCGACACCCCGGGCCTGACCCGTGGCAAGCCCGAGCACAAGATGGGCCTCAACGGATCGACCACGACGGCGATCGAGTTCGATGGCTGCGAGGTCTCCGACGACGCGCTGCTCGGCGGGGAAGGCACGGGTTTTCGCGTCGCGATGATGGCCCTCGACGGCGGACGGATCGGCATCGCCTCGCAGGCGCTGGGCATCGCGCTGCAGGCCACCGACCTCGCCATCGCCCACGCGACGAAGACGACGCGCTTCGGTCGACCGCTGGCGACGCTGCAGGGCGTGCAGTGGCCGCTGGCCGACAATGCCACGCAGCTGGACGCGGCGCGGCTTCTGACCCTGCGCGCCGCCTGGCTCAAGGAGAACGGCAAGCCGTTTTCGCGGGAGGCTTCCATCGCCAAGGTCTACGCGACCGAAGCCTCCTTTGCCGCCTGCAATCGCGCGATCGAAGCGATGGGCGCCGCGGGCTACGACGCGGCCGCCGAAGTCGAGCGGCACTTTCGCGACGTGCGGGTCACGATGATCTACGAGGGCACCTCCGAGGTGCAGCGCATCGTCATCAGCCGCGAGATCATGCGGCGCTTCTCGGAGGGCGGCTGATGGACTTCGGACTGTCGGACGACGACGCGATGTTCGTCGACAGCGTGCGCCAGCTGGCACGCGAGCGCGTGGCCGAGCACGCCGCGGCGTGGGACGACGCCGGGCGCGTGCCCGACGACGTCCTCGGCGAGCTGGGTCAGCTGGGGCTGCTGGGCATGGAAGTGCCCGAAGCGGCGGGGGGAGCAGGGCTGTCGACCGTGGCGACGACCGCGATCATCGACACGCTCGCGCAGGCCTCGGGATCGCTGGCCCTGCTCGTGTCGGCGCACAACTTCCTGTCGGTCGCGCACTTGCTCGCCGTGGGCAGCGACGCCCAGAAGGCGCAGTGGCTGGGCCCGATGACCGCCGGTCCCGCCGTGACGGCGTGGGCATTGTCGGAGACGGGCAGCGGCTCCGATGCCGGCGCCGCGGCGACGGTGGCCACTCGCAAGGGCGAGGACTGGGTGCTCGACGGCACCAAGGCCTACATCACCGGTGGCCAGCACGCGGGGCGCCTGGTCGTGTTCGCGACGACGGACCCGACCGACCGCAAGGCGGGCCTGACGGCCTTTGTCGTCGATGCCGATGCCGAGGGCGTCTCGGTGGTCGAGCGCGTGCGGCCCCTGGGCGTGCGCGCGGCCGCGGTCGCCCACCTTTCGCTGTCGGGCGTGACGGTCGGCGACGACCGAAGGCTCGGTGAGGTCGGCGCAGCGATGGACGACGCCAAGGCGTTGCTCGATCGCAGCCGGATCGGCGTGGCTGCGATGGCGTGTGGCCTCGTGGCCGCCGCGCTGCAGGCCGCCGGCGACTACGCCCAGCAGCGTGAGCAGTTCGGTCGGCCGATCGCGAGCTTTCAGGCGATCCAATGGAAGCTCGCCGACATGGCGACGGGCCTGGACGCCGCGCGGGCCCTGACGATGCAGGCCGCCTGGTTGCGCGATGCGGGACGTCCGTTCGCCCTCGCGGCCAGCCGGGCCAAGCTGTTTGCCGCCGAGCTGGCCAGCCGGGCCTGCTCGGAGGCGCTGCAGGTCCACGGCGGCTACGGCTACACCCGCGAGTTCCCGGTGGAGCGATTGCTGCGCGACGCCAAGGCCACGCAGATCGCCGAGGGCACGTCGCAGATCCAGCGCGTGCTCCTGTCGCGGGCGATCGCAGCGCGCTTCGCCGGATAGGCTCGCGGGCTGCAACCGTGCCGGGGTCGGCACGTCCTTGGGCTGTCTTGGTACGCGCGTGCCTGTGGGTGGCCGCGGCCTCCCTGGGATGCCGTGTGCCGGAGCCCGCGCCGAACCCGGCGCCACCGCAACCGGTCGCCGCCGCCGAGGTCGACGCGCCGCCCCCACTGCGGTGGCGAGAGGTCTCGGCGGCCCAAGGCTCGCAGCTGCACTTCGACATCCACTTTCAGGGCCGCGCGTCGCTGTGGGCCTGCGAGGGGCGGCGCTGTGCCGTGGTCCACGGGACGGGCACGGGCTCGCGCGAGGTCAAGATCCCCTGCGACGCGGACCGATACCCCACGCAGTTCAGTCGCCCCTCGAAGTCGGGTCGGTGGCTCTTGCAGACCTGCGCCGAGGGCACGTTCGTCACCGACCTCGACGACGGTCGGTCGCACGTGCTCGATCTCGGCGGCGGCGAGCGGCCGTACGCGGGCGTCATCGACGACGCCGGGACGGCCACGCTCGCCACGGCGGCGCCGATGTTCGTGCGGGTCGCGTTGGAGGGACGCGCCCGCGAGTTCCCGGTGCACACGCCCGCCAACGCGGTCGGCGGCGGACATGCCGGTCTGGTCCCGGCGCACGGCCCGTGGCTGGGCTTCAGCGACGGAGCCTACGCGCGAGAGGTCGGCTGGCTGTCGGACGCGGCGGCCGAGCCGGTCGCGCTCGGCGGCGGTGCGTTCTTCAACGGCACGCACGTCTGGGTCAGCCTGATGACCAACCGCTACGTCACGTTGCGGCCGGACGGATCCCAGGTCGGCGTCACCGGGCGCTTCGGCGGGGGTCTGCCGGGCAAAGGGCTGCTGATGTCGATCCAAGCGTGGGGCGACGAAGGGCTCGTGATCGAGTACGAAGACGCGCTCGTGCTGCTCGACGCGCAGCTCGAACACGTCGCCCAGATCGACCTGCCCGATCTCGAGGGCATGCCCGACGTGGGGTCGGACCCCGCTGGGACACGCCTGCACGTCGCGAGCCCGGACGGCGCGCGGTGGGTGATGTCGCTGCCGCCGGAGATCGTGGTGCGGGCGTCCGGCGGCCGGGTCCGGGAGTGACGCGCTACTCGACGACGGGGGCGTAGCTCGACAGGTACAGGACCGAGGCGTAGATGACTTCGTCCTCGGTGTCGGCGTCGAGGTCGGCGAGCTCGCTCCAGCCGTCACGGCCTGCGGTGACCACGGTCAGCACGTCGGCCGGGGCGTCCATGCCCTCGGAGACGTCGTAGACGAGGGTGGCCGGGGCCGACAGCATCGTGCCGACGGGGTGGATCTCGTAGGTCGGCCCGGCCGCGTTGTCCGGGCCGTCGTCGACGCGGTGGATGCTGATCTCGACGTCGTCGGCCAGCGCGCCTTCGGGTATCTCGAGGGTCACGCGACCGTCCTCGGAGAACACGACCCCGCCGCGGGGTCCGACGGTCTCGCCGTCCGCGTCGTCACAGCCGGTCAGCGCGCCGAACGCCAGGACCGCCGTCAGCATGCTTCGCATCATCGTCCCCACCACGGGACCTAAACGAAGCAAGCGAGATGCCAGCACCGTACGCCGCTAACGCGTTGATATCCCGTGTCTCAAAATGAAGCTCACGTAAGGACGGCAACAAGAGTTGCCGATCGCAGTAAGCAAATGAGGCGGAAGTGGCTAGAACGATTGCCGGTGCGAGATGTGGGAATTTCGCGTTGGATCAGCTTTGACCCATCGACGCCCTAGCGCGCCGTGAGGGCGAAGGTGCCGAAGTAGAGGGCCGAAGCGGACACGTAGCCGGCGTCACGGTCGAAGGTGTGGTCCGCGAGGCGATCCCACTGGTTGCCCTTGTCGATGACCAACGAGAGCTTCTCCATGGCGGACACGGCGTCGGCGAGGTCGAACGCGTCGCCGACTTCCTCGGACACGACGTCGAAGGTCAGCTCGGCCGGAAACGACAGGACCAGGCCGGCCGGCTCGATGCGGTAGGCGGTGCCGATGGCACCCTCGAGGTCGGTCTCGACCGCCTCGATGCTGATCTCGACATCGTCGGCGAGCGCGCCGGCGGGGATGTCGAGCGTGACGCGACCGTCGTCGGAGACGATCTGGCCGCCCTCGGCGCCCACGGTGTCGCCGGCCTGCTCGTCGCAGCCGGTGGCCGCCAGGGTCAGCGTCAGGGCCAGCATCAGTTTGCTCGTCATCGCCACGCCCGTTGGAAGAGCAAGCGCCATGCCGGGGGGGCGAAGTAGCCAACGTGCTGAAATCACTGATGTGCGACCTTTCCTCCCTGGCCCGTCCGCTGGCAGGTCGGGACGCCACTTCGGCCGCCGAAACGGCAACGGTGGTCGCCACCGATGCAGCTCACGGATCCGGACTCACGGATCCCGGCTCACACGCCGACGCCTACGCGAGCCCGAGGGCGTCGACCTCGTCCTCGTCGAGGCCGAAGAAGTGCCCGACTTCGTGCAGCACGGTCACTTCGATCTGTTCGGCCAGCGTTTCGTCGTCCGGGCACACCGACAGGAGGTTGGCGACGAACAGCACGATGCGCGTCGGGGCGCCGACCACCTGACCGCTGCGCTGCTCGAAATCGTCCGCACCCTCGAACAGCCCGAGCGCGCGCGGATCGAAACCGTCGCCCACCAGCGCCGCCGACGGTCGCGCCTCGAGCACGACCGGCGCATTGCCCAGACGTGCCGCGATCGCCTCGGGCAGCCGTGCGAGCACGCGCTCGGCGACCGCCTCCACGTGGTCGAAGTCGGCGTTGCCGCCCACGCCGGCGAGTCGGTCGGTCTTGGCATCGAGCCGGCGCACGGCCTCGAAGTGCTCGATCATCGCCTCGTAGTCGCCCAGCTCCTCGTACACGCGACCGAGCGCCCAGTGAGCGTCGGCGTGCGCGGGGTCGCGGGTCACCGCGCGCTCCAGGCACGCGTGCGCGACGTCGAGGTCGCCGTCGGCCAGCGCGACCTCGCCGCGTAGCCACTGTACACCCGCCGCCTGCGGATCGATCTCGGCCGCCTCGTCGAGGTACGTCCGCATGCCCGCACGGTCGTCGTCGGCCAGGCGCGCGTGAGCCTCGTCGATCAACTGCGCGAGCGCCCGCGCATCGGCGGCTGACAGGGTCATCGGCCGCAGGCTACCGCGCGCCGGCCTGCCGGCGGTATGGTCCCGGGCGCATGCGGATTCGGATCCGGGCTCTCGCCCACGGTGGCGCCGGCGTCGGCCGCCCTGACACGGATGGCCCCACGTGGTTCGTGGAAGGGGCCCTACCCGGCGAGGTCGTGGAGGCGGACGCCGAGCACACGGCCCAGCGCTACGTCCGCGGACGGCTGCGCGAAGTCATCGAGGCCTCCGGGGACCGCGTCACCCCGCCGTGCCCGCTCGCCGACCGCTGCGGTGGCTGCGACTGGCAGCACGTTGCCGTGGACCGACAGACCGAGCACAAGCGCCAGGTCGTCGCCGACCAGCTGCGCGCGGTGGTGCCCGACGGGTCCCAGGTACGGCTCGGCGGCAGCGTCGGCGCGGACGGGCCGTACCGTCGTCGCGCGCGCCTCCACTACGAGCAGACGCCCGAGGGCGTACGCATCGGCTTTTACGCCCGACGCTCGCGCGAGGTCGTCGACACGCCGGACTGTCCGGTGCTCGTCGAGCCGATCCGGCGCGCGGTGGCACGGCTGCGCCAGGTGGCGCACGTGCTGCCCGAGTCCGGCGAGCTGCTCGCGGTGGCCGACGGGGCGCAGGTCGTGGTCGGTCTGCCGGGCGTGCGTGCCGATGCGGGGGTACGCGAGGCGCTGCAGGCCCAGATCGGCGGCGAGCTCATCGGCGTGGGCCTGCGGGGCGGTCGCAAGGCCACCACGATCGGTCGTGCGCACATCGAACTCGACGCACACGACGGGCTCGCGCCCACGCTGACTTCGGCATTCGTGTTCGCCCAGGCCAACGCCGGCCAGAACCGGGCGCTCGTGATGCACGTGGCGCGGGCTGCCCGGCCCGACGGACGCCGGGTGCTCGAGTTGTTTTGCGGCAACGGCAACTTCACGCGGGCGCTCGCCAAGTCCGCCCGTCGCGTGTGGGCCGTCGACGACGACCGCGAGGCGATCGAGCTGCTGCGCAAGACCGCAACGGCGCACCACTTGCCCGTCAACGCCAAGAAGGCGTCGGCGCCCAACCTCATCCAACGCATCGCCAAGGGCGGCACGCGCTACGAATCCGTGGTCCTCGACCCGCCGCGCAAGGGCCTGGGGGCCTCGGCGAGCAAGGCCCTCGCCGAGGTCGCGACGGAGCGGATCGTCTACGTCTCGTGCGACCCCGCGACGCTCGCCCGGGACCTCAAGGTGATCCTGGCCGGCGGCTGGGCGATCGACGAAGTGCGCGTCTTCGACATGATGCCGATGACGTCGCAGATCGAGACGGTCGTGACGTTGTCGCCGCGGAGGATCAAGTGAGTCCGGGCCGCAAGGCGGCACCGGCACCGAGCGGGGCAGGGGCGAGCACGCTGCAGGCGATCGAGGCCGGCAAGGTCGCGCCGGTCTACCTGCTGTACGGCAACGAGCCCGCACCCGTGCGCGAGATCGTGCAGGCGCTACGCGCCAAGGTGCTGCAGCCCGGGATGGAAGCGTTCAACCACGAGCGCTTCGCCGGCCGCGAGCTCGAGGGCGTGGGGACGGTGCTCGACTCGTGCGGGCAGCTGCCCGCGATGGCGCCGCTTCGCCTCGTGGAGCTCTCGGATCCGGAGACGATCGGCAAGGGACGCGGCGGGCGCAAGGAGGACCTCGACGCCCTCGTCGACTACTTCGTCGCGCCCAACCCCACCACCGTGCTCGTGGTGACGTCGTCGGGAATCGACGGACGGTCGCGGCTGGTCGCCGCGGCCAAGAAGGGCGGGGGCGTCGTCGAGAAGTTCGAGGCGCCCAAGCGCGACGGGGACGCGGTCGAGTACGTGATGGCGCTCGCCGAGCGCGAGGGCAACGCCGTCTCGCGTCGGGTCGCGACGCGCTTGGTGGAGCTCGTGGGCACGGGACAGTCGGCGCTGGGCTCGGCGCTGTCGTCGGCGTCGCTCCACGCGGGGGCCGGGGCCGAGGTGACGCTCGCCGATCTCGAGGCCGTCGTGCCGCACACGCGCGAGGCCGTGATCTTCGAGCTGACCGACGCGGTGGGCATGGGCGACGGGCCCGCTGCGCTCGGCGTGCTCGCGCACATGTTCCGCGAGCGCGCCGGCACCGAGATCGGCCAGGCCAACATGGCGCTGAGCATGTTGGTCCGTCAGATCCGACTCGTGGCCACGGTCAAAGCCAGCGGCACGCGGGCCGCCAAGGCGCCGCCGTTTCTGATGCGCAAGCTGGAGACACAGGCGTCGCTTTGGTCCGAGCCGCGGCTGCGCCGGGCGCTCGCCGGCCTCGCGCGCCTCGATCGCGACCTCAAGGGCGGCTCGGCGATCGTCGCCCGCGAGCCCTACCTGGCGCTGCAGCGCTGGGTCCTGGACGCCTGCGCCACGCTGCCCGGCGTCGAGCCCCGCGTCTGAGCCGACTCACGAAACCAACGACGAAGCCCGCGCGACCCCGACAGGATCGAGCGGGCATTCGGTGGGGCGGCAGGCGCCCGGTTCGGATCCCCCCGCGTGCGGGGGCAAGCACGCTCTTGCTACTTCACGGCCTTGGTCAGGCGCGAGACGTAGCGGGACGCGGTGTTCTTGTGAATCACGCCCTTGGACGCGGCCTTCGTGATCGCCGTGATCGCGGCCGGGAGCGTCTTCTTGGCGCCCTCCTTGTCGTCGTCGGCGAGCATCTTGCGGACGCGCTTCATGAACGTGCGCATCGTCGAAAGGTGCAGAAGGTTACGGGCGCGCCGCTTGACGCGCTGACTGTTTCGCTTTTCAGCGGACTTGTGATTGGCCACGCCCAGTGTCTCCGGTCAAAACTCGTTGCTGGAGGCGGGGTTTTGGCGCACCCCGGCCGATCGTGTCAAGTGGCTTGTCAACGGCCGGCACCCGGGTCACGGTACGCGCCGTGACGGCCTTTCGCGCCCTCGTGGCGGGTGTTCTGCCCATGTTTGCGACCCTCGGCGCAGGGTGCGTCTTCACACCCCCTCCGCCGCTGCCCGAGGAGCTCGCCGAGGCCGACGCGGCCGATGCCAGTCGCCGCGAGGCGCTCGCGGCCGGCACCCCCACCGACCCCAATGCGGCCGAGGACGCGGGCCAAGGCGAGGGCGGCGAGGGACCTCCGCCCGAGTACGCGGCGGGCGACGAGCCCGACCTGGGCATGTCGCCGGCGCAGATGCGGGCCTACGCCACGGCGCAGGGCGATCCCGAGGGCGGGGACTTCACGCTCGCCGAGGCGCTCGAGGATCTGCCCGAGGACGGCGATCTGATCGCGATCCTGCACACGAACGCGGGCGTCATCGAGTGCGAGCTGCACGAGGCGCAGACGCCGATCACGGTCGCGAACTTCGTGGGCCTGGCCCGCGGGCTGCGACCGACGCGCGACGACGACACGGGCGCGTGGACCAAGCGCCCGTACTACGACGGCGTGGAGTTTCACCGGGTGATCCCCGGCTTCATGATCCAGGGCGGCGACCCCACCGGGACGGGCGCGGGCGGCACGGGCTACGTGATCCCCGACGAGTTCGACGACGATCTCGTCCACGATCAGGCCGGGATCTTGTCGATGGCCAACCGTGGCCCCGGCACGGGCAGCGGGCAGTTCTTCGTGACGCTCGCACCCACGCCACACCTCGACGGCAAGCACACGATCTTCGGCCAGTGCAGCGAGGACGGCATCGAGGTCGCCGAAAAGATCGCCCAGACGCGCGGCCCCGGAGACCGGCCTCGCAACCCCCAGGTCATTCAGCGCGTCGAGATCGTGCGTCGCTGAGGCGCGGGCGCCTGGCGGGCCTGGCGACGTTGCTGCCGCGCCGAGGCCCTCAGCGCGCGCTTGGCCCGACGCAGGTCGCGGCGTGACACCTTGCCCTTGGCGCCGACGCTGCCCTTGGCCTTGCCGTCGCCTTCGACCTCGACCGGCGCCGCGGCGCCGCGCCAGATCCGGCCGCCGAAGATCGAGATGTAGCGGCGGCCGTTGTCCACGCCGGCACCGAAGGCCCCGAACAGCGCCCGCCACCCGCGCTCGCTGCCGTCGGCCGATCGCGTCCACCAGCCCAGACCGGGTCCGATGACGCCGATGTCGCGGTCCTTGGTCTTCCACCGCGTGAAGGCGACGGGGACCATCTGCAGCATCCGGCCCTTGACCCGGATGTCCCACCACGCGCCGGCGCCGAAGGTGCCCTGGTTTTGTCCGCGCTCGATGTGCCAGACGATCGGGAAGACCGCGAAGTCGAGGTTTTCGCCCTTGCGCCGCTGCGTGTACAGGCCGCCGGCGAGCACCGTCCACGTCTTGTCCTTGGCCCAGTTGTTGTCGCGCAAGAACACGGGCAACAGCCAGGTGAGGCGACGCTGGGCGTAGGCGTGGCTGTGGAAGAACACCGGCGGAACGACGGCGGTCGCGACCTTGTGCTGCTGGCGGAACTGCCAGACGAGCAGGCCCGCCTCGAAGAAGCGCCGGTCCTCGCGACGGCGGCTGATGAACATCGGCGGCGCGGCGATGGTCAGGCTCCGGTCTTCGAGCCGGTGCTTCTTTCGGTACCACAAGGGGAACGCGAAGATCCGGCGGTGCGTGGTCGTGGTGCGCACGCCGATCGGTCCGGCGTACCAGGCGAGCATCTCGTCGCGCCAGTTGGTCAGGCCGAACACCGGCGTCCACAGCCGCATGCCCTTGTCGCGACGGTCGTAGTAGTAGGCGAGGGCGCCGTGGGTGACGCGGCCCTGACCGTCCTTGCCGGCGACGAACAGCGGGAAGCTGCCCCACAGCCGGTAGTGGCAGCTCGGATCGTCCTCGGCCCGGAACCCGCACTTGTCGTAGCGGAACAGCACGGCGGGGTGACCGACGAACCGCACGTTGCGGTTGAGTCGGAAGACGTCGACGTAGCCGGTGGGCGAAAAACGGGTGAAGTTGTGTAGGCGCCGGCCACCGAACAACACCGGGAACGCACCCCAGGTGCGGCGGCCGTTGGGGCGCTTGCGGTCGAACCACAGCGGCGGGGCGATCGTGGTGTGGCTACCGTCGGCCTTGCTTCGGATGTGGACGATCGACGGCAGCGCGACGAGCCGACGCTTGTCTTCGCTGTCCTGCCACCAGTACAGCGGCAGCACGCCCGCGTTGATCCCCTTGCGGCTGAGCCGGTGGATCACCGGCCCGGCGACGATCGTGTGCGTGTGCCGATCGCGATCGCGGGACCACGCCCAGCCCAGGCCCGCGTCGACGTCGACGCCGCCGGGTTGGCGCTGGCGGAAGTAGAAGGGCACGACGGCCAGACCGCGCCGCGGCTTGCCGCGTCGGTCGTGGGAGCGCCAGACCAGCGGCGAGTACATGTCCAGGTCGTACTCGGGGCTGCGTCGGCGCAGGAAACCCGGCACCGCGACGACGTGGCGCACGTTGCCCTGGTCCGTCTGCTGGTCGTCGACCCACACGAACGGCAGCACGCCGCGGCCGTGGCGACCGGGTCGCTGGTGGCGCGCGTACGGACCCCACACGCTCGTGAGCGTGTCGCCGGATCGGTAGCGGCCTCCCACTGGCGTCAGCGTCAGATCGTTGCCGTGCAGCCGCCGCCGGTAGTAGACGGGAATGCCGACGGTGTGGCGCTCGCCGTCGGGACGCGTGACGTCCCAGTAGAGGTTGGCGATGCCCAGCGTGCGGTGGCCCGGCTCGGTCGCACGCACGAACATCGGCGACAGCGTCAGGCTGCGCTGCTCCTGGACGTTGCGGACGTGGGCGGTGAGCGCGAAGGGCACGACCCCGTAGCGCAGCCGATCACCGGCGCCGTAAAAGAACAGCGGCGGCAGACCGCCGTCGAGCTGCCGGCCCCCGGTCGGGGTGGTGACCCGGTGGTGGTACAGCGGCGCGAACACCAGCGTGTGCTGGTCGCGGTCGGGGCTGCGCTCGCGAACGCGCCAGAACATCGGCGTGACGATCTGGTACTGGCGCGGCGCACCCGTGCGGATGAACGAGAACAGAAGCGGTGCGCCCGCGCGCAGGCCCTTGTCGTCGCGGCGTCCGTAGGCGAGGGGGCCGGCGACCCACGTCTCGCGCACCGGGTGGGTCTCGTCGGCGGGCTTTTTGACGTGCCACAGCACGCCGGCGACGCCTTGGTACGAGGTGCCCGCGTCGGTGCGTCCCACGAACGTGGCCACCGGAGGAACGACGGCGGCCCAGCCACGGTCGGAGCGACCACCGCCGCCGAGCAGCGTGAAGACGTAGGCGCGCTCGGTGTCCTGACGCGCCACCGCGAACGGGGCGACGATCGTGGTGCGGCGGCGGCGGCGACGGTCCTCGAACTGCCACCAGATCGGCGCGCCGATCGTGATCTTCTGCCGCGGATCGACGACCCGTGCGAACGGCCCGGCGACGAGCGTCTTGCGGCCCTCGAGCTCGTTGCGCGCCCGCCAGAACAAGGGGGTGGCCGACAGCACGGTGCGCTCGCGGTCGTGGTGCCGGAAGGTGAGGGCGAACGGGACGGCCCACGCCGAGCGGCCGCGCGCGACGTCGGTGCGGCGGATCCACGGCAGCGTCCACAGCTCGGTGCGGTTGCCGTGCTCCTTCTTCTGCCACAGGGCGAAGGGGAAGACGGCCGCGTACTTGAGGCCTTTGAGCTTGTTGTGGCCGCCGTAGTAGAGGATGCCGATGTCGAAGCGCCGCAGACCCCGGCGGAAGCGCCAGAAGACCGGCGCGACCACGAGGTGACTCTTGTCGTTGGACAGGTCGGCGTCGTGCAGGTTGCGGTGGCCGTACCAGACCAGGCCCGCTGCCGACACGCCGCGGAAACCGTCGGGCGCCTTCTGCTGGTAGTGGAAGGGGACGACGAGGAAGTTCTTGACGAACTTGGTGCCCCACCACCACACGAGCGGGAACTGGCCGAAGTTGAACTGCTCGCCGACGCGGCGGTAGCCCATCAGCAGCGGCGGCGCGCCCCAGACCGTCTTGCGCTTGGAAAACCCACCGAAGAACACGGCCGTGTTCCACCAGCGTCGGCGGGCGCCGTCCTTGGA
The DNA here is from genome assembly GCA_937896535.1 of uncultured Pseudomonadota bacterium. GTDB lineage: Bacteria > Myxococcota_A > Polyangia > Nannocystales > Nannocystaceae > CALBMM01. The sequence continues at coordinate 22,995 of CALBMM010000116.1, forward strand.
GTACCAGGCGAAGGTCAGGCCGAGGTCGGCGTGGAGGAACTTTTCGGGGTGTCCCTCGGTCGGCGTGCGGTGGATGAACAGCGGCGGCAGCCCGATCGCACGGGTGCGATGGGTGTCGTAGCGCCGGTCGATCCAAAACGGCGGCAATCCCTTCTTGGACAGCAGCTGCGGCGCAACGACCTCGCCCTGCGCACGCCCGCCGCCGTCGGTCTCGCCCTCGGCGGACGCGCCCACGCCGACGGGAGCATCGGGGGCGGGGGCGAGCGTGGCCATGCCCATGCCGAGCGAGAGCGGCGCCGCCGCCTCGATCGCGTCCGGAAGCACGTTCGTCGACGAGTCGCGCGCTGCGGCGTACGTCCACGGCGTCGGCGGGGCCGACGGCAACCGCATCGCGGCCGCGTCGGCTGCCTTCGCGGGCTTGCGGTACGCGTCGACCCAACGGCCCTTCGCGGCACCGTACAGAGGTACCGGCTCAGGGGTCGCCGGACGCAGCGTCTTTTGGGCGCGGTGACCACGGAGGTCGCTCGCCTCCGCGCGCGCGCCCACGCTCATCCCGATCAGCACGCCGAACACGACGACGAGCGCTCGGGCGAGGTGGCTCCGCACGGCGGCGCTCGGGTCACGCAGGATCACGGGCGACGGTGGTCTAGCGGACCGCGCAGCCCGCGGTCAACCGACGCGTGATCGCTGGCACTGCCCGATCTCTTTTGACATTCCGACCGACCGGGACTAGACCGCTGGGCTCATGGCTGTCGACCCACAGCCCCCGACGGGCGCCGCAGGCAAGGTGGAGATCGACGCGCTGCGCGTCGACCTCGCCGCGCTGCGCCGTCGTGGGATCGATCGGCACGCCATCGCCGTGGCGCTGCCGGTCGCGTGGCTCGCCGATGCCCTCGCCGAGACCGACGCCACCGTGGCCGCCGAGGGCAAGGTCTCCGTGGAGCTGTTGCTGCAGCCGCGCGGGGTCGTGTACCTGCAAGGGCGCCTCGAGCTGGCCTTTTCGGTGCCCTGCGGCCGCTGCCTGGAGCCGGCCGCCGTCGCCGAGGCCACCCGCCTGTCGGCGACGTTCCTGCCCGAGGCCGAGGCCGCATCGGCCGCCAAAGCCAAAGAAGATCACGCCGACGACGAGGACGGTGACGTCGACCCCGATCAGGCGGACACGTTCACGTACCGGGGCACCCACCTCGAGCTGACGGCGATGGTCACCGAGCAGGTGGCGCTTTCGTACCCGATGCGGGCCCTTTGCGAGCGTGGCGAGTCCTGCCGCGGCCTGTGCAGCAACTGTGGGGCCGATCTGAACCCCCAAAGCGGCCTCGTCTGCGCCCAGTGCCACAACCCGGTGCCGCAGACCCCGGTCGCCGAGATTCCCGAACCCGCGGAGGACGCGCAAGGCGACGCGCCGTCCACCGCGCTCGCCGATGCCCTGCGCAAGCTCATGTCGTAGCGGCATCGTCCCGCTTGCCGTCGCCGATTTTTTACCCCTACACTCCGCCGCTCCGCCATGGCCGTACCCAAGAAGAGAATGTCGAGCTCGCGTCGTGACATGCGACGCGCCAACCACGACCGGGTCACCGCGCCTGGCCTCGTCCCGTGCCCCAACTGCGAAGAGCCGATGGTCAGTCACCGGATGTGCCCGGCCTGCGGTCACTACAAGGGCCGCGAGGTCGTCGCCGTCGCGCAGGACTAGTCCGCGGCGCAAGCCGCAGTCGGGGCCCGCGTGTCGGGAGTACGCATCGCACTCGATGCCTTCGGCGGGGACGACCATCCCGGGCCGGAGATCGAAGGCGCGTTGCAGGCCGCGCGTGCCGGCGTGAACGTCACGCTGGTCGGTGACCGGCGACGCATCGAGCTCGAGCTCGCCAAGCACAGCGCACCATCGGACCTGCCGATCTCGATTCACCATGCGTCCGAGGTGATCGGGATGGACGACAGCCCCTCCCGGGCCGTCCGAGAGAAGAAGGATGCGTCGATGCCGGTGTGCTTCGACCTCGTCAAGGCCGGCGAGGCCGACGCGATGATGTCGGCGGGCAACTCGGGGGCGATGCTCGCCTGCGGGCTGTTCAAGTACCGGCGCATCAAGGGCGTCGATCGCCCCGCGATCGTCACGAGCCTGCCGACGCGAAAAGGCTGGGTCTGCGTGCTCGACGTGGGCGCCAACGTGGACTGCAAGCCCATCAACTTCGTGCAGTTCGCGATCCTCGGGGCCGCCTACGCTCGCTTCAAGCACGAGCTCGATCGCGTGCCGACCGTGGGGATCCTGTCCAACGGCGGCGAGTCGTCCAAGGGCACCGACCTCACGCGCGCCAGCGATCGCCTGCTGCGCGCGCACGGGGGCGGCGACGACTTCGAGTACCGCGGCTACGTGGAGGGGCACGGCGTGTTCGCCGGCGACGTCGACGTGGTCGTCACCGACGGGTTCACCGGCAACGTCGCGCTCAAGATCGCCGAGTCCACCGGCCGCCTCATCGGCAGCTGGATCAAGGAAGCGATCGGCAGCTCCGCGATGAACAAGATGGGCGCGCTGCTGATGCGCGGTGCGCTGGGGCGACTCAAGACGATGCTCGATCCCGACACGTACGGCGCGGCGCCGCTGCTGGGAGTCGGTGGCCTCGCGTTCGTGTGCCACGGCAAGGCCAGCGGCTTCGCGATCGGTCGCGCGATCGAGCTGGCGGCGCGCTCGGTGGAAGCGGACTTCATGCCCGGGCTGCAGGCCGCGCTGGCTCGGCACGATGCGCTCGTGGTCGCGGCGAAGGAAACGAAGGAGTAGAGGCGATGAGCAAGTACGCGTGGATGTTCCCCGGTCAGGGATCGCAGGCGGTCGGCATGGGCAAGGCGCTCGCCGAGCACCCGGCGGGCAAGGCGATCTTTCAGCGTGCCGACGATGCGCTCGGCTTTTCGCTGTCGACGTTGTGCTTCGAAGGACCAGAGAGTGAACTCACCCTCACCGCGAACACGCAGCCGGCGATCGTCACCACGTCGATCGCCGCACTCGAGGTGCTCAAGGCGGAGACGGACGTGACGGCCGCGGTCTGCCTCGGTCACTCGCTCGGGGAGTTCTCGGCGCTCGTGGCCGCGGGCGCGTTGCGGTTCGAGGACGCGGTGCGCCTCGTTCGCCTGCGCGGGCAGGCGATGCAGGACGCGGTGCCCGAAGGGGTCGGGGCGATGGCCGCGATCATCGGACTGGACCCGGCCGATCTCGACGCGCTGTGTGAAGAGGCGGCGCAGGGGCAGGTGTGCTCGCCGGCCAACGAAAACGGCGGGGGACAGATCGTGGTCGCGGGACACGCCGAAGCGATCGAGCGTCTGGTCGCGTTGGCCAAGTCACGCAAGGCGCGAGGCATTCCGCTCAAGGTCTCGGCCCCGTTCCATTGTGCGCTCATGCAGCCGGCGGCGGACCGTCTCGCCGAGGCGCTCGCGTCGATCGAGATCGCCGACCCGCACGTTCCCGTCGTCACCAACGTGGAGGCGGAACCGAACACCGACCGGGCCCGGGTCGCATCGTTGTTGGTGCAGCAAGTCACCCATCGCGTGCGGTGGGAAGCGTCGGTGCGCAAGGTCGTTCACATGGGTGTCACCGAGGCATTGGAGATCGGTCACGGCAAGGTCCTCGCCGGCCTCGTACGGCGCATCGACAAGGACTTGCGCGTCCGTGGCGTCGGTTCCCCGGACGACATCTCTGTGCTAGATGTCTGAGCCCGATGGCGCCCGATTCGCAAGCGAATGCGTTGCCCGAGTCGCTCAGTCTCGCGGGCCGCAAGGCGTTGGTCACCGGTGGATCGCGAGGCATCGGACGTGCGATCGCCGAGCTGCTCGCCGCGCGTGGAGCCCACGTCGCCGTCAACTACCGTAGCTCGGACGCGGCGGCCAACGAGGTGTGCGCCGCGATCGAAGCTGCCGGCGGCAAGGCCTTCGCGGTCGGGTTCGACGTCGCCGATCCAGCGGCGGTCAAAGACGGCATGGCCAAGGTCATCGACGCCCTCGGTGGGCTCGACATCTTGGTCAACAACGCCGGCATCTCGATCGACGCGCTGCTGATGCGCGCGGCCGAAGCGGATTTCGACAAGACGATCGCCACCAACCTGCGCGGCGCGTTCTCGTGCAGCAAGGTCGCGGCGCGACAGCTACTGCGCGCCAAGGAGCACGGGCGGATCATCAACGTCAGCTCGGTGGTCGGCGAGCAGGGCAACACCGGTCAGGCGATGTACGCGGCGTCCAAGGCCGGGCTCATCGGCATGACCAAGTCGCTCGCGCGCGAGCTGGCGGCGCGCGGCGTGACCGTCAACGCGGTCACCCCCGGCTACATCGAGACCGACATGACCGAGGCCGCCGTCACCGGCGATGCCAAGGACGCGTTGATGTCGCGGATTCCCCTCGGACGCATCGGCCGACCCGACGAGGTCGCCGAGGCCGTCGCATTTCTGGCTTCCCCGGCCGCGGCCTACATCACGGGACACGTGATGCGGGTCAACGGGGGCCTGGCCATCTGACGCGGCGGGAACCGCCCTCCGCACGAACACCAACCTGCACCCACGAAGAACTAGCCATGTCCGACATCAAGGACCAAGTCGTCGAAATCATCTGCGAGCAGCTGGACGTCAAGCCCGAGGACGTCGCGGAAGCCAAGAGCTTCACCGAGGACCTTCAGGCCGACTCGCTGGCCATCGTCGAGCTGGTGCTCGCGCTCGAAGAAAAGTTCGACGTCAAGATTCCCGACGACGAGGTCGACAAGATCAAGACCGTCGGCGACGCCATCAACTACATCAAGAACCACGCCGGCTGAGCCCATGAGCACCTCGAGCCACGCGCGACGACGCATCGCAATCACGGGCGTCGGATTGGTCACTCCCCTCGGGATCGGGACCGACGCGACGTGGTCGAGAGTCTGTGCCGGTGAAAGCGGGATCGGACCGGTCACCCGGTTCGATACGTCCGAGTTCACCACCTCCATCGCGGGGGAAGTTCGCGACTTCGATCCGGCCCAGTGGGGGATCGCCAAGCGCGAGACCCGGCAGATGGACCTGTTCATTCAGTACGCGCTCGCGGCCACCGACATGGCCGTCAAGCAGGCGGGACTGGACGCCGACAAGCCCGACCCCGAACGCTGGGGCTGCTACGTCGGCGCCGGCATGGGCGGCCTTGGAATCATCGAGAGCACGATCAAGTCGCTGACCGAGAAGGGGCCGCGACACGGCATCAGCCCGTTCTTCACGCCCTCGGTCATCATCAACCTCGCACCCGGCCAGATCTCGATCCGGTACGACGTGCGCGGGCCGAACTTTTCGATGGTCTCGGCGTGCTCGACCGCGGCCCACTCGCTGGGCGAGGCGGCGCGACTGATCGAGCGGGGCGACGCCGACCTGATGATCGCCGGCGGCACCGAGTCGACCGTCACGCCGCTCGGCCTCGGCGGGTTCTGCTCGGCGCGCGCGCTGTCGCAGCGCAACGACGAGCCGACCAAGGCCTCGCGCCCGTTCACGAAGTCGCGCGACGGTTTCGTGCTCTCGGAGGGCGCGGCCGTCATGATCCTCGAGGACATGGATCGCGCCAAGGCGCGCGGTGCCGCGATCATCGCCGAGCTCGTCGGCTACGCGGCCAACTCCGACGCCCACCACATCACGATGCCCGCCCCGGGGGGGGCCGGCGCGCGTCGATGCATGGAGCTGGCGCTCGAGGACGCCGGCCTGGCGCCCGAGCAGGTCGGCTACATCAACGCGCACGCGACCTCGACGACGGCCGACTCGATCGAGACCGCCGCGATCCGCGGAGCGTTCGGCGCACACGCCGACAAGGGGCTCGCCGTGAGCTCGACGAAGTCGATGCACGGGCACCTGCTCGGCGCCGCGGGAGGTCTGGAGGCGGCGATTTGTGCCCTGGCCCTGCGCGACGGGATCCTGCCGCCCACGATCAACCTCGACGACCCGGACCCCGAGTGCGACCTCGACTACGTGCCCCACGAGGCGCGCAAGACCCAGGTCGAGTACGCGATGTCCAACAGCTTCGGCTTCGGGGGCACCAACGCGTGCCTGATCCTGCGGCACGTCGGCTGAGGACGGATCCGTCGTGAAGCTCTACGTCGGCAGTGACCACGGCGGCGTGACGCTGCGGCAGCGCCTCGTCGCCCACGCGCGCGAGCAGGGCCACGAGATCGCCGACGAGATCGGTCCCGCCTCGGCGGCCGACTCGACCGACTACCCCGACATCGCCGCCGCCGTGTGCGGCAAGGTCCTCGCCGACCCCGGCAGCTTCGGGTTGCTCGTGTGCGGGACCGGGCAGGGCGTCGCCATGTCGGCCAATCGATTCAAGGGGATCCGCGCCGGCGTGGTCTCCGACGTCTTCTCCGCCACGATGATCCGTGCGCACAACGACGCCAACGTGTTGTGCCTGGGCGAGCGTGTCGTGGGCGGCGGCCTCGCCGAGATGCTCTTCGACGCGTTCGCGCACTCGCAGTTCCAGGGCGGACGCCACGCCCGGCGCGTGGGCAAGATCGAAACGCTCGGCGACGGCGACTGAACGCACCTTCAGGTGCCGCGTGGCCCTGGGGTGGCGCACCCTATGTGGCAGATGCACTGCCCGGTGTGCCGCAGCCCGAGCACGAAGGTGCTCGACTCCCGCGAGGGACGCGACGGCGCTTCGATTCGGCGGCGTCGGTCGTGCAACGCGTGTGGCCACCGCTTCACCACGCACGAGCGGATCGAAGAAGCGGTGCCGATGGTGCTCAAGCGCGACGGGTCCAAGCAGCCGTTCGATCGCGAGAAGCTCATGCGCGGCCTGGAGGCCGCGTGCCTCAAGCGCCCCGTCCGGCGCGAGCAGATCGAGGCGATCGTACAGCGGGTCGAACAGTGGTCGGCCACGCGGGGCGACCGGGAGATCGAGGCGTCCGAGATCGGCGTTCGCGTGATGCACCACCTGCACGAGCTCGACGAGGTCGCGTACGTGCGTTTCGTGTCCGTGTATCGCAGCTTCGAGTCCGTCGAGGAATTCGAGCACTTGCTGCACGAGATGGAAAAGGCCGAGGCGACCGATCCCGAGGGGCAGCGCACCTTGTTCGAAGCCGCCGCGGCGGAAGAGGACAAGAAGCGAGCGGGTGGTGGCGGCAACGCTTGACGACGACGAAGCGGGCATGGCTCGCGCGGTTCGGGTCGCGCGTGCAGGGCTAGGGACCACGTACCCCAACCCGTGCGTGGGTGCGGTGGTCGTGGTGCGGGGCAAGGAAGTCGCGTCGGCCCACAGCCGGCCCACCGGAGGGGCGCACGCCGAGGCGCAGGCGCTCGCCAAGGCGGGTGACGCGGCGAAGGGCTCGACCCTCTACGTCACGCTCGAGCCCTGCTGTCACTTCGGTCGCACGCCGCCGTGCACGGACGCGATCATGGCCGCCGGGGTGGCGCGGGTGGTGATCGGCGTGCGCGACCCTGCCAAGCACGCCAACGGCAAGGGCATTCGCAAGCTGCGACGGGCCGGCCTCGAGGTCGAGGTCGGGGTCGGGGCCGACGCGTGCGAGGACGTTCACGCCCACTACCTGCACCACGAGCGCACCGGCCGGCCGTTCGTCACGCTCAAGGCCGGCGTCTCGCTCGACGGCCGCATCGCGACCGCGAGCGGCGACAGCAAGTGGATCACGTCCGAGGTCTCGCGCACGCACGCGCACCGGGTTCGCGCCGAGCACCACGCGATCATGGTCGGCGGGCAGACGGTGCTCGACGACGACCCGCGCCTGGACGTTCGGCACGTGCGCGGCACGGACCCGCTGCCGATCGTCGCCGACACCCGGCTACGCATCGGCGGCGCCGACGTGGGCCCGCGCAAGGTCCTTCGCGAAGGTACGTTCGTCCTGCACGGTCCGAAGGCGAGCGCAGCCGCCAAGACGAGAGTTGGCCGCACCGGCGCGACGCTCGTGGCGCTGCCCGTGACGGCCGAAGGGCACCTCGATCTCGCTGCAGTCTTGCAGTGGGCGGGCGAAAATTCGCTGCGCTCGATCCTCGTCGAGGGCGGCGGGCACTTGCTGGGCTCCTTCGTCCGTGACGGCCTGTGGCAGCACTGGCTGCTGTACCAGAGCCCACGCGTGCTCGGAGAAGGCCGGGCGGTGGTCGCCGGGGTCGACTGGCCGACGGTCGCCGACGCACCGCGCGTGCGCGTGCGCTCGCGCCGAGCCCTCGGCCCCGACCTGCTGTGGCACCTGACGCGGGACGAGGACGCCGGTCGGTGATCGAGGGGGCGAGAGCGCCGCGGCCGGCGCTCTCGGCTTCGTCGTTGGCGCGACGCGGCGGGCTCAGTCGGTGCGGAAGATGCCGGCGTGGACGCGCTTGGCCGTCGGGAACCAGTACGCGTTGCCCACGTAGGCGCGGGCGGACACGGCTTGCGCCTTCTTGCACTTCCCCAACGCGTTGCACGTCATCGTCCGATCGAGCTTCGCGTAGCCGATCGTGCAGGACGTCCCGTTCCACACGCCGCTCTTGGTCTGCGTGCCGTTGAGGGACCAGTAGCCCCCGTTGTCGTCGAAGTGGTAGCTCGCCAGCTCCAATCGCGCGCGCTCGCACTCGTCCTGGGTCGTGGGCAGGGGATCGATGTAGAAGGCGTAGTACTGCAGATCCAGCGGGTAGTTCGCAGAGTACGGCGTCGTCTGGGTCTTGACGGTCAGATACGGCTGACAGTCTTCGCCGCTGGCGTAGTCGTCGTGGTAGTTGGTCGTGCCCGTGGCGTAGTAGCAAAAGTCTCCGCCGATCAGGTCGCACGAGTAGCGGTTGACCCAGTCGGTGTTGCTCGACGTTGCGCACGTGATGTCGCCGAGGGCGAACTGTTCGGGGAGGTCGAACGTGACCTCCTCCGAAGGCGTTTCTTGGTGCTCGACGCCGTCTTCGTCCTCGACATCCGCGTCCTGGTCGTCGGCCGCTTCGGGATCGGGGAGCTCGTCCGCGAGGTCGTCGGCCGCGGCGAGGTCGTCGGCGTCCGGATCCGCGTCACAACCTGCAACCAGCGCGAGCGCGGCCAACGTCAGCCACGTCATGCGGCCAGCAAGCCGACGGGCGTGCAGTCGTGGAGCCCGAGGCATGGAGGTTTCTTCGACCTTGTTCATCGCGTTGGTAGAGGAGGCAGGGATCGAGTGTGACCGGATGGTCGCGGTGCGCCGAACGGTTCGAGCGCGCGTTGAATGGCCGGGCGGCGTCGCCTGCCCGGCCTAGCTCACGGTCGCGGCCGGCGCCGACCGGTGCGTCACCCCGGTCCATGTTGTAGAACCCCGGCGTGTTCACCGGGCTCGTGCAGACCCTCGGCCGCCTGCGGCAGACGCGGCCGGCGAGGGAAGCCCTGACGCTGGTCATCGACGCCGAGCTCGCGGCGTCCGACCGTGAGATCGGTGCCTCCGTTGCAGTGTCCGGGGTGTGCCTGACCGTGACCGCGGCGTCCGAGACCCACTTCGAGGCGGACGCGGCCTTCGAGACCCTGCGCAAGACGACGCTGGGCCGACGACGCCCCGGCGATGCGCTCAACCTCGAGCCGGCGCTGCGCATGGGCGACGCGCTGGGCGGACACCTCGTGTCCGGTCACGTCGATGGCGTCGGCCACGTTCGCTCGATCCGCGAGCGCGGCCAGGCCCGCGAGATCGTGTTCGGTCTGCCGGGCGAGCTTTCGCCCTACGTCGCCGAGAAGGGCTCGATCTGCATCGACGGCACGAGCCTGACCGTCAACGAGGTGGGGCCCGATCATTTCGCGGTGGGACTGATCCCGCACACGCTCGGCGTGACCACGCTGGGAACGCTCGCGGTGGGCGACGAGGTCAACCTCGAGGTGGACCTGCTCGCTCGCTACGTGGCGCGGCTGCTGCAGACCGGCGCATACACACCGGCCCGCGCCGCAGGACTGACGAAGGAAGACCTGGCCGCGGCCGGGTACCCAGGGGTGAAGTGATGGCGACCGACAATCCGTACTCCCGCGTCGAAGAAGCCCTCGAGTCGTTTGCCCAGGGCAAGATGGTGGTCCTCGTCGACGACAAGGACCGCGAGAACGAAGGCGACCTCGTCATCTCGGCACAGCACTGCACGCCCGCCGACGTCAACTTCATGTGCACGCACGGCCGAGGCCTGGTGTGCCTGGCGCTGACGCCCGACCGCATCGACGAGCTGCGCCTGCCGATGATGGTCCAACGCGATCGCGGCCACATGGGCACGGCGTTCACCGTGTCGATCGAGGCCCGCGAGGGCGTCAGCACGGGGATCAGCGCGGCCGACCGCGCCCGCACGATCCAGGTCGCGGCCGATCCTTCGTACGGCGCCACCGACATCGTCAGCCCCGGTCACATCTTCCCGCTGCGCGCCCAGGCCGGCGGTGTGCTCGTGCGCTCCGGTCACACCGAAGGGGCCGTGGACCTCGCGCGACTCGCCGGTCTGCGCCCCGCCGGAGTCATCTGCGAGATCATGCGCGACGACGGCGAGATGGCGCGCATGGACGACCTCG
>CALBMM010000117.1 GCA_937896535.1 uncultured Pseudomonadota bacterium
ACCACTCGTTGTAGCGAATGAGCGGCGCAGCGGTCTTCGGGTCCTGCTTGACCTTGGCTTCGGGGCTGGGTCCGAACCACTTCTTGAACTTCTCCTCGACGACCTGCTCGTAGGTCTTCCCGGGCCACGAGTCGGTGCTGTAGGCGTACAGGATCTTCCACAGCTCGCCGTCCTTGAAGAAGTAGTACTTGCGCAGGGTCGGGTTGGTGCTGACCCACAGCATTTCCTCGTTGGCGTCGTCCTCGTAGTCGTACTGGATGAGCGAGACGCCCCAGCGATGCTTGCTGGCCTTGATGAACTTGACGTGGTTGGCCTTGAGCGACGCGAGCTGGTCGGTCCGCCACTTGCGGTTGTTGTCCTGGGACATCGCGTCCTTGGCCTTCTTCTGCTTGTCGGCGTACTCGGTCTCGATGTCGCGAGACAGCAGCGAGAAGACCTGGTTGGGCGTCATGCCCCAGCGGTAGTCACCCAGCATGGTCCGCGCCCCGTAGGCCGCGCTGACCTCCGGGTGCGGGTCGACCATCTTGCATTCCTTCTTCTTGTTCTTGCCCTTGCCCGTCGTCTTGCACTTCTCGACGGGCTTGGAGGGATTGGGCAGCTTCGGGAAGGGCTCGATCTTGACCTCTTCGCCGCCGGCGAGCTCGCCACCTTCGCCGCCGCCGAACTCGTCGCCGTCGTCGGACAGGTCGAGGTCGTCACCACCACCACCTCCCTGATTGCCGAGCAGGTTGCTGTCGTTGGGGCTGTTGGACGAGTCGTCCTTGTTGCAGGAGGTCCCTAGGGCCAGGGAGAGGGACAAGACGAGGGTGCTCAGAGGCAGCTTCACGGGGAGCTCCGGGTCGAGAAAACTGGACCGGACGGTAGCACAGGCGCCGTCCCCGCGGAAACGGCGCCAAGGCCGGCGCTGCCGCCCACCCTCGCTTGCTACAGGCCGCTGGGCTGCGCGGACGGCTCCGGACGCGACAGCGAGACCGATGCCCCCGTCAGCGCATCGGGATCGACCACGACGTCGAGCTCGGGTCCCTCGATGGAGCCGTGGCAACCGCCGCAGACGCCGTCGAAGAACTCGCGGCTGATGCCGAGGCTGGTCAGCTCACCGGGGCCGAACTGGTGCTCCTCGGTCATCGTCAGGAGCGGATCGCTGCCGCGACGCAGCTCGAGGATGACCGGCGTCGCGGCCGGGGCGCGCACGAAGGCCGAGCCGTCTTCGGCGAGCGCCGCGGTGCCGAGCAACGACAGCGACTGGAACGTGGAGCCGTCGTCGGTCGCCCCCGCCGGAGGCAAGTCCGACGCGTAGATCGCCAGGGTGTCGCCGTCGGCGAGCGCGTCGAGGCCACGGCCGCCGCGACGGTTGTCGGTCAGCAGCGTCGCGAGCATCGGCAGGTCGGGGAAGTGCGCCCACGCCTCGTTCGCCGCCACCGCCTCGGGCACGTGCGTGCCGCCGAACACGAGCTCGGGGACGTTGAGGAAGACCTTGCGCTGCGAACGCGCGTGCACGACGACGCCGTCGACCTGAAAGCCCGCCCCGCCGGCGACGAGCGTCCGCGTCCCGGTGGTGCGGTCGTACAGGACGAGATCGAAGTCCACCGCGGCCCCGGCATCGCGCACGTCGAGCGAGCCGCCGGCGTAGCTGACGAGCACCGATCCGTCGGGCGCCGGATACGGATGCCGATACGCGCCCTGGCTCGGACCGCGTCCCGCATCGCGGGCGAGCGGATCGAGGAACTCGACCGCGGGCAGGTAGCCGGGCTCGCCCTCGCGCGTCGCCTCGAACGGCCCGATGGACCGGTTGAACGCCACCAGGGCGCCCGCGCCGAAGCGCGCGTCGGGGTTGGACAAGATCACCAGAAAGTCGCGGTCGTGCGCCTCGCGAATGTCGGTCGCTTGCGAAAACCCGATGGTCTCGCGTTGGGCCAGCAGCGGGTGGTAGTCGGTCAGGTCCCAGTTAATCCGGCGACCCGCCAGCTGGTAGAAGCTCGGCGTCGCCTTTTCGGTCGTCATCGTGATCTGACCGTTTTGCATGATCGCCGGCGACAGCTCCGAGCCCGACAGGAAGGTCATCTGCGCGAGGCCGCTGCCGTCGAGGCTCATGCGCCAGATGTTCGATGCCGGGAGCTTGTACCGCGGCGAGACGTGGGCCCGGCCGGCCGCCCCGGCGCGTGTGGACGCGAAGACGATCGCGCCCGCCGGGTTGTCCTCGGGGTCGGGTGGCACGAAATACGGATCGAAGTTGTGCACCGGTACGCCGTCGGCGGTGGTGCCCCCGTCGGAGGTCAGCTGCGTGCAGCTCGATCCATCCAGGGCGTAGCGGTAGACGTTGAGACCGTCCCCTTCCCCCACGCGCGCCGCGAAGGCGATCTCGGCGGCGTCCCACGACACTTCGGGCCCGCGCACGTCGGCGTCGCCGGTGATGCCGCAGGGCGTCAGGTCGATCTCCACCGGATCGCCGGCCGGCGTCAGCGCCCCGCGCACGCCCACGGTCATCGGCACGCGCATCAGCCTCGCGCCGCCGCGGTAGGTCGCGAAGTCGATGGCACGGTCGGCGTCGGCCGGTCGATCGACGTACACGATCTCGGCGGTGTCGCCCTCGGCTAGCGCGGTCGCCCTGCCCTCGGTCACCGCCGCCGCCCGCTCGCGGCGAATCCACTCGACCATGGTGCAGTAGCTGGTCGGCTGCGCGTCTTCGCCGGCGGGGCACACGTCCGGATTGCCGCCGGCGTCGCTGCCGAGCGCGTCGAGTAGCGTGATGCCGGCGCGGTGCTCGATCCCGCCGCGCTCGCGCGTGATGTTCTTCTTGAGAACCCGGCTCTCGTTGGGGTTGGGCGAGTCCAGCGAGACGAACTCCGTCAGCGTGGTCTCGTAGTTGCGCCGCAGCGCCAGCGGGCTGAAGAAGCCGCGGGAGCCGGCGCGCAGGCGAAAGTCGTTGAAGCCCTGCGGGCTGTGGCACTGCGGCATCGCGCAGCCGCGCCGCAGCATCGCCGGCATCACGTGGTCGGCGAAGTACCGAAACTCCGGGGACTCGTCGTCGAGCGTCAGCGGTCCCGCTTGCGCGGCCCACTCGCGCAGGGTCGAAAATTCCTCCTCGTTCGAGGACGACCAGATCGACCCGCCGGAGTGATTGACGCCCCCGGCCGTCGACGCGAGCGGCCGAAGCAACAGCTCGCTGCGATCGCTGGGGTCGGCCACGAAGGACCACGCGACGATGAAGTTGTGCTGCTGCTGCTCGGGCGTGTCGCCACAGGTGACGTAGAAGTCGCTCTGCGAGCTGCCGTGGCAGCTGCCGAACGCGCACTTGGCTCGAATGATCGGCTCGACGTCGCGCACGTACGCGTCGAACACTGGGCCCGTCGCCTGCGCCAGGAACGGCTCCACATCCGGCCGCAGCGCGGTCGAGCACGCCCCCGTGCCACTGCTGTTCTCGGCGTCCGGGGCCACGCCGTCCTCCGTCGCGCCGTCGCGCAGCCACTGCTGCAGCTCCACGAACGCCTCGGAGTTGCGCGACAAAATTCCGCCGCCGGCGTGGAAGATCTCGCTCTCGTAGGTGACGCCGGCGTACTGCAGGCTCACCTCGTCGGGCTTGACCGCCTTGAGCAGCATGACGGGCTCGGGGTAGCTGCCGTAGGCCGTCAGCAACTCGGGCCTTCGATGGATCGCATCGAAGCTCGACAGGTCGAGGTTGCCGAGCGCCTCGCCGGGCTTTTGCTCGGACTCGGAGTGGCACAGCGCGTTGGCGGTCCCGCTCACGCAGTTCTCGTCGAGAATCGGGGCGATACGACGCTCGAAGAACGTGTGCGACTCGACCTCCGGATTCTTGCAGCCCGCGGTCAGAGCGAGTGCACCGAGAGTCCAGATCCGCAGGCCGAGGTCGCGACGAGGAAGCGTCATGCCGTCTTCGAGAGTGTCTCGCACGTGCGCGCGCACGTCACTGCGCGCGCACACGCATCGACTAGATGTCGCGCAGTGCGACGCGAGCCGCGCCGCGCACCAACATGTCGGGATCGTTGTCGGCCACGTCGGCCAGCACCGATTGCGCGCTCGGATCGCCGATCTTGCCCAGGGCCCACGCCGCCGCCTTGCGCGTCGACACGCCGTAGGCGGCCGGGTCCGACACCACCGCCATCAGGTCGGGCACGGCCACCGCTTCCTGCAGCGCGCCGACCGTGAGCGCGGCCTGGTGTACGACCTCTTCGTGCGTGTCCGACAGCAGCGACACGACCGCCACCGCCTCGGTGTTCGTGCGGATGTGTCGCAGCGCCTGGGCCGCGGCCGCACGCACGGCGGGCGACTCCGAGGTCACCGCGCCCTCGAGGATCTCCTTGCCCCCCGGCGCGCCGATCGTGCCGATGGCCGTGGCCGCGGCCGCACGGGCCTCTTCGCCGAGCGAGCCGTCGTGCATCGCCGTTTCCAGCGGCAGGAACGCGTCCGGATGCATGAAGCGACCGAGCACCTCCGCCGCATTGCGAGCCGAGACCGTATTGCCCGACTGCAAGCGCGTGAACATGTCGTCGCGCACCTTGGCCCGGATCGCCCGCTTGGCCAGCCACCACGCGGCCACGTCGCGCACGCGCGCGTCGTCGTGGTCGATGAGCGGGGTGACGAGGTCGATGCAGGAGCCGCAGGGCAGCTTCTCCGCCCGCTCCACCTCGGCGAGGATCGCATCGACCGATCCGGAGTGGATCGCATTGCGGATCGAAAGATAAGAGGCGCCCTTGCCCGCCTGCGCGACCGGCATCCCGATCACGAAGGCACACAGACCGGCGAGGATGACTTGTGACAGCGTCGTGCGTTTCATCGTCCGGTCCCCCTATTGTCCTTCGTATCCGGTCTGACCCGGGGCGTTCTCGAGGCTGTAGTACTGGCCGCCGAGGTCCGCCGCGAGGATGAGGATGTACTTCTCCGTCGCCGTGAGCGGGCGATGGATCGCCGCGTCGTAGCCCGGGGTCGTCTCCGACGGGTGCTGCGGCGCGTAGGTCTGGCCGTCGTCACGCATGGTGCCCGTGAACGCGAGGTTGCTCGGATCGTGGGTCGGGAAGACCTGCTCGGGCTGGATGTACTGGATGAGCACCGAGTCGCGCGCCGACTGCGGGACCATGTAGGCCTGGAACGGGTTGTTCGGATCCACCTGCGTGATCTCGACGCCCTCCTCGTTCATCATCCCGGCCATCAGCAGCATCGTGATGTGGCTGGCGGTGTACTCGCCCGTCATCATGCCGTACTCGACCGTGACCATCTTGCCGGTCAGGTCGAAGGTCCAGGTGGTGGCCTGCGAGTCTTCGGACATGGCGTCCTCGATCCTCACTGATGGATTGGGCCCGTCCGGGTTTCCGTCGTGGCAGGTGCCACAGCCGGCATTGTCGAGGACCTGCTGCACCGCGAAGTCCCACGGTACGCCGGTCATCCGACCGGTGTCGGCGTAGGCCGGGTCGTCCGGGAACAGGAGCTTGCCGGCGAGTGCCGCCCAGTCCTCGCTCTCGGGCGTGGCCATGCGACGGTTCTCGTACGGCAGTGCGAAGTTGGCCGGGCCCGCGCCCACGGCATCGGACAGACCCGGGTCGACCACCTGGGTCGCCCCGCGCTGCTCGTGACAGCCACCACAGAAGCGCTGCTCACCCGGCGCCGCGGAGAACCAGCGGTCCTCGTTGGTGACCCGCATGCCGAACTGGTCGAGCGTCTGCAGGTGCAGCGGCCGATCTTCGGGCACGAAGGCCGCGAACGAGTGGTCGGTTTGCCAGTAGACCGGAGCCTCGCCGAGCAGGATGGCACCGTCGGCCTCGGTCAGCCCGAAGTCGTTGGGCACGCCTTCCTCGGTCGAAAAGCCCTCGATGACGCGGACGCGGAAGATGCTGTCGTTGCCGTCGGCGATCGAGCTCTCGAGCACGTTGAGCGCACCGATGAGCGCCGTGCCGTCGGGCGTCTCGGCGACCGAGCCGGCCGGCGACGTGGGCGTATTGCGCTCCGAGCCGATCGGAATCGGCATCACGTCCCACATGTCCGGGTCGTTGAACAACGGCAGCCGCTCCCCCGTGTTCGGGTCGAGCACGTACAGGCCGAAGTCCGGGGGACCGGCCCCTTCGCCGTAGTTGACCCCCTCCATCTCGCCGCCGGCGGCCACGTCGGACTGCACGGGACCGTTGGCCCAGGAGGTCAGCACATGGGTGAGCTGGCCGCGGTTGTCGGTGATCGGATACGCGTCGTAGTAGCGACCGACCTTGTCGAAGGACGGCTCGCGGTCGCGCGGCACGTCGGGCGTGAGGATCTCGGCCGAGGCCGACGCCTCGTTGGCCCCGCGATCGATCTTGATGATCGCGCCGGCCTGGAAGGTTCGCTCGCGCGCCGTGGCGATCGCGAGGAACTCGTGGTCGTTGACCTGACGCGGCTTGAGGTAGCTGTTGGCGACGCCCGAGCCTTCCTTGCCGAAGAACTCCGCGGCCCCGGTCATGTCCGGGTTCATCACCATCAGGTTGCCTTCGTTGACGTCGACGATGTGGTCCCAGTTCGTGTGCAGGATCTGGCCGCGGTTGTCGTCGCCGAGGGCCACGAGCGTGGGCGAGACGCGGTGCGACAGGTTGCGGGGCCCCAGCTGCAGATCGCCGCCGCGCTTGTCGATCGTGGCCGCCTGCGCCGTCACGCCACGCTCGTACTCGTCGCGGAACTGCCGGACGCCGGGCGCCGACGTCTCGTTGGTCATGAAGAAGATGCGGTCGTTGGGCAGGTACAGCGGGTAGACGGAGTCGTAGGGACCGGTGTGAACGAGCGCGGGGCCCTTCTTGCCCGGCTCGTCGGGGTTGGTCCCGTCGATGTTGATCCGGTACAGGTCGTACGTGTCCTCGCCCTCGAGCCGGGCCGAGAACACGATCTCCTGGCCGTCGAAGGACACGTCCATCGCCATGATGTCGGCCTTCGGGAACCCGTCGCTGCCGAACGGCGTGATGGCCACCGCCTCGGCGCCGCCCGAGACCGTGTCCATCCTCATGATGTTGGCGGACTTGGGCGCGACCGAAAACGAGGTGTACTGGAACACGTCACCCACGTCGGTCCGCTTGGGCCGCGAGATGAACGCGAACGAGGACACGCCGCCGTCGGCGAGGATCCGAAGACCCTCCGTGCCGCTGTCGGACGTGGTGCTGTCACCGCACGAGGGAATCAGGGCCAGCGCCAGCGCGACGGCGCCGAGCCTGGCGAGGTGGCCGACCGAGCCGTGGCCCATCCATGAATCGTTGTGTCGCATCGAATCGACTCCTCGTACGCTGCGCCCCGCTTCGACGCCGCCTCACCCAACCAATGAGCAAGATCCGTGCGCTGAAAAAACCGAAGGATTGTAGGGGGTCGGATATGTAAGTGGCCTGCGCCGGGCCGCGGGATCCGTGCCCAACCGGGGGAGCGGGCCCCCATTGTGCGCTCAGAGACGCACGACCGTAAATGTGGGATTTGGGCCTTCCTCGGCCGCACTCACCGCCTCTCGGCGCGCAGCGTTCGGACCCACTCGCGCAGCCGGTCGTGGGCCTGGCGCGGCGACAGGTCGTCGACGTCGGTCTCGGCGATCTCGGCCAGAACGTCGGCCGCGGCATCGGGGACGTTGGTCTGCGCGGTGGCGGGCTCGACACTGCCACCGAACAGATCCAGCTGCGGCCGCGCGCCGCCGTGCGGATCGTTTTCCAGTCGCCCCAAGATCCGCGTCGCGCGTCGCAGCACGCGGGCGGGCAGACCGGCCAGTCGCCCGACGCCGATCCCGTAGCTGCGGCCCGCCGGCCCCGGCTCCACTTGATGCAGGAAAACGATGCCGCCGCGCTGCTCGTGCACGGTCACGTGCACGTTGCGAACGCCGGCCAGCAGCCCTTCGAGGCCACACAGCTCGTGATAGTGGGTGGCGAACATGGTGCGGCAGCCGACCTGATCGTGCAGGTGCTCGACGATCGCCCACGCGAGCGCGAGCCCATCGAAGGTCGCCGTGCCGCGCCCGATCTCGTCGAGCAGCACCAGGCTCTTGTCGCTGGCGTGCGCGAGAATCTGCGCGGTCTCGCGCATCTCGACCATGAAGGTGGAGTCGCCGCGGCCGAGGTCGTCGGCGGCCCCCACCCGCGTGAACACCCGATCGCACAGCCCGATCGTCGCCGACTGGGCCGGCACGAAGCTGCCCATCTGCGCCAGGATCGTGATGAGCGCGACCTGCCGCATCACCGTGCTCTTGCCGCCCATGTTCGGCCCGGTGATGAGCCACAGCCGCGCGTCCTTGGCCGTCGCCGCCCCGCCGTGGGCGCGCAGGTGGGTGTCGTTGGGCACGAAGGCCCCCGCGTCGAGCATCCGTTCGACCACCAGGTGCCGCCCCTGCTCGATGTGCAGGATCGGCTCGTCGGTGATCGCCGGCCGGCACAGGTCGTGGGTGGAGGCGACCTCGGCCAGCCCGGCCAGCACGTCGAGCGCCGCGACCCGGTCGCCGATGTCGCACAGCCGCTCGGCCGCCGCCGACACCCGGTCCCGCAGCTGCGCGTACAGGTCCTGCTCGCGCACCAGCGCCGCCGACTGCGCCCCGAGCACCTTGGCCTCGTGGCCGGCGAGCTCCTCGGTGACGTAGCGCTCGGCGTTGGCGAGCGTCTGCTTGCGGACCCAGCTGCCGGGCACCTTGGGCAGGTGCGTCTTGGGGACCTCGAGGAAGTAGCCGAAGACCCGGTTGTACTGAACCTTCACCGACGGGATGCCCGTGGCCTCGCGCTCGCGCGTCTCGATGTCGGCGAGGGCCTGGCGGCCACCGTCGCGGAGCGTGCGTTGGGCGTCGAGGGCCGCGTCGGCCCCGGTGCGGATCATGCCGCCGTCGCGCGTATGCGCCGGCGGGTCGTCGACGAGCATCGCCGACAGATCGTCGTGCACGTCCTCGCAAAGATCGCCGCCGAGGTCGAGCAACGTCGGCAACGAGCGATCGGTACGACGCTGGGCCACCTCGCCGATCGTCGCGACGAGCTCGGGAAGTACTCGAAGGGAGCGACGCAACGCCGCGAGCTCACGAGGGTTTGCGCTGCCCAAACGTGCCCGCGCCGCGAGCCGTACCACGTCGCGCACGTCCTTGAGCCGCGACTGCACTTCCTCGCGCAGGCGCGGCTCGGCGACCAACGCCTCGATCGCATCCTGCCGATCGCGAATGGCCGCCGGCTCGCGCGACGGCGCCGACAGCCAGTGCCGTAGCAGGCGCGCCCCCATCGACGTGCGCGTGCCGTCGATCGCCCACACCAAGCTCCCCTGCCGTCGACCGTCGCGCAGGGTGCGAAACAGCTCGAGGTTGCGGATCGAGGCCTCGTCGAGGACGAGGTGGGCGGCGGGCACGTGCTGGCGCATCCGGTGCAGCAGCAGCGTCTGCCCGGGTTGGGTCGCCTCGGCGTAGGCGAGCGTGTGGGCGGCCGCCGTCGCGCACAGCCGCGACAGCTCGACTCCCGACTCCTCGGCCAGCTTGCGCACGCGATCGCTGACGGCTCCCGGCGGCGCCTCGTCGGCGACCTCCAGCCGCGGCGTCGACGGTCCCAGCGCCGACGACAGCCACGCGTGCTCGTCGGCCGCGGCGAGGATCTCGCGTGGCTCCATCCGCAGCAGCTCGTCACGGGCCGACGTCTCCGAGGGCGCCTCGATCACCACGAGCTCCCCCTGCGAGATGTCGAGCAACGCCAGCCCCACCGACGACGTCTTGCCGCCGCCGCGCACGAACGCCGCGAGGTAGTTGGCCTCGCCGGCCGCGAGGTGTTCCTCGTCGACGAGCGCGCCCGGGGTCACGACCCGCACGACCTCGCGCCGCACGATGTTGGGACCCTTGCGGCGCTTGGCCTCCTCGGGCGTCTCCATCTGCTCGCAGATGGCGACCTTCATGCCGCGCTCGACGAGCGTGCGCAGATAGCCCCCGATCGCGTGGTACGGCACGCCGGCCATCGGCACCGCGCCTTCGATGTTCTTGTCGCGGCTGGTCAGCGCGATGTCGAGGATCGGCGCGGCCGTGACCGCGTCCTCGAAGAACATCTCGTAGAAGTCCCCCATCCGAAACATCAGGATCGAGTCGGGGTACCGCGACTTGATCTCGAGGAACTGCCGCATGACCGGCGTGTCGGCCGAGGTGTGGGGCGCCGCCATGGGGTGGCGGTTGTACAAAAAAAGGCGGGCCCGGGGGGACAGTCCCGGGCCCGCATCACGCGCGTCTGCTCCCGTCAGGGGATCAGGGGATCTGGCAGGACCGACGCGCGCGCATGAGGACGTCTAGATGCGAACGACGTACGCGATGATCTCTTCTTTGGACTCGAAGTTGGCCTTGGCGGCCAACCCGTCCTCCCAGTTGTCGAACTCGCCCATGCGCACGCGGTGCCACAGGCGGCCCTTGACCTCCTGGGCCTCGATGCGGATGTCGTGGCCGTTGGCCCGCAGCGGGGCCGCGAAGGCCTCCGCTTCTTCGGGACGCGAGAAGGCCTTCATCTGCAGGGTGAACTTGCGACCGGCCGGGACGGTGGTGGACGCCTTCTTGGGCGCGGCCTTGGCCGGCGTGGCGGCCTGGGCGAGCACCGGAGCCTCGCCACCTGCGACCGGATTGGGCGCCTTCGTCTTCTTGGGCGCGGGCGCGTCGAGGTCCTCGTCGGCGTCGTCGTCCTCGTCGGCCGCAGCGGCCGCCTGGGCCTGCACCTTCTTGGCCGCGGCGAACTCTTCCTCGCTCGCCGGGGGCTCGGAGGGATCGCGGGTCGGCGGCACGTCGGCGTTGGCCGGGCTCTTGAGGCCGTCCTTGAACGCGAGCGGGGCCGGCTCGGTCGACTCGGCGTCGTCACGCAGCAGGTCGAGCCCTTCGCCGCCGATCGCGGCGACCTCGCCGGTCTGCCCGAAGTCGACGCGACGGCCGACCATCACGCCGAGGGCGAACACGAAGCACCCCACGACGGACAGGCCAAAGAACAGAAAGAAGATCTGGCGGTTGTCGAGCGACAGCTCGACCTTGTCTTTCCACTTGTGCATCTCTCGCATGGCCGTTCCCTGATCTTTCGGTGAAGGAGATCTCCTTCATGCGTAGCGAGGCGAGATCGCTTCTCCAAAAAACCCGCAACGGCGATCGCTTGGCGGTGCGTGGTCGTGTCCGTGCGTGCTGCGACCACTGAACGACTGCGCCAAGTCGACGCGCCGACTACTGCACGAGGCGAAGCTTCGGCGCCGGGTCGCGCAACGCGGGGCGTGGTTTGTCCTCGGGCAGCTGGCCGCTGGGGCTCGTGCCGCGTCGCACGATCTGGGTCGTCGACGGGTAGTTGAGCTCCCAGCGCTGCTCGTCGACGAGCTTGCCCGCCTGGTACAGCTTGCGCAGCCGCTCGAGCTTGAAGCCTCGCATGCCGCGTTGGGCGACCGACTCCGTGCCGACCCGCAGCTGCGGGTCGTCGCGCCACACGGTCTTGAACTCGATCGACTCCTCGAGGCTGCGCTCGAACGCGACCTGGTACGGCCGACGCTCGCCGAGCACCTCGGCGCGCACCTTGCCCTGCGACACGCTCATGTGGAGCACGACCGGGAAGTCGAAGTTGTTGCGGAACTTGAGGTCGATCGTCGGATACACGACCGTGCTGTCGAGCCCCATGTCCACGTAGCTGCTCGGCCGCGAGTGCGGGCGCGCGGACACCAGCTCGAGACCCGCGAAGAACGCGGCGCCGTACAGCGTGGAGCTGACCTGGCAGATGCCGCCGCCGAGCACGTCCACGAGCTCGCCGGCGGTGATGCCCGGCGCGTAGCGAAAGCCCTCTTCGGCGGTGCGCGGCCCGACCACCTCGTTGAACGAGAACTCGTCGCCGGGCATGAGCACCGTGCCGTCGACCCGCGCCGCGCCGACCTTGAGGTTGTGGTTGCGATCGCGCTGGGTCGGGTCGCTGTGGTACGGCGTGGAGAAGCTGCCGACCACGGTCGACACGTCGAGGTCGTCGGCGACGCCGCGCAGCGGATCGTCGTCGAGCATCGGCTTGTCGCGCAGCACGAGATCGATCTCGTCGGCGCCGCGCGCCAGACCGATCGCCACCGACGACAGGCTGTCGTAGGCCAGCAACGACACGCCGGCCTGCGCGGGCTCGATGCGGCGCCGCTCGAGGTCGAGACGCGTGGGCGTGGAGTGACGGTCGACTTCGGGCGCGAGCGCGACCAGCCGCTGCAGCGCCGGAGCCTCCTCGAAGCGATAGCCGATCTTGAGGTCGAGCTGGCCGCGCGCGGCCGCTGCTCTGGTGCGCAGGTCCTCGAGCACGTCCCCGGTTCGTCCCACCGCGAGCGCCGACTCGACCGCGTCGCCGGTGGCCGCGACCGCGCCCAGCTCGCGCGGCGAGGTCTCGACGCTGCGGCCGCCGCCGGTGAGCACGATCGTGCGGTCCAGGGCGCGCTGGCCCGCGTCGGCGACGGCGGCGGTGAGCTCGGGGCCGGCGAGCCCGCCGACCTCGACGCCGGCGATCTTCAGCCCTGGGGTGGGCGCGGGCGAGGCGCTCGCCGAGGCGTAGGCCTCGTGAAGATCGACCCCCACGAAGGAGAGACCGCCGACCATGGCGCCGATCTCGGCGACGGCGGCCACGCGGGACAACCAGCGCCATCGCCGCACGGGCGGCGCGGCGCCGCCGAGCTCGGGGCGTGAGGCGGGCGCGGGCATGGTGACCCCGAACCTAGGCGCGGGCCCGCGCTCGCTCCAACAAATCGACGAACCTTCGCCGGGAACTCCACGCCTGCAAAGTGGTCTCTTTCCACGATATGAGTGTGGTCATGCCCGAGGACGAGGGTTCGCCGACCGCCGGCTCGCGACCCGCGCCGACGATTACGGTCAAACGCAAGACCCCGCTGTGGGTCAAGCTGTGGTCGATCACGATCCTGGCCAACCTCGCCGGCTTCGTGGTCGCGATCTACGTGGCCAAGGTCGTGCGCGGGATCCCGGAGTCGTCGACGACCGAGACGCTGCTGCGGTTTTCCTACTACGGCGCGATGCTGCTCGTCGCCTTCGTGGACGCGCTGTTGGTCGACGAGCTGCTGTTCAAGGGCGCGTTTCGGCGCACCCACCTGCAGGGCATCGACGCCCGACACCTCGCGCGCAAGGGCGCGGACGTCGACGACATGGCCGTGTCGCTGCAGCGCAGCAACTTCACGTTCCCGGTCCTCGTCATCGCCTGCGGCGCGCTGACCTACTTCGGCTTCAACGTGGTCAACCACGACTTCGACACGTACTGGCGTCGCGTGGGCGAGCACGTGTCGGCGCTGCACCACGGCGACGACGAGGACAAGAAGGAAGCGATCGCCGCGCTGTCGATCCGACGCGAGCGGGCCGTGCTGCCCAATCTGGTCTGGGCGCTGTCGGAAGGCGGCGAGCCGGCCGGCTGGGCCGCCTGGGCGCTCGGCCGTCACCGCGACCTGCCCCGCGTGCGCGCCCTGTTCCCACCGCTGGTCGAGGCGAGCCGCGGCGACGATCCGATGGTCCGCCGCGAGGCCCTCATTGCGCTCGGTCGGCTGCAGCACCGCGCGATGGCGGCACGGATCCACGAGGAGATCGCGATGCAGCTCGATGCCGAGGGCCGCGTCGACCCCCGCTTGCTGTACGCGCTCGGCTCGATCCAGGTGATGTCGTCGGTGCCCCTGCTCGACCGGCTGCTGCACGAGTCCGACGAGGAGACCCAGCGCATGGCCGCGTGGGCGCTGGCGCAGCACCGCGATCAGATCGGCGGCCGCGAGGTCGTCACGCTGCTCGAGCAGCGCCTGCCGACCGCCTCGCCCCTGCTGGCCTGCGCGATCGTCCACGCGCTGGGCATCCTGTCCGACGAGCGCTCCAACCTCGCCCTCGCCGACGCCTACGATCGGGCCACGGCGGCGCAGCGTGCGGCCACCTGCCCGCGGATCCGCCTGAACATGCGACCGGATGGCGAGGACGACTTCGAGGACCTGCTCGTGCCGCAGGACACCTACGCCAACAAGATCTTGCTGTCGATGGGCGGAATGCGGGCGACCACCCCGGAGGTCCGCGAGGTGATCGAGCCGTGGTTGGTCAAGGTCATCTCCGATCCGCAGACCGAGGGGGTCGTGCGCGAACCGGCGCGCAACCTGCTGCAGGGGATCCGAGCGGGCCGCGACGACTCGGCGGCCAGATCGGTCGACGACGCCCTCGGCATCGACGCACCGTGAGCTGATCGGATCGTCGGTGGTCGTGGGTGAGACTGCCACCCCCGACGGCGGTTCATAGGGAGGGCGCGCCGGGCCTGGTATCGTTCGGTCGTGGAGACTCTGCCGCGCGGCACGGCCCTCGACGCCGGTGACGTCCACGCCCCGTCCTCCCCGCCCGGCGTGCCCATCGTCATCGAGCGTGGGCTCGGCGAGTGCCCGCATGGATTTTGGTACGAGGCGTCGCAGGCCGACGCGCGTCTGTTGCTGACGGTCCTCGACCCCTTGCTCGTCGCACAGGCCGACGTTCGCGCCCGGATCGTCCGCGACGTGGAGCGCGGCTGTCGGATCGCGCACCGCAACCTGTTGCCTTGCTACGGCGTGGGCACCTCGCGGACCAACGGCGTGCGGGTCTTCGTCGCCGAGGCCTGGCCGGCCGGCGGCACCGTCCGAGAGTTCGTCAACCAGCGCCGCAAGCAGAACAAGCCGATCGACGAGGAGACCGCGTACACGCTCGTCGCCCACGTCTGCAACGCGCTCGGCCGCCTGCACGACGCGCTGGTGCACGGCTACATCACGGCCGACACCGTCTACGTCAGCGGACACGGACGCGTGCTCGTGTCGGCGGCGGGGATCGGACCCTCGCTGTCGTACGCGCGTGGCTTCGGTCGATTCCGCGAGGGCGGACTGCTGCCCAACGTCCCGCCCGAGCAGGCGATCACGCCGCCACAGCTGGTGCCGGCGACCGACGTGTTCGGGGCGGCGGCGCTGTACCTGCAGCTGATGACGGGCAATGCCCTCGCGCAGGCCGGGCAGCCGATCGCCGAGCTGGGCTTTCACGGATCGGACCCGGTGCGGCGCTGCCTGCAGAAGGCCACGCACCCCGATCCGGAGCGTCGTCAGCCCGACATCGCCACCTTCAAGTCGGAGCTGGCGTCCGCGCTGCGGGCCCAGGGCTTGCGCGCCGAGACGCGTCCCCCCGGAGAGCTCGACGCCGTCGCGTCGAAGGTCATCGCCGACGCGGGCATCAAGAAGAAGACGATCGTCCCCGACGAAGACCAGTCGCCCGGTGCATACCCGGCCCCGCCGCCGCCCGGTCACGCCGCGCCCGAGGCCGGCGCGGCGATGATGAGCCCACCGGGGATGGCGCCGGGCCAGATGGCGCCGGGCCAGATGGCGCCGGGCCAGATGGCGCCGGGCCAGATGCCACCGGGCCAGATGCCACCGGGCGCCTATCCCCCGATGCCGCCCGGCTATCCGATGCCTCCGGGCTACCCGATGCCCGCCGGCTACCCGGCGCCAGCGGTGGGGTACCCGATGCCGCCTCCCGGCTACCCGATGCCGCCTCCGGGCTATCCGGGGGCGTATCCCTACCCGGCCGCGTATCCCGCGGGCTACCCGATGCCGCCGGGGTATCCCGTCCCGCCGGGCTACCCGGCCTACCCGATGCCGCCCGGCGTCCCGGTCCCCGAGACCGCGGCGCCCTCGGCCGAGGCTCCGCGTCCCAGCGGAGGTCCGCCGCCGCCTCCGCCCGCGCGCGCGCCCGGAGCACCACCGCCTCCGCCCCCGGTCGCCGCCAAGCCACCCCCACCGCCGCCCGCGAGGCCGGCGGCCCCGTCCGGCCTCGACGAGCTCGACCGCGCGATGCGTCGCATCGCCGACGCCGAGGACGCGACCGCGAGCTCGCTGACCGCCGACCCGCTCGGCATCGAAGACGAGCCGGTCGCCAAAGACGACGACGACGAGCCGTCGGCCAAGTCCTCGTCGCTGGGCCTGGACGTCAGCGAGTACGACGCGACGAAGGCTCGCCTCGCCGGGGTCGACGGTAGCGCGGGAGTCGACGACGCGACGGACGACGGTCCATCCGAGAGCGGCACGTACTTCGGGATGTTCCACGACCCGTCGGTCACCGACGGCGAGCTTCCCGAGACCGACGAGTCCGGCAACCCGGTCCGGTACTTCGTCATCCGCGACGACAACGACTACGGCCCGTACTCGTTCGAGAAGATCAAGGAGATGATCGACACCGGCCTGCTCGACGGTGGCGACAAGCTCCGCAACGCGCACACGAGCGAGACGAAGTTCGCCGTCGACATCCCGCCGATCCGCGGACTGTTGCGCGCGGCGTCCAAGAAGAGCGAGCCCGCGGCGGCGCCCGGCAAGAGCCGAGTGCCCGACAGCCGCACCGATCTGCGCGCGCTGCTGCCGGTGGACGGGCGGTCCCCGTCGATGGCCGGACCGCGCGCGGTGATTCCGGCCGATCTGCGGGCCGAGCGGCGTGCCGCGAGCGAACGCAAGTCCTCGTGGGGCACGTTCATGCTCGTCATCGTCGTCCTCGCCGCGTTCGCGGCTGCGGGCTGGTGGCTGTGGCAGCGCTCCGGGTAGCCGGCCGAACCTGGCTGGTCGGTGCCGTGGTGTGGGCCGGGTGCGCGAGAGTGGATCCGGCCGCGCTCGGGGCCGAGGCGCTGACGCGAGGCGACGACGCCGGTGCGATCCGCTGGCTGAACGAGGCGACCGACGACCACCCCGACGACGCAGACGCGTGGCGCAACCTGGCCCGGGCACACTTTCGCATGGGGCACGTGCTCGAGGCGGCGCGGGCGATCGACGAAGCGACTCGGCTGACGCCCGACGATCCCGACGTCGTCTTGCTGCGCGCGCAGATCCGCATGAACGGGGGCGACCGCGAGGGCGCCGGCAAGGACGCGACCTGGATGCTCGCGCACGGACGCACCCCGTCGCAGCTGGAGCAGACCGCCGTGCTGCTCGTGCGCATCGGCCGAGCGCGACAGGCCGTGCAGGCGGCGTCGCAGGTCGTCGAGCTCACGGGCGGCAGCGCCTCGTCGTACGGCAACCTCGCCGTGCTCGCGCTCGAGCTGCGGCAGGTGGACGTCGCCGACCGAGCGCTGCGCGATGGTCGAGCGGCACACCCCAAGGACGTGACGCTCGCGCAGACCCAGGCGGCATTCTTCCTCGCGACCGACCAGCCCGCACGGGCGCGGCAGGTGTACGAGGAAATCCTGCCGGCGCATCCGCAACCCGGCCTCGTCCATCATGCGCTCGCGTTGCTGGCCCACGAGGCGGGCGATCTCGAGAGCGCACAGCGTCACGCCGACGCGGCCGTCGAGGTGCTCGGGATGTCGCGCCCCGACGTGCTGTACACGCAGATCGTCGTCTACCGCGATCGCGGCGAGCTCGAGCAGGCGCAGCGACAGCTTCGCAAGGCGCGACGTCGCTTCCCCGCGCACGAGGACCTCGTGGCCCTCGAGCACGAGCTGTCGCCCGCCAGTCGTGACTGAGACTCAGTCGGTACCGGGTCGGCGGGCGCCCACCGGCAGGTCGCGCCACCGGCGGATGCGTTCGTCGGCGGCCGGGTCCTCGCCCCGCAGATGCGCCTCGAGGTGGCCGAAGCTGTCCTGCCCCCAAAACAGCTCGTCACCGACGAAGACGGTGGGTACCCCGAACACGCCTCGGGCCAGCGCCCCTTCCGTTGCTACGCGCAGCCGCGCCTTGACCTCGGGGGTCTGCGCCGCGGCGACGAGCTCTTGACCGGGCAAGTCCGCGCGATCGAGCGCCGCCACCACCGCGCTCGCATCGTGCACGCCCTCACCGGTGCGCCAGGTCGCATCATACAGCGCATCGATGCCGCGGCGCTGCGCCTCGCCCTCGAGCGCCGACACCACGCGCAACGCCAGGAGCGGATTGAAGGGATGCGCCGGCGGAGGCACGAGGTCGATGCCGTGCTCGGCGGCGATCCGCAGCGCGTGCTTGAACGTGTAGATGCGCTTGCTCGGAATCTCGGCCGGACCCTTGTGGCCGTGCGCCGACAAGAGCGCCGCGAACAGGATCGGAATCGGCTCGACCGTCTCGCCGTGGCGGGCCGCGAGGTCGTGGATCTGCCGCCAGCCGAGGTAGGCGTACGGCGAGATGAAGTCGAAGTAGAACGGCAGCGGCACCTCGGGGACGCTACCAGGGCGGTACGACCGCAACCCGGGGATCGGTGCAGGGTGGGCCGGCGTGTGCGCACGCCTCGACGCTGCTGCTAGTCTTGCCGGCCATGAAGCCCTGGGCCTGGCCGCTGGTGGCGGTGACGACGCTGGTCGGCGGTGCCGCCGTCGGAGCCCCGCGCACGCCCACGTGGC
This sequence comes from uncultured Pseudomonadota bacterium, assembly GCA_937896535.1. Taxonomy (GTDB): domain Bacteria; phylum Myxococcota_A; class Polyangia; order Nannocystales; family Nannocystaceae; genus CALBMM01. The sequence goes on from CALBMM010000117.1 coordinate 18,255, forward strand.
CCACCGAGGTCGACCGGGTCGCGACCCCGCTGCTGGCGGTGCAGACGCCCGGCGAGGCGTCCGACGACAGCGAGCGCATCGCAGCCGTCCGGGAGCTGACGGCCTTCACCACCGAGTCGATCGCCGACACGATCCTGCTCGCGCTCGACGACCCCGCGATGCAGGTTCGTCGCGAGGCGCTCGGCGTCTGCTACCTGCGAGAGATCGCCGCGTGCGTGCCACGGGCGGCACAGCTGTGGCGCGACGGCCGGGAGACGACGCTACGCATCGCGGCGCTGCGCGTCGTGGCGATGGCGCCCAAGGGCCACGCCGGCCTGCTGCGCGATGCGTTGCGCGACCCGGCGGAGAGCATCCGGGCCCAAGCAGCGCAGTTCCTGGGCTGGTCGCCGCTGCAGCCCGACGATCGCGAGCGCGCCCGCGCGGCGTTGCTGGCCAAGCTCGCGGATCTGTCGGCGGTGGTGCGGCGCCACGTCGTCGACAGTCTCGGTCTCATCGGCGACGGCGATGCGGTCCTGCCCATCGCGCGCCTGCTCGACGATCCGGAGCCCACGGTCCGCGCCGCGGCGGCGACGGCCCTCGCCCGCCTGCACGACGACCGGGCCGTGCCACCGCTGCGGCGGGCCCTCGACGATCCGAACGAGCCCCAGGTCACCAAGGCGCTCGTCCGCGCCGTCGCGCAGGTCGGCGACGACGAGGTGGAGGAGGACCTCCTCGCCATGCTCGACGATCCCCCGCAGGGGCTGGACACCGCGCTGGTCGCCGATGCGATCGGCCGCCGACCCGAGCCGGGGCGCACGCTCGTCGAAGGACTGGTGACGCGGTTGCGCGAGCCGGCGCAGCGCCGGGCCGCGCTCGATGCCTTGCAGATGCTCGGCGAGCGGGCACATCCGCAGCTGCGAGCGACCGCCAAGCGCGGGCTGGAGCCGCCGCTCGCCGTCGAGGTCGATCGACTACTCGGCAAGCCGGGCCGCTCGTTGCCCACCACCCCCTCGCCGCCGGCGGCAACCGATGTGTCGGGTTGGTACCGGCGACTGCACGACGGTGCGCTCGACGAGCGCCTGACCTCCGGGGCCCAGCTCGGCGCCCTCGGCCCCTCGTGGCTGGCCGGCGCGGTCGAGGGCCACCTGCACCCGCGTGCGTCGCTGGAGCGCCATCGCGGTTGGCTGGTGGCGCTGGCGACCACGACCGCTCCGGTCGCGACCGAGTCCACCGCGCCGTGGGTTCGGCTGGCAGGCTGGGCGAGCGACTCCGGTCGCGCGCTCGGGGACCGGTGCCTGGCGGTGGCGGCCCTGTCGGCGGCGGGGAGCCCTCGCGCCCGGGCGATCGCCAAACGCTCGATCCAGGACAGCGCCTCCGCCCGCTCGCCGACTCTGCGGGCGTGTGCGGCCCTCGCCGCCGCACGTCTGGGCGATGGCACCACGGTCGCGTGGACGCTCGCCGACCCCGCCGCGCGCGTCCGGACGGCGGCCGCGCTCGGGGCCGCCAAGGGCGACCTGGAGCTGTCCGACGATGCGGTGGGCCGCCTGCAGATCCTCGCGGTGGCCGACGAGGCCGGCGAGGTCCGCCGCGCGGCGCGGCTGGCCCTGCGCCGCCGTGCGACGCGATCCGTGGACGCGCCTTCCTTCGTCCTCGTCCCGGCCCCCGAGTTTCCGTGGGTCGGCCCCGCGCCGGGGATCGCCGCTCGGCTCGAGGACGACGGCCGCGAGGAGACGCTGGAGGTCCCCGCCGTGACCCTCCGTGGGCTGCGGCTGGGCTGGCTGCCCTCGCTGGCGCCGCAGTGGCCCCTCCCCGATACGTTGTGACGCAGAGATCCTGCGTTTGCACCACAATCCATCGTCACGGGCCCGACAAGCGGCCAATACGACACGATTCGTTGCAATAAAGTATGTCTTTGCGATCCGTTGTGGCCCCGGCCCACGGTGATTTCCGTAACCGACCGTAACTCGTGATCAAATCTGCTGGCCGGCCGCTTGCTCTTAGGGGGGGCATGACGACGACGGCCACCGACTTCACCGCGCTGACCACTCCGCACCTTCCCCGTCTGTACCGCCTCGGCATGCGACTGACCCGCCAGCCCTCGGACGCCGCCGACCTCGTCCAGGAGGCCCTGTGCCGCGCCTGGGCCAACTGGGACAAGTTCGAGCAGGGCGGCAGCGTGGGCGCCTACCTCGCCCGCATCGTGACCAACACGTTCATCTCGCGCCACCGCCACGCCCGCGTGGTGCAGACCGCCGCCGCCCGCAGCGACCTCGTCGAGCACCTGTTCGACCGCAACCGGAT
>CALBMM010000118.1 GCA_937896535.1 uncultured Pseudomonadota bacterium
GGGGTTGCCAGGCGCGTCCTGTCCGACATGTTCCGCGGCTGGCTCTTCGGGGTCGCCTCCACGCAGGAGGCCAGTGCCCTCGCCGACGCGTTCCTGGCGGACTTCGGTCCGGACGCGCGGTGCTATTCCACTTATGTGTTTCTCGACGCGGGCGCCTGCCGTGGCCGAGGCCTGACCGGGCACAGCTACGACATGGGCGTGATGCTGGTCGACACGGAGCGCGTCGCGATCGTGTGGGTGGGCGACGAGGACTGAGACGCACACCGTGGAACACTACCCGTGTGGCGCGTCTTGGGATCCGCTCACCGCCTCGGCGGCTGCGCGCAGTCCCTCCTCGATCGCGATGCGGACGGCGCGAACCTTTGGGTCGCGCCGCAGGTCGCGGTGATAGGCGAGGTAGTTGGTCAAGGGCGGGATCGGGTCGTCGACGCCGAGCCGCACGAGCTGGGGGTCGGCGTGCCCCTGCGCGTCGGGGAGCAAGCCGAGACCATGCCCGCAGCGGATCGCCTCGTACACGCCGATCGCGGCATTGGTGAGGAACGCAAACGACGTGGCGCCACGCGCGACGAGCCACTGTTGCTGCGCCATGCGTGCGGCCGGACCTGCGTATCCGACCCAGTCATGCTGGGCGAAGTCGGCCCCGGTCAGGCGCAGACCCAGGCCCCGACGCGCCACATAGTCGCGCGACGCGTACAGTCCCATCGTGATCGGCACGAGCTTGCGCTCCACGAGGACCTTCGACCGCGACCTCATGCTGCGCAGGCCGAGGTCGGCCTCGCGGCGTGCCAGGTCGGATGCTCGCTCTTCGGACAACAGCTCGACGTGGGTGTTCGGGTGCTCGCGCCGGAACACCGCGAGGATCGAGGTGAGGATCGGGACGAAACCGTCGCCCGTCGACAGCCGGACGGTGCCCGCCAACGACGACTTGGCGGGCTTGGCCTCGCGGCGCAATCGGAGGAGCCCGAGCGAGACCTCGTCGGCCAGCGATACCAGCTCGAGTGCTTCGCGATCGACCAGCGTGCCCTGACTCGTGCGCAGGACGAGCCGGCGTCCGAGCGCGCGCTCGAGCGCGTCGATGCGACGCGACACCGTCGATGTCGACACGCCCAGCCACGACGCGGCGGCGAGCAAGCTGCCGTGCCGATGGACGGCGAGCAGCACCCGCAGGTCGTCCCAGCTCATCGTCTCGTTTTCCATGGTTGGAAAACTGTTTAGCAACGATGTTCGTTGTCGCAAACCTCGTCGCGACCCAGGCTCTGGGGCATGGCGAGCACTCACTTCGACCACCACGACAAGACCGCGCTCGTGACCGGCGCCTCGACCGGAATCGGGGCCGAGTTCGCCCGCGAGCTCGCGCAACGGGGGGCGCGCCTCGTCCTGGTCGCTCGCAACGAGACTCGACTCGAAGCGGTCGCGAACGAGCTGCGCCTTCGGCACGGCACGAAGGTGACCGTGCTGCCGTGTGACCTCGCCCGGTCCGGGGCCATCGCCGAGCTCGCGCGCACCCTCGACGAACGAAACATCGACGTTGACGTGCTCGTCAACAACGCCGGGTACGGTGGCTACGGTCGCTTCGAGGAGCAGTCGCTCGCGCAGCAGCGCGGGCAGGTCGATCTCAACGTCGCGGCGCTGGTCGATCTCAGCCACACGTTCGTCCCGAGCATCGTGCGTCGCCGCGGCGGCATCATCCACGTGGCATCGACCGCGGCGTTCCAACCCGTGCCCTACATGGCCGTGTACGCCGCGACGAAGGCATTCGTGCTGTCGTTCAGCGAAGCGCTCTGGGGCGAGTACCGCAACCGCGGCGTTCGAGTGCTCGCGCTGTGCCCCGGTGCCACCGACACGCCCTTCTTCGACCGCGCCGGTCCCCAGGCCGCGCTCGGGCCCAAAGCATCTCCTCGCGACGTCGTACGCCTGGGTCTGGCGGCCTTCGACCGCAACCGCTGCCACGTGGTGCACGGCCGCGCCAATCGCTGGCTCGCGCGCCTGTCACGGGTGGTGTCACGGGCGCAGACCGTCCGCATCGCCTCGAGCATGATGGAACCGAAAACGACGCCTGCGCGCCTGCCCTCCGGCACGTGACCCGGCGTGCTCGCGAGCTCGGGGCGCTATGCTGAAAACGCGATGCGGACGTACGAGCCACGCGACGAGGACGGAAGACTCATCGCGTTCGAGGTGGACAATACCCTCCTCGGCCGCCACGCCGTGGCCCCGGGCCGCCCGCGGACGCTCCGCTACGGCAGCGCGCAGTAGTCGGGGAAGCCGCCGGGCAGGCCGCCCTCGTAGGGGGAGGGCGACGTGCCGAACGGGTGGTCGTAGAAGAACTGCCACACGGCGGCCTGCGCGTTGCCCTGCGGAATCGTGTGGCCCATGCCGTGGTCGCAGATGAAGCCGAAGCGGCCGGCGCCCTGCAGGGCCGACAGATAGTTCTCGCTGGCCTGCTGGAAGCTGATCACCACGATGTCGTCGGGACCGCCGTGGAAGATCATCGAGGCCAGCGGGTTGGTCGGGTCCTGGTCCGGCGGAGGGCCGCCGATGAGCCCGCCCGAGTACGGGACCGAGCTGGCGATGTAGCCCGAGCGGCGAATGCTGTACTGCGAGGTCTGAAGACCCCCGGCGCTCATGCCGATCGTGTGGATCCGGCGCACGTCGATCCCGACACGCTCGATCGCGCAGGCGACGATCTCGTCGGCGAGCAGGATGTCGTCCTCCTGGCTGCCGAGCACCAGAAACCACGGGAACTGTCCGGCCGCCGGATCGTGCGACGGCGCCGCGACGATGCCTCCCTGCGCCAACACCTGATCGATGTACTGCGTGCCGAGTCCGTACTGCGCCTCGAGGGGTTGGCTGCCGGTGCCGTGCCAGTAGATCACCAGCGGCCCGTCCATCGTCTCGGCCTCCTCCGACATCCACAGTCGAACCGCGCGGGGCTCGATGCCGGCCGGGGCGAAGGTCACGTCTCCGTCGACGAGCTCGGGGCATGCGCCGGTCGGGGTGGGCAGCATCGTCGGCATCGGCGGCGGTCCGTCGTCGCCGGTGGACTCGTCGGACTCTGCGCCGTCGGTCTGCGGCATCGGCGATGCGCCCGTCGAGGAATCGGCCGCGCCGGTGCTCTCGACGAGTGCGTCCGTGGTCGCGTCCTCTCCGTCGGCCGCGTCGTCACTCGACGCCGCGCATCCGGCGACGAACCCCCAGATCACGCACGACGAGACGAGCGACCGCATTCCCACCGCCGCAGCATACCGCGCCGCCCCGCGGGCGTCCTACCGGCGGCGCCGCCGGTTTCGGCGCAGGGCGAGCAGTCCGAACCCGGAAAGCCACAGCCAGCCCGGCGTCGGGGCCTCGCTCGCGCTTCGGCAGCTGCAGCCGCCGCCGTCGTCGTCGTTGGCACCCGGATCGGTGTCGGTCTCCGTGCCCATCGTCGCCGTCGTGGTCGGGTTGCTCGTCCCCGGACCCGCGCTGGTGTCGGGGCCGTCCGCGGAGCCGCCGTCGGCGGTGTCGTCGGCCGTGCCGGTGCTGCCCGCCACCGCGCCGAAGCCGGTGATCGGGATCTGCAGTGACTGCTCGGCGAGCACGACGGGCTCGGCGCCACCGGCCGCCTCGAACAAGGACAGCACGTCGTCGCCGGCCATGTTCGTCGTGTTCTCGTCGGACAAGAACTGCACGTAGTCCGGCGTGTTGATCACGTACAGCAGGCGCACCTGCACGTCGAGCATGTCGTCGGTCGTGTCGTCCGGCGTCGCGTCGACGACGTCGGCGGCTGCCGGGAACGAGTACGGCGCCACGTCGAAGTTCGGCCACGTCCCGTCGGGCTGCAGCGTGTAGCGGTCGCCGACCGGGTTGGTCTCGATGTCGTCGACGAGGCCGGCGGGCGGAATGCGAGTGTCGCGGACCCAGTGGTCGTTGAGCAGCAGATGCAGCGAGGTGTTGGTCGCGTACTCCTCGGCGACGCCCTCGTAGGTGCGCAGGTTCGTGTCCTGCTCCATGCCCACGCCCTGCGTCCACTGCCCCGACGTCCACACCGGCGTGCCGCCGTAGGACGCGATCACCTCGATCCACATCACCCGCCCTTCGGAGTAGCCGGTGGGGAGCTTGTGGCCGGTGTTGTTGGTGACCGTGACCTCGAGGCCGTCGAGGCCTTCGCCGAGTGCCACGTCGGCCGGCGCCGCGACGTCCATGGTCGCGGCGGTCGCGAGCAGCTCGTCGGTGCGGTCCATCGCGATCGTGTACAGCGTGGACGGGACCTGGCCCGCCCCGTTGTCGCCGTACTCCTGCTCCAGCAGCGAGATCATGAAGCGGTTGGCGCCGACGAGGTCGTGACGGCGCCCGCCGTCGGCGTGGCTGAACATGTTGACGGCGTTGCCGCAGCCCGGCATGTCGGCGACTGCCGGCATGTGACAGTCCTGACAGCTCGCGAAGCCGGCGCCCTCGACCGCGAAGCTGCTGTTGGCCCACTCCGAGTAGGTGCGTTGCTCGTTGAACAAGGTGCCCAGCGGGGTGCCGTCGTCGTCGACGCGGTCGCGCGGGGTCGTGACGTCGTGGCACGTGCCGCACGCACGGGACGTGCCCACGTAGTCGTCCTGGATCCACGAGTGGGGTGGCTCGAACCCGCCGCCCACGTACGACCAGGGGCCGCGCCGCGGGACGATGCCGCCGACCACGACGTCGTCGATCTCGTAGCGGGCGTTGCCCGGCGGCGTGGCCGGGTCCTCGACGAGGCGATGGCAGGTCTCGCAGGTGACACCTTCGAAGTCCCCGGGCGCCTGCAGGTCGTCGATCGACGTCGCATTGCCGCGGCCCTCGAGGAACGCGCGCGGCGAGTGGCAGCGCACGCACTCCTCGGTCTCACCGGGGTGGTCCTGGCTGGCGATCGCGACGCCGGCCCAGAACACCGGATCGCGGGCCGCGTTCGCCATCATCGATCCGGACCAGCCGAACATCGGGGCGTAGAGCGGATCGGCGGCGTGTTCGTCGGCGTTGGGGTACGAGTGGCAGTTGGCGCACGTCTCCGAGTTCCACAGCGGATTGGTCAGGCCGTTGGCCGGCGTCGGGGCGGCGGAGGCGACGGAGGGCGCGCTCAACGTGGCGGCGGCGGCGAGTAGTCCAAGTCTCCCGGCAATGCGCATGATGGGCTACTTTATCGTCGATGCTCGGTCGTGAATACCGCGCGGGGACGCTCGCTGCGTGCGGTCTGTCGCTGGCACTGTCGCTGCCCGTGGGATGCTCGCAACCGACCGAGACGACCACGACGACGCGCGCGCCGGCGCTGCCGGGCCAAGGTGGGCTGGAGCAGCCGGGGCAGGTGCTCGGTCACGTCGGTAATCAGGCTTCCGGAATCGACGCGCAGCCCGACTTCGACGCGTTCGCACTGCGCATCCGCGAAAACGTCGGGCCTCGCTTGCCCGATCCACTGCCCGCGGCCGCGACGGCATGTCGTGACATGCTCGAGGCCGCGGTGTCCTTTTATCGGGAGACCGAGGGCGCGGGGTCGAGTGCCGTCGGGGCGATCGAGCGTGGGCGCGCCGACGACGAAGCCGCGTGCAAGGCCCAAACGAGCCCCGCGGCCGCGGCGTGCGTCGCAATCTTGCTCTCGGACCAGGCCGGCGAGTATCCCTGGCTGGTCGACCAATGCTCGCGCGCCTTTCCCGTCTCGTCCTGATCTCGCTGGTCGCGTGCTCGGGACCCTCGAGCGACACGACCGCCGCGCCGCCGGCCGTCGCGCCGTTCGACGACGCGGACGCCGTCGCGCCCGAGGAGACGGAGCCCGAGCGCGCGCCGGTCGAGGACGACACGCCCACGTCCGCCGCCGAGGCGGCCACGCCCGCCGCGCCCGCGGCCGCCGACGAGCTCGAGCTGACCTTCGTGGGCGACGTGATCTTCGGTCGCTACCGCGCGTCGGGCTTCGATCCGATTCCCGAGGCCGGCCACGATCCGTTCGATTTCATCCGCGAGCAGATCACCTCGGACCTGCTGGTCGGCAACCTCGAGACCCCACTGGTCGAAACGCTCCCCGCGACGAGCCCGATCGGCTCGCGGTTCGCCTTCGGCGCTTCGCGCGAGCACGCCAAGCTGCTGGTGACGGCGGGCTTTGGCGCCGTCAGCCTCGCCAACAACCATTGGTACGACCAGCGCGAGGCCGGCGTGGAGCAGTCGCCGAAGATCCTCGAAGACCTGGGTATCGTGCCACTCGGTCGCGCGCGCACGGCCGATCCGCTGTTCGTCGTGGAGACGGTGGAGCGCAAGGGCTGGAAGATCGGCTTTCTCGCGGTGTCGGCCCGCTCCAACTCGCCCGAGGAACGCGACGGCGTGCGCCTGCCGTTCATCGACACGCGGAACATGCTCGACGAGCTCGCGCCGATCGTGAAGGCGGCGCGGGCCGAGCACGATCTGCTCGCGGTGCTCGTGCACTGGGGCGAGGAGTACGCCGAGGCGCCGGCCACGGTGCAGTCGACCGCGGCGCGTGGACTCGTCGATGCCGGCGCCGACCTGGTGATCGGCCATCACCCCCACGTGCTGCAGGGCGTCGAGCGCCACGGCAACGGGATCATCGCTTACTCGCTGGGCAACTTCGTGTTCGAGAACACCAACGACCCGCCCCGGCTGACGGGCGTGCTGCGGGTCAAGGTGCAGCGCAAGCCGCGGTGCATCGAGGAGGTTCGCTTCCACCCCGCCTACGTCAAGCGCAACCCCATCCAGCACCCGGTGCCGGCGGAGGGGTTCATGCACACGAAGGTGGTCCAGCGACTGGAGGCGGTGAGCAAGCGGTTCGGGACGCAGTGGAATCCGGACGGTAACGATCTGACGCTGGCCGATCCGCCGTGCGCCAGCGCGAGAGCTCCTGGCGCATCGGCGCCAGATCCGACTGGCGCTTGAGCACGTCGAACAGCTCGCGCATCTGCGGGAAGGCCGGTGCGGCCAGGCGCAGCCACTGCTTGACGCGGCCGAGTGCGGCACGCTCGGTGGCTCCGGCCGCGCACAGTCGCTGCGCGTAGTCGTCGAGCACGTCGACGAGCCACGGCAGGTCGAGGTCGGGCTCGAGCTCGCCGCGGACCTGCCGAAACACGAGCGGCCGTCCCATCGCGCCGCGCCCGATCATGAACGCGTCGCAGCCGCTGGCCCGGGCGCAGGCGGCGACGTCGTCGGGCGTGTTGAGATCGCCGTTGGCGACCACCGGGAACGACACGGCCTGTCGGGCGCGCCCGATCGACACCCAGTCCACCGGTGGTTTGTACAGCTGCAAGCGCGTCCGCGCGTGGATCGTCAGCCACGCGCCGCCACCGGCTTCGGCGGCCCGGGCGATGTCGGTGACGGGATCGGCACTGTCCCAGCCCAGGCGGATCTTGACCGAGACCGGGACGTGGTCGGGCACGGCCCGGCGAACGGCGGACACGATCCGCTCGACGCGCTGCGGGGTCTTGAGAATCGTCGCGCCGCCATCGTGATTGTTGACGGTCTTGGCGGGGCAGCCGAAGTTGATGTCGATGCCCGGCGCACCCAGGGCCGCCGCCGCCGCCGCCGTGTCGGCCATGGGCCCTTCGTCGCCGCCGAGGATCTGCACGAACACCGGCACGCCCGCCCGCGTCGTGCCGCCGTGGTCGACCTCCGGGCAGTGTCGCCGGATCACGTGCTCGGGGACGACGTCGCGCGTGACCCGAACGAACTCCGAGACGCACTGGCTGATGCCGCTGCGACCGCCCCGCAAGCCGGTCAGCAGCTCGCGATAGACGTGGTCGGTCACGCCGTCCATCGGTGCGAGCGCGAGGTACAGCCCAGGATCGCAAGGGGTGCGCGCGATCGTCTCGCGGCACGCCAGTCCGCGCGCGGTCACGTTCCCGACTCTTCGGCGAGCGTCAGCTCGAGCTGGTTGTCCATGTCGACCGACCAGGGCACGAGCAGAAACTCGTAGCTGCGCATCGTCTGCAGCTCGCCGGTCTCGTCGCGTCGCTTGAGCTTGCGGCACACGTACCCGCATGGCGTCAGTCGGCGCGAGGCGAGCATCGCCCAGATCTCGCTCTCGATGGACTTCGGGTCGAAGCCCTCGCCGACGAGGTGGTCGACGATCGCACCCATCGCCGCGCCCTGCTCGCCGTGACGCTCCGCGATCTCGAGGATCGCTTGCGAGAGGAAGGCCGCCATGGGGGGCCGAGCATGACAGCCCCGTGACGGGTCCCGCAAGGCGAATCGGGCGCCGCTCACCACGGCGGACCGGGGAACATCTCACCGAGCGGGACGAAGAACAGCGGGGCGGTCGCCGTCAGCCACGCGATGTGCAACGCGACGGCGACGGGTCGCGGCAATCTCGCGGTGCGGATCTTCCCGCGCCGACGTGCGCGATCGAGGGCCATTTGTCCACACGCCGCGACCCCGTGCACGACGAAGAACCCGAGCATCCAACCCGGGTGCGCGCCGACCGTTCCGATCACGGAGGCGACGAAGTACTCGTGCATCAACCCGCTGCCGACGAACACGACGAACGTGGCGAAGATCGGCCGACGTCGACCACCGGCGGCGAGGAAGACGTAGCGGGCGGCGAAGTGATGGACGAACAGATTCCATCGTCTCGCCCAGAAGTCGCGCGAGGACGTGGCGAGCACGGGCGTGGCGAAGTTCTCCGCGACGTGCAGGCCCGCCAGCATGGTCACGCCGGACACGGCGTCGGTGATCGCCGTGACGGCCAACCATGTCAGCCACAGCGCCCACGTCGCCTCGACGAAGACACAGTCGTGCAGCCCGGGCCAACGCGCTTGCAGCCACAGCAATCCGGCGATGGGACCGAGCTTGGCGAGCGTGCGTCCGAGGCGAACGAGTCCTCCTCGTCGCGCGCGACGGCGATCGTCGGCGTCGCGCGGCCAACGGGTCTCGGGAGGGATCAGCACCCACAAAAGGCGTCGCCAGGTCGAGTTCGCCATCGCGTCGTCGCGCGGTCCGTGCCGCCCGAGCGCGTGGCTCTTCATCGCGGTGGTGATCGCCCAGACGGCGGCGAGGATCCGCGGGTAGGCCCAGTCCACCGGCACCCACCAAGGCAGCGTCAGGGCGACAAAAACGGCAGGCCATGTGGCCTGCCGGCGTCGCGACGGTGAGAGCTCGGGGACCAGGGAGACGTCCCAGGCCAGCACCAGCGACAAACACGACAAGAAGCCCACGAACGGCTTCGATGATGCCACCGCGGGGGCGTGCCCGCGCGCACTCCCGGGCATGGGACGCGGGCACGGACGCGGGCACGGAGCCGCTTCGCGGTTAGTGCGCGGGGGCGAGGTACGGGAAGGCGTCGTCGAACGCCACGTCGTTCGCGGGCGGGTTGAGCGGCAGACCGGCGAACAGCAGCACGTCCTGGCCCTTCACCGTCAGGTCGAGCAGGACGACGGCGAGGGTGACGTCGATGACGGGGTCCGCGAGCAGGCGCCCGTTGGGGAAGCCGGCGGGCGCGGCCGGGTCGATCTTGATCACGTCGGGCACCACGAGCGGCGCGGCTTGATCGACGCAGTCCATCGTCGCGCACGGCGTCAGCGACAGCCCCGTCAGGTCGTCGTCGAGGGCCATGTGCAGGCCGTCGACGTTGGCGACGATCTCCTCGACGAAGTCGCCGGCTGCGTCCGTGGCCGGGTCGGCCGCGTTGTACTTGTCCTTCGAAGAAATGACGGCCGTGTTGATCGCGGGCATACCCATGCGGTCGACCTGCGACAGCTGGTCGGGTGGGGTGTCGTCGAAGTCGTAGTCGTTCATCGGCTCGCCTCCGGTCGAGCCGCTGTCGGAGCCATCGGCGGGGCCGGCCGTCTCGTCGCCGGTCGCCATCGCCGTGCCACCGGTCGAGTCGTCGCCGGGGCCGGTCTCGGTCGCGCCTTCGGTGCCGCCGTCGCCGTCGCCGTCGCCGTCGGACGTGGTGATGATGCAGCCGGTGCCGAGCCCGAGGGCCAGCACGGAGGGGATGAGGTAGTTCGAGATTCGCATCGTCTCTGTTCCAGTCGTAGTTGGAGGGTTAGCGCCGGGTCGTGGCCCAGGTGGTGAAGGCTCCGCCGCCGCTGACGACGCTGGTGGGAACTTCGATCGCGATCGCGGTCACGTTGAGGCCCGCGAAGAAGTCGCGCGTGCTGTCGAACATCAAGGTCCCGGACTCGAGCGTTCCCTGGAACCCTTCGAGGTCGAAGAAGAACGGATCGTCGCGCGGGCCGGCCCACACTTGGGCGCTGCCTTCGGCGACCGCTTCGCCCACGGGACCGACGAGCGGGTCGCCACCGAGTCCCGACGCTTGCACGCCCCAGTTGCCGTCGACGTCCTGGCCGAACCGAACCCAGATGTCGTGGTCGGAGATGCCGTCCCCGTCCTGGTCGAAGTGGATGCCGTACAGCACCCCGCGGTCGTAGGTTGCTTCGCTGCCCGCCTCGGCGAGTCCCGCGAACGCGACGATGACCGTGGTCGTGTCGGCATCCGCCCACGCGTAGAAGTCGGAGATGTCCGCGGCCGAGTCGGCCGCGGCGTTCGGGGAGTCGATGTGGTCGGCGGCCAAAACGGCTCCGCCCGCCGTGACGAGGACGCCGGCGGCGAGGGAGGCCGCGACGAGTCCGAGCTTGGTATCGAGTTTCATGGTGTGTACCTTCTTCGCGCCGCCCACCGGGTGTGGATGGGCTCGTTCCGTGTGACGCGTTCGGCTCCGATACGGGCAGCCCGAAGCGTCCGGATCGAGCCGGCGACGATGAAAGTGCACGTGCGAGCGCGACGTACTTTTTTGTCGAACCGATCGGCCCGTGGCCCCGTACCCCGCGAAACGGGGGTCTACGGGGTGAAGGCCGGGTCGCTGGTCACGATGACGTGGGCGAGGGCGGCCACGTTGCCGGGGTCGTCGCCGTTGTTTCCGGCCGAGCCCCCCTCCACGTTCTGGAAGTGGATCGCGTGGCTGCCCGCCGACAGGGTCCAGCTCATCGCGCCGCCCTGACACAGCGCCCCGTTGTCCCGAACCTCGCGCCAACCCCAGCCGCCGACGAGCGGCTGACAGCCGTACGCCCACAGCTTGTAGTTGCCGTTGTCGACCTTGGCCCGCAGCGAGTCGGCCTGCGAGATGTCCACGCCGAGCGGCTCGTCGTCGTACACGAACGCGAACGCCCGGAACACGGCCGGGCACGCCACCGTGAACGGAAACGAGATCACGCCCGCGTTGGGCGTGACCGAGTAGCCGTACTGCCCCCACGTGCCGTGGGTGCCGGTCTGGATGTCCGGGCTCAGCGTCGCGAAGGAGAGGTCGAACTGGTAGGTCTCGGCCGGCGGGTTCGCGCAAGGATCGACGGTGGTCCCACCGGTCGTCTCCATCGATCCGTCGCCGCTGCTGTCGGCCCCCGAGTCCTCGGCGGGGCCGCTCGTCGGCGAGGTGATCGAGCCGACGCCGGTCATCATCCCGCCGGTGCCATCGCCGGTGACCGTGGCGTCGTCGCTGGCACCGCTGCCGTCGGCGGCGGTCGTTCCCCCGTCGGGCGACGACGGGCCGCTGCCGAGCATGGCGCCGGTGGTGTCACCGTCGCTGCCGAATCCACACGACGCTCCGGCGGCCAAACCCACCAGCGCCCAACGCCTCGCGGCTCTTCCCATTCCCGTCCTCATTATCGGCCCTCGCGGGCGGCGTGTGCAACGATCACGCCACGGCGCGCAGCAGCGCATCCTGGGCGGGGAACCAGCGGCTGGCCATCCGGACCGCATTGGTCGCCGCGCCCAGTCGCAGGTTGTCGCCGGCGATGGTCAGGCAGATCGTCCGCTCGTCGCGGGCGTCGCGGCGCAGCCGCCCGACGAGGGCCTGGTCGCGGTTGCGCACGCAGTGAAGCGGCGAGATGTCCGCGCCCACGGGTCCGGGCGAGAACGTCACGAAGGGCGTGAGCGACGCGTCGCCCAGCACGGCCTCGATCTCTTCGAGCGACGGTGCCTCGCGCAGCGTGATCCAACCGTTGATGTAGTGGCCCACCGCGACCGGGACGCGACAGCACTGCGCGGAGACGCCGAGCTCGGGCAGCGCGAGGATCTTGCGCGACTCGAGCACGAGCTTGCGCTCCTCCGAAGAGAATCCCGTCTCGTCCGTCTTGCCGTTGTGCGGCACGGTATTGCCGGCGTAGCCGTCCGGCGCGAACGAGAGGCCGAGTCGATCGGGCTCGGCGTAGCCGGCCTGCGAGCGGTCGAGGAAATCGTCGAGCGTGCCTTGGCCGGCGCCGCTGATCGCCTGGTACGAGCTGAGCGTCGCCGCGGTCAGTCCCCACTTGCGCGCGAGCGGAGCGACCGCGAGCGTGAACGGGATCGTCGTGCAGTTCGGGTTGGCCGCCAGTCGGGCGTCGCCCACCGACAGCAGCGCGCAGTTGACCCCGGCGACGACGAGCGGGACCTTCGGATCGAGGCGGTACGTGTTGCTCTTGTCGACGACGCGGTAGCCGAGCTCGAGCAGTCGCGGCACGTAGCGGGCGCTGTGATCGTCGTCGAGCGCGACGAAGGCGAGATCTCCCTTGGGCGCGTCGGCGTTCTCCAGCGACGGTGCGGCTTTGACCTGCAGCGTGCGACCGTCGTGCTCCATCGTCTGGTCACGGCTCGCGTACAGGAACAGCTCGGCGCCCGGCCAGGCGCGGTCGACGAGGGTCAACGTCTCGCGACCGACGAGTCCGGTCGCTCCGAGGATGCAGATCCGCATGACCAGGCCGTATACCATCGACCCCCTCGCGTCGGCCTCTGCGCGGATCTCGCTGCTTCTGGCCGCCGGGGCGACGTGATACGCCAGCGCCCGATGTCACGCGCCGAGCTCGCCCCGCGTCAGGTCGATCCCGAGACCCGCCGACTGATGGTCGGCGCGATCAAAGGCCTTGCGATGGATGCCGTCCAACAGGCGGACTCGGGCCATCCCGGGATGCCGATGGGCGCGGCCGACATGGCGTCGGCACTGTGGCTGCACTTCCTCGTGCACGACCCCGCCTCGCCCAGCTGGCCCGATCGCGATCGCTTCGTGCTGTCGGCCGGCCACGGCTCGATGCTGCTGTACGCGCTGCTGCACCTGACCGGCTACGACGTCTCGCTCGACGACCTGCGCCAGTTTCGTCAGCTGCACTCCAAGACGCCGGGGCACCCGGAGGTCGACGACACGCCGGGCGTGGAGGTCACCACCGGTCCGCTCGGCACCGGATTCGCCGCGGGCGTGGGCATGGCGATCGCAGAGCGCTACCTCGCCGGCCGCTACAACCGCGAAGGACACACCGTCGTCGACCACTTCACCTACGGCATCGTCAGCGACGGCGATCTGATGGAAGGCGTCGCGTCGGAAGCGGCGAGCCTGGCCGGGCATCTGGGCCTGGGCAAGCTCGTGTACCTGTACGACGACAACCACATCACGATCGACGGCGCGACGGACATCTCGTTCTCCGAGAACGTCAAGCAGCGCTTCGAGGCGTACGGCTGGCACGTGCAGGCCGTCGACGGCCACGACGCCGCGGCCGTGACCGCGGCCCTCGCCGCGGCACGAAGCGAGACCGACCGGCCCAGCCTCGTCGCGTGTCGGACGATCATCGGCAAGGACGCCCCGACGAAGGCGGGCAAGAGCTCCTCGCACGGATCGCCGCTGGGGGCCGAGGAGCTCGACGGCGCGAAGAAGGCGATGGACTGGCCGACCGAGCCCAAGTTCTGGGTGCCGCCACAGCTGCGCGACGCGATGGGCGAGCACCGCCAGGCGCTCGCGCGGGCGCACGCCGAGTGGGAAGCACGGTGGTCGGCGTACCAGAGCGCGCATCCGGCCGCGGCCGCGGAGCTCGAGCGCATGTGGGCCGACGAGCTGCCCGAGGGGTGGCTCGAGGCGATGCCGACGTTCGAGGTCGGCAGCAAGATCGCCACCCGCAAGGTCGGCGCGAAGATCCTCGCCGCCCTCGAGAAGGTGCACCCCACGTTGCTCGGCGGCTCGGCCGACCTCGCCGGGTCCAACGGCACGGTGCTGCCGGAGTCGGGCGGGCTGTCGAAGGAAAACCCCACCGGGCGCAACGTCCACTTCGGCGTGCGTGAGCACGGCATGGCGGGCCTTTGCAACGGCCTGGCGCTGCACGGCGGGGTGCGCCCGTTCGATGCGACCTTCCTGATCTTCTCGGACTTCATGCGCGGGTGTCTGCGGCTGTCGGCGCTGATGAAGCTGCCGGTCATCCACGTGCTGTCGCACGACAGCATCTTCCTCGGCGAAGACGGACCCACGCACCAGCCGATCGAGCAGTGCATGAGCCTGCGGCTCATCCCGAACCTGCACGTGGTTCGACCGGCCGACGCCAACGAGACGGTGGGCGCGTGGTCGATGGCGCTGCGGCGCAAGCGGGGCGACGGGCCCACCGCGATCCTCGTGACGCGGCAGGACCTGCCCACGCTCGCGGAGTCGCGACGCGACATCGATCGCGGCGCCTACGTGCTGTGGGAGCCCCCGGGCGCCACACCGGCGGATCTCGACGGGATCCTGATCGCGACCGGTTCGGAGGTCCCGCTCGCATTGGACGCGGCCAAGCAGCTGCACGCCGGCGGCAAGTCGGTGCGCGTGGTGTCGATGCCGTGCTGGGAGGCCTTTGCCGAGCAGGACGCGAGCTACCGCAACGAGGTGCTCCCGCCGGCGATCACCCGCCGCTTGTCGGTCGAGGCGGGCGTGACGATGGGGTGGGACCGCTGGGCCAGCGCGCAGCACGGCATCGACCGCTTCGGCGCCTCGGCGCCGGCCGAAGAGCTCGCCAAGGTGTTCGGGTTCACGACCGCCGCGGTCGTGGAGCACTTCGAGTCGCTGCTGTCGGCGGACGCCTGATCCCGCGGAGGGGTCGGCGCGACTACTCGTCGGCTTCGATCACGATCTTGGCGACGTATCCGTCGTCGTCGATGTCGACCGGGTTGTTGGGGTCTTCGCCCCACGGCTCCCCCGCGTCCCATAGCTCGTTGCCGTTGAGGTCGATGAACGCGTACAGGCTCATCGACTCGCCGGGCGAGCAGCAGGTGCGGCCCTCGCCCGAGTAGCTCGATGTCGCCGGATCGAACGCGACGTCACCGTCGACGGCAGTCTCCTCGATGCTCGACTCGCCGGAGCCGGCGACCATCAACACGCGCGCCCCGCCGAGCTCGCCCGAGGTGTCGACGCTCGGCGCGATGGTGACGTCGTACTCGAAGACGTACGAGTAGGAGCACGCGAGGACGGACACCATCGGGACGAGGCAGAGGAGGCCGGCAGCGAGGCGCTTCATGACGATCCGATAGTGCCGGCAAGCCGCGCTTCGATCACGTCCGTGGGCGGCATCGGCGGTTCTTGACGCACCTCGCGCGACCGGACACGATCGCGGGGATGGGGGGACGATGGGGATGGACGGTCGCGCTGGCGCTGGGGGCGTGCACGTTCGGGTCCTCGGGGGGATCGGGCGGAGGTGACGCGACCGGGACGGACGGGACCTCCGCCGACCCGACGACGAGCGGGCCCACCGCCACGAATCCGACGGACCCGACCGACCCCACCGACCCCACCACGACCACCGGCCCGACCGGCGGCACAGACCCGACGGACCCGACCGATCCCACCGCCGATCCCTGCGCGGCCGATTGGTGGGATCCGACCTACGTGTCTCGAATCCGCCTGACGATCGACAACGCGGGCAACGACGCCGCGGCCACCGACTTCCCCGCGCCCGTTCGGGTCGACCTCAACGACGACCGCTTCGCGACGCTCGCCCCCGACGGCGCGGACCTGCGGTTCGTCACCGACGACGGGACCGTGCTGCCCCACGAGCTCGAGCCCGAGACCGACGCCGCACTCGTGGCGTGGGTGCGGCTGCCCGAGATCCCCAACGGCGGCAGCCAGACCGGGCTGTGGATCTACTTCGGCAACCCCGCCGCGACCGACGCCCAGGATCTCGCTGCGCTCTGGGAGGGCTACCAGGGGGTCTGGCACTTCGCCGAGGTCGGTGGCGAGTTTCCGAGCTCGACGATGCCGCCGATCCCCGGCACGCCGATGGGCGGCATGGCCGGCGGCGGTCGACTCGGCGGCGGGCTCGCGTTCTCCGGCCTCGCGGACCAGACCGTGGTCTTCGGCGATGCATCCAGCACGCTGTGGGACGGGTGGGGCGGCATGAGCTTTTCGATGTGGGTGCGCGTCGACTTCGAAAGCGACGAGGATTGGGAAGGCACCACCTTCAACTTCCTCGAGCGCGGCGGCGCGATGACCAACGGACGAACCTGGCGCGAGGACTGGCTCGATCCCGGCGTCGGGCACTGGCAGATCGACTTCCACTTCACGCAGGGCGACTCGTACCGCCGCTTCGACTTCACGCGCGAGCAGTGGCACTGGGTCGTCTACGACTACGACGGCGGCACGCTGCGGCTGTATCTCGACGGCGAGCCCTACGACAGCGACGACGTCCAAGACTCCCCGCTGCAGAACTCGCAGACTCCGTTTCGCCTCGGCGGCGGCTGGGCGATGCCCGGCCGCATCGACGAGATGCGCACCAGCTACGTCAGTCGCCCCGCCGATTGGTACGCCCTGCAGTACCAGGCGATGATCGGCGACCTGCTGATCGTGGGCGACGCCGAGCGCTGCGAGTAACGGCCACCGTGGGGCAGCGCACGGCTTCACGCCGCGCTGCGGGCGCGCGCACAGATCGCGAGCGGCATCTCACGTCCCGGTTTCATAAATCCGGGTTGTCGCGATGCTGCCGACGTGCCGGGTAGGGATCCGTGTGGCATCCTCCGCGCTTCGTAAACCCCGTACGCCGCGCCCTCGACAGGGATGGGCGGCCACGAAGACGCAGCCATGCTGGACCTGGAAAAGACCCGGAATATCGGAATCTCCGCGCACATCGACTCGGGCAAGACGACCCTGACCGAACGCATCCTCTTTTACACGGGGCGCATTCACAAGATCGAAGAGGTCAAGGGTAAGTCGGGCGTCGGGGCCACGATGGACTCGATGGAGCTCGAGCGCGAGCGCGGCATCACGATTCAGTCGGCCGCGACGTTCGTCGAGTGGGCCAAGCACCACGTCAACATCATCGACACGCCCGGACACGTCGACTTCACCATCGAGGTGGAGCGCGCGCTGTCGGTGCTCGACGGCGCCATCCTGGTGCTGTGTGGGTCCTCGGGCGTGCAGTCGCAGTCGATCACGGTCGACCGACAGATGCGCCGCTACAACGTTCCGCGCATCGCGTTCATCAACAAGATGGACCGCGCCGGCGCCGATGCGTTCCGCGTGACCAACCAGCTGCGCGACAAGCTCAAGCATCGGCCGGTCATGATCACGATCCCGATCGGGGCCGAAGATCAGTTCGAAGGTGTCGTCGACCTGCGCACGCAGAAAGCGATCTACTTCGACGGCGACAACGGCGAGAAGCTGCGCATCGAAGAACCCCCGGCGGAGCTCGCGGACACCATCGAGGAGTACCGCCAGAAGATGATCGAAGCCGCCGCGGACTTCGACGACGAGATCATGGAGAAGTTCCTCGAGGGTGAGGACGTGTCGATCGACAAGATCAATGCGGCCATCCGCAAGGGCACGCTCTCGCTGGATCTGACCCCCGTGTTCGTGGGCTCGGCCTACAAGAACAAGGGCGTGCAGGTCGCGCTCGACGGCGTCGTCGAGTTCCTTCCCAACCCGACCGAGGTCGTCAACAAGGCGTTCCTTCAAGGGGCGGACAAGAAGGAAGAGGAAGTCGAGCTCTCGACCGACAACTCCCTGCCGCTGTGCTCGCTCGCGTTCAAGCTCGAGGACGGCCGCTACGGTCAGCTGACCTACCTGCGCGTCTACCAGGGAATCGTCAAGAAGGGCGACTTCATCTACAACACGCGCACCAACCAGAAGGTGAAGGTCGGTCGTCTCGTCCGGATGCACTCGGACAAGATGGAGGACATCGAGGACGCGCCCGCGGGTGACATCGTCGCGCTGTTCGGCGTCGACTGTGCGGCCGGTGACACGTTCCAGGGCGGCGACGTCAAGTACTCGCTGCGCTCGATGTTCGTGCCGGACCCGGTCATCTACTACGCGGTCGAGCCCAAGGACAAAAGCGGCCTGACCAACTTCTCGAAGGCGCTCAACCGCTTCGCGAAGGAAGACCCCACGTTCCGCGTCCGTCGCGACGAGGAATCGGGCGAGACGATCATCGCCGGCATGGGCGAGCTCCACCTCGACGTCTACATCGAGCGGATGAAGCGCGAGTACAAGGTCGAGACCATCGTCGGCGAGCCGCAGGTGGCCTACCGCGAGACGATCACGCAGGAGACCCCGTACGCGTACACCCACAAGAAGCAGACCGGTGGCTCGGGTCAGTTCGCCAAGCTCGCGGGCGTGATGCGTCCGCTCGTCGACGCGGAGCCGGGCCAGCACTACCGCTTCCTGGACAAGATCGTCGGCGGCATCATTCCTCGCGAGTACGTTCCGTCGTGTGACAACGGCTTCCAGCAGGCGATGGACCGCGGGGTCCTCATCGGGTTCCCCGTCGTCGACGTCGAAATGGAAGTCAACGACGGCGGCTACCACAAGGTCGACTCCTCGGACATGGCGTTCCAGATCGCCGCGCGTGCGGCCTTCAAGGAAGCGATGCGGAAAGCCGGCCCGGTCGTGCTCGAGCCGATCATGAAGGTCGTGGTCGAAGGACCCGAGCAGTTCCAGGGCGCGGTGCAGACCACGCTCATCCGCCGCCGTGGCGAGATCCAGGGCTCGGAGACGGCGTACGGTCAGGTCCAGATCGAGGCCCACGTGCCGCTGGCCGAGATGTTCGCGTACTCCAACGAGCTGCGGTCGTCGACCGAAGGCAAGGCCGAGTACACGATGGAGTTCGCCAAGTACGGCCGCGTGCCCTCGAGCGTGCAGGACGAGCTGATCGTCAAGTACAAGGACCGCCAGAAGTAGTCCGGCCCGAAGGCCGGGCTACTTCTCCGTGCCCGTGCCCGTTCCCGAACGGGCCCCCGAAGACCCCGCGCTCGTCCAGAGCCGGGGTCTTCCAATTGCGGTCCCCGCCATCACACAGAACACGCCGGCGGCGGCGACCAGGTGCTCGTGCCCCCGCCCGGCCATCGTGACTCCCGCCAGCAGCGCGACGGCCATCCCGCCCTGGATCCGCGCCGGCGACAGCGGCTCCTCCCCGATGTCGGTCCGCGACGCGCACGGTCCCTGCGTCAGGATCACCACCGCGTAGGCGGCCGCGATCCCGATCGCGACCCATCCCAGCGTGGTGGTCGGCGCGCCGAAGACCGGCGGGACCGTGCGCCACGTCGCGACGGTCACGAACGCGAGCACGGCCGCGAACGGCATCGCGATCAGGTGCCGCGGCTTGAGCCGGAAGTCGAGCAGCATCGCCATCCCCACCGCGATCCCGACCGGCCAGTTGCCGCGCCAGGTCAGCCAGCCGGCGAGGACGGTGACGAGCGCGAGGTCGCTGAACTTGGGGGTGGGGCCGACGGTGCGATTGACGATCCGCGAGCCGCCCATCAGCGCCGCCAGCGGCAGCACGTCCGGTCGCAGACCCCATGCCCACGCGCCGATCGCCGCGGCCACGGCCACGAAGGCTGCGGGATTGTCGTCGGGAGCGCACTCGCGACCGTAGGCCCACACCATGAACACGAGCAGCGTCGCGTGACCGCCGGCATACAGCGCCGACGTGAAGCCGGCCCCACCGACGAGGGCCTGTACGGTGGCGGCGGCCAGCGACAGCCCCATCACGATCAAGATCGCGAGATTGGTCGGGTACTTGGCTTCGACCGGGCGTCCGATCGACGTGATGCGCGACAGCGTCGAGGCCACGACCTCTATATATCGGTCGCGTGTCCCTCGAGCCACCGCCGGGCCGCGTCGCGCCGTGGCGCGTCGGCAGCGAGCACCTTCGCGAAATCGGCGTCGGCCTGCCGCGCGAGACTCACGGCCCGCGCGCCGTCGCCGAGGGCGCGCGCGAGGCCGAAGCGGATGTCGCCGACCTCCACCGGAGACAGCGACGCGCCCTCGGCCAACGCCAGGGCACGCGAGAGGACCTGCGTCGCTTCTTCGGTGCGGTCGTCCTCGAGCAGCGTCTCCCCCAGGCCGAGCAACGGCGCCGCCAGCCGTGGGTCGTCGGGGCCCACCGTACGCTCGAAGGTCGCGATCGCGGCCCGGTACCGGCGGTCCGCTTCGGCCAGGCGTCCCAGCTCCTGCAGCGTGCGCCCGATCGAGTCGTCGGCCGTCGCGATCGCGGGATGGTCGTCGCCGTACGCCGCCCGCGCGATCGCACGAGCCTGCTGCATGCGATCGAGCGCCTCCTCGCGGCGACCCGCCTGCGCGAGCACGAGGCCGAGGTTGCCCATCGGTGCAGCGAGCCGCGGGTGGGTGGGGCCGAACGTGCTCGTATAGGTCTCGATCGCGTGCTCGAGCAGTGCGGTCGCGTCGTCCAGGTGCCCCTGCCGGAGCGCGACCCCGGCCAATCGCGACTGCGCCTCGCCGACCAGGTAGTGATCGTCCCCGAGGGCTTGCCGTCGTAGCGCCAACGCCTCGCGCAGGTACGCGCCCGCCGTCTCGTCGTCGCCGCTGCGGAACGCGACCTCACCCAGCTCGAGCTTGGCGCTGGCCCGAAGCGCTTGCCCATCGTCGAGGGCATCGCTGGCGGCCAACGCGAGCTCGCCGAACAGCTGCCCGCGTGGCGCGTCGTGCAAGCGTCCACCCACGATCCGCGCCAGCTCCATCCACGCGCGTGCCTCCGCGTGTCCGAGGCCCGCGGCCCGGGCCGCGAGCGCGGCGTCCTCGAGGGTCTCGGCGGCGCCGGTAGAGTCGCCATCGTCGTCGAGCAGGCGACCGTGGAGGATCTGGACTTCGATCGCCGTCGCCGGGTGGGGGATCGGCTCGCCCTGCGCCAGTGCGGTCGCCATCGTGAGCGCCTCGCGGTGTCGACCGGCTCGGCGCGCGGCCTCGGCCCGCGCCAGTCGGTCGCGTGCTCGATCGACCTCGGGGGTCCGTCCGTCGGAAGTCACGTCGGCGCGGGCGGCCAGGTGGGCCGGGTCCCCGCAGCGCGCGGGGTCGTCGAGCGCCGCGATCATCCCGATCGCGCGGTCGGCCACGGGACCATCCGCGGTCGCGAGCACGTCCACGGTCGCATCGAGCTCGCGGCGGGCGTCGTCGAGACAGGCCATTCGCGCGTCGAGGCGCTGCGGCGACTGCTCGTGGCGAATCCAAGTGGCCTCGCATGCCTCGCGATGGGCATCGGTCCAACGCCCGGCCCACGCGTCCAGTCGCGCCGTGGCCAGGTCCGCGGTGCGAGTGGCGTGCGCGACCTCGGTCGCACGCAGCGCGGCGTCGATGGCCGCGCGCGTGTCGGCGTCGTAGGCCCGGCCCAGCGCGTCCTCGCTGCCCAGACACGGCGTGGGCTCGCTGCCCGAGACCACGCCCGCCCAGGCGCCGGCCATGGCGGCGAGCGTCCCGACCACCGCAGCCGTCCGGTACCCGGCGGGTCGTCGAGCGGCGCGCAGCGCATGCAGCAGCGCCGCCAGCGTCGGGAAGCGTCGCGAGGGATCCGGTCGCAGCCCGCGTGCGAGCGCGACGCGGATCCGCCTCGACACCCGACCTCGCGGCCCCGTCGCGGGCGGCAGACCGTCCAGGCCGAGCAGCTTGTGGTCCGTGAGGAGTCGGGGGCCGAGTCCGTCGAAGGGACGCTTGCCGTACAACGCCTCGTACAGCGTGACGCAGTACGCGTACTGATCCGACCGCGCGTCGACCGTCTGCCCGAGGTGCTGCTCCGGGGCCATGTACGCCGGCGTGCCGACGGCGTGGCCCTGCTCGGTCAGCTCGAGGTCGAACAAGCTACCGTCGCCCATCGACTCGGAGGGGTCGGCCGTCGCGTCGCCTTCCCCGTCCTCGGTGGTCTCGGGCCGGGCGAGGCCGAAATCGCTGACGGCCACGCGACCGTCGTGGGTCACGAGGACGTTCGAAGGCTTGAAGTCGCGGTGCACGATCCCCACGTCGTGGGCGGCGGCCAGGCCTTCCCCCGCGGCGAGCATGATCGCGAGGATCTCGTCGATGGAAGGCTCGGGGCGCGTCAGCCACTGCGCGAGGTTGTCGCCTTCGAGCAGCTCCATCGCCACGAACACGTCGCCGCCGTGGGTACCCACGTCGAACACTGCGACCACGTTGGCGTGCATGAGCCGGGCGAGGGTTTGCGCTTCACGCTGAAGCCGAACGCGGGCGACGGCCCGCCGGCTCTCGTCGTGGGCCCGGTGGCGCAGCACCTTGAGCGCGATCTTGCGGTTGAGCCCCGGGTCGTAGGCCCGGTACACGACCCCCATCGCGCCGCGACCGAGCTCGCCGAGCACGAGGTACCGCCCGATCCGCTCGCCGCGGTGCAATGCCACGTCCGAGGCCGCACCCTCGGTCTTCAACGTCGCGTCCGATCGCCCGCACACGACCACGCGATCGTCCGCCGACGACCGCCGCCGCAGTCCCCCCATCACGACGCCCACGTGCGGCAGCATGAGGGATCGAGACACGAGTCGCCATCGGCAATCTCGGGCACTGCTGCCCGTGCAAGGGCCCCCAGCGCCGATCCGTTGGGCAACCAGCGCAACGGCAATTGGGCAACTCGTTCGTTCGCGCGCCGGGCGCGAGCCACTGGCACTTTCGGGATAGGGGCGGACGTGGGTTTGCGGCCCTGTTAGACTCGCCGTCAGCCGTCACGGCCACTTCGCCCCGAGGATGAACGATCCGCACAAGCCGAAGGTCACTCCGTCGTCGGGCTCCGCACGCGTCGTGGCCGACATTCCCAGCACGATGCCGGTGTCGCGGAGGGCGGATCTCGCGGCGCGCAGATTGCTCGTCATCGTCGGTGACAAGGTCAGCAGCCATCCGCTGCCCGACGTCGGCGAGTTCCGGGTCGGCCGCGGCGAGGAGGTCGACCTGCGCATCGACGATCCGTCCGTGTCGCGCGACCACGCGGTCCTGACGTTTTCGCCGGGCCGGCCCGTCACGATCCGGGACAACGGCAGCTCCAACGGCACGCGTGTTCGCGGCAAGCGGCTCACCGACGCGGCCGTCACCGTGCCCTCGGGCGAGACCTTCGAGGTCGGCTCGGCCCTGCTGATGATCCAGGCGCCGTTCACCGATGACGCCTCGGCCGCCTCGGTGCCGTCCGTGGACGACTCCGGCATCGTCATCGGCGACCACGCGATGACGAGCCTGTACCAGCTCGCCGAACGCGTCGCGAAGTCCACGATCAACGTGCTGCTGCTCGGGGAGACCGGCGTCGGCAAAGACGTCCTCGCCCGGCGGATCCACGAGGTCTCCCCGCGCGCCACCAAGCCGTTCCTGCCGCTCAACTGCGGGGCGCTGACCGAGCAGCTGCTCGAGAGCGAGCTGTTCGGTCACGAGAAGGGGGCCTTCACGGGCGCGGTCGAGACCAAGCTCGGCCTGCTCGAGTCCGCCGACCAGGGCACCGTCTTCCTCGACGAGGTCGGCGAGCTCCCGCTGGCGACGCAGGTCAAGCTCCTGCGCGTGCTCGAGGAGCGCCAGGTTCGCCGCGTGGGTGGGCTCAAGAGCCGGCCCTTCGACATCCGCTTCATCGCGGCGACCAACCGCGACCTCAACAAGGCGGTCGCCGACGGCTCGTTCCGGGCCGACCTGTTCTACCGGCTCCACGGCATCTCGCTCGTGATCCCGCCGCTGCGTAAGCGGGTGGGGGAGATCGAGGAGCTCGCGCGAAAGTTCATCGCCACCGCGAGCGAGCGGGCCGGCCGCGACCGCGCCCCGTCGATCGCCCCGGACGCGCTCGCCTGGCTGATGGCCTACTCGTGGCCGGGCAACATTCGCGAGCTGCAGAACACGATGGAGCGTGCGGTCCTGCTGTGCGTCGGGGAGCGGATCACGATCGAGCACCTGCCCGTGCAGCAGGCGGCGAGCGTGCATCTCGCGGCGCAGCCGGCCGAGGACATGGACCCGGAGAAGCGGCGGATTCTCGACGCGCTCGAGGAGTGCGCGGGCAACCAGACCCGGGCCGCGAGGTTGCTGGGGATCAGCCGCAACACGCTGCTGGCCCGCTTGGACTCCTACGGCATCGCGCGCCCACGCAAGCGCTGAGCCGCGCGCGGTCGGGCGTCAGCCTCGTGCGGGCTCGGTCTCGCGATCGGTCGCGCGGTACGTGTAGTACTCGGCGTTGTAGTCGTATCGCTCCTGGCGCGTGTCGACCTCGTTGAGGATCACACCCAGGATGTTGGTGTCGCCCTGGCGCAGCAGCGACATCGCGCGCTGAAGCTCGCCACGAGTGGTCGAGTCGCAGCGGGTCACGACCACGACGCCGTCCACGTGGCGGGCCAGCAGCAGGGGGTCGGTGACCGGGAGCACCGGCGGGCTGTCGATGACCACCAGGTCGAACGTCTCGCGCAGCTCGGCGAGCACGCGGCGGAACTCCGGGGCGTCGATGAGCTCGGCGGGGTTGCCGGGCACCTCGCCGCACGGCAGCACGTGCAGGTTCTCCGGCGCATCCTCGGGACCGGCCACCGCCGCGTCGCGCACGGAGGCCTTGCCCTGCAGCACGCCCGACAGTCCCGTGCCGCCGGTCTCGATCGGATCGGAGAAGACCTGGTGAATCCGGGGCCGTCGCATGTCGGCGTCGACGATGACGACCGACTTGCCGGCCTGGCAAAAACTCAAGGCGAGGTTCATCGCCGTCGAGCTCTTGCCCTCCGACGAGCTCGGGGAGGTGACCATCAGGGTCCGCAGGGTCTGTCGTCCCGCCGCGAACGCCAGCGACGTCCGCACGCCGCGGCAGCGCTCGGCCATCAGCGACTGCGGATACAGGTGCGAGTACAGGTCGCGCTGGCGCCGTTGCGCCCGCACGTTGCCCACGCCCAAGCGACCATCGGCCGGCAGCAGCGGCAGCTGACCGAGCACCGGAAGACCCGTGCCGGCCAGCGCGCGCTCGAGGTCGATGAGCCCCCGGATGCGGTGGTCGCGGAAGTCGATGCTGACGGCCAGCAACGCGCCCAGCCCCAGCCCGGACACGAGCCCCAGAGCGAGCAGCAGCAGCTTCTGCGGGAAGATCGGCACGCCCGGCGTGGTCGCCCGGTCGAGCACCTCGATGCCCTCGGCGTCCACCCGGTTGGTGATCGCGATCTCCTTGTCGCGGCGCGCGACCAGCAAGTAGTCCTCGGCGGCCCGCTGTGCCTCGCGCTCGAGCTCGGTGTACTCGCGCTCGTAGCCGGCGAGCTCCGCGGCCTTCTTTCGCTCGCTCTGCAGCGAGCCCATGAGGTCTTTCTCGGTCTCCCGTGCCGCTTCGAGGCTGCTCTCGAGCCGCTTGAGCAGGTCCTTGGCCTCGCGGTTGATCTTGGCCGTGACCAGATCGAGCCGACGCTTGGCCTTGCGGTGCTCGTCGTGCTTGGGCCCGTACTCGACGTCGACCTCCTCGAACTTGGCCTCGGCGTCGATCTTCTCTTCGCGCAGTCGCTCGAAGATGCGGCGCACGTCGTCGGGCAGCAGCGTGGCACTGGCGAGGTTGCCGTCGCGGTACAGTCGCTGGGCCTGCTCGAGCTTGTTCTCGAGCTCGATCCGCGTCGCGCGAGCCTCCTTGGCCTGTCGCGACGAGGTCATGATGTCCTCGTTGATGACCTCTTGGCGGTCGTCGAGCGACAGGGCCGAGATGGATCGGTCTTGCTTGAACTTTTCGAGGTCGGCCTCGGCCGCCCGCACCGTGTGGAGCGCCTTGACGCGCTCGTCGGTGATGTTCTTCTCGGCGTCCGAGCCGAGGCGACGCCGACTCGTGCGCACGTGCTCGAGATAGGCGTCGGTCACTGCGTTGGCGATGTCGCGGGCGATGACCGGGTCGGGGTACTCCGCCGAGATCTGGACGACGCGAGAGTTGCGGATCTCGTCGATCGCGACCATCGACCGCAGTCGCTCGACCGGATCGGTCGCCTCGATCTTGGCCTGGCGCTCGGCGTCGGACTCGATCTCGTCGACGCCGAGGAAAACCGGGTCCGCCGCCAGGCCGAGCTGCTCGAGCGCGCGTTCGGCCACGGCGCGGCTGCGCATGATCTCGCGCTGGGTCTCGTAGTACTCGCGGTAGCCGAGCACGCGACTCTCGGCGTCTTCGCTGACGCCTTTGACCTTGTCGAGCACCTGGGGCCCCGACATGTGCAGGACGACCGAGGTGCTCGCGCGCCAGCGGGGTTGCAGCATCGTGATCGCCAGGGCCGCCCCCGCGACGCCGAGGATCGTCGTGACGACGACGACCAGCCAACGCCGGCGCAGAATCGCGAGCACGCGCAGCACCTGGGCGAGGACGTCGGCGTGGGTCGCCTCGGCCTCGGGGCGAGCCATCTTCGGTGGCGCGGGCGCGTTCATCCCAGGCCGTCAGCTTAGCAGCCGGGGGCCGCGCCGGCCGTATCCGGGCGCGGGCGAGGCACCCGCGAGTCGTGCGTTCAGGCCGGGTCGGAGGCCAGTGCCGACACGAGGACCTCGAATGCCGCCACCGGCGCTTCGATTTCCATGATTTGTGCGTACGCGGTCAAACCATCACGCGCCGCATCCCGCGGCTGCGTCTTTTTTTCCAACGAAAGCTCTCGAAGTCGGCCATACGAACGTCGTAGGGCCAGCCGCTCGCCCGCGAGCTCCGCCGCGAGGGCCGCGTCGGCCACAGGCCGCCAATCCGGGTCGGTCGCCGCCCGCGAGCCGGCGACGCGGCGGTGTCGACGTTGTTGCTCGATCCACGCGCGCACCGACGCGGTGTCGGCGAGCAACGAGCGCAGCGACGGCGCATCGAGGAGCCATCCCTCGCGCGCCGCCCACAAGATCGCGAGCAGAATGTCCACATCGAGGCCGACCTCGTCCTGCAGCGCCAAGCACGTCGCTCGCACGTGCGGCCGTCCGTAAAACGCGACCGCGAAGGTCCACAGCGGATGTTCGTCGTCGTCGGCGATGGCCGACAGCTTGGCACGAAGCCGACGGCGTCGTCGCGGCGACCCCGGGAACGCTTCGGGCGGTGGCGCCACTACCCCGCAGACAGCGGCGCCCACGCCGATCGCAGACAGGACTCCAGATGAATCTCCCCGCGTCGATGACCACCTACGAGACGTTCCCGTGTCCCACCTGCGGGCAGGGCGTTCCCGCGACCGTGCCCAAGGGCATGCAGTTTCCGTGTCCATACTGCAAGGCCCCGGTCGTCTCGCCCGGCAGCTCGATCACCGCGGAGCAGGCGGCCGCCAACGTCCAGTGGGCGCTGCAGTACGGGGCGGCGGAAGCGGCGGCCCAGGATCTCGCCCATCGCCAACAGCACGATCCGGGCTCGGCCCACTTCGCACCCGGCGCCTCGGTGTTGTTCGCGGTCGCCGGCGACGGTCGTCGTCTCTTGCTCGGGGCGCAGGTCGATCCGGATCGCACGTGGAAGATCCGTGCGATCGAGCTCGGGTCGTACGCCCAGGTCTGGGAGGCGATGGCCGGATCGACCTGGTCGTTTCCGCCCGACCGATCCCACATGGCGGTACGGGCCGGTCGTCTCTACGTCGCTCACCAGGGCCAGCTCGCCGCGATCGACCTCGCGACCGGTCGCTACCTGTGGGGCACGCGGCTCGTCGACGCGGTCGAGACCGACTCCGACCTGATGTTCAACCCGGACGAGGTCATGATCTTCGATCTGTGCCCCGGCGCGGCGTCGAGCGTGGTGGTGATGTGCACCGAGCAGGGCTACGTCGTCGGCTACGATCGCGACAGCGGGCAGTGCCGCTGGCAGCAGACCTTCGACGACTCCGCCAAGATCACGCCGCTGTACGGCAGCGGCGTCGCCGTTCGATTCGGCGGAGGCACCACGATCCTCGGCCTCGACGGCAGCCCGATCGCGCAATTTTCCGACTCGGGCACGCCCGCGTACGAGGGGGGGCTGGCGCACAACGGCACGGTGCTCATCCCGTTCGACTCCGACGAGGGCAAGGGCGTCGCGATCGTCGACGGTGCGACCGGCCAAGTTCGTGCCTCCCGGATCGTGCAAGAGGTCGACGACGACCCGGCGCCGATCACCGTGGGCAACAAGTTCGTCGCGATGACCCGGCGCGCGAAGCCGGGCACCTACCAGATCGTCGATCCCGGCAAGCCCCAGGCCCAGCCCGGCTTCTTCGCGAAGCTGTTCGGGGGCAAGCCGGGCTCGGTCGATCTCGAGCTGGGCATTCCCAAGATGGGCATCGTCGCCATGCGCCCGTGCGGACCGCTCGTCGTGATGCAGCTGCGAGGCTGGGAAGACCTCGACGAGCGTCGCGTGGTGGCGATCGACGTCAACAGTGGGGCCAAGCGCTACGACAGCGGGCAGCTGCCGTATCGGCCGTCGTCGATGGAGCCCGCGCAGGTGCAGGCCAACGACCAGATGTTCGTCTACGTGACGGCGCCCGGCGGCGACGACAACGAGTGCGAGCTGCGGGGCGTCGACGCCTCCGGCCAGCAACGCTGGGCAACGCCGGTCGGGTCGTGGAACCACCACTTTCTGTCCGGGGATGTGGTCGTCTGCTACGCGCACGGCCGAGTGCACGTGCTCGACCTCGCCAGCGGCGAGCGCGTAGGCGGGTACCCGGCCGCGAATTGACGCACACGTGTCGGCCATGGTCTCGTGCGGCCATGGCCGACGCCCCCGACCTCAAAGACCAGGAGCCGTTCTCCGAGGAGGGCAAAGCCGCCCGAGAGACAATTCGCTTCAAGCTCAACGAGTCGGCGGTGGCCCTGCAGCGCGAGCGTCTCGAGGCCGAGCGTGACGCGAGCGAGGCGGCCCTCAAGAAGCGGATCGCGATGCTCGGGTTCGAGGGCGACGCGCAGCGGGTCTTCGACCTGCTGCCGCTGGTGCACGTGGCCTGGGCCGACGGCAAGATTCAGTCGGGCGAGCGCGGCACGATCCTCGATCTCGTGCGGATCCGGGGCATCGCGGCGGGCGAGGCCTACCTGACGATGGCGGCGCTGCTGGAGAAGCGCCCCTCGGACGCGTACCTCGAAGAGTCGCTCGAGGTGCTGCGGGAAGTGCTCGACCGCGAGGACCGGCCAGAGGCGAAGAAGACCGTCGTGGGTCTGTGCATCCTCGTGGCCGAGGCGGCCGGTGGCCTGCTGGGATTGTTCGACCCGGTGTCGAAGCAAGAGCGGGCGGTGATCGAGAAGATCGCCAAGCGCCTCGGCGACGACGCGTACGCCGAGTTCCAGCGGCGCTTGGGCTGACAGATCAGCGGGCGGCGTCGAGGCGGGCCGCGAGATCGTCGGGCGCGCCGGCGGCCTGCACTTGGGCTCGCGCGTGCGGTCGCCATCGCGCCGCCGAGTCGCCGCCGAGCTCGACGAGACCCACCGCGGCGCGGGCGGCTTCGGTCGCGTCGCCGCGCGCGACGGCGTCGAAGTACGCACGCTCGAGCGTCGTGGCGGCCGCGGGGGCGGGAGCGGACGCCGGCGCGCGCGGATCGGTGACGCGCCCCAACCACGCGCCCGCCAGCAGCAATCCCACGCCGGCCGCGACGTAGACGCCGGCGCGCCGAGGCTTGGTCGGCTTGTCCTCGGCGATCTGCCGCAGCCGACGCAGCACGTCGGGCATCCCCGCGAAGCGATCGGACGGCGCGGGCTTGGTGCCGCGCTCGATGATCCGAAACAGCTGCACGGGAACCGGCGAGTCTGCGGGCGGTGCCACGAGCGCGTGATCGATCTTGGCCTGGGCGAGCTCTCGCCGGCTCCGCGCCACGAACGGCATGCGACCGTACAGGCCCTCGTACAGCGAGATGCAGAACGCATACTGATCGGTCCGCGCGTCGACCGAAGCGCCGGCGAGCTGCTCGGGGGCCATGTACATCGGGGTACCGACGACCGTGCCGGCGGAGGTCACCGCCTCCGACCACGCCGCCTCCCCAGCCGCGTCGCGCTCGCCGTGCTCGCCCGTGCCCATCTCCGCCATCGCGCGCGCCAGACCGAAGTCGAGCACGCGCACCCGGCCGTCGTCGCCGACGATGACGTTGTCGGGCTTGAAGTCGCGGTGGACGAGGCCGGCGGCGTGCGCGGCGGCCAGACCACGCCCGGCCGCGCGGTACACCCCCAGGACGCGTCGCCAGCTCGGGGCGCGTTCGCGGTGCCACTGGCGTGCGTTGGGTCCACCGACGAACTGCATGGCGACGAACAAACCGTCGCCGTGCTCGCCCACGTCGAACACGGGAATGACGTTGGGGTGGTTGAGCTGGGCCATCGCCCGCGCCTCGCGGAGCAGGCGGCTGCGTTGCTGCTGCGCGACCGGGCCCGCGGCCCTGTTCGGACGCAGCAGCTTGATCGCGACGTCGCGGTGCAGCTCAGGGTCGCGGCCCCGGTAAACCACGCCCATACCTCCCGCGCCCACGCGATCGCGGATGCGGTAACGGCCCACCATGACGGGTCGATCGACCCCCCGGCCCGCAGGCGCGCCTCCGAGCGAGGTGTGCTCGTCCTCGTCCTCGTCGACGCGCGTCGACTGCAGCTGGGCCGGAGACTCCACCGCGCGCGCAAGATAGCAAGCGGTGGACTACGATGGAGGCATGACCCCGCTGGCCTCGCACGACGACGAGCTCTACGCGTTTGCGACCCTCGCCGACCTGCCCGAGATCGTCAGGATGCTGCAGGACCCCGCGGTCGGGCGCTGGCTGTGGTTTTGCCCCGCGACCCGCGAAGAGCTGCACGCGTTCTTCGAGCCGCTGCTGCAGGCGCAGGCTCGAGCCCTGGCCGAGGGGGCGCTGCCCAGCGCCGCGCTGTTCGTGGTGCGGGACCGGGAAGGGACGTTTCTCGGGCAGGGGGCGGCGGTCTCCGTCGCCCCGAGTCCGGGGGGCGTCGAGCTCGGGTTCCAGCTGCCTCGGCATACCTGGGGACGCGGCGTCGGCACGCGCCTGGGTCGCTTCCTGCGCGCGTACGCGGTCTTCACGGCCGGCGCGGAGCGCCTCGAGGGACACGTGCTCGCCGGCAACGAAGCCTCGCGCCGGATCCTGCTCGGGCTGGGGTTGCACCACGAGGGCACCCGACGCGGCTACCGGCTCAAGGAGATGGTCCGTCACGACGAGGACGTCTTCGGCGTGCTGGTCTCCGAGTTGCCGGTCGAGACGATCGAGTCGCAGGCACGAGCGTTGGGCCTGCGGCGTGGACGGGTCTGAGTCGCGTTGCGATCGACCACGACGGCGTGACAGGATCGGCGCATGCGAGCACGGCGTCGGTGGGGGCTCTTGCTGGCAGGGGCGCTGGTGGGATGTGCCGGCGACGACGGCGGCGGCGCGGGCACGGGCTTTGCCTCGACGTCCGACAGCGGGGGACCGGCGACGACGTCATCGCCCTCCACGTCGATGGGTCCCACGCCCGGGACGGCGACCGACGGCTCCACGACGCAGGGGTCGACCGACGATGCGGTCGACAGCACCGGCGTACCGTCGCCGTGCGATCACGTTCCCTCGGCCGACGACCCGACCGTCACCACGTACGCGGCCGACCTCGCGCGAGCGCTCGCGGCGGTCCAGGCCTCGCAAGCGCGCATCGAGACGGCGGCCGACGAGCTACAGACGCTGCTCGGGCTCGATCCCACGGCCTCGGCCGACGACATCGTCGCGGCACTGACGTCCGGGTTCGCCACGTTCACCGCGATGGTCGAGATGGACTGGGTCGAGCCGCGCGACTGCGTCGACACGTTGCCGGCCGCGCGTGCCGCTGCGACCGCGTGCGACCCCGAGGCGGCGGCCGACGCCGAGGCGATCTGCCGGGGCGTGTGCGTGCAGCCGACCGCGGACCCGAACGCGTGTACCGGTGGCAAGCCGATCCCGTCCGGCTGCGGCGACCCCTCGTTCTCTGGCACCTGTGACGGTATCTGCCTGGGCGCGTGCGACCAGACCAATGCGCCCTGTCCTGGCCTTTGCCAGGGCACGTGCACGGGCAACTGCGGCGTGACCGGACCCGGCGGGTGCGAAGGATGGTGCGACGCGCAGTGCACGGGAGTCTGCGAGAGCACGCCGCGGGCCTGCCCGGGTACCTGCAGCGGAGGGTGCTTCGTCGATCCCGCGTCCCCGCAGTGTGCCGATCCGTTCCAGATGTACTGCAACGGCGCGACGGCCTGCGAAGGCACGTGCCTGGGCGTGGCCCGGGTCGCCCCGACCACCGACTACTGCTCGGTCGCCTCCGAAGCCGCGTCGGTCGCCGAGCTGACGTGTTCGGACGGCGTGGTCATCACGCGCTGGTTCTGGGCCCCGGGGGTCATGGGCGCGGAGATGGCCATGTTCGAGGCGTCGGTCGCGATGGTCGAGGCCGCGTTCGCCCAGATGCTCGCCGCGCGCGCCGAGCTGGCGCTGTCGCTGGCGTACGTGGACCGACTGCGCACCGAAAACAACGTCGGCAATCCGCTCGTGGACCTGTTCGAAGGCGAGTGTGCCCTCGTGCCTTTGACCGACGCCCGCCAGGCCCTGCTGGACGGATACGACGCCGCCGCCGCGGCGGTGACGACCGTCGACACGATCGAGGCGGGACTGCCCGGCGCCTGACGCCGCGCTACTCGAACAGCGCGGCGTGCAAGTGACGAACGGCGCGGTCGACCGCGGCGTCGTCGATGACCAGCGACATGTTGTTGCTGCCCATGCCGAAGCTGATCATGTCGAGGTTGACGTCGGCCTCGGTCAGCGCGGTCGTCACCCGGGCGGCGATGCCCTTGCGGTCGCGGATGTCGCGACCGACGACCGCAAGGATCGTCTTGCCGCCCTTGACGTCGACCTGACCGAGGTGGCTCAGCGAGGCCGCGGCCTTGGCCAGGCGCGCCGCATCGTGGCTGGTCACCGACACGCTGACTTCGGAGGTGGCGACCATGTCGACGATCACCTCGTGGCGGGCGATCACCGCGAATGCCTCGGCGAGGAAGCCCACCTGCTCGAACATCCGTGGTGAGCCGATCGTCAGGACCGACTGACCTTCCTTGTAGGCGATCGAGGTGACCGGCTGCTCCTTGGGCGAGACGGTGCTGCGGATCACGGTGCCCGGATGGTCGGGGCGGTTGGTGTTGAGGACGCGAACGGGAATGTCGTTGTCGATGGCGGGGACGAGCGTGGACGGGTGCAGCACGCGGCTGCCGAAGTACGCGAGCTCGGCGGCCTCGTCGAAACCCATGGACGGGATGGACTTGGCGCCCTGCACGATGCTCGGGTCGGCCGTCATCACGCCGTCGGTGTCGCTCCAGATCTGCGCCTCCTCGGCCTCGAGCGCCGCGGCGATGAGTGTGGCGGTGAGGTCGCTGCCGTTGCGTCCGAGCGTGGTGATCTCACCGGCATCGTTTTGGCCCACGAACCCGGTCACGATCGGCACCGTGTCCTGCGGCACGTGCGTGGCGAAGGCGTCGCGCATGCGGGCCTCGAAGCCGGGGAGGGGACGGGCACGCCCGAAGACCGCGTCGGTGATGAAGCCGAGCTCCCAGGCGTCGAACGCTCGGGCCGGCAGGCCGTTGCGCGACATGTAGTCGGCGATGCACCGCACCGACATGCGCTCGCCGAACGAGGAGATGTAGTCGAGGCTGCGCGGGCTCAGCTCGCGCACGAGGTGGATCCCGCGCAGCAGATCCCGGATCTCGTCGAAGAACGGAGCCATCAACGCGTCGTCGCAGCCGAGCTCCGTCGCGACCGCGTGCTGTCGCGTGATCGCGCGGTCGTCCGGCGTGTGTCCGGACGCAGCGGACTTCGCCGAGTCGATGAGGAGATCGGTGATCCCCTTGTGTGCGGAGGACACGACGACGGGCCGACGGTCGCGACGGTCGCGGACGATCGCCATCACCTTGTCGATCTGGGTACGGTTGGCGACCGAGCTGCCGCCGAACTTCATCACGATCACGTGCCGGATCTAACAGGTCGCCGGCCCAGGCGCGTGGTCTTCGCGACGGTCGCCGGCCGCGAGTGTGCGAGCGGTTGCGCGGCCCAAAACTGCGTGATTCGATCGCCGAACACGGTTTGTCGATCGGTGCGCAAAATGGCGCGCAACCCGGCGGAATTCATGCGATTTTAGGGGACGGCGGCTATTGACTGCCCATCGGAACGGACCTAAGAAGTCGCCCGAAGCGGGACCTCGCGCCCAGGACCGGCTCAGGGAAGGAGC
Source organism: uncultured Pseudomonadota bacterium (assembly GCA_937896535.1). Lineage (GTDB taxonomy): Bacteria > Myxococcota_A > Polyangia > Nannocystales > Nannocystaceae > CALBMM01. The sequence goes on from CALBMM010000118.1 coordinate 34,028, forward strand.
CAGGGTCCACGGGCCGCGCACGCGGCGCTCGTCCCCCCCAAGTTCACCGGAATGCCGCCGCCTGGCGCCGGTTGATGCGATCTCGGAACGGAAACGTCAGGACCCGATATGGCCAACGACCACGACATGACCGGAGCCCCGGCGACCGCCCCCGTGACGCGGACGCCGAGCGGCCGTCTGCCGACCGTATGGACGACGAGCGCGGAGCGGTGGATCGATGCCAAGCCGGCCGAGGCGATCTTCGAGCTCCTCGTCACGGTGATGTGGAGCGACGGCGAGCTCGCGACCGCCGAGGTCGAGCGCGGTCGTGCCGCGGCCGAAGTGATGGACGTGCGCCCCCGGCGGGGCGGCGCGTTCACGGCGATGGCCGACGGTCCGCTGCCGTTCGGCGAGATCGACATCGACAGCCTCTCGGGCCCACAGCGTCGCCTCGCGTTCGCGGCGGCCGAGTGGGTGGCCGACGCGGCCCCCGAGCCCTCGGAGCGGCGCAGCGGCTTTTTGCGCGCGCTGCAGATGCGGCTGGTCGTCGACGACGAGGATGCCCGCGATCTGGGCGAGCTCGCGCTCAGCCTCGCGCGCGAGTGCGAGGATCCGCGGCAGGCATTCGCGGCGCTGTCGCGCAGCGTGCTGCGGCCCACCGAGACCGAGTAGGCCTCAGGTGTGCTCCCGCGTCCCCTCGAAGCGGACGTCGGGGAAGCGCTCTTCGACCTTGGACAGGTTCCACTTGTTCGGGGCGAGGTAGCAAAGGTCGCCGTGCGCATCGTGGCCGAGGTTCGGCTCGTTGCGGCGCTCGAACTTGTCCATCATCTTGCGCACGTCGTCCTTGGACATGCCCTCGGTCTTCGGGGTGACCCAGCGGGCCGTCGTGAAGTCGACGGCCTCGTAGGTCGCCTCGACCGAGTACTCGGCCAGCAACCGGTGCTTCATCACCTCGAGCTGCAGCTGACCCACCACCCCCACGATGAACTCGCCGCCGAGGATCATCTTGAACACCTGGATCGCGCCCTCTTCGGCGAGCTGCGTCAGGCCCTTGGCGAGGGCCTTGGCCTTGAGCGGGCTGCGGAGCACCACTCGGCGAAAGAGCTCGGGGGCGAACGAGGGGATGCCCGTGAACCGCAGCAACTCGCCGGCCGTCAGCGTGTCGCCGATCTTGAGCGTGCCGTGGTTGGGGATCCCGATGATGTCGCCGGCGTACGCCTCCTCGACGATCTCGCGGTCGCGCGCGAAGAAGGTCGTGGCGTTGCCGAGGTTGACCTCGCGCTGCAGCCGGCAGTGAAACGCCTTCATGCCGCGGGTGAACTCGCCCGAGCAGATCCGCAGAAACGCCATGCGGTCGCGGTGCTTGGGATCCATGTTCGCCTGGATCTTGAACACGAAGCCCGAGAACGCCGGCTCGTCGGTCTGCACGGTGCGCGTGGGCACCGGATCGCCCGGCGGCGGCGGGTTGAGCACGGCGTCGCCGGTGATCGCGTTGCGGGGCTGGGGCGGCGGCGCCAAGCGCAAGAAGGTCTCGAGCAACTCCCGTACGCCGAAGTTGTTCATCGCCGAGCCGAACAGCAGCGGGCTCTGCTTGCCGGAGAGGAACGCCTCGTGGTCGTAGGGCGGTGCGGCCCCCTCGAGCAGCTCGATGTCGGCCCGAAACTGCTCCACGTCGTCGCCGAGCAACTTGTCGAGCTTCGGGTCGTCGATGCCCGACAGCTGCACGGGATCGGGCGGGGCGTCGTCGTCGCCCGTCTGGGTGCGAAACAGGTGCAGGCGGTCGTGCACGAGGTCGTAGACCCCACGAAAGCCCTTGCCGCGGCCGATCGGCCACGTCATCGGGACGCACGTGATCGACAGCTTCGACTCGACGTCGTCGAGGACCTCGAGCGGCTCCATCGTCTCGCGGTCCATCTTGTTGACGAACGTGACGACCGGGGTGTCGCGCAGCCGGCAGATCTCGATGAGCTTCTCGGTGCGCGACTCGACACCCTTGGCACCGTCGATGACCATCAGCGCGGCATCGACCGCCGTGAGGACGCGATAGGTGTCCTCACCGAAGTCGGCGTGGCCCGGTGTGTCGAGCAGGTTGACCAGCACCTTCGGGTCGGTCGGCTTGGCCCCGGGCATCGGGTAGTGGAAGCTCATCACCGACGTGGTGACCGAGATCCCGCGCTCCTGCTCCATCTGCATCCAGTCCGACACGGCGTGTCGGGACGCGCGGCGCGCTCGGACGGCGCCCGCGGTCTGGATGGCGCCGCCGAACCACAGCAGCTTTTCGGTCAGCGTGGTCTTGCCGGCGTCGGGGTGACTGACGATGGCGAAGGTCCGCCGGTTCCGAACCTGCTTGGCAAACCTCGTTTGCGCGACGTCACCCATGAGACGGCCGTGGTTTAGGCCGCCCCAGCGCGCGGGTCAACCGGCGCGGGCGACCGGCGCCCGCATTCGCGGATTCTCTCAGATCGCGACCGAGTGCACGATCGCGTCTTCGACCTCGTGCTGGCGCAGGAACGCGGCCCGCTGCGCCTTCATCTGGGCGACCCACTCGTCGTACTCGTCCATGCGGCCCTTGGCCTCGAAGAAGCGCCGGGGCTGCAGGATCTCGGCGCCCACCATCTGCACCAGGCTCGCGTTGGCCGGATCGTCGACGTCGACGACGTCGTAGCCGAAGTCCGGATCTCGGGTCCACTTGATGGTGTCGGCGATGAGCGCCTCGAGCATCGCCGAGGAGTGGCGGATCTTGATCTTGAGCGCCTCGCCCGCTTCGACCTCCCGGGGGCCGCCGCCGACGTAGCCGGTGTTCATCAGCCACATCGTGGTCTTGCCGAAGGTCGACGCCAGCTCCGAGAACCGCTTGGCCTGCAGGCTGTGCGCCAGCGGGAAGAACGGCTGGGTGAACGGCGAGCGCGTGCGTCCGCGGTCCTTGCCCGCCGCCGAGGTCTTCGAGGTCTCGCCGAGCATGAAGTAGGCGGCCGCCTGCTTGGGGTCGGTGAAGCGCACGATGCCGGGGGTGGCCGCATCGGGGCCCTCGTCGCGGTTGAGGATGCCCAACGAGCGCAGGTTCGGAACCTCGTGCAGGTCCGCGGCATTTTCGATCGCCGACATCGGGATGATCGAGCGGCCGTTCTCGCTCCACTTGACGAAGTCCCAGCCGTCGGCCGGCACGCCGTTGTCGTCGACGACGTCGTCGTACTTCACCTCGCCGGCGATGTACTTGTCGACGTTGCCGGCCGGAGCGCCGGTGCCGATCAGCACGTCGCGCAGCGCCTTGACCTCCGCGGGGGTCAGCTCGGCCTTGGCGAAGTCGACGTTGCCGTCGGCATCGACGTACACGTTCTCCAGCCACGCCGTTTCGTGCACCGTGCCGCGGTAGATGACGGGCTCGGTCTCTTCGGTGAGGCGGTCGGTCTTGGCGAAGCACCCGTTCTCGGTGATCGAGATCGCGCCGTTGGGCCAGATCGCGAGCATGTCGTCCTGGATCGGCTCGACCGCCGCGCCCTGCTTGGAGAACGTGGTGGTCGTCTTGCCGGTGCCCGACAGACCGAGGATGGCCATCGTCTGCTGGTCGCCGCCGACGGTGTGCACGGCCTTGGCGCCCGAGTGCATCATCAGGCCGCCGTTTTGGTAGATGAGCGCGCAGCTCATCCGCAGCGCGCCCTTCTTGCTCTCACCGAAGTAGTCCGGCCCCATCACGTGGGTCACGTAGCCGTCGAGGTCGGCGATGATCGCCTGACCGCCCGGCATGTCCGGCTGGAAGTCGGGGGTGTAGACCAGCCGCAGCGCCGGAGCGAAGGGCTTGGCGAGCTGCTCGGGCGTCTCGACCGCTTCGCGCGGGAACGCGAGCACCTGCTGCATGCCGGCGATGTTGGCTCCCTCGAGCGTGTACAGCCACTGCACGGGGATCGCGTTGGGGCCGATGCCGACGTAGCCGTCGATCTCGATCAGCTTGCCCTTGCGCTCGATGTAGTCGGTCTGCGCGTCGATGAGCGCCTTGGCCTTCGACGGTGCGATCGTGGTGTGCGAGAACTGCGTCGAGTCGCCGGACCGATCGATCACGTACGTGTACTTGGCGACGCGGGACTTGTTGCGCGCGACCTTGTTGATGTTGCCCAGCGCGGTCTTGCGGCAAAACGGAGTGTGCTCGAGCGCGAGCTGGCGCAGCTGCTCCTGCGACGGATTGGCGAGGATTTCGACGTCGTAGGGGATGGGCGGCTGCGTGGGGAGCTGCATGTCGGTGGGCCTTCGAAAACGCGTGTTCGATAGCATGCGATGCCACGACGTGGCCAGCCAGCCGCGGTTGCCGCGCGATGGTGCAACGCACGGTTGAGCGGTCGAAACGGCGAGTTGTCGGGCAGTGGACCGAACTCACGATCCGGACCGGCATCGTTGCCGACGATCGGGCGCGCGGTCGGCTTGCCTCGGGTGACACTGGGGCCCCCATGGGACTGCAACCGGCCGATCCGACCCTGCCCGGGGACCCGGAGTCGACGGTCGCCGCGGCGGACCGGCCAGCCTCGGCGTCGGCGCCGTCGATGGACGACACGATCCCCGGGCCCGGCGAGGAAATCGGCTCGTTCGTCGTCCAGCGAGTCCTCGGCGCCGGCGCGATGGGGGTGGTGCTGCTCGCCGAGGACGCCGAGCTGCACCGTAAGGTCGCGATCAAGCTGTTGCTGCCGACCGGACGCACCGACGAGCGGGCGCGCCAGCGAATGTTGCGCGAGGCCCAGTCCGTCGCCGCGCTCGCGCACCCGAACGTGGTGGGTCTGCACCAGGTCGGGATGCACGCCGGCCGCGTGTACATCGTGATGGAGTACGTCGACGGCGGCACGCTGCGACAGTGGGTCGCGGCGCAGCAACGGACGTGCGACGAGATCGTCGACAAGTACCGCCAGGCGGCGGCGGGACTTGCGGCCGCGCACGCCGCCGGCTTCGTCCACCGTGACTTCAAGCCCGACAACGTGTTGATCGGACGCGACGGGCGGGTGCGCGTGTCCGATTTCGGCCTCGTCGGCGCCTCCGGGGACTCGTCCTCGACCGCGGGCGATGCCGCGCCGCTTTCGGCCGAGGCCCCGCTGTCGGATGTGCGACTGACGCAGACGGGCGCGCTGCTCGGAACGCCGGCGTACATGGCTCCGGAGCAATTCATGGGGGCGTCCGTGCAAGCCGCGGCCGACCAGTTCGCGCTGTGCGTATCGCTGTACGAAGCACTGCACGGCCGTCGGCCCTTCTCGGGCAAGACGGCCGGCGCGTTGCTGATGTCGGTGCAGTCGGGGCAAGTGCTGCCGCCGCTGCGCAAGGACGTGCCGCCGTATGTGAGCAAAGCGGTCGCGCGGGGGTTGGCCGCCGATCCTCAACAGCGCCATCCGTCGGTCGCCGCGCTCGCCAAGGCGCTCGAGCCTCCTCGATCGGGGCGGGCGGCGCTGGCCGGGATTGCGCTGGGCGCCGTGGGGGTGCTCGCGCTCGGGGGAGCGACGGTCCTGTACTTCGTCGACGACGACGCGACGACGGCAAAAACCGCGGCCGCCGACGCACCGACGGAGGTGAGCTGTCCGGAGCCCACGCCGCACGTGCCCCCGGGTTGGACCGACGCGCTGCGCCTTGCGCTGCCCGAGCGGCTGGCCCGCGCCGGTGTCGACGATCCCGATGCCGCGGTGGCTCGGGTGGGCGAGGCGATCACGCGGGCCGGCACGCGGATCGGGCAGGCACGCTCGGATCTGTGCGAGGCGCAGCGCGAGCGGGGAGACGCCGAGGAGCTTGCCGCCTCGGGTCGCTGCCTCGACGACTTGGCGCTGAGGCTGGACACGATCGTCGAGGTGGTCGGCTCGACCGACGCACCGGCGCTCGCTCGCGACTTCGCGCTGCACGTACAGCAGTTGATGCCGCCGCAGCGGTGTCGGTCGCCGGCGCGGCCGCAGGTGTCGGAAGTCACGCCGGCGGTCGCGGTCGCGGTGCAGCGTTCGCTCGCTCGTGCGCAGGCGTATCGGGTCAGCGGCAAGCCCAAGGACGCCGAGGCGTTCGCCCGCGAGGCACTCGCGGTGGCGGAGGGGGCCGGGGCCGAGGGCGCGCGCTTCGAGGCGCTCGTGCTGGTGGCGACCGCACTGCGGGCCAAGGCGGACACCGGCGGGGCGGAGGAATCGCTGCGACAAGCGCAGTCTGCCGCGCGACGCCTCGACGATCCCGCGCGCGAGTGGCGAGCGACCCTACAGCTGGCGGCGGTGGTCGCCGGCGACGGCACGCGGGCGAAGGAAGGCGTCGCGATGATCGCCACCGCCGATACGGCGGCCGCGCGCGCACAGGAGCAAGGCACGGGCGCCTACGAGCTGCTGGTTGCCGACGTGTACCTCGCCGCGGGACAGCACACGCTCGCGCTCGGTCACGCGTCCGGGGCGGTCGATCGACTCGCGACCGAAGAGGATGCGCCCGCCCTCGTCGTGATCGACGCCTACCGAGCGCTCGCGCAGGCGCACACGGCGATGGGGGCACCGGCCCGGGCTCGGACCGCCTACGCCGAAGCGGCGACGGTCGCCCGCGAACGACTGGGCCCGACGCACCCGGTGCTCGCCCAGATGCTGCGCGGCGAGGGGCTCACACTCGTCCACCAGGCCGACCCGAACGCGGCGGCACCGAGGTTCGACGAGGCCCAGCGGATCTTCGAGCTCGACGCGGACGTCAATCACGGACACCTCGGTCAGACCATGCTGATGCGCGCGGACCTGGAGCTTCAGCGCGGTCGGCCCGACGATGCCGCGCGGGCGGCGACGCGGGCGATCGCGCTGTTCGGCGATGCGCCCGAGTACGAGGAGAACGTCGCCACCGCGTCGATCATCCTGGGGATCGCCGACTTCCTGCGTGGAGACTACGAGCCCGCGGCAAAGCGCCTCGAGGCCGCGTGGAAGATCGCGCAGGCGCACCCGGGCTCGAAGGTGATCTCGGTCAACCA
>CALBMM010000119.1 GCA_937896535.1 uncultured Pseudomonadota bacterium
CGGCGCGGACGAGCACGGCCTGCGCGACCCCGTCGTCGCCGGTGACGAGGTTGAGCATCTGGTGCAGGCCGTAGCACAGGTACACGTAGGCCCGGCCGGGCGGACCGAACAGCGCGGCGGTGCGCTCGGTCTTGCCCGCGCGGGCGTGGCACGCCGTGTCGCCGGGCCAGCGGTACGCCTCGACCTCGGTGACCCGCACGACGACGTCGCCATGCCGCACGTGCTGGCCGAGCAAGGCGGGTGCGACCTGCAGCACGTCGCGAGCGAAGAACGTCTTGGGAAGCGGCCGCGGCATCAGCTCGGCCCGCCGAGGTCGGCGACGTCGCCCTCCCCGACCCCACATGCGTGCGCGACCGCGTCGCGGTACTCGCTCCACGCCGCTTGCACGTTCTCCATCGCGGCCACGACGACCGGCCGACGCGCCGGTTCGACGTGATCGAGGACGATCCGCCACGCCGATTGCCGGTGGCCCCCCTCGACCTCGCGGTGGACCTTGGTCAGCGTCAACGCCTCGAGCGGAAGCCCGTAGTGGACGACGAGCGGGTGGTCCGACAGCGGCGGGGCCGGCCGCCGTGGCGCGTCGGGGTCGAGCTCGCCCCGTTCGTGCGCGGTCCCTTCCAGAAACAAGGTGGTCACCGCCGCGGCGACGTCCCAGCCCGCCCCTTCGGTGGCGAGATCGAGCGCGCGACGATAGTCGGCGGCCGCGGGCAGCAGCGTCGGGTTCTCGAACCGCGACAGGTCCATGCCGAGACCACGCGGATACTCCAAGAACAGCTCCGCGTGCGGCCGACCGCGAGACAGGCCCCCGGTTTCTTCCTCGTACAGGTTCTCGGCGAGCTCCCGACGCGCGGCCGCGACCGGGCACTGCACATACGCGCGCCCGATCAGCACCGCGAAGTCGCGCACGTAGGTGCCGTACTCCTGCTCGAGGTGGATGTGCAGCCGGTCCTTGGCGACCTTGCCGCGGGTGAACGCGGGCCACGCCCAGTGGACCTTGCGCTCCATGACCGAAAGGAGCGCCTCGGAGAACGCGGCCCGATCCATGGCAGGTAGAGTGGCGCACTCCCGGCTGGATTCAAATGCCGGACGGGCGTCGCGGCCCCGGCGCTGCTACCTTTTTCGGGGTATGCGTTCGGGTATGCGTTGGCCTTTGTTGGCGAGCTGCGGGCTGTGGCTGGGTTGCTCGGCCGATCCCGACTCGGGCGGCACGAGCTTCGGGACGACCGAGCCTCCGCCCGACCCCACCACGATCACCGCCGCCGCCTCCACCGGGGTCGGCAGCACGGGGGACGAGCCCGAGACCTCGTCGTCGAGCGACGGGCCGTCCACGACCACGTCGGCCGACTCGACCTCGACCGGCGGTGACACGACCGAAGGGTCCGGCTGCGACGAGCCTTCGATGTTCTACGCGGACACGGACGACGACGGGTTCGGCGATCCCACCTCCTCGGTGGAGGCGTGCGAGGCCCCGCCCGGCCACGTCGACAACGACTTCGACTGCGACGACGCGTTGCCGATGGTCAACCCCCTCGCCGACGAGCTGTGCGACGGGTTCGACAACGACTGCGACGGCATCCTCGACGAATGGTCCGCGTCCACCGACTTCTGCGAGACGTGCGAGCTGTACGAGCGGCAAGGCAGCGTCTACTGGTTTTGCCCAGGGCCGGTCAACCGCTTCGCGGCCCGGGACTTCTGTCTCGACCACGGCGCCGATCTCACCTCGATCGCCGACCTGCCCGAGGACAGCTTCGTGCGCAGCAACGTGTTCGGCAACCTGGACTGGTTCATCGGTCTGGAAGACCTCGCGGTCGAGGGCACCTACGTGTGGAGCGACGGCTCGCCAGCCAACTACTTGGCGTGGGCGCCGGGCGAGCCCAACAACGTCGACAACGAAAACTGCGTCGAGCTCGCCCTCGAAGACAGCTACAACTGGAACGACACGAACTGCGAGAACCAGCAGTCCTTCGTGTGCGAGGCCGCCCAGCCGATCGTCCGCTAGATCCCCGCGGTCCGTGCCTGTGGTAGACCGGCGGCCGTGACCTCCTCGGGCTGGCTGTCCGACAACCCCGCCAAGGCGTGGGCCGAGCGCTTCTACCTGTACTACAGCGGCGCGTGGATGCTGGCCGTGGGGCTCGTCATCGTGACGGGCTGGATCTTTTCGTGGGGTGACCTCGGCTACCTGGTCTTCGGCTGCACCCTCGGGGGGGCGGCGGTCGTGGGGCCGCTGCTGGTGCGCGACCGTCCGGATGCCGACGAGCCCTTCTGGAAGACGTACTGGTTCAAGCTCAACGTCTGGGTCTTCATCCTCGTCACGTTCGGCACGTATGTCGGCACGCACTACTTCTTCGACCTCATGGGGATGAAGTACGCATTCCCGGTGACCTGGACGCTCGAGTCCGACGTGGTCGGCAGCACCGAGCAGAGGGTGCCGATCTTCATGTACCCGCTGACGCAGGCGTACTTCGTCACGTACTACGTCGCGGCTCCGATCGCGCTGCGGAAGCTGACACGGGTCCTCGCGCTCGGTCGGCTCGGACGGATCGTGGTGATCTTCGCGCTCGCGTATGCGGTCGCATGGATGGAGACGTTCACGATGGCCTCGGACGCGATGCTGCCGTACTTCGAGTACGCCGATCGCGGTCGCATGCTCGTGCTCGGCTCGTGGGGATACGCGAGCTACTTCATCGTCGGACTCCCGCTCGTGTCGCAGATCGACGACGCACGCGGGGAGCGTTGGCCCATCGGCCGCGTGGTGCTACAGGCTTGTGCGGCCTGCATGCTCATCCTCGCGTTGCTCGAGCTGTGGGCGAAGCTCGTGGGTCCGATCGCCTAGAACGGCCTCGCCCTCGCGGGGGTGCGAGTCCGCGCCGCCTCACGTGGAACCTCGTCCGCGGTCGATGACAACGTTTCGCGGAGCACCGCGACGACGAGCGCCAGCGCGCACCGACGACGGGTACTGTGGAGGACGTCGATGACGGAACCCGAGCTCCTTCGCGTGCGGTCCGGCGATTGTGCCTTCGTGGCCGACGCCCGCTACTTTCCCGTCCTCGTCATCACGTGGTGGGGTGCCGCCGACGAAGCCCTGGTCCGTCGGTACTTTCAGTGGAACGACACGATGCTCGCGCGGGCCGAAGCCGAAGACACCAAGGTCGCGTTCGTCAGCGACAACCGGGCCTCGAAGCGCCCGCCGGCCACGGTCCGCGCGCTGACGGCGGAGCTGTCGGACCGAAGCGGGGAAGGGTTGTCCCGACGATCCCTGGCGACGATGGTCGTCCTGGACAGCGCGCTCGTTCGCGGAGCGCTCACGGCGATCCAATGGCTGAGCTCGCGACCGTGGAACTTGACGATGGTCGGCGGCGTCGAGCAGGCCTTGCACCGCGCGCTGGAGCTGCTGGACGGCGAGGACATCCCCGTCCCGGTCGGACTGGACCCGGCGCGCTATGCCTCGCCGCCGATGCCTTCCGAGGACGACGACACCTCGGCCGCGACGGGCTGATCGAGGCGGCCGTCCGGTCACGAAGACCGGGTCACGGCGCGATGGTCAGCGTGCCGGCGTCGAGCGCGACCTCGTAGTAGCCGTGGCCGTCCCACGAAAGTGCCGCCCCGCCTTGCGACAGCGTGCCACCGTCGACGGTCACACGAACGTAGCGATCGGGCGGAAAGTGGTCCGGGAGCGTCCACGTCAGCGTCGTGGTGTCGCCTTGCACGGACACGTCGGCCGCGGCGACGACCTGTTGACCGCGCCAGTACGCACCTACGTTGATCAGGGAGTCGATCCAGACGTCGCCGTATCCCTGCGCATGAGCGATCGATCCCGTGATCACGTCGAGCTCGACCCCGGCGTACCAGTTGTCGCCGGGGAGGATCGAGTGCAGCAACAACGTCAGCCACTCGCCGGCCGCCCGCGTGTCGTCGATGGCGCTCTCGAACACGTCGAGCGTCTCGCCGCCCTGCAGCGCGAACGTCGGCAGGTTGAACGGATCCGTGCCGTCCAGCGGCGCGATGCGACCACTAGAGACGCCGCGGGCCAGCAGGTAGCGCTCCGCCACGGCCGAGGCATAGCCCGTGTCGCCGAACGGGTACGCCATCGTGTACACGGCCGGCGCGCCGAGGGTACCGGTGATGTACGCGTCGGCATCGTCGAGCTCGGACGCGTGCGAGCCCGGGGCCGCCGCACCGCAGGCCTGGTCGAAGTTGCAGTGGTTGACGGTATGGTTGGCGATCTCCGAGCCGCTCGCGAGCGCGTCCATGAACGTCTCCGGGTAGCCCGGGATCCCCGAGTTGCCCGTCGTGACGTAGAAGGTCATCCGCGTGCCGGTCGCTGCGAGGGCGGGCCAGTGCTCGATGTGCGTCGGCTGACCGTCGTCGTACGTGTAGCTGAGCGCGGCCGCGAAGCCGGCCCAGTCGAGGACACGCAGATTTCCGGGCGCGCCGCTGGGCGCAGGAAGGTCGTCGGGACCGGGTGGGACCGGCAGATCGCTGCCACCACCGGAGGGCGGCTCGCCGGTCGTCTCGCCCGACGTCGAGTCCGCCGCGGTCGGATCGACACCACTGCTGTCGCCGTCGTCGGTGCCGGGCGTGGTCGGGTTGCTGCCCCCCGGACCGCCGTCGCTCGGGTTCGCGGAGGTCGCTCCCGACGATCCGCCGTCGCCAGCGCCGGCGCCCTCGGCCGCCTCGTCGTCCGACGAGCAGGCGACGGGGATCAGCGACAGGATGGCTGCGGTCACGAGCGCCCGGGAGGTCATGCCGTTTCTTCCCACATTCTCGACGGGGTCGGCGGGACGGTCGTACGTCATTGCACGCCGAAGCCTTCGTACGCGGTACCCGGCATCACACGAAGATCGTCGGGCGGCGCCGGCAGCTGCATCCACGACTCCGGGTGCTCCGGCGGTGGCTGGTCCGTGTTCGCGGCGACACACGTGTACAGCTGCCCGTCGTAGGTGACGAGCTCGCCGACCACGTAGTCGCGCGCGGGGCTGCCGGGCGCGAGGGTCGACACGGCCGTCCATGCCTCCAGCGCATCGACCGGCACCCCGGGCGGGTAGCCGCTGTCGACGAACGCGATCGCGTCCAGCGGACCCTGCACGTTGTCGGACTGCGCGGGACCCATGCCGCCCTCGACCAGCGGGAGGTCGCTGTCCCACGCGTTGCCGGTAAAGGACACGTCGCCGCCGATCTCGGGCGCGAGACGAAACACCGCCGTCGGTGGCGTCGCCATCGGGTCGAGATCGTCGTACGAAAACTCGAGCCCACGTACGAAGTTGTCGGTGAACGCCAGGCTCGACCCCGAGGTCATGCTGCCGCCGAAGTACACGGCCTGGTTGCGCGAGTCGGCGAAGTAGTTGTCGTGAAAGACCACGTTGCGATCGCCGTCACCGGACTGCGCCTGCGACCAGAAGCTGCCGAGCGTCCCCGCCCCGCCGATGAAGACGTTGTGGTGGATCTCCACGTCGCCTTCGCGGATCGAGATCTGCGAGTTGCCGTCCTGGTACGCCCCGAGCCCGTTGTCACGCCAGTGCAACGCCGCCCATGCGATCACGTTGTGGTGGATCTCGGTGCCCGGACCGATGTCCTGAATCTGCAGCGCCTCGTTGCCGGTGCGGACGAAGCGGTTGTTGTAGACCTGCAGCCCCGGCGTGAGATTCGAGGGCGGACCGCCGGTCCAGCCGAAGTAGATCCCCTCGCCGTCGACGTCGTGGACGTAGTTGTCGTGGACGCGGACGTCGGCCATCGGCAGCTCGCCGTCGTCCCAGCTGTTGAGCAGCCGGATTCCCGCGAAGCCGGAACGCTCGACTTCGACGAACTCGATCTCGTACGCGCGCGCGTGCCCCACGGAGATCCCCATGTGCAGGTAGTCGCGCATCGCGAAGGCGTCGTCGCTCCAAAACCCGTAGTTGCCCCGCGAGCTCGCGTACTCGCCACAGCGATGGCCGGGCGCCGACTCGTCGCCGGTGCCGGCGTCGGCGTCGTAGCGTCCGGTCAGCACCCAGTTCGAGCCGCCTTCCATCGCCCACAGGAAGTTGTCGGTGGGATTGGGCGGGCCGATGCGTACTTGCCCGCCCATGTTCGTGATCACGAGCGGGTCGTCGGGGCTTCGGTCGGGGAGGTTGCCGAGGTTGAGCTGCGTGTACTGGCCGGCCGGAACGTAGAGGCGGTCGAGCGTCGCCCAGTCGACCTCCGGGAAGCTCGCCTGCACGTCCGGGTAGTAGATGCCCGTGCCCTCCCGTGCCGGCAGCACGAAGGTCGTCTCCGGGGCCGGCCACTTTCCGAACGGCTCGCACGCCATCGGGGGTCCGTCCGTCTCGCCGCCGCTGTCGGAGTCGTCGGCCCCGGCCGTCGTGGCACCCGACGTGGCCATCGACGAATCGGTCGCGGTCGGCCCCGCGCTGCCGTCGGCCGAGCCGTCCGTGCTCGTCGCCCCGCCCGTCGTTGCGCCGCCGGAGCCATTGCCGCCGTCGTCAGCGCACGCGCTCGCCCCCACCGCGGCCGCTACCAAGATCCACCCCAGCTTCGTCCCGAATCCGCGCATCGCCGAGATCATCGCACGCGCGATTGCGCCCGGCACGAGGCACGCGCAGCTCGGGACTGCGTTCGGGAATGGGCGCGAACTCGCACGCGGGCGCGCGGGGGCTCGCGGGGATAGCCTCGAAGGGTGACCGAGCCGGCCCTGCTGTCCTACCGAGAAGGCGAACATGCCTTCGTCGCCGACGCCCGCGACTACCCGCTGCTCGTCGTGCGCTGGTTCGGCGAGTCGACGGAGACCTCGGTGCGCCGCTACTTCCAGTGGCTCGACGGAATGTACGCGCGGGCGAAAGCCGAGCGCACGCAGCTCGTGTCGATCAACGACAGCCGGCTCGCCAAGCGTCCGCCGCCCACGGTTCGCAAGGTGACCGCCGAGCTGATCGACGCGAGCTCCCTCGCCGCCGACGAGTACGCGCTGCCGACGTTGCTCGTTCTCGACAGCGCGCTGATCCGAGGAGCGGTCACCGCGATGAGGTGGCTGAGCCTCGCGAAGTGGAACGTCGAGACCGTCGCGAACATGCCCGACGCGATCGCCCGTGCGTTCGAGCTGCTGCGCAGCGTCGGCGTCACGCCGCCGGCCGGCGTGGACCCGCAGGTCTACCGCGATCTGCAGATGCCGACGACCGAGGGCGAGACCGCGGTCACAGGCTGAGTTCTTCGGTCGCCGCACGGCGAAGTCGCGGCGAAGTTCCCTGCGGCGGCGGTCCGGGGCCGACCCGCCGACCCGCTGACCCGCTGACCCGCCGACCCGCTGACCCGCTGATCCGTTGATCGTGGTCAGTACCCGCAGGCGCCGACGGCCGCGCAGGTCATCGCGTCCGGGCACGTCTGACCGGCGTTGCACAGCAGGCGGCAACCGTAGAACGCGACGAGGATGCAGCTGCCTTCGGGACTGCACACCTCGGGCATCGTGCACTCGCCGTCGTTGACGCACGCGGTCCCAGAGCCACCCGGCATCTCGAATGGCGTGCAGCTGGGCATCGCATCGCCGGTGGCCGGCATCGGACACATCCCATCGGGACCGTCGCAGAACGGCGCGCAGGCATTGACGCCCTGCAGCATGATGTCGGCGGTCCCGCCCGGGCAGCCGCCCGGTCCGGGCGCGGGATACGACGGGTCTTCGGCCGCGCCGCCGCCACTGCTGGAATCGGCGCCTCCGCTGGAGTCGGCGCCACCGCTGGACGAATCGCCGCTCGAGCTTTCGCCCGGTCCGGTCGAGCCCGCGGTGGTCATGTCGCCGGTCGAGCCGCCGCTCGCCGTCACCGACGTGGGGGCCGTCAGCGTGCCGTCGTCACCGCTGCCGTCGTCGCCACAGGCGGGCGACGACACGACGAGGACGAGCGCGAGGGATCCGAAGCGCCGCGTCATCACGGGACCTCGGACCTCAGCCCATGTGCTTGATGATGTCGGAGCCGAACTCGCTGCACTTGCGCAGCGTGGCGCCTTCCATCAACCGGTGGAAGTCGTACGTGACCGTCTTGGCCCCGATGGCTCCGTCGACGCCGGCGAGGATCTTGTCGGCGGCCTCGGTCCAGCCCATGTAACGCAGCATCATCTCGCCCGAGAGGATGACCGAGCCGGGATTGACCTTGTCCTGGCCCGCGTACTTGGGCGCGGTGCCGTGGGTCGCCTCGAAGATCGCGGTGCCCGTCTCGTAGTTGATGTTGCCGCCCGGCGCGATGCCGATGCCGCCCACGCACGCCGCGAGCGCGTCGGAGATGTAGTCGCCGTTGAGGTTCATCGTGGCGATGACCGAGTAGTCGGCCGGCCGCGTCAGGATCTGCTGCAGGAACGCATCCGCGATCACGTCCTTGATGACCACGGTGTGACCGTCCTTGGTCACGGTCAGCCAGGGCCCACCGTCGAGCTCGGTCGCGCCGAACTGGTTCTTGGCCACGGCGTAGCCCCAGTCTCGGAACGCGCCCTCGGTGAACTTCATGATGTTGCCCTTGTGCACGAGCGTCACCGAGGGCTGCTTGTTGTCGAACGCGTACTTGATCGCCGCACGCACGAGTCGCGAGGTGCCCTCTTCGGAGATCGGCTTGATGCCGATGCCCGCCGTGTCGGGGAAGCGGATCTTGCGGTAGCTGTCCGGGAACGCCTCGGCGAACAGCTTCTTGAACTTCGCGTTCGCCTCGGTGCCGTTCTCGAACTCGATGCCCGCGTAGATGTCCTCGGTGTTCTCGCGGAAGATGACCATGTTGGTCAGCGCGGGGCGCTTGACGGGGCTGGGCACGCCGGTGAACCAGCGGACCGGGCGCAGGCAGGTGTACAGGTC
>CALBMM010000120.1 GCA_937896535.1 uncultured Pseudomonadota bacterium
GTCGGGTCTTCGCCGAGGTGCTCCTTCGCCGCCAGCGACAACCCGTCGAACGATCACCGCACGGAGTGCATGGGAGGCTTGTTGCTCGACAGAACTCCCGCCGTTCGCCGACCGAGACGTTGATATCGGCAACGCTACCCAGTTCTCGAATCACTGAAATCACCCTTGGTGTCTAGATGTTGAAGTGGAACGAAGGTGACGTCATTTCCTGCCTCGGCGCCCTATCGGACTCGGGAGAGCATGGGGTGCACCAGCGCTTCGTGGCCGACGGCAAGGGCATGACGCTCGCCTTCAGCGTTCGTCAACACGGAAGTCAGTCTGAACGCGTCGGTCATGGACTCACTCGTAGTCGGTCGGTGGGATGCCGGCCGACAGAATCTCCTCCGCCGTGGCGGGGCGAAACGCAGCGACGGTCGTTGTGTGACAGGTGGGGCAGGAGGCGCTCGCGTCCAGCGCGTCGCCGGCAGAACAACTGCTTGGGTTCAGGAACACGCTGCCCTCTTCGGCGCAGATGAGGCAGACGGCCGCACATCGCGGACAACAAGCTAGAACGAGGGCGGAGCCTTGCCCGCAGACGGGGCATGTCCTCTTCAGCGTCCACTCTGGGGAGCGTGATTCCACCGGCCTCCGCCTGTCTGCCCAACGTAGTGGGCGTTCAGCTGCGGCCCGCGGCAGCGTAGCTGCCGTGAGCCGTCCGCTGCAATGCCGAGTTAGCCAGCCTGCTTCGCTCGCGCTTCAAGAAGCCCATCGAAGAGCTCGCGGAGCGCCGTCTGATCCGTGGTGAATGCGAACTCCAGGCGTTGCTCCGCGGGCTCCCAGATGTGGAGGGCTCCGTGGACCTCCACGTGCCCGGTGGCGGTCATGGCTAGCTCCACGGAATTCGTCTCGTGTTCGGCGGCCATACGAGCGCTCCCGCTCAGCTCTCGATGCATCCGTTGGAGGCATCCGTGCATCGGTGGCCGGCGCTGGCGCGTTCGGACCGCATGCCCGCATGCCGCCCTCGCGGTCGACGTGCCGTCCACTCGGGCGTTCTTTTTTAGCCGTGCGCGGACGTGCTCCGCGCGCCCCTCGGCGTCGGCCGCCGCGCACGCGATGAAGATGCGTCGGACTCGCCTACGGCGACCGGTCGAAGCCGCCGAACAGGCGAGCGAGCACGCGCAGCACCACGGTGCCGACCAGGCCCGTCGCCCCGAGCAGCACGAGCTGGGGATGGGCGTGGATGTCGGGCTCGAGCGCGAACAGCCCCGCGCTGAGCCCCCCGAGGCCGGCGAAGATCCACGAGACCCGGCGCAGCACGAGGGTCTCGTTGCCCTCGGCGGGCAGCTCACGTCGCATGGACATCGGCGTTCGCGGGCGCTGGGGAGCGGGGAGCATCGTCGATTCGACGATAGCAGGACTCGGTGCCGCGTCGCTGGCGCTGGGGGTTTGCCCCGGCGTACGCAACCTGAGACGCTTTGCGGCGTGCGGGGGTGGTGGTTGGTCTGCCTGGGTGCGGTCGCGATCGCCTGTTCGGGCGGCCTCGACAACAACGACGGCGGCCCCAACCTCGGCGACGGCGGCTCCGCGAGCACGGCGACGTCCGCGGACACCTCCGCCGGCCCGGCCACGTCCGTCGCCACGACCTCGGTGGGCTCGGCCGACACGACCGGCGCGGACCCGACCGTGGGCGACACCGCGTCCCCGCCCACGACCACGGATCCCGACGCCACCGGCGCCCCGTCGTGCGACACCCACTGGCGCGTGCAGCCGGCAACGTCGCCGCTGAGCGACATCGCGTACGACCCCGCGTCCGACACGGTGATCGCGATCGGCAACGATGGGCCCACCCCGTGGGCGGTCGCGCTCGATGCCTGCGACGGTTCGCAGATCGCGATGACCACGCTGGCCAAGCCGGGCGCGACGACCACCTACCTGCGCCGGGCCCTCGCGAGCTCGCAGGGTCTGTTCGTCGCGGGCTCGGTCGCGACGGCCGGCGACCCGGGCAACGGGCTGTACGCCGAGCTCGACCCGGCCACGCTCGTGCCGGTGTGGTCGCAGCCGCTCGTCGGCGGCGGCGGCAACGTCGACGAGGTGCTGCACCTGACGCTGAGCGACGCCGGCGCGATCTGGATGGCGGGCACGGCGGGCGTGAACACGATGCCGGCGCCCTGGACGATCAACGGGAGCACGAGCGGCATGGCGTGTGGCTTCAGTGTGGGCACGCCCGGGTCGGGGTCGGCGCGGGCGATCGCGGCCGATGGCGACACGATCGTCGTCGCGATGCGACTCGACGGCGCGGCCGGGGGCTTGGTGCTGTACGGCTACGATCAGGCCTGTACGTGCATGTGCCAGCCGCAGTGGACCTCGCCGACGATCGACATCGGGCTGGGCAGCACGAGCGTGGGCGACATGGTGGCCATCGACGGTCAGCTCTACGTGGCCGGTTGGGCCCACGATGGCGCGGGGCTGGATCTGTTCGGCTACGTCGCGTGGCTCAACGGCAGCGGCACGCTGCTGGGGACGTACACCGACGACGTCACGCCCACGGGCGAGGGCTTCATCGCGATGACCGCCGTGGGCGGCACGCTGTACGTCGGCGGTGCGCAGGCGTGGGACGGCGCCGCGAACTTCATCGGGGCCAACGCGCGACTGCAGGCGTTGCCGATCCCCTTCGGCGGGACACCTCGCGCGGACTGGACCACCCTGCCCGCCGACCTCGACATCGTCGAGGGGCTCGCGGCATCGACCGAGTACGTGTTCGTCGGAGGCAACGCCGACGCGTCTGCCATGGTGCTGCGATGTGATGCCGCGGGCGACTGCGGCTGAGCTCAGGTCATCAGCGGCAGGCAGAACAAGAAGCCGGTCAGCACGAGACCGAGCCCCCACAGGGCGGCGCGCAGAAACTCGAGGTCGGCGAGGTGACTGCCCAGGTACAGCGCGCGCGTGACCACGAACGCGATCGAGATGATCGTGGCCCGTCGTGCATCGGCGCCCGCGTAGTGGGCCACCGACACCGCGACGGCGAAGGCGACCAGCGCCTGGAACCCATCGTGGGTGATGCGGTCGATCTGCGCGCGGGTCTCGGGATCGCGACGGACGAGGCCCAGCACTTTGGGCAGGTACGCGAGGACGGTCGCCAAACCAAGGCAAACGAACGGCGTCGTCATGGCGGCGACCCTAACAAGGAGTGTGATCCCGATCGCGCGAAATGCGGCGAGGCGGTGAATCTCGGCGCGGCGGATCGGGTCGAACGTCCACCGCCTGGGGCCCCGCCGCAGGTGCTACCGTCCCGACCGGCCCCGCGATGCGCGCACTCTCCCGACTCCTCCTCGCGACCACGCTGTGCGTCCCCCTCGCCGCCTGCAAGCACGACGGGGCCAAGACCACCGGGCCCGGCGGCGCGACCGTCGAGGCGCCCGCGCGCAAGCCGGGGATGCCCCGGCCCTACAACGTGCCGGCCGATCCCGAGCTCGCGCTGCACGTGGCCGCACCTGCGCAGATGATCGACGTGGGGGCTGCCCACGTGCCCGGAGCTCCGGACGCGCGCGCGCTGCTGCGCCAGACCCTCGGTCGCTACGGCGACTTCGAGCGGGCGCTCGCCGACGACGTGGACTTGCAGCGATCGTGGGATGCCGCGGTGGTCTCGGGGCAGCTCGTCGCCCAGATCCCGCTGACCGACGCCGGCGTCGCGCACGTCAAGGCGTTGCTCGCTCCCAAGGCGCCCGCGGGCAAGTTCGGTGCGGTCAACCTGGGCACCACGGGTCCCGGACCCAAGCTCGCGTGGCTCGACGAGCAGACCAAGCTGCTGACCCTCGCCGACGACGAGCGCGGCCTGGCGACAGGCGCCGACGTGGCGGCCGCCTTCGCGAGCAAGCCGGTGTTCTTCACCACGAACGCCGCGCAGGCCCAAAAGTACGGCGCGATCGTGCCGTTCGCGTCGATCGAAGTGTCCGGCACCGGCACCGACGCGCTCGACATCCACATCGAGGGCGTCGCGGCCGAGCACCTGGCCAAGATGGGCGACATCGAAGCGGGCGCGCTGACCGGCCTCATCGAGTCGCGGCACATCGCCGCCGGGGTCACCACCCGCTACGCGCACGCCGACCGCGAGGTGAAGGCGATCATGTCCCGCGGACAGCGGCAGGTCGACCAGGTGCCGTTCTTCGTCAAAGGCAACGCCGAGGATCTACTGCGGCGCGGGGGCGCGTTCCTGCGCAGCTGGAACGGCAGCGTGATGGTCGGCGTGGGGCCCAAGCAGCACCTGTACATCGGCCTGGGCAGCGACGACGCCCGCAAGACCGGGCTGGCGTTCAACCACCTGATGACCGGCGTGATGAGCAACCTGTCGCTGGCCAAGACGTTCGGCGTGGGCGTGCCGAAGCTGCGCTACGCCAAGAACAAGTCGGAGACGAGCGGCGTGACGATCTCCGCGGTCGCGCTCGAGGGCGCCCGCAAGTACGTGCCGCCCGAGTACCACGCGCTGCTCAACGGCGAGGGTGACCTTCGGATGGCGATCGCGTTCGTCAATCGCACCGGCGCGATGATGATCGTGATCGGGCCGGGCTGTGTGTCCGCGATGCAGGACTGGATCGAGGACATCAAGACCGCGACGCCCGCCGCCGATTCCCGGGGTGACTACGTCGCCGGCACCGTGGCCCTCGACGCCAACGTGGTGCGGACGCTGCTCTCGGGCAGCATGCGGCCCGAGCAGCTGCTGCAGCTCGACGCCGGCCGGGCACCCACCAAGGTCGTGGTGCGTCGCAAGGACGCCGACTTCGACATCGCGATCTCCGGGCCGAAGCTGACGGGCACGCCACCGCCTTCGACCACGCCCACGCGCACGAGCACGAAGCCGGCGACGCCGACCCGGACCGACACGAAGCCGGCCGCGCCGACGCGCGCGAACAAGTCGTTTGCGCCATCGTCGTCGCGCACACCGACGACCCGCAAACCGATCCGGTAGTCCGCTCGTCCGCTCGTCCTCGTCGTCGTCCGCTCTCGCCGCCCGCTTGGCGTCAGCGGCCGACTTCGAGGGCGTCGCGCAGCGTCTCGAGCATCTGGTCGCGCCGGTCCGGGTCCGCGGCACCGAGATCGTGACGTTCTTGCGGATCTCGCTCGAGGTCGAACAGCAGGGTCGTGTTCGTGGCGCGCGCGTGGATCAGCTTGTAGGGCCACTGCACCAGCGCCGCTTCCATCCGGCGCTCGTTCCACAAAAACGCCGGGTTCTCGGCGATGACCGGACCCGCGTCGACGTCGGCGAGCAGGCTCGGCGCGTCGGGCCACGCGACCGGGTCTGCGCCCAGCAGCGCCACGATCGTCGCCGGCACGCGCAGCAGCGACACGGGCTCGGGCTCGCGCGCGGGCGTCACGCCCGGACCCGCGACGATCAGGGGCACGCGAAGCTCCACGTCGCGCAGCGAAAAGCCGTGCCCCCACCCGCCGGCCTCACCGAGCTGCTCGCCGTGGTCGGACGTCACCACCACGACGGCGCGGCCCTCGAAGGTGCGCTCGACGGCGGCGAGCAGGCGGTTGAGGTGGAAGTCGACCCACGACAGCTCGTTGTCGTACGCGTCGGCCTCGGTCGTCCCGTCGAAGCGCTTCGGCGACTCGTGCACCGCGTGGGGATCCATGAAGTGGACCCACATGAACACGGGTCGCTGTCCTTCCCAGCGCTCGAGCCAGTCGATCGCGCTGTCGGCCACCTGTCGCGACTTCGCCCCACGGTTGTCGCCGACGAAGTCGTACGGGCCGATGTCGATCTCGTCGAAGCGCAGCTGCTGCGGCTGCATCTTCCCGTCGGCGAGCAGCGGCGGATCGATCGCAACGCGGTGGTAGCCCTGCTGCCCGAGCACGTGGGGCAGCCACTGCGTGTAGCTCAGCTGCGGGACGGCGGCGGTCGTGGGCACCAACATCCGCTCGGTACTCTGCCCGGCCAAGATCGCCGTGACCGAAAAGAACGTGTGATTGGCCGGAGCGTACGCGCGCTCGAAGACCCGCCCCCGCGCGCCGAGCTGCGCCAGCGCGGGCATCGTGGGACGCGCATAGCCGTACAGCTCGAGGTGATCGGCGCGCACCGTGTCGATCGTGATCAACACGACCGGCTTCGGCTCGGCCGACAGCGCGATCGGGGCCGTCGCCGACAACGCCGGGGCGTCGCCGCCGTGGCAGTTGTCGTCGATGCCGTTGGCCGGCAGCTCTTTGTGCGCGCCGCTGACGGCCGGGTCGTCATCGTCGCAGTCCGTGCCGCCGAACGTCGGGGAGAGATCGCCGTCGCCGTCACCGTCGGCGAACGCGAGCGAGAACCCGTGGACGTGGGCGAAGACCGGGCCCTCGTGCAGCAGCAGGGCGCGCACGCTCGGCGAGCGCAGGCCCAGGCCCCCGACGAGAACGAGGGCGAGCCAGGGCACGACCCAGCGCAGTGCGCCGTCGCGGGTCGCGGGCCGTCGCGCCGGCAGCCAGGTCATCGCGACCACCGCCGCCGCCAGCCACAGGGCGAACGCGACCGATGGGCCGAAGTAGACGACGAACGGACCGCGCGCCATGTGGACGGCGACCGCAAACACGATCGCGCTCGCGGCCACGCGAGCGACGATGCCCGCCACGCGCGGACGGCCCTGTAGACCGAGCCGCAGCCCACGCAGCCCGAGGTACAACCCGGCGGCCGCCACGGTGAGGGCGAGACCGGCGGCGCCCTTCCAGATCTGCCGTCCTACGGCGTCGTAGTCGAGCGGATGCGCATCGACGAGATCGAACACGACGTCGATTCCCCACCACGCGCCCAGCAGCACGACGGCGGCGCCGACGGTGGCCGCCGCCCACGTCGACGGTCCTGGCACGAGCGCCTGCACCCTCGGCGGGATCCGGCCCCGCAACCGTGGGCCCAGGCCCCACGCCAGCAGCCCGTGCAAGAGTCCCACCCACGCCCCGATCGCGAACGCCGTCGCCACCGCCCACGACGCGCCCCCGAGACTGCCGCCTTGGCGACCGAACGACGCGATCACCTGCGCCGCGCCGAGCGTCGCCGTGCCCAGCGGCCAGCCCCACGCCGCGTACACCGGCAGGCCCTCGCGCGTCCGCGCCTGCGTGTCCGAGTCCGACAAGTCGATGGCGAGTATCCCGACAACGGCCGCGCAACGCCAACGGATGACGCGATGGCACGGCCCGAGGACGGCGCGACGACGCGACGTCGGCTCCACGACGTGCCCATCGGCTCAAGTCCCCGAAATCGCGTGCGGTCCGGTGACGGAACCGTGCTTGCTTTTGTGACCGTGCATGCCCCCATCGTGGATCTGGCCCGCGCTCGGACTCGGAACGTACCTGACCACGTCGTTCGCCCAGGCGGCGCCGGCCCCCGTGCCGCCGGACCCCGCCGCACTGCCCACGGTCGCCGCCGAGGACGGCACGCCACCCGTCGCCCTCTACAACACGTGCGACCGCCAGCCCGCGGGCGCCCGCTTTCGGATCACGCTCGAAGAGCAAGCCGAGCTCGGCGACCTCGTGCGGTGGATGACCTCGGTCAGCTGCCAGAAGTTCATCTGGGATCCCGCGGTGCGCGGCGGCAAGGTCACGATCATCTCACCCGAGCCGGTGACGATCGAGCAGGCCTACGCCGCGTTCTACTCCGCGCTGCAGACGATGGGTCTGACGGTGGAGGAAGCGGGGGGCTACTACAAGATCATCGAGAGTCAGGACGTCAGCGGCCGCAACCTGGAGGTGTACGGACCGGGGCAGCGGCCCCCGGACAGCGACAAGTACGTCACACAACTGCTGCGTCCCAGCGCAGAACGGATCGAGGAGGTGACGGCCGCGCTCGGACAGCTCAAGTCCGAGCGCGGCACCGTGCAACGGACGGGCGACTTGTTGCTCATCACCGACACCGCCGCCAGCGTGCGACGACTACTGAAGATCGCCAAGGAGATCGACCAACCCCTCGCCGACGACATGGGACTGTTCGTGCACCCGCTCGCGCACGCCGATCCCGAGGAGGTCAAGACCGCCGTGCTCGAGCTGCTCGGTGAGCCGGTCGGCGCCAAGACGACGGTCACCCAGACCTCCGGCCCGCGCGCGCCCGTGACCAAGGGCAAGCAACGCGCGACGACAACCGATGCCACGACGGTGACCGCCTCCGCGGCATCGGCGAGCGTGGAGCGCATCGTCGTCGACCAGCGCACGCGCTCGTTGTTGGTGATCGCCCGTCGCGACGACCACCCCGTCGTCCGCAATCTCATCGCGCGTCTCGATCGCCCGCTGCCGGATACCGAGGGTCAGATCCACGTGGTCCGACTGCGCCACGCCGACCCCGAGGAGGTGGCGACCTCGTTGTCCAACCTCGCCCGCGGCGGCGGCAAGGAAGGGTCCACGGCATCGGTGCGCGGCGACGTGGCCGTCTCCGCCGATCCGGCGACGCGATCGCTGCTCGTCGACGCCACGGCCCACGACTTCGAGGCGCTCAGACCCGTCATCGAAGCCCTCGATGTCGACCGCACCCAGCTGTACATCGAGGTCTACCTGCTCGAGGTGTCGATCGATCACCAGATGGACGTGGGCGCCTCGGCCCACTTCGCCCAAGCCGACGACAACGGCGGCGTTCGGTTCGTGCGCACCGCCCCCGAGGGCGGCCCCGACTCGCTGCTGGTCTCCAGCGATCTGTCGGGCATCGCGGCGGGTCTGCTCGGGCGCCCGGTGCAGGTCGACGTGCTCGGACGCGAGGTGCCCTCGTTCGGCGTGATGATCCAGGCGCTCGCGACCGACACCGACGTCAACGTGCTGTCCGAGCCCCACCTGTACGCCGCCGACAACAAGGTCGCCAAGATCGAGGTGGGACAGAAGGTCCCGGTCAGCAACGGACTGAGCTACCCGGGCGGGACGAACGGAAACAGCGGCCTGCAGCCCCTGCAGAACTTCACCCGCGAGCCGATCAGCCTCTCGGTGGAGATCACCCCGCACGTCAACGACGAGCTCGAGGTCACGCTCGACGTCAAGCTCGAGGACGAGGAGGTCACCGAGACGGGCGCGGACGGCAAGGTCACCTCGAGCACGCGCTCGCTGCAGCTCGAAGACGTGGTCGCGCGCGACGGTCAGCCCGTGGTCCTCGGCGGCCTGGTCAAGGAAAAGGACGAGATCAAGGAGAGCAAGGTGCCCGGTCTGGGCTCGATCCCGCTGATCGGCTGGGCGTTCAAGCGTCGCGGGAACCGCCGACGCAAGGTCAACCTGCTCATCGTCCTCGTCCCGCACATTCTCGACACTCCCGACGAAGCCCGGCAGATCCACGAACGTCGGTCGCAGGAGCGCCGCGAGTTCCTCGAGCGCGAGACCGCCTTCAAGCGCCGCGACCTCACCAAGCACGTCAACTACCGCAAGAAGTCCGGCCTGCTCGCGACCGTCGACGCGGAGGCCCGCCGCATGGAGGTCGTCGCCGACGAGATCGCGCAGGCCGACGCGATCCTGCGTCGCACCGCACCCGAGGAGATCACCCGCGAGGGGGTCGTCCTGCTCGAGCCGTGAGCCCCACCGACAAAACGGGGGCCGCGGCTGCCCAAGCCGCGGCCCCCTCGGTCGTGCTCCGTGGCTCGTCGGACTACGGAACGGGAAGGGGCGTGGGATCGGAGCCCTGCGGCTCGTGTTCGAGCTCTTCGCAGGCCTCGGTTCGCACCATCCCCTGGATGCGCAGGTCGTCGCAGGCAGCACCGCACAGCTCGATCGAGCTGCGCATGGCCGGGTCGGTGAAGCGCCAGCCGTCGCCTTCGTCGCAGCCGGCGACCTCGGCGAAGGCTTGGTCACCCACCGTCACCTCGAAGGTGGCGTCGGCGGCGACCGGCGCGTCGAGCTGGATCGTGCACTCGACGCGGTTGGCGATCGCATCGATCGCGTCGTACAGGGCCGCCTCGTCGCTCGCCGCGTAGTACGGCTGCGCGTCGCTGGCCGGCGCGCCGCCAGCGTTGGCCACGGCCGAGATCGCATCGTGCGGGACCACGCCGGCCTGGTGGTTGAACGAGTGCGAGATGTCGATGCCCACCACGTAGGTCGACACCTCGTCTTGCTCGTGGATGTCCTTGACGAGGTCTTCGATGCCCGCGTCGTAGTCGCCGTCTTGCTCGCCGTCGATGCAGTTGGCCAGCCCGTCGGTCACGAGCACCACCGCGCGGGGGCGCGAGGGGTCGATGTCGGCGAGCGCAGCCCGAGCGGTCTGCAGGCCCGAGCGCATCGGCGTGTAGCCATGATGGTCTTCGTCGGCCCCCGGGATCACGGCGAGCACGTCCGCCGCGGTGTTCGAGTCGGCGATCGCGAGGTCGGGCTCGGCCGCGACGCCGCAGCCGTTGTCGTCCTTGGCCGGAAAGAGCGTCACGCCCAGCGACATCGTCGCATCGTTGGTCGCGGCGACGTCCGACACCACGCCGTGCAGGCTGTTCCAGCGGGTGACCATCTGCCCGCCGACGTTCCACTGGTTGTCGAACATCGAGCCCGACTTGTCGAGCACCAGCATCACCGCCGGCCGGAGCTTTTCGACCTCGTACTCGTCGGCCGCACACGCGACCGGGGTGCCCGTGATGACGCCGTCGTCACCCCCGTCGGCCGCACCACCGTCGTCGGCCCCCGCATCGCCACCTTCGTCCGCACCGTCGGCACCACCGTCGTCGTCTTCGCCGTCGGTGTCGCCGACGTCGATGCCGTCACCCTCCCAGCCGTTCATCTCCGCGTCCTTGATCGGGTGGTTGTTGCACGCGGTGAGAGTGGCGAGGGTCAGCGTCACGAAGGTCAGGGGCTTGGTCATGGTAGTCATCGCTCGCCCGGTCAAAGAGCAAGGGCGGTGCCAAGGCCAAGTCCTCGGAATCACGTGGGCGCGTCGATGGCCACGATCGTTGCTCTTGGAGTGCTGTGGCCTGGCGGCTGTTTCCTGGCTACCCCGCCAGTCTGCGAGAGCGGCCTACATGGTGGGACGCGGGCGTGGACGGCCGTTATCGTGGCCCCACGGCCGCCTTGCCTCGTTTCCTCGCGTGCGTGCTAGCTTCGGCCGACAGTGTCCACGACGGGCGTAGCTGCGGCCCCCCGCCGCCGGTGGCAGACGTTCCATCTGCGCTGGTTTGCGTGGATGGCCCTGCTGGGCATGTTGATGGGACCGCTCGCGCCTCGCACCGGCGACCGGCGCGAGGCCGAGGAGACCGAGTTCGTCGACGCGGAGCTCGAGGACGCGCTGACACCCTCGCAGACGCCGCTGACGCGGCAGCGTCGGGCGATGGGCGATTCCCCGAACGCCACCGGCGTGCTCGCGCGGGCGCAACGATCGCTGGAAACGCCGGTACGCGCGGGCAGTCGGTCCCGCTGGCAGTTGCCGCGCCGCGTGCCCCCGGACGAAGACCCCGACGACGCATAGCCGCTCGCGACCCCGAGCGGTCGCGAGCCGATCCCGGCGCGTACCCACGCGTGTCGTGACGTCTCCGCGGGAGACGTGCGTCGTCCCTTTCGTCCGAAGACCTGCACCTTGGAACTGACACCCACCAAATCCGGATCCCACGCCGTCGATCTGTCGCCGTCGGCCAACCTGCGCTACGACGTCCCCGCGGGGCTCGTCGTCGCCCTCGTCGCACTGCCGCTCTGCTTGGGCATCGCGCTGGCTTCGGGCGCACCGCTGGCCGCCGGCTTGATGGCCGGCGTGGTGGGCGGGCTCGTCGTGCCCTGGCTGACGGGCTCCCCGCTCAGCGTCTCCGGACCGGCCGCGGGTCTGACGACCCTCGTGCTCGCGGGGATCGGCAAGCTCGGCTACGAGGCGTTCCTGACCGCGGTGTGCATGGCCGGCGTCGTGCAGTTCATCCTCGGCGTCGCGCGCGGTGGCTTGGTCGCCTACTACTTCCCGTCGTCGGTCATTCGGGGCCTGCTCGCCGCGATCGGCGTGATCCTGATCCTCAAGCAGATCCCCCACGCGATCGGGTTCGACGCCGACTACGAGGGTGACTTCACGTTCGAGCAGGTGGACGGTCGCAACACGTTCACCGAGATCCCGTACGCCCTCGGACACATGCACATCGGGGCGAGCGTGATCGCGGCGCTCGGGCTGTCGATCCTGATCCTCATCGAGAAGTACCCCAAGCTCAAGAAGAACTGGGCACCCGGCCCCCTCGTCGTCGTCGCGGTGGCCATCGTGTTCAACTTCGCCTTTCGTCAGCTCGCCCCCTCGCTGGCCAACGAGCAGGACCTGCTCGTGAGCCTCGGCGACGGCCAGCTCTGGAACAGCCTGCCCCACCCGGACTTGACGCGTATCTTCGACGGCCAAGTGGTCGAGACCGGCGTGACGGTGGCGATCGTCGCGAGCCTCGAGACCCTGTTGTGCATCGAGGCGATGGACCGGCTCGATCCGTACAAGCGCTCGTCCGATCCGAACAAGGAGCTGCGGGCGCAGGGCGTCGGCAACCTCGTCTCTGGTGCGCTCGGGGGAATCCCCCTGACCGCCGTGATCGTGCGCGGGTCCACGGCCGTGCAGAGCGGTGGTCGCACGATGGCCACCTCGGTCGCGCACGGCTTGATCCTCGCCGGAGCGGTCGTCGCCCTCCCGTGGCTGCTGGAGGAGATCCCGCTCGCGGCGCTGGCGGCCGTGCTGCTGCACATCGGCTACAAGCTGGCCAAACCCGCCGACCTCGCCCGAATGTGGCGCAAGGGCTTCGACCAGTTCATTCCCTACGTGGCCACGATCGTCGCGATCGTGTTCACCGACCTGCTCAAGGGCGTGCTCGTCGGCCTGGCGTGCGGCATCTTCTTCGTGCTCCGCGCCAACCTCAAGACGCCGTACTTCATGCACGCGCGCGACGACAAGAGCAAGGACGGCATCAAGCACATTCACATCGAGCTGTCGGAGAACGTCACGTTCCTCAACAAGGCCAGCGTCAACCGGGCGCTGTCACGTCTACCGAACGAGTCGATCGTGGTGATCGACGGATCGTCGGCGACCTACATCGATCAAGACGTGCTCGAGCTGATCCACGAGTTCGCCGAGTCGGCACACCACCGCGGGATCTTGGTCGACCTCGTCGACATTCCCGAGGACGGCGCGACCGACAAGGAACGCAGTCGTGGGTTGATCGATCCGTCGATGATCCCGGACCCCGACAGTGCGAAGTGGCGCTCGATTCCCACGAAGTCCGACCCCTGACCGGGCCGCGCCTCACAGCGGATCGAGCACCACGCGCTTGACGTTCGGGCCGGGGTGGAGCGTCAGCTGCTGCAGCTTGCGCCGACGCCCCGGAGCACGAAACAGGATCCACACCGTGGTCTCGAAGCTCTCCACGTCGATCGAGGGGAACTGATCGGCGAAGTACACCTTGCCACCGATGGGCTCGGGACAGTCTTCGCACACGAGGGTCATGCCCTCGTGCGGACATGCCATCGTCAGCTTCGCGGGCTGCGGTCGCACCGACAGCGACAGCGGCGACTGTGCGTCGCATTCGCTGCGCGAGATCCAGCGTCTGCCGTAGTAGCGTGGACCGGTCAGTTCCACGCGTGTGCGCTCGTCTTCGCCCAGCGTGAACACGAACGTCTCGGTCGCACGGCGACTGTGCGCGGTACCGATGCTGACCTGATGGTGTCGCATCACCGAGACCGGCATTCCGTCGATCGCGACCACACATGTGCCCGGTGGCGGCGGACGGGCCTCCGGAACCAATACCCACCACAACAACAAGCCAAACACGACATCGAGCGTTCCTCTTGCGCCGCCTCGGGTCAAGCACGACGTGTCGATGTGATCACGGTCGGCGACGGTCGCGGTCCGTTTTGGTAGGATTTGGGTTGGACGGTGTCGGGCTTTCGTCCGAGGTGCCCTCGCGCTTCGATCCCCGCCTTCGCCGTCCGGACGAACTCAACCGTGCTCAGATACCTGTCGTTGCTGACAGCGCTGTTGGCATGCTGGGTGTTCGCCGCACCCTCGACGGCGCGTAGTGAACCCCCCGCCGCCGTGGAGGCCGAGGCGCCTGCGACCGATGTGCCGACCGCCGACGCGTCTCCCCCCGACGCGCCCGCGCCCGCGGCCGCGCCCGAGGCCGAGGCTGTGGCCGAGGCCGCGGCCACCAAGCCGACCGTCGACGAGGACGCGATGCTGCGCGAGCGCGCGCGTCGGGTCCGCGCGTTGATCGAAGGTACGCTCTCGCCGGCGGTCGACGCGGCCGCGTTGCTGCAGATCGACCTGGCCGACGAAGCGCTCGTCGGTCTCGAGGGCGCCCAGCTACGCGCGCTGCTCGAAGCGCTCGACGCCGAAGATCCGGTGCCCGACGAGACCGACACGGGCAATGCCGGCGACACCGGCGATACGGGCGATACCAGCGCGACCGACGACGCCGAGAGCACGGGCACACCCGAGCCGGCCCCCCCGCCGGCCCAGCCCTCCACCGGGATCGATGCACTCGCCGCGGCCTACCGTGCGTGGGGACGGCTGGATGCCGACACGCGACAGCAGAAGCTGGACGCACACGCCCAAGCCCACGCCGCGTACGTCAAGGTGCATCCCCCCGGACCCGACGGCGACGAGCTCGTCGCCAAGCTCGCGAGCACGGCCGATCGCCTGCAGTCGTTGCTCGACGGCACGCTCGACATCGACGTCGACCCGCGCGAGCTGCTCAAGGTCCCGCTCGACCCGCCGTGGGGATTGCTGCACGACGACGCCCGTCGCCGACGCGCGCTCGCAGGCGAGGCCACCGAGCCCAAGACGCCGCTGGAAAAGGTCCAAGCGAAGGTGGATGCGCTGCGGTGGCAGTTCTTGGCGCTCGAGCCCGAGGCGCGTCGCAAGCTGCTCGCCGACCACGCCGCGCGCGTGGCCGCCAAGGCCGACGCACCTCGGGAAGATCCGACCGAGACCGAAGAGGTCGATCTCGCCGCCACGGCGGCCGAGCAGGTCGACGCCGCCGAGCGCGAGGCGACCGAGGCTCGCGTCGAACGAGAGAAGGCGCTGCGCGAGGCCGAGCGCGCGAGCACCCAGCTCAAGCGCGACCTCGCGGCCGAGCGCGCGCGTCTGCTCGGGATCAAGGAGGCACAGGCCAACTACGAAGCCGAGCTCGGACGCGTCCGCCAGGCCCGTGGCGAGAGCCACACCTTCGTGAAGGGATGGTCGACGCGCGTCGAGGAGCTGGTCTCGGGCACGCTGTTCGACGACGAGAAGGCGGCCGAGGCCGACCCGATGTACGTCGAGATCCGCGAAGACCTCGGCACCTACCGCGCGCAGCTGCACGACGCGCTGAGGGCCCTTCGCGCCGCGGGCGAGGACGCACCGACGCCGGGCGAAGGTCTGAAGCTGTCCGGGATCCCGCCCGAGGAAGTCGGGGACCTTCCCAAGCTGCGCGCCGAGCTCAAGGAGGCCAATGCCCGGCTGGTCACGCTGGCGGAGAAGGTCGGATGGGAGCAGGTGATCGGCTTGCGCGACGACGTGGTCTCGCTCAACGAGAGTCGCCTGCGTCTGCTCGCGATCGGTAGCGACAGCCTGCGCTCCCGCATGACGGGCTTCGGCAAGGACGGCGTCGACCAGGTCGAACGCGAGCTCGACCAGATCTCGTTGGTCACCCAGGTGCTGCTGGCCCGCGTGCCCCGACTGCCGCGACTGCTGTACAACGAGGTGCTCTCCTCGCCGATTCCGATGCTGATGTCGCTGGCCGAGCTCGGCCTGCTCCTGCTCGTGTTCTGGTGGTGGCGTCGCCGCGGCACGAAGATCCTCGCGGCCCTGGAGCACGCGTACCAGCAGCAGCGCCCGGCGACGCGCACCTCGATCGCGGGTGCGACCGCCGTTTGGTACCTGCGCCGGATCCGGCGCCCGCTCGAGACGCTCGTGTTCATCGCGGTGCTGCTGCACGCCCTGCAGCGCTTCGGCAGCCTGCCCAGCACCGAGCTGGTGTGGGTGACGGCGCTGTGGTTTCTCGGCGGCCTGGCCGCGATCCTGCTCGTCGACGCGATCGCGGCCCGCGACACGCTGTTTTCCACCGACACCGGCGACACGTCCGCTCTGCGCATCCACTCGTTGCGCGTGGTCGGCCTCAACGTCATCTTGGTCGGCTGGATCCTGGCCATGACCTCCGCGACGGTCGGCAAGGGGGCGATCTACTCGTGGGTCCTGTCGACGTGCTGGCTGCTGAGCTTCCCCGTCGTGATCTACCTGGTCCGACGTTGGCGCTCGAAGATCTTCGAGATGTACCTGCAGGGCCACGAAGACGGGCGCATGCGTCGGTTCATCGCCGACAACCGCACGGGCGCGGGCAGCTACCTGGCGGCGACGGCCGGTGGCGCCCTGTTGCTCGCCGGCGGAATCTCGCGGTGGACGATGCGTCAGCTCTCGGGCTTCGAGGCCACGCGACGCCTGCTCGCCTATCTGTTCCGTCGGGAGGTCGCCAAGCAGGCCGCGTCGGCCCGCGAGACCTCGCTGGTGCCACTCGAGCGCAAGAAGTACGACCGGTTCGACCCGGAGGCGCTCGGCGACGACATGGTCGGCGAAGTCGCGGGTGAGCTGGTGCAGCAGGTCGTGGCCGTCACCACCGACCACGGCGCGTCGTTGTCGGCCGTCGTCGGCGAACGCGGTGCCGGCAAGAGCTCGTTTCTGCGCCGGGTCCAGCGCGAGATCGGCGAAGACGACATGCGCATCGTCAGCTGCCCACGGGGCGGCATGGTCGGCTTGCGACGCGAGCTCGCGCGCACGTTCGAGGCCAAGGACGCCAAGACCGACACGCTGCGCGAGCACCTGCGGGCGCAGGGCAACATGGTCATCGCCATCGACGACGCGCAGCGTCTGGTCCGACCGGCGATCCGCGGCCTGTCCGAGCTCGACAAGTTCACCGAGTTCGCCCGATCGGTCGGCGGCAACGTGTCGTGGGTGGTGGCGATGGGGACCGCCGGGTGGAACTTCATGCGGCGCGCCCGGGGCGACCGCGTGTTCTTCGAGCAGGTCATCGAGCTGCCGCACTGGAGCGAGGAGCAGCTGGGCAGCCTCATTCGTGCGCGCACCAAGCAAGCGGGGCTCGATCCCTCGTTCGAGGGGCTCGCGGTCCCCAAGCAGGCGCAGACGCCGTTGCCGGCCGGAGGCAACCGCACCGAGCACGGCTACCACCGCCTGCTGTGGGACTTTTCGCGGGGCAACCCGGCCGTGGCGCTGCAAGCGTGGCGCGAGTCGTTGTTCACCCACGAGGGCAAGCTCGTGGTGCGCCTGTTCAAGGAGCCGTCGCCCGAGGAGATCGAGCGTCTGCCGCTGCCACTGCTGTTCGTGCTGCGTGCCGCCGTTCAGCTCGAGCTGGCGCCTCCCGGCGACATCGTCGCGGCCACGCAGCTGCCCGCCTCGGACGTCGCCGACGCCCTGCGCTTTTGCACGTCGAAGGGATACCTCGAAGACGTGGACGGTCACCTCCGCCTGACCTGGACCTGGTACCGCACGATCACCACCGTGCTGGTACGCCAACACCTGCTGACGCTATGAACACGATTCTCCTTCCCGTGGTCGCGGCCTTGGCCGCTGCGTTCGTTCCGTCGCTGGCGCTGGCCGCCGAAGAGCCGAATCTGGAGGCGCTCGGACAGGTCGCTCGCCTCATTCGCTGGTCGGGGGTGCTCACCTCGCTGTTCGTCGTCGCGGCGGCGTGGCTGGGCCTGCGGTTCTTGCACGAGACGGTCCACCGGCTCAGCCGACAGTTCGCCAGCCGTCGCCTGCTGCTGCAGAAGGTCGCGACCTTCGTCCAGTTCCTGACCTACATCGGCACCGGTCTGACCGTGATCATGCTGAGCTTTCGGATCAACGAGAGCGTGCTGGCACTCATCGGCGGCACGATCGCGGTTTCGGTCGGCTTCGCCATCAAGGACCTGGTGGCCTCGTTCATCGCGGGCATCATGATCATGGTCGACCGGCCGTTCCAGGTCGGCGACCGGGTCAGCTTCGGTGGTCAGTACGGCGACATCACGGCGATCGGCCTGCGGTCGGTGCGACTGCAGACGCTCGACGACAATACCGTGACGATCCCCAACAACAAGTTCCTCAACGACATCACCTCCAACGGCAACTACGGCGCGCTGGACATGCAGGTGGTGATGGACTTCCATATCGGCATGGACCAAGACGTGGGCCTGGCGCGCGAGCTCGTGACCGAGGCGGTCGTGTCGAGCCGGTACGTGTTTCTCGACAAGCCCGTGGTCGTGCTCGTGACGCAGGTGGTCCACGAGCAGTACGTCGCCGTTCGGCTGCGGGCGAAGGCCTACGTCCTCGACACTCGCTACGAAAAGGCCTTCGACAGCGACGTCAACGTCCGCGTCCTCCATGCGTTCCGCGATGCCAAGATCGGCCCACCGGCGATCTTGCACCGCCACGTCGACGCCGCACCGCAAGCCGCCGCCCAGCCTCGGCTGGCGCCCACCGCCTGAGCTCGCCATGACCGATTCCCTCGACGAGATCTTGGCATCCGACGATCCCGTGGTCGTCGTGACGGGCCTGCTGCCCATCGTGCAGCATCGTCTCGGCGCCATGGCGGTGGACGAGCTGCCCGAGCCGCAGCGGATCCTGCTGGTGATCTACGAGCTGATCAGCGAGGTCGACAACGGCGGGTTCATCCAGTACCTGGGCAACTCCTCCGGTGACCACGTCGCGCACGCTCGCGCCGCGCTGTGGACCCTCGGGGCGACCGACGCGCTCGGGATACTCGACGAAGTCGTCTCCACGCTGGGGGCGGGCGTCGCCCACCCCGACCGCGCCACGCGGGCCGCCGTGCTCGAAGCGCTCGACGAGGACGCCTACGACGCGA
Organism: uncultured Pseudomonadota bacterium; assembly: GCA_937896535.1. Lineage (GTDB taxonomy): Bacteria > Myxococcota_A > Polyangia > Nannocystales > Nannocystaceae > CALBMM01. Next base: position 18,720 of record CALBMM010000120.1, read on the forward strand.
TCGAGCCCCTCAACGACGCCTTCTACGACGCCCCCGATCTGTACGCCGCCGTCGCCGCCCACTGCCGGGTGCACGCCGGGGCGTTTCGAGCGCCCTGACGGGCATCGGCACGGCCCGCCGCGTCTGCGCTTCGTAACCGTGGGCCCTGGCCCGTAGCGGCCGCGTACGCCTTTGTAAGCGGCACGAAAGGTCCGGGTCGGGGGCAAAATCTCCGCCGGCGCAGTGGCGTCGTTACGGGCGTGGCCACAGGACAACGGCCCACACGACCCACCGACCCCACCGAAGAAGGACCCTCCCGATGAAAACCCTCATGCTTCTCGCCCTGCCCTTCACCCTGTTCGTCGGCGGCGCCGCGACCGACGCGGATGCGGCTCCCGCCAAGCACGAGCGGGGGTCCAAGATGGCCAAGCTCGACAGCAATGGCGACGGCGCGATCTCGAGCGCCGAAGCCAAGGGCACCAAGCTCGAGTCGCGGTTCGCCAAGCTCGACGCCAACGCCGACGGCAAGATCACCAAGGAAGAGTTCGCGGCGGCCCGCAAGGGCAAGGGCAAGCGCGGCCGTGGTCACATGGCCAACCTCGACAAGGACGGCGACAAGATGCTGTCGGCGGCCGAAGTCGCCGGGACCAGGCTCGCCGACGACTTCGCCGCCATCGACGGAAACGGCGACGGCAAGATCAGCCGCGACGAGATGAAAGCCGCCCACGAGGCCCGTCGGGCCGAGCGCTTCGCCAAGCGCGACACCGACGGCAACGGGAGCCTGTCGGCGGCCGAAGTCGCGGGCAGCAAGCTCGAGGCCCACTTCGCCAAGGTCGACGCCGACGGCAACGGCGAGGTCACGCCCGAGGAGCTGAAGGCTGCCCACGAGGCCCACAAGGGCCACAAGGGCCACCGCGGAAAGGGCGAAGGCAAGGGCAAGGCCGGCAAGGGCGACGGCAAGAAGGGCGAGCGCTCCGCCAAGCGCGGCGACAAGGCTGGCAAGGCCGGCAAGGCCGGCAAGGCCTTCGCCAAGCGCGGCAAGGGTGAAGGCAAGGGCCGCGGCAAGGCCGAGCGCGCCCCCGTCTGACCCCAGCGTCCACGAGACCACCGAGGGCCGTCCGCATCGCGCGGGCGGCCCTCTTTTTCGTGCGTGACGATCTGGGGAGGGTGTGCGATCGCGCCACACCAGCGTCGGCCACCGCAAGTAATCATTGAACTTTTTCGTCCGAACGGTGCTTGCAATGATCGGAGGTCGAGCCTCGCGACACCCGGTCGTCCCGACCGTGCGGCATCGCGGCGCACCCACGAAAGGACCAATGACCATGACGATGACCACCTCTCGCCTTCCCCTCCTGCTCGCCGTGCTCGGCAGCCTCGCGCTGTCGGCCGGCTGCTCCGCGCGCGCCTCCGTCGACGGCTCGAGCGACTATCCCCACACCGGCACGCCGCCGGGGACCGACACCCGCGTCCGGGCCCTCAACGCCGACACGTACGAGATGGTCGACGGCCGCGTCGTGCAGCCGCGGTTCATGTACGAGTACGCCTTCGACTACGACGACGACGGCAACTACGCCGCCGGCGAGCCCTCGCCGCTGCCGGCGGAACCCGACACCCCCACCGCGTACGCGTACGCGTTCGACCGCGACGACGACGGCAGCTACGCCAAGCCACGCCCGGAGCCTTCCGGTGTGACCGCCTACGTCCCGCGTGTCACCCCGGTCACGACGATTCCGTTCGTGATCCACGAAGATCTGCTCGATCGCTGCGCAGACGCCGACCCCGAGTTCTACTTCGCGTTCGACTCCGCCAAGCTCCAGGACGACATCGACGCCGACATCGCCAATCTGGCGGCATGCCTGCAGGATCCCCGCTTGGAGACCCGGAGCATCGAGATCGTCGGCCATGCCGACGAGCGGGGCTCGGACGCCTACAACGACCAGCTGGGGCTCGAGCGCGCCCAGTCGGTGGCAGATGCCCTGCGCGAGCAAGGGTTGTCGGACGAGCGCATTCGCGTCCGCTCCCTGGGCGAGCAGAACGCCGACGATCCGCTGGACTGGGACGACCGCCGGGTGATCATTCGCTTGCTGCCCGAATTGCGTTAGCGTTTCGCTCTCGAGGAGAACGGCATTGAGCGAGTACCACGAGCCCGCCGACCAGCTACCCGATGACGTCAAGGACGCCCATCGGGCGCTGGTCAGTCTGCAAGAAGAGATCGAAGCCGTCGACTGGTACAACCAGCGTCACGCGGTGTGCACCAACCCGTCGCTGGCGAAGATCCTCGCCCACAACCGCGACGAGGAAATCGAGCACGCCGCGATGACCCTGGAGTGGCTGCGTCGTACCAGCCCGGTCTGGGAGCGACAGCTTCGCAAGTACCTGTTCACGGACGGTCCGATCACCGAGATCGAAGACGGGTCCGGTGGCGGCGGCGAGCAGCAAGACTCGGCCTCCGGCCTCGGCATCGGAAGTCGCCGACAGGAGGAAGAGAAATGAGCATTCTTCGACGCCATCTCGCCCCGATCAGCGACGCCGGCTGGCAGGCGATCGACGAGGAAGCACGGGCCGTGCTGCAGACCAACCTGGCCACGCGACGTTTCGTCGACATCGAAGGCCCGCGCGGCTGGGAGTGCTCGTCGGTCAACCTCGGGCGCGTCGGCAAGATCAAGGTGGTCGACGGCGTGCGCTGGGGCCTGCGCAAGGTCTTGCCGCTCGTCGAGTTCCGGGCCCCGTTCGTCGTCGACCGCTGGGGTCTGGACAACCTCGAGCGCGGCGCCGAGGAGATGGACCTCGACTCGGTGCGCGAGGCGGCGCTGGCGGCCGCGCGTTTCGAAGAGAAGGTCGTCTACCACGGGCTGCCCGATGCCGGCATCGAGGGACTCGTCGACGCATCCGAGCACGAGCCGCTGGCGATCGGGTCCGACGCCGAGTCGACCGCGCGGGCGGTCGCCGACGCCGTGGTCTCGCTGACCGACGTGGGCGTCACCGGCCCCTACCTGCTCGCGCTCGGCGAGCAAGAGTACCGACGCGTCGCCGGCGACAACCCCGGCTATCCGCTGCGACAGCAGCTGGCCAAGCTCGTCGGCACGCCGCCGGTGTACAGCCCGGGGCTGACCGGCGGCCTGCTGGTCTCCTTGCGCGGAGGCGACTTTCCTTTGACGCTCGGTGTCGATTTCTCGATCGGCTTCGATCACGTCAAGGGCGACAAGATCCACCTGTACCTGACGGAGTCGTTCACCTTCCGCGTGACGGGTCCGGAGGCGGTGGTCGTCCTACGCGGCAGCGAGTGAGCACGGTCGCAGCCCGGGGGCGCGGTCACTCGAACCGCAAGGCTTCGATGGGGTGCAGGCGCGCGGCCTTGCGCGCCGGGAACACGCCGAACACCACGCCGACCACGGCGGAGACGACGACGGCGAGCCCGGCCGCCTCGGGGGGGACCGAAAACGGCAGCCCCAGCAAACGCGCGGCCGCGTACGAGCCGGCCACGCCGAGGGCCAGACCGAGCGCGCCGCCGGCGAACGACAGGACCAGCGCCTCGACCATGAACTGACGCAAGATGTCACGCGATCGGGCGCCGACCGCCAGTCGGATGCCGATCTCGCGCGTCCGCTCGGTGACCGACACCAGCATGATGTTCATGATCCCGATCCCGCCCACGACGAGCGAGACGGCCGCCACCCCCGCCAGCAACGACGTCAGCACGCCCGTGATCGTGCCCATCAGCGCGACGATCTCTC
>CALBMM010000121.1 GCA_937896535.1 uncultured Pseudomonadota bacterium
TCGTCGTCGCCCATGCCCAGCGAGCGGCGCATCATCCAGTGCTCGACGTCGATGTTGCGCAGGGCGAACAGCAAGTAGCCGTTGGCGAGCACGGCCCAGACGGCGGCGCCGAAGACGAGCAGGCCGATCCCCCCCATCGACAGCAGGGCCATCGAGGTGATCACGCCGAAGGCCCCGCCGATCAGGCCCAGGAACGCGCCGATGAGCAGCAGCACCCGCACGCCCTCGCTACCGCGCAAGAATCCGTACAGCAGCAGCGCGGGGATCACCGCCTTGATGATCGTCATCGTGTCCTGCGACTCGGTCAGCGGGACGATCGCGAGCAGGGCGTTGACCGCCAGCATGACCGTGACGACTTTGGCGTGGACCGGCATGGCGTGATGGTAGCGCACACACGCGACGGCCGGCGTGCGCGCCGAGCGGGCCGGCGAACGGCCGGCGCCCCGCCCCGACTGGAATCGCGCGGCGAGACAGAGGAAGGTTGGGTGGCCCATGGACCTCAACCAGCTGCGCTACTTTCGGGCGATCGCCCACGCGGGGAACATGACGGGGGCGGCGCGATCGCTTCGCGTGAGTCAGCCGACCCTGAGCGTGGCGGTCAAGCAACTCGAGGCCCACCTCGGGACGACGCTGTTTCTTCGGCACAGCGCGGGCGTGTCGTTGACCGCGAGCGGGGAGGAGCTGCTGCGACACGTCGACGAGGTCATGGCGGTCCTGCACCGCGCCGTGGAGACCATCGACGGGCTCGAGCAGCGGCTGACCGGGAGCTTCGTGATCGGCTGCCACGAGTCGCTGGGCGCGTACTTTCTGCCCGACTTTCTCGAGCGGGTGCTGGCCGATGCGCCCGAGATCGCCGTCACGCTGCACAACGACTCGTCGTCGTCGGTGCTCGACGCCGTGGTCGGGCGACAGGTGCACTTCGGCATCGTGGTCAACCCGCAGCCCCACCCCGATGTCGTCGTCACCGAGCTGTTTCGCGACGCGATCGACGTGTTCGTCGCCGCCGCCGATGGGCAGCCCGGGCCCGGGGATGCGGCCGCCTACTACGACGCCCCGGGGGCCCGGTTCGCGGACCTCGACGAGGCGCGCGCGTACTTCGAAGGCCATCCGCTGGTGTATCCCAGCCGCGTCCGCGAATGTATGGCGTTGGTCGAACGGCTGGCCGCGCAGGGTTTTTCCCCGACCCGACGCCTCGACTGCGGCGACTTCGGCTTGGTCAAGAGCCTGGCCTTGGCGGGCATCGGGCCCGCACTACTGCCGCGGCGGATCGCCGCCCACCGCAGTCCGCACCAGCTGCGTCGGCTCCACCACGAGCTTCCCGTGTTCGAGGATTCCATTTTCCTCGTGTTCCGTGCCGACCTGCCCCGCACCCGGGCGACCGACTATCTCAAGGACGAGCTGGTGCGCTGCGGCAAGGCGATGCCGTCCGTCGGCGTCTGAGGGCTCGCGACGTTACTGCACGACGATCGACGCGTCGGGGGGCACGGCGAACCTCGTCGCCCCGCCGCCCTCGGCTCGCACGACGAGCGCAGCTCCGTCGAGACCGGCGTGCACGAGATCGCGACGCAGCCGATGCAGCAGCACGCCCACGGCGGACCGGGCGGTCGTCCCCTCCGGCCACACGCGCTCGACCACCACGTCATCGGGAATGAACGTGCCGGCCTCGTGCGGAGCCGGGGGCGCGAGCAAGCACGCCGCGAGATCGCTGCGCCGACCCGCGAGGTACGCCACGGCCGGCTCGCCACCGTACGCGACGAACAAGCGACCTCCCCGGGGCAGGGACTGAAGCCGGACCGACGTCAGCTTCGCGCCGCCGGCCGTCGCCGTTTGCGTGTGTCCGACCGTGGTGCCCATGTGCGCGAGGCCGCCCACGATCACGGAGATCTTCGCACGGCCGATGTGCACCACGTCGCCCCGCGACAGGCGGTGGGCCGAGCCGGCCGGCAATCGCACGAGCTCGCCCTTGCGCCCGGACACCGACAGCGACACTTGGGCCTCCAGCACGAGCTGGCCGTGCGCGACCGAAAGCAGCGCACAGCGAGGCGGGCAGTCGGAGATGCGCAGATCGTCGTCGGGGCCGCTGCCGACCGAAAGGCCTCGTTCGTCGACACCGAACACGCCTCCGCCACTGTGGCGCAGCACCCACGACGGGTCGCCCGCGTCGGCGCCGGCCGTGGCCCGTACGGTGACCGTCAAACCAGGGAACGACAACTCCGTGCCGTCCGCGAGGGCGGTCTTGGGATCCGGAACACCCGGCGTCGTGCTTCGCCGCAGCGACACCAAGGTGACGCCATCCCCCGTGCGATACACGATCGCGTGCCGACGGCTCGCCCGTTCGTGATCCAGGACGAGGTCACAATCCGGGCTCCGGCCGATGAGAACGCCCGCGGGTCCGATCCGGCGGCGCGTGCCGTCGGGGAGCTCGAGCCACCACTGCGTGCCACGACCCGTCATCGTCGCCGCGATGATACGACGCCCTCCGTAACGACCGCAGCGTCGTCAACGACCGGGCGAAGGATGGCCCTGCAGCCACGCGCGTGCCCTCGCGAGCTCCGCCGGCGCCCGCTCGGGTGTCTTCGCGAGAATCGCCTCGGCGTCTTCGACGAACTGACGCGCCTGCGCCTGGTCATCGCCGAGGTCCCAACGGAGCTTGCCCAGCTGCAGGCGCGCCCGCGCGAGGTCGAACGCCGCTCGGCCGCTGCGTTCGGCGATGTCCACTGCGTGACGTGCGGCCTCCCCCGCGTCCTCCACCTGGCCGTTCGCTTCGTGGGCGCGGCTCAGCGACAGCCAGCACTCGCCCACCTCGGCGTGATCGGGACCGAACGCCTCGGTGAGAATCTGCAGGGCCTGCTGCAGCAGTGGCAGGGCCTCTTCCGATCGACCGCGTCCGAGCATCACCTCGCCCAGGTTGTGCAGCGAGCTCGCCACCGACGGGTCCTCGGGTCCGAGCGCCTTGCGGCGGATCTCGAGTGCCCGGCGCAGCAGGGCTTCGCCTTCGTCGGCGCGGTCGTCTTGGAGCAGGTACACCCGCGCGAGGTTGTTCAGGGCGCGGGCGAGGGCGGGATGATCGGGCCCGCGGCTGGCGGTGAGGATCTCGACCGCACGCTCGAGATGTTCGATCGCGGCCTCGTACTCGCCGCGGTCGGCCAACGTTCCGCCGAGGTGCATCTCGCTCGTCGCGATGCTCGGGTGGTCGGGCGGCAGCGTGGCGCGCTTGATCGCGAGCGCTCGCCGCTGGTAGTCGCGCGCGTGGTCGAGATCGCCGGCGTTGATGGCGAGGGTGCCCAGGGAATCCAGTGACGTCGCGACGTTGGGATGATTGGGTCCGAAGGTGGCTTCGCGGATCTGCAGCGCCCGCAGGTGCAGCTCGCGGGACGCGTCGTAGCGCCCCAGCTTGAACTGCACCCCACCCATGTTGTTCGAGACGTCGGCGAGTTGAATCGGGTGATCGCCGGGCAGTGCCTCCCAGATCTCCCGCGCCGTGGAGAACTCGGCGAGCGCACGTTCGTAGTCGCCCTGCGCGTAGGCGGCGTTGCCCATCGCGTTGCGAAGGTTCGCCTCGGGTGCCTGCCCACGCTGCCCCGCACGCTCGATCATCGTGGTGCCCACGGTCGTCCAGGCCCGGGCTTCCTCCGTGGACCGGAGCTCGTAGCCGAGGAGGTAGACGAGCTCGGTCGCAGCCTTCGCCGCCACCGCATCGTCGTGGGCCGCGGCCGCGAGCTCGAAGGCCTCCACGCAGCCGTCACGTGCAGTCTCGTAGTCGCTCTGGTGGCGGGCAAACGATGCCAGCGTGATCAGGGCCTCGGCGGTGAACGGGTCGTAGGCCAGCGCGCGCGCGTGCTCGACGACGGACCCCGCCAGCTCGCGACCACCGGGATAGTCGCCGGAGATTCTGCGGGCCGCGGCGGCTTCGAGATCGATCTTCAATCGCTCGAGCTCGGCCTGCGCTCGCTGGTCCTCGGGCGGCCGCACGCGGGCGAGCAAGCCCGGCAGGTCGGTGCATGGCTCGAGCTCGGGCAGCTCGTACGCGGTCTCCACGGCCCCGCGCACCACTTCGTCGTTGGCGCTGGCGAACGCACCGACGACGGTCGTCAGACTGCGAAGGCGATCATCCAGACACTGGGTGCGCAGGGCATCGACCTCCGCCGTCTCGGGGCCCGACGACCGACACGCACGACCGGCTTCGCTTCCCCAGGCGGCCACGTAGTCGTCGAGCCGCATGGCGGCACGCGCCCACGCGTCGCCTTGGTAGGCGACGGTGCTTCGTGCGAACGCGTCGGCCCCGGCCTGCCGCGCTTGCGCCGACCAGACCTCCGCGGCGGCCGCCGCCCGCGACTCGCAGGCCACGTCGCTTTCCGGGACGCCCTGCGCACGCCACCACACTCCTGCCGCCACTGCCGTACCCAGCACCGCGATCGCGGCCAGCATCGTGCGCCGGCGCGAGGACGCGGGCAGCTCCAGCGCATCGAGCAGCGCGCCCATGCTCGGATGCCGCGCGTCGGGCTCGGCCTCGAGTCCGCGTGCGATCGCGTCGAAGACCCATCGGGGAACCGGGCTCGCTTCGGGGGGCGGTGCGAGGGCCCCGTCGTGCATGGCCAGCAGGGACGCGGCGAGGGTGGACGCTTGGAACGGGCGCGACCGGTACAGCACCTCGTACAGGGTCGCGCAGAAGCTCCACTGATCCGCGCGTGCATCCACGGCCAGCCCTTCGATCTGCTCGGGTGGCATGTACGCGGGCGTGCCCAGCAGGGCGCCTTCGCTGGTCAACGGGGTTGCCAGCGCCTTGTTCCCCACGGCCGTGATCTTCGTGGCATCGAGCTTCGCAGCGGTGGTGTGCGTCGGCTCGGGCTCGGCGGTCGCACGGCGAGCCAGCCCGAAGTCCAGCACGCGCACGCGGCCGTCGTCGCCCACCATCACGTTGTCGGGCTTGAAGTCGCGGTGGACGAGCCCGGCGTCGTGCGCCGCCTGCAAGCCGAGCGCGGCCCGTCGCATGGCATCGAGCACCTCGGTCCACGGACGTTCTTGCTGCTCGAGCCAGGTGCGCAGCGTGACGCCTTCGACGAACTCCATGGCGACGAACACCCGCCCCCCTTCGCTGCCCGCGTCGTAGACGGGCACGACGTTGGGGTGACTGAGCCGCGCCATCGCCTGGGCTTCGCGCAGCAGGCGAAGACTCGCCTCCTTGCCGATGCGGCGAGACGCGAGGAGCTTGATCGCGACGCGGCGATCCAGGTGCGGGTCGTACGCGGACAGCACCACGCCCATCCCCCCGCTGCCGACGCGCTCCAAGATCACGTAGCGGCCAATCTTCGCCCCGGGGGTGAGGTCCGACGCGTCCAAGGCAGGGTCGGAGGCAGTGGTCACGGGCACGACCCCATCGAGGGTCCGCACCGTCGCACGACTCGGCCTCGGCACGAACTCCCAGACCCGTGATTCGCCCTGCGTCGCCGGCTGCATTGGTATCCCCCCCTGCGCGGTCCCTCGCGCGCGCGTGAAGACGCTGGGCCGGGCGGACCGATCACGGCGGTGGCGTTTTTTTCGAGGGGACGCCGCCGGCCGGCGTGTTTGCCGCATCGCTCCCGGTCCGCGCGGCCCGCGTCAGCGGCGGTCCAGCGCAGTGCGCACGATCTCGAGCAACTGGGCGACGCGGAACGGCTTGGGGAGAAAGTCGACGCCAGGGTCGAGGACGCCGTGGTGGACGATCGAGTTGTCCGTGTAGCCCGAGACGTACACGACGCGAAGCGTGGGGGCGACGGCGCGCAGGGACTCGGCGACCTTGCGACCCGTCGTCTCGCTCAACACCACGTCGGTGACCAGCAGGTCCACCGTGGCCACGTCGAAGTGCGCTCTCGCTTCGTCCCCGGTGGAGGCTTCCAGGACGGTGTAGCCGGCCGTGCCGAGAATGCGCGCCGTGATCGCCCGGACCCGCGGGTCGTCCTCGAGCACGAGGATCGTCTCCGTGCCCCCGCCGCGGGTGGCCGAGGCGTCCTCGTCGTCGGGTAATGACTCGGCCGGTCGTCGCACCCGCGGCAGGTAGATCTTGAACGAAGTCCCGCGGTCGAGCTCGCTGTAGACCCAGATGTGTCCGCCGGCCTGGCGCACGATCCCGTAGCAGGTCGCCAGCCCGAGACCGGTGCCCGAGCCCGCCGCCTTCGTCGTGAAGAACGGCTCGAACACGTGGGCCGTCACGTCTTCGGCCATCCCCTCTCCGTTGTCGGTGACGGCGAGCATCACGTAGTCGCCCGGAACAACTTCGGCATGGGTGCGCGCGTACTCGTCGTCGAGCGACACGTTCTCGGTCTCGATCGTCAGCTTGCCGCCGTTGGGCATGGCATCGCGCGCGTTGACGGCGAGATTGACGAGGATCCGCTCGAACTGACCGGAGTCGATTCTGACCGGCCAGCAATCGGGGTCGAGGACGAGGACGACGTCGACGTTCTCTCCGAGCAGTCGCGCGAGCATGCGGTGGGTGTGCTCGACGAGTTCGTTGAGCTGCAAGACCTTGGGCCGGATGATCTGCCGGCGCGAAAACGCGAGCAGCTGTCCGGTGAGCGCCGCCGCCTTCGCGCTCGCGTCGAGCACGACGGCGAGATCCTCGGCCGCCTCGCCGTCCGGCGGCAGCGACATGCGGGCGAGCTCGGTGTGGTTGGAGATGACCGTGAGCAGGTTGTTGAAGTCGTGCGCGACTCCGCCGGCGAGGCGGCCGACCGCCTCCATCTTCTGGGCCTGCAGCAGCTGGGACTCGAGCTGGCGGCGATCCTCGATGTCGACCAGCGTGCAGCGAGCGCGCCGGTGCGTGTCGTCGACGACCGTCGCCGAGAGCAGCCCGACGTACTCCCCACCTTGCGCGCACCGCAGCGTCAGCTCGCAGTCGCGAATGTCGGAGCCCGCGCGCACGCGCGCCAGCGCTTCGGCGTACGCCTCGCGGGCCATCGGCACCACGTGGTCACGCAGGGGCGTCCCCACCACGTCGCGCTCGGCCGGGCCGTGGCGTTCGATCATCGTCTCGTTGGCCTTGAGCACCGAGCCCGACGCCAGGTCGAGCGCGAACAACATGACCGGCGCCCGCTCGAACAGCTCCGCCATGTCCTGGATGACGGCGCGAGATCGCGTCTGATGAACCAGGAAGTCGTCGGCGAGCATGTTGAGGCCGACGATGATCGCGTCGAGCTCGTCGTGGCCGTCGGACATCTCGCCGCGAAACGCCAGGTCACCGCTGGCGAAGCGCTGCAGTTGCTCGATGATCGCCTCCAGGCGCGGGTCGCTGCTCATTTGGCACTGGCCGCGACGCCGACCTCGGCGTGCCACGCCTCCGCGGCTTCGCGCGACGTGAACAACCGGACCGGAAATGGAGGCGCGGTCACGCGGACGAAGAAGCTGGCGAGCACGCGGCTGACCGGTGACCCCACCACGATGGCTCCCGCTTCCACGATGCTCCTCATCTCTTCACCGGCCGAGTAGGTGCGAGCGTCGGCAGAGACCCAGCGGGTGCTTCGCATGTCGGTGACGAGGCGCGAACGGATGTTCGGACCAACGAGCTCGCGTATGCCGTGCACGAGGCCGCGGGCGTGCTCCAGCTCGATGTGCGTGACGCGGATGGACTCGTAGACGAGTCCGTCCTCGCGCCAGACCAGGCCCGCGCACGTCTCGATGACGCGCGCCCCCTCTGGCGGAGAGAAATCCTCGTACACCACCAGCTTCGATCATATCCGGCGTTACCGCGCCTGTCAGGTCGCGACTCCGCGCTGGCCCTTTGCGCGCGCACTGCGTTCACGCTTGCTCACTTCCGCTCGGTCGTCGAACGCGAGCGACGGAACCAGCCTCGGAAAGCCACGCCACCGCGGCTTCGAACGACGTGAACAGCCGAGCTGGAAACGGAGGGGCGGCCACGCGGACGAAGAAGCTGGCGATGACGCGGGTGACGGGCGATCCCACCAAGATCGCGAGCTTGCCCACGAGCCCCGTCATTTCGTCGCTCGCCGAGTCGGCGCGGGCATCGGCCGAGACCCAACGAACGAATCGCATGTCGGCCACGAGCCGCGCCGCCGTGGCGGGGCC
>CALBMM010000122.1 GCA_937896535.1 uncultured Pseudomonadota bacterium
CCACCACCACCACCACCAGCTCCTCCTCCGTCCGCGGCCGCGTCCACGTCCGCGGGCCCGCTTGCGGCCGCGCAGGCCCGCTACGCGGCCGGGGATCACGCCGTGGCGGCCGCGGCCTTCCACGCGCTGATGACCGATCCCGCGTCGGGGGCGACGTCGTCGGCGCGCCTGGGTCTGGCCAAGTCGCTGTACAAGCTGCACTACCGCGCGACCGCGAAGGCACTGCTGCTCGAGATCGCGAACACGACCGGGGACCCGCATCGACTCGACGCCCTGGCTTGGATCGCCGCACTCAGTCGTGAGCTCGAGGGTGACCCTCAGCTGCCCGCGGCCCTGGCGGCGTACGAGGACACGGCGCTCGAGGACGAGCGCTTCGACGACGTCCGGGACGAGCTGTACTTCGCGATGGGCCGGGCCGCGTACGAGGCCGGCGATCTACCCCGCGCGCTGGGCTTGCTGTCGGTGGTCCCGAAGCGGAGCAGCGACTACGTCGCGGCGCAGTACTTCTCGGGGGTCGCATCGACGCGGCTGTTTCGTGGCCAGGATGCCGTGGACGCGTTCAAGAACGTGCTGCGCCGCCAGATCGACCTGCGCGCCGAGCTCGGCCGCAAACAGCTGCGGCGGATCCGACGCTTCTCGCGCGTGCGCGACCGCATCGACGCTCGTCGGCGACCCACCGCGCGCGCCCATGAGCGGCTGGAGCGTCGGATGGCCCGAAAGAGGCTGACGCACCTCCATCTCGACGAAGTCGCCGAGACCGATCGCTACGAGCAGCTCGCGAGTCTGTCGATGGGCTACGTGTTCTACCAGAGCAATCAGCTCGAGCTGGCGCTCGAGTACTTCGAGCGGCTCCCGCAAGAGTCGCCGTACTGGCTCGACGCCGTCTTCGCCGGGGCGTGGACGGAGTTTCTGCTCGCCGCCGACGAGCCCACCGATGCCAATCGGCACTACCAGCGCACGCTCGGGCACGTGCACACCCTCGCCGCGCCGTTCTTCCCGTATCGACTGTACCCGGAGGCGCCACTGCTCGAGGCCGTGACCTACTACTACAACTGTCGGTATGGCTCGGCGACGCTGGCCCTGGACGAGTTCGACGCTCGCTACAAGGCGGTCCGCGTCGTGCTCGACGATCTGCTCGAGCAACATCCGGAGGACTTCGAGCTGCTGGCGCTGTACGAGCGAGTGATCGCCAAGGCGGGTCGCCGCCGCGAGATCACGTATGCCGTGGTCGCCGATGCCGACGACGCGGCGGCGGACGAGGACGACGTGCTCGTCGGGCTGCTCGCGGACCGGCAGTTGGCCCGGCGCTACGAGGTCGTGTCGAGCTTCGAGAGCGAGCGTGACCGGCTGCGCGACGCCGCGCCCGAGCTGACGAAGGGCGCGCTGGGCGAGCGCCTCGCCGAAGACCTCGAGCTCGAGATCTCGGCGGCGCGCGAGGCGATGGGTGCGGCGATTCGGCAGCGTCTGTCGGCGGCGTCGGCCGAGATCCGCAAGTTCGAGGCCGACGCGCTGAAGATCCGGTACGAAATCCTGCCCAAGACCATCGGGGCGCCGGCCGAGCCGCACGACCGACACAAGATCCGCGTCGACGACGGGCAGGAGCGCTACGCCTACAACGGCGAGTACTGGCGCGACGAGCTGGCCAACTACCACTACGAAATCACGTCTCTGTGCAAAGAGTGAGGGCGTTTGGCCGGGGGGAGCCCGCGGGCGGCGGTCCTGCTACTGTCGCGCGCCATGGGCTTGACGGATCTGTTTCGACCCAAGCATCGACACAGCAACGTGCAGGTGCGGACGGCGGCCGTTCGCGAGCTGACCGAGACCGACGTGCTCGCCGACGTTGCCCGTCGCGATCGCGAGGCCTCGGTTCGCAAGGTCGCGGTCGAACGCATCGACGACGTGCGCGTCCTGGCCGACCTCGCGAGCGAGCTCGACGGCGACGTGGCCGAGCTCGCGCGCACCCGGGCGGGCAAGCTGCGGGTGCAGGCGGCGATCGGGGCCGTGTCGGCCGACCGTGCCCACGACTTGCTCGCCGACCTCGGGCCGCTGGAGCTGCGTGCCGTCGTGACCCGGGCCAAGTCCGAGGACGTTCGAACCGCCGCGCTCGAGCGCATCGACGATCCGAAGGCGCTCGCGGACCTCGCCAAGGAAGCGACGGAGACGCAGTGGCGTCGTCTCATCGTCGACCGTATCGACGACGTGGCGACGCTGCGCACGCTGGTGCTCGGCGGCAAGCCCAAGGACGCGGCGGCCGCGGCGTTGGATCGCATCCACGATCCCGACCTACTGGAGCAGCTGACCAAGAAGGCGCCGAGCAAGAACCTGCGCAACCGTGCCAAGAAGCGGCTCGCCGAGGTGGCGCCACCGGTCGACGACGCGCCGGCCCGCGAGGCGGCCGACGACGCGACGGCGAAGAAGGAACAGACTCGCTTGGTCGAGGCGCTCGAGAGTCGCGTGCGACGCGGGGACTTCGGCGATGCCGAGGCGGTCGCGGCGGTGCTCGATGCGTGGGCCCGGATCCCACGCGAGGACGAGACATTGTCGGCGCGGCTGCAGGCGGCGAGGACGGCCTTCGACGAGGGACACGCGGCGTGGCAGCTGCAGCGGCAGGCCGAGGCGGCGGCGCGGGCGGAGCGGATCGCCCAGCGCGCCAAGGTGCTCGCGGCCGAGCGTGCGGCCGCCGTCGACGAACCGGTGACGACCCCCGAGCCGCCGCCGGTCGCGACCCCCGAGGACGACCCCGAGCGCGAGGCACGGCGGGCGGAAGCCGCCGCGGCCAAGGCCCGCCGCGAAGAGGCGAAAGCCAAGCGCGAGGCGGACGAGGCGGACAAGGCCGAGCGGGCGCGCCAGTCCCTGGTCGCCGCGTGCGAAGAGGTCGAAGCCCTCGCGGAGGTCGCCAGCGACGACGACAAGCAGATGCGCGCCGTCGATCAGCTGCTGCGCCGAACGGACCGGATGTTCGCCAACCCGCCCCGACTGCCGACGAAGGCGGAGCGCGACGAACTCACGGCCCGCTACCGCGCGGCCGTGGAGCCGCTGCGGGCCAAGGTGGCCGAGTGGGCCGAGCAGGAGAAGTGGCGCGAGTGGTCGCACCTGACCCACCAGACCGAACTCGTCGACAAGGCCAAGAAGCTGCAGGCCGCGATGGCCGAGACCGAGGACGTGGCCGACAAGCTCAAGGCGTTGCAGGACGAGTGGAAGAAGTTTCGCGCAGTCCCGGGCGGCAAGGGCCAGGAGCTGTGGCAGGAGTTCAAGACCGCGTGCGACGCGATCTACGAGGTGGTCAAGGCGCAGCACGCCGAGAACCTCGCCCACAAGGACAAGCTCGTCGCGCGGGCCGAGAGCCTGATGGCGTCCACCGACTGGGCCGCCACCGCCGCCGCGTTCAAGGACCTGCAGGCGGTGTGGAAGACGATCGGACCCGTCGGTCGCGTCAACGATCAGAAGGTCTACCGTCGCTTTCGCGCCGCGGCCGACCATTTTTTTGCCAAGCGCAAGGAAGCGCAGGCGTCGATTCACGCCGACCAGGACAAGAACCTGGCCAAGAAGACCGCGATCATCACGCGGCTGGAGGCGCTCGCGACGACGATCGTCGACGAAGACAGCTGGCGGCGCGCGACCACGGAGGCCAAGGCGCTGCAGCGCAGCTTCCGCGACATCGGACACGTTCCGCGTACCGCCGTCGAGCAAGTGCGTGACCGGATGCAGCAGGCCGCCGACGCGGTGTTCGGCAAGCTCGAGCGGCTCGAGTCCGAGGCCAACGTCGCGCGCAAGGCCCAGCGGCAGGCCGAGGCGGCCGAGATCGAAGGGTTGCTGGGCGGCGCCGCACAGGACCCGACCCGCATCGTCGAAGCGTGGGGCAGGGCGTTGCGGCTCGAGGACACCGGCGTGGTGCAGGCGTGCCGCACGGCCGCCGAGACGGCCTTGCAGGCCGATCCCGCCGTCTTCGCGGGCACCGATCTGGATCCCGACAAGTCGAGACGCCGCAAGGCGAAGCTGTGCGAGCGCGTCGAGTCGCTGCGGCCCGAAGCCGACGACGGTCGCTCGGTCGTCGAGCGCCTCCAGGCCGCGATGGCCGGATCGGCGATCGCGGGCGAGACGGCCGAGTCGGATCTGGCGCGCCGCCTCGCCGACGCGCGTGGGGCGTGGACCCGCGTCGGCCCCACGCCCGACGACGAAGGACGCCGGCTCGATGCCCGTTTCGCGGCAGCCTGCGCTGCGATCGAGGCCTCCGTGAAGTCGTCGGGTTGAGCTCGTCCCTTCGTGCCCCATTTGGGACGAAAGGACGAGACGGATCGGGTCGCCCTGGTAGACTCGCGCCATGGGCAAGCTTGGTTCAGGTGGGTTGGCCGCGATGTTGGTGCTGGCGATGGTGGGGTGTCCCGCCGACGACTCGGGCGGTGACGACGGCGCCGACGCGGCGACGGGCGGCACGGCCGGGACCTCGGCCGCGACCAACCCGACCGCGACCTCGATGGGGCCGACGAGCAATACGTCGCCACCGACGACGACGATGCCCGATCCCGACACGGGTCCGGACCCGGACACGGCCACCGGCCCCGGAGACTCGACGGGAGAGACCAGCGATCAGGTGCCGTGCCAGCCCTCGATGGCGCCCGCGGTGGTCGGGTACCAAACGCCGGGATCGCCGGCCGCGGCGCTGCCGACGATCGACGACTTCGGCGGCGAGGATCCATTCGCCGGCTTCCTCGACCCACCCGACGCGGGCGACCAGCTCGAGTGCGACCTCTGGGCGCAGGACTGCCCGGCCGGAGAAAAATGCATGCCGTGGGCCAACGACGGCGGCCCCAGCTGGAACGCGACGCGGTGCTCGCCGCTCGATCCCAACCCCGGTGCGCCCGGCGATGCGTGCACGGTCGAGGGCAGCGGGGTCAGCGGGATCGACGACTGCGAGACCTCGGCGATGTGCTTTGGCGTCGACACCGAGACGGGCATGGGCACGTGCGTCGAGATGTGCACCGGATCGCCGCAGGCTCCGGTCTGCGACACGCCGAACACCACGTGCACGATCTCCAACATGGGGGTGCTGATCCTGTGCCGCCCCGTGTGCAACCCGCTGGCCGACGAATGTCCGGACGGGCAGGGGTGCTACCCCGTGGGCGATGCGATGGTCTGCTCACCCGACGGCTCCGGTGATGATGGTGCCGCCGGCGACCCGTGCGAGTTCATCAACGCGTGCGACAACGGTCTGTACTGCGCGGGGGCGGCTTCGGTTCCGGGTTGTGCCGGCGCGACCGGTTGCTGCTCGCCGTTCTGCACGGTCGGTGACGACACCGCGTGCCTCGATGGCCAGACGTGCATGCCCACGTACCCCGGCGGCGCCCCGCTGGAGTGCCTCGAGGGCGTCGGTCAGTGCAGCACCTGAACCGACGGCCGCGACGGATCGGCCACGCGACGGACGGGCCGGCCTACTGGCCGAGCTCGGCCGCGCGTTGCTCGGCGCGCTCCCACATGCGGATGTAGCCTTCGGCCGAGGAGAACAGCGGCTCGAGGTCCGCTTCGGAGACGGCATCGCGGCGCGCATCCTCGATGAGCTCGGGGAGCATGCCGATGTGGACCATGCCTTCGTCGTTGAAGTCGATCTCGCGATTGCCGACGAACGGCTGCGTGAACGTCACGTCGCCGGCGTAGGACTCGAAGGGGTACGTGATCGGATCGGTCTGCTCGGTGGGGCAGGCGCCCTCGCCGAATCGGGGGCCCGGGGCGCCCGCGAAGCCATTGAGGTCGAACCCGAAACCCTCGGCCGGGTAGCCGCCGTTGGCCACGATCTCGTCGATGCGCTCCAGCAGGCGTTGGGTCATCGCGCCCGGCTCGGCTTCGCGACACCGTCCCAGTCCGGTCTTCGAGACGCCGCCGAGCTGGTACAGCCGCCCGCTGTGGTTGTTGCCGTGGGTACCGACCGCCGGGTAGTCGCTCTCCTCGAGGATCTCGAGCGCGCGCTCGGCCGAGCGTCGTGGCAGGTGATCGATCTCGATGACCATGCCTCGCGCCATCATCTCGTGGAGGAGCGTCTCGCCGAGCTCGGTCAGGCCGGCGTTCTGGCACCAGTCGCCCTTCAGCGGCGGCTCCATGATCTCGCCGATGAACTGGAAGGCCGTGGCCACCGGCGCCACCGGAAAGCCGCTGAAGTCGTGCGGGGGCGCCGACAGGTAGTCGGTGCGCGGCACGTTGAGTCCGCCGAACGCGACCTCGCCCTTGTCGAACACGATCGGGATGTCGGGACAGGTGTCGGTGAAGTTGGACCAGTGCCCGGAGTTGAAGAAGTTGCCGAGCTCGATGAAGGCCCGGTCGCCGTCCCCCGCCGAGAACAAGTTGTCGTACTTGTGCACCGGAAACAGCACGCGGATGCCTCGAGCGTAGTAGTCGTCGAGCTGCGCGCGGACGTAGTCGGCGTCACACGTCGCGTCGCCTTCGTGCGGCGTGATGCGACAGTTGAACAGGTCGGATGTCTCGATCCCGAGGATCACGGCCATCTTGCCCTGTGAGATCACCTCCCGCGCGTCTTCGGGGGTGGTCACGATGCGGAACCATCCCTCGCCGGGACCGCCGGCTTGCGCATCGATGTAGCGCTCGAGCGCGTAGGTCTCGTCGATGATCCGGTCGACCGCGACCATGTCCTCGCACGAGTACCGGACCTGCTGCAGGCCCTCGCCCACGGTCATGTGGCAGATGATCGAGTTCGTCGTGGCGTGTTGGACCACCAGGCGCAGCCCCGACATCCACGCGCGCTCCAGCCACTTGTAGTACTGCGTCTGGTGGGTCGAGCGTCTGGGACCGTTGGGCCACTCCGTGAACTCGGGGTAGCCCGCGGTCGCGTGGTTGTCCTGGTCGAGCTGGCCACCGAGCAGAGCCGGCAGGATCGCGTTGAGGTCGACGAGCCCGGATCCGGAGGTGTCGAATGCGTAGCCGAAGAAGTCCTTGCGGCCCATCTCGCCGTGGAAGAGCGAGCAGTCCGAGAGGGCGTGCTCGACCCCGAGGCGGTGAAACGGCGCGCCGTGGAAGATGCCACCGCCGCCGAAGGCGAAGTTGGACAGGATGTGCGAGTGGGTGTCGACGATGCCGTACAGGGTGCCGTCGTCGAAGGTCGTCTTCGTCACCGTTCCCTCGGCGTCGAGCGTCAGCTCGGGGTGGGCGGTGCATCCGTCGGACTCGACCAGGCCCACTGCGATCGCGGCGGCTTCGTCGGGCACCAATCCCGCGGCGCCCAGGTACGTCGCGTTGCGCCGATTGACGAACACGAACCGGTCGGGGTTCGTGCTCGAGATCCGGGCCTCCCACTCCGCGCCCGACACGTACGTGTCGTCGATGAGCGACACGTCGGAGTCGAGCGTCGTTCGACGCTCGAGCGTGCCGTCGTCGGAGACGAGGTAGCCGCCCCCGGCGTCGTACAGAAGGTAGGTGGCCAGATCCGAGGCCTTGAAGAAGAAGGCGGCGGGCGTGCCTTCGTTCGCGAACGAAAAGCCGGTGTCGCCGGCGACGAGCCACTGCCCGTCGCCGTGCACCTCGTAGCAACCATTGGCGATGGTGTGCACGTCGGGGTCGATCGTCGGGATGTCACCCGACGTCGTGTCGGCGCTGCCCTGGGTCGTCGTGCCGTCGCTGCCGGCTTCGGTCGTGCCGTCACCCCCTCCGCCGCCACCACCGCCGTTGCACCCCGTGATGGCCATCGCCACGCACGTTCCCGCCAAGGTCCACCGAAGCCGCATGCGCGCATGCTATCAGCCCGCGCCGAGGGTCCGCGGCGACAATCCACGGTCGGGGACGGTCGCAGTGGTCGGGGCCGATGTAGGTGTTTGCGTCCGCTCGGCGGTCGCACGCACATCGACCGCCCCGCGCCGAGCCGCCCGAATCGTTCGCAGTCTTCGCTGCGAGACCTCTGTGCCGACGGGCGCTTCGGTCGCGAGGTGGAGACCCGGCAGCCGCGGGCTCATGTGGGCCGCGCCGCTACCTGCAGCCGAAGCTCCACTCGACGGGGGACGACGACACCCGATTCGCGCAGCGTCCGCGGACCCTCGGGTCGTCCCCTGTGCTCGACGACGAAGCAGCCGCGTCAGCACTCGCCCGGGTGGTCGATGTCGGTGCCGTTGCCGTTGGCGACGCACTGGTTGGAGTGCGTCGCCCCGTCGCAGCCGCAGTGCGGGGCGAAGATCAGGTTGCAGATCTGGGGTTGCGCGAGGCAGGTGCCGTGCTCGCCGGCGCCACACAGGTCGTCGGGGTAGTCGCACCACTGGTCGACGCCGCACGGGACGTTGAGCAGCTCGTTGCACATCCCTGCCGGGACGACCGGCCCGGTGGTGGATTCCTCGTCCGATCCGGTCGACGAGCTCGTCCCCATGTCGTCGCCGCCGGTGGTCGTGCCGGAGCTGCTGTCGACGACACCGCCGGTCGTGTCGGACGTGGCGCCCGAGTCGGTGGTGGGATCGGGTCCCGGCCCCGTCGACGACGTCGCGACGTTCGTGGTGCCCGACGTCGTGTCGCCGGTCGCCGGCGTGGTGTCGCCGTTCGTAGTCGCGGTGTCACCCGCGGTGCTCGCTTCCCCGTCGGTGTCGTCGACCTGTGTGGGATCGAAGCACGCGGCGACCGGTAGCGTGGCGGCGAGGATGATCGACAAGTGGGCGCGCGAAATCGGCAAGGACATGCCCAACGCTACCCAAGGGAAGGACCAGTGGCGAGGGCCGATGCATCCCGCATCGCGACGCGCCTTGTGGTGCCGATTCCGAGGCCACCGGGGCGCGCGGTCGGCATCGCCGGCGCGAACGTCACGGTTGGTGACGGTCTTCCACGTCGACGTCCGGTCCGCCGTCGGTCTCGCTGTCACGTGCGACCCCGGCGGCCGCCGACGACACGCGCTCCGATCGCCGAGCTGCGGTTCGCTTCTCTAGGGCCACGGGTCGAAGCGCGTCGTCGTCGTCGTCGTCATCGTCGTCGTCGCGCGGAGTCGCGCGTCCATCGTCGACGTACGCTCGGACGATTCCGACGCGACCCCTC
The DNA here is from genome assembly GCA_937896535.1 of uncultured Pseudomonadota bacterium. Classification (GTDB taxonomy): domain Bacteria; phylum Myxococcota_A; class Polyangia; order Nannocystales; family Nannocystaceae; genus CALBMM01. Next base: position 9,010 of record CALBMM010000122.1, read on the forward strand.
GCGGTACAATGGCATGACGATGAACCCACGCTGCCGTCACGCGTTCGTCCTCGTGTCTGTCGTGTTCACCTTCACGGGCGTCGCCTGCAAGAACCCGGAGGTCAAAGATGGACGCCAACGCGCGCACACGGTCAAGGCCGACATCGCGACGTTCGATCCCAACGCCGACGATGTGATCGATCTCGACGCCCATGGCAGCGAGCGCCCGGACGACTATGCGGTGCAAGTGGCCTTCCGCGGGGCGTTCGAGCCGATGGACGAGTGCGTGCAGGCGGCCAAGCCACGTCACAACGTGGCTGCCGGCGCGGTACTGCACGACGGCATGATGGACATCTCGGTCAAGCTCGCGCCCAAGACCGGCAAGGCACTCGCCGTCAACGCCACGCTGCCCGGCAAGCTGGCGTCCGACAAGACACTGCAGTCGTGCATCCGCGAAGCGGTGGCCACGGTGGCGTTCCCCAAGTACAACGGTCCGCCTCTCGTGGTCGAGTTCAGCACGGAGGTCGACGCCGGCTACATGGACGAGTAGGCGTGTCTCGGGCGCCGCCGCTACCTGCAGTCGTAGCGCCACTCGACGCGGGTGACGACATCCGATCCGAGTAGCGTCCGCTGGGTGCGGGGGTTGCCGTTCGCGTCGTAGTCGGTGCGGACGGTCTCGTCGATGCGCTCGCCGTGCCGATGTGTCCGGCTCACCTCACGGTCGTGATCGTCGTAGGTGTACGTGACGACCTCCGGGGTCTCGCCGTGGTCGAAGGAGTCCCTCGTCGTCTGCTCGGCGAGGCGCCCGCGCCCGTCGTACGCGAACACGGTGACGTTCGCCTTGTCGGAGCCGGGCCACCGCTCCGCGCTGCGAACGCGACGGCCCGCCGCGTCGTAGCCGTGCTCGACGACGGCGTGGGGGCGCTTGTCGCCCTTGCTGGTGACCTCCTCGCGCACGAGCCGGTCACCCTCGTACGTGTAGCGTGTCGTCGTGCCCTGCCGGATCTTGGTGACCACGCGTCCCGCCTCGTCGTACCGAAAGGTCGTCGACACGACGTAGCCACCGCGCGGATGGTCGTGCTCGCGAATGTGCGCCAGCCGTCCGTGCCGGTCGTAGGTGTACTCGGTACGACGGTCGAAGGTCCCGTCGGCTTCGCGTTCGACGTCCATGCAGCCCTCGTTCTCGTAGCCACCCTCGACGAAGCAGAGCTCTTCGAAGTCCTCGTCTTCGGTCCGCAGTCGTCCGTCTCGATCGTAGCGGTACCGCACCTGTCGCGCCGGCGCGTCGCTCTCGCCGTCCCACTCCGTGCGGGTACACGGGCCGGCGGCCACGTGGGCGCCCGTGGCCGCCGGGGATTGCGACACGGACGCGACCGACGACGCGCGGCAGGCCGCGTTCCCCCACAGGCCCAGGCTCAGCGCGAGGCACAGCCCGACACGGCCGCCCGACGCGTCGAGCCTCCTCGGGCCCGGCTCGCCGACGTGCGAGCTCACCGACACTCGGCCGGTCCGCCCTCGCACGGACAACGAGTCCGCCGCGATTCGACCAGGCCCGTCGCGTCGAGCCGGTAGTAGACGAGCACGTTGCCGACTTCGCCGGCTCGGCAGGAACCGACGGGTTGCTCCACCCAGCCGCCCTGCAGCTCGCCCGAGTCCGCGTTCCAGACCGGCTCGTCGAGCACGGTGATGCGCCCGACGTCGCGGGCACAGCCATGGTTGCTGACGTAGACCTCGACCTCACTTCCGACGGTCCCGGCGAACTCCTCGCTCCCGTACGCAAAGTCGGGCGCGCCGTCGCCGTCGATGTCGGTGATCTTGCCGCCGACCAGCTTCGTGCTCCCGAACTGGGCGGCCGCGTCCGCGGCGGGCGAGATGCACGCGTGGGCGGAGCTCGGCGTGGCCCCGTCGTCCCAGGCGCCCGTTTCGATCCACGCGCCGCGGTCTCCCCATGCGCCCGGGCAGCGGGTATCTCGCGGGACGTCGCGTGTGACCCGAGGGCACACGACGGAGCCGTCGGGCTCGTACCGGGTGCCGTCGAACACGAGTCGCGTCATCGTGCCGCCCCCTTCGCTGACTTCGTCCAACTCGCCCGTGGGGAGCAGTACGAGCAGGTCGAGCATGCCGGCGTGACGGGCGGTCCCGGGCCACAGATACGCCTCCTCGAAGCGGCCCAAGAATCGAGTGCAGCCATCGGTCTTCGTGTACAGCCAGTGGTCGCGCGAGTAGGCCCCGAGCAGACCTTCGAAGGTCACATCGATCTCCGGTCGCCCGTCGCCGTCGAGGTCGAGAGGCGTCGGCTCGGCACCCATCGTTCGCAGCGGCCCCGACGCGGGCGAGCCGAGCTCCTCCGCGTCGATGGCGTCCATCGCCACCGCCTGCGCGGTCGCGTGGTCGACCTCGTCGGCGAGACACTCGCGCTGCGGATCCGGCCGTGCCGGCTTGGGGCCCGCGTCGCCGCGTGGGCCGGTACAGGCCACCAGGAGCGTGGCGGTCGTGAAGAACTGCGTGCGCATGCCGCTCGCGGTCAGTGTACCGGAGCCGAATTCGCACGAACGCGCAAAAGAAGCTCCGGGCCGCGGCGAGGGCGTGCTGTCGCGCGCACGCCTCCAGAGGGTGGCGAGCCGATGGCCGCGGGATCGACGTCTGTGCGTGAAGCGGAGGCAGTCGCGGCAACGGGCGCGCGCGACGGGCCTGGGCCGGGTAGCATCTCCTCTCCGGCCACACCATGAACGTCTTGCTTTGGATCCTGCAGAGCCTGCTGGCGATCTTGTTCTTCGTGACGGGCCTGATGAAGACGATCCAGCCCATCGATCGGCTGGCCGACAAGATGGGGTGGGTCCACGACTCGTCGCCCTTCGCGGTGCGCTTTGCCGGGGTGGCCGAGATGCTCGCCTCGCTCGGCCTGCTGTTTCCGGCGATGTTCGGCATCGTCGAAGTGCTGACGCCGATCTCCGCGATCGGATTGGGCCTCATCATGGTGCTCGCGATCCCGCTGCATGCCCGTCGCGACGAGCTCGGCATGGTGGGGCTCAACGTGCTGCTGCTGGTGCTGCTCGGCATCATCGCGGTAGGGCGCCTGATGGAAGGCGCGGCGGGGTAGCCCGCCGCGGGGTCGTTTCGTCCCTTGTCGGTGGCAGAGTCGGAGTCGAACGCGTACTCTGACAGGGTGGTGTTGTTGGGTGGAATACGCGGCGTCGGGACGCTGGGCCTTGGGATCGTGCTCCTGCTCGTCGGCTGTGACGATCCCTCCGGGCCCGCCGGGGGTGGGGCGACCGCGGGTGCGGCGAGCGAAGGCGGCGAGACGACGAGCGCGGCGGACGGAGAAGCGGCGGACGGAGAAGCCGGCAGTGGCGAGACGGAAGCCGACACCCTCGGGATCAATCACGCGGACCCTTGCGAGACCCTGACCGACGAGGCGGCGTGTGCGGAGCGACCCGACTGCATGTACGTCATCGGTGACTGGCGCGCCGATGCGTCGTGCTCACTTGGCGTCCCCAACCGGGCGTGTCTCGAGGCCGGGGAGGCAATCGCCGCCGACTACCGCACGACCTACTACCGCGCCGACGGCTCCGGGTTCGACTACCTGTTCAACGGGGCGCCGTGCGTCCACACTCCCGGCCAATCCGCGCGGCTGCCGGCCGTCCCCGTGGGGTGGACGGAGTGCTCCGGTGCCCCGGGCGAGCCGGAACGGTGCGATTGCTGGTGCGGCGGCGACGTCTGCCCGCGCGAGGAAGGCTTCCTCACGCTCGAGGCTTGCGGCGTCTCCTCGCCGTGCGGCGAGGTCGTCGACCAGGAGTACGGCGAAGCGTTCGGTGCCTACACGCAGTGCGTGTTCGAGGCGCTGCGCGACCGCACACCCGGCCGCTTTGCGTTGAACCTGTCGGATGCGCTGTTCTACGACCGAACGATCGTCTACGCGGACGGTAGTGGGCAGGTCCAGGTGCTCGATCGAGGACTCCCCGATACCTGCAGCTCCCTGACGCTGGACACCTGGGGACCGGCGAGGTCGTGCACGCTGCAGCCGCCGCAGTTCTTCGACGACTGTCTGGCCGCCTCGCCGCTCGCGCAAAGCACGAGCTGCAGCTTCAGCCGGACCTGGTTCACCGATTGCCAGGACGTCGCCCCGGTCTGCCCGTAGCCGGCTTCGAACGAGCCGGCCGCTACCCCGAAGGTACGCGGCCGCGGCCGAAGGGCGCGGCGATCCGGGCGCCGATGCCGGCGTCGATGGCCTCGTGGAGGACGCGCAGCGCGGGCGCGAGCTCGTGCGGGTACATCCGCAGGACCTCGTGGTAGCGCGCCGGGGTGAGGCGGGCGTTGGGCAGCAGACGCTCGAGCAAGTCCACCGCGTCGGCCTGTCGTCCCAGCCGATTGCTGCCGACCGCCTCGACCACTTCCGTGATCGAGGCCAGGACCACGAGGACCGAGTCGAAGTCGTCGCGCTCCAGCGTCCCCGCTTCGGGCGTCGCGCGGACCAGCGCCGTGGTGGTCGCGGCCGGGACGTTGGGGTCGAGCTTGGGCGCCGGCGGGGGCTCGGGAAACCAATGCGTGAAGCGACGGTCGAGCGCTCGGTCGTCGCGGTACAGGGCTTCGAGCCGCGCGCGCTCTCCCTCGCCGACCGCGTCGATGTCGGTGCGCTCGATCCGGCGGTCGCGATCGACCCGGTCGAGCTCACGTCGGGCCTGTTCCTCCCGCGACGCCTGCAGGTTCGCGAGGTCTTCGAGGAGGGCACCGAGCTCGGACTGCAGCGTGGCGTCGTCGTCGAGCTTGGGCACGGTGGGCAGGTGCACGGCGTCGGCTCCGAGCTCGCCGGCGTTGATCCGTCGCAGGTAGCCGTCGGGCAGGAAGTGATAGAAGGCGCGCTCGTGCTGCGCTCGCTGCCGGGCCACGATCCCGCGCAGGGCCTCGTTCTCTTCGCCGAGGGCGATGACCGAGATCCCGACGGGAAGCTGGCCGAGCGTCTGGCGGGCCTCGGAGATCTTGGCTTCGTCGACCGCGGCGTTGCCGTCGGTGATGAGCACGATTTGCGCGCGGGCGAGGTCGGAGTTCTCCCGCTGAGCCTCGGCGATGAGCGCCATGGAGGTCAGCAACGCCTGCTCGATGTCCGTGCCGCCCGAACGAGGGGTTCCGGTCACGTCGGCGATCGCCTCGATCACCGCACCGGGACTGTCGACGCGCGTCACCGGCCCCATCAGCGCGTTGAAGTAGCGGTAGTACAGGACGACCCGGGTGTGCGCATCGGGGTTCTCGAGTCGGCGCAGCAGCGTCGCGAGCTCGGCCACCAAGATGGCGTCGCGCATCCGGGCGCGCGCGCCGAGCATCGAGCTCGACCCGTCGAGCACGTAGACCCGCACCTCCCCCTGCATGGCGGTGCGGGTGCGGGTCGCGATCTCGTCCTGCACGTATCGCCGCGCGAGCAACCGTCCTGCGGCGAGGTCGAGGATGATCGCGCGTGGATCCCCGATCAACGCCGAAGGTAGATCGGCCGGACCGGTCGCGGGGACGAGCTTTTGGTGCTGCGTGGGGTAGGGGACGACGCGGTGCCGGACGTAGTTTTCCTTGATCCTCACGGGTGACAGCACCCCGCCCACGTCGAAGCAGCCGTCGACGGTCAGCGCGTGCGCGAGGATGTCCCGCTCCTTGCCCGGCGCGTAGTGCTCCTTGACCTGCTCGGCCGCGAACGTGTCGGCGTTGCTGTCGTCCATCTCGGTGCGCTTTTCGATGCCGCGGGCGGCTCCGGTCGCGATCGCCGAGATCACGCGCTGGCCCATGACCTCCTCGGCAGAGCGGGCGATCGATGCCTTGACCGCATCCGGCCCCGTCGACGCCGCACCGGCCAGCCGCTGCAGGCTCGCCCGCGTCAGCGCCGTGAACTCGAGGTCACCGCGATCGACGGCGCCGCGGTCGATCGCCGACAGGGCGGCGAACAGCTTGTCGCGCTCGCCCCGCGACAGCGCGGTCCGAGCCTGGTGCAGCAGCGAGACGTCGGGGCGCAATCCCACGGCTTGCTGGCGATTGATCCGGGTGATCTGGGTCGCGATCGACTCCAGACGTCGGTGGACGCCGTACTCGTCGAGGGCGAGCGCGGCCGAGCTCTCCAGCAGCAGCTGTCGCGCCGCGTCGAGGAGCCGTCGCCGTCGTCCGAGCAGCGCGTCCTCCTCGCGCGCGGCCGTCAGCAGATGATCGATCGTGTCCAGCTGCAGCTCGAGGATGCGAGACGGGTCCGCCTGTGCCTGGTAGGGGGTGGCATCGCCGGGCGGGGCCGCGGGCGACGGCGCATCGTCGTCGTCGTCGTCGTCGTCGTCGTCGTCGTGCGCCTCGCTCATCGCCAGCGGTGGCAGTACCGACACGTGATCCGCCCCGGCCGCCAGGGCCAGCGGTGCGCGGTCACCCGGCTCGTCGATCGCCCGGTGCGCGTGCACGAGCAGCTCGTACATGCGACGCAGCCACGCCGCGTGCGCCACCATCGGCCGTCGCGTCAGCACGGTCGCCCGCTCGACCTGCACGAGATTGTCCTCGAGCTCCTCGATCGCCTTCTTCAGATCCTTGACGCAGTCGGCGGGCCCACGACTACCGGCCTCGGCCCAGCGCAGCGCGCTGACGAGGTCTTCGGTCGCCCCTGTGTCCGACTTCGGTCGCCACCCGATCCGCACGAGCAAGGGCCGAAGCATCCGGGTCAACGGCGCCGAGATCGAGTCCGGATCGAGCGTGAGCTTCTCGATGCGCTGACCGAGCTTCTCCAGATCCTCGGGGACGATCGCCATCGGACCGCTACTCGAGGGCGCCGGACCAGGCCGCGTCGGCCTTGCGCTGCAGCAGGCCCACCAACATCTTGGTACTGCGGTTGTCGAGGTCGACCAGGCGCTGGCGCAGCGCCGCGCCGCGCTCGCGTCCCTCCGGGAAGACCTCCGAGAGGTGGTCGATCTCGGTCACGAGGCGCAGTGGCTCGGCGTCGCCCCGGACCGCCCGCAAGAACCCCGACTGCACGACCGCCTCGAGCACGGCGACGTCGCGCGCCTGGTCCTGTCCTTCGCCCGCCTTGGTCAGGGTCTTCCACCAGTTCTCGAGGCGCTCGACGCTGCGTTCGGCCCGAGACAGGTCGAGATCGATGACGCGTGCCTTCGGGACGTCGTCGAGCGCGCGCAGCGTTTCACGGACGTGGTCGGCCGGATCGTCGGCCGTGCCGGCGTGCTGATCGGGGGGGATGGCAGCGACCGCCACGCGCAGCAACGTGTCGGTGATCGACAGCGGCGACTCGGCGGCGCGGGCTCGGTCGTACTGCTTGCGGTCGGCCACGGGACCGGGCGCCGGGGCCACGTCGTCGCGCAGCAGCACGGGGGCCGTCCACGACACGAAGCGATCGGGCGTGATCATCTCGCCCAAGCCGGCCTTGCGAAGATGCCCGACGACCTCCTCGACCTGCGCCACCGTGCCCTCGCGGTCCTTGCCGTCGAGACCTCGAAACGCGCGCCCCACGATCGGCTCCAGCCGTGGTCCGGTCACGCGGCGCACGAGGTCGCCGTCGCGTCCGCTGCGTTCGTATCGCTGCGCGTCCTGCCGCAACGCGTCGAGGATCGGTGACAGCGAGCGCAGCACGTCCACGAGCGCCGCGTTCTTCTTGTTGGCGAGCAGTCGCAGCGCGGCGTGGCGGAACTTGGCGTCCCACAGCAGCACCAGCTCGTCCTCGAGCTTGCCCAGGGCGGTCGCCGGCGCCGACGCGTCCTCGCGCCGCTGCCCGATGTACCCCGCGGCGAGTTGCTCGCGCAGCCGCAGCAGCCCCTCGGCTTCCCGGAACCGCTCGTCGATCTGACGGTCGAGCGCCTCGACGCCCGCGTCGGCCCCGAGGGCCTCCAACGTACCGGCAGTCGGACACACCGACATGCGCAGGGCCGAGTCGAGCAGATCGAGCAACCGTCCGCGCAGCCAGTTGGCCAGCGGTCGGCCTTGCCCGGTCGTGCGCTCGAGCGAGGTCGTGATCTCGGCGAGCTGCGGCAGCATCGCGTACAGCCCCCCTTCGCCGGACAGCGGTGGCGTCAAGCCGCCGCGCAGGGCTCGGCCCGACAGCTCGCCCACGGTGTCGACGAGCAAGCGTGCCGCGGCGGCGGCGTCGGTCGCCCCACTCTCGGTCGCGTCGAGCAGCTGGTGCACCGCCTTCTCGAGCGCCGCGGGGTCCTCGGAGTGTCGCGCCCGCTCGGCGAGAACCTGCAGCTGGTCGATCTGCACCCGTCGCGGCTTGAGCGGGGTCGCCACCACGGGAATCTTGGCCAGCACGCGGTCGAAGATCTCGGCCTCGGTCGCCATGATGTCGAGCTGCCGACGCTCCCGCGGATCGGTCTCGATCGACACGAGGCTCGACAAGCCCGAGCGTTCCACGCCCGACAGCAGCAGGAAGTACCGCAGCATCTGCAGGTCGGTATGGGCGGCCTGCAGCGGCCGCGCGGCGCGGTGGAAGATCTTGTCGTAGACGACGATGGCGCGGAGGACCTTCGTGGCCTGCACGGCCGTGCGGGTCGACAGGTAGCGCGTCGGCTGAAACTCCGGATCGGCCCGCTGCGCCTGGGCGAGCTCACCATCGAGCAACGTCACCAGCTGCGCGACGGCGTCGCAGATCTCTTCGGGGACGTAGGTCATGTCCGCCGCGGCCTGCAGCACGTCGAGGTCCTGGATCGACAGGAACGAGGTGGGCCGGTGGTTGCCGAAGCCTCCGCCGTGGCGCCGCACGACCGCGCGCAAGCTCTCGGGCGCCGCGAACGAGCGCGGGATGAAGCTGATGAAGCTGATCCGGTCGATGAACGCCAGCAGGGTCTCGCGCGCCGTGTCGAGGATCTCGGCGATGTAGCGGTTGCTGGTCATGAAGGCGCACTCGATGCGCCCCTTGGCGACCACGCTGCCCTGCTTGACCTCGCGCTCGTGCAGGATGTTGAGCGTCGAGCGCAGCAGCATGTCGCGTCCGTCGAACACCTCGTCGAGAAATGCGTGCACCGAGCCGAGCATCCCCTCGTCGGTGAAGTGCTCGGTGCGGCCCGACTCCATCAGGGTCTTGAAGTTGATCGGCCCGATGAGGTCGGTCTGCACCGTGTTCTCGGTGAACTGCCGGGCGAACAGGCTGGCCGCGCCGCTGGTCTCGTCGACGATCCGCCCCAGGACCAACGAGGCCATTTGGCTCTTGGCCGTGCCCGGGGGGCCGGTCATCAGCACGTGCTGACGCGACAGCAGCGCCAATGCGAACTGGGTCAGGACCGCGGAACGCTCGACGAACGTCTGGGTGAGCTCGGTGAAGAAGTCGCGGAAGCGCCGCAGGGAGGTCTCGAGATGATCGGGGGCGGGGGTGGACATGACCGGGGCGTTGCGATGCTGCGGGGGCCACCCCGGCCCGTCAAACGGTTTTTCGCCCGCGGCCCACTCGCGGTCGTCGACGGCGTCACAGCGCGTGGCGCTGCACTTTGACGCGATTGAGCGCGAACGCCAGTCCGTCGGAGTGGGCGTACCGCAGGCGCACGTTGGTCCAACCGGCGGTGCCGCTGGTCAGCAGGAGGGTCAGATCGCAGTCGGCCACGTTGATGCCGGCGTCGAACGAGTGCGTGGTCCCGCCGACCTCGGCGACGATCGACTCGCCGCTGTTGGAGGTGGTGCACAAGTCCACGCGATACTCGTAGCCGGGCTGCACGAAGATCTCGGCCTGCACGTAGGCTTCTTGGGGCAGCCGCTGGTTGGAGATCCAGACCTCGCCGTCGCCGAAGCTCGACGTGTCCCAGTCGCGGGGGTAGTGCGCGGTCAGTCGTCCGGCGAACGGGACGAACGGCGCGTTCGCGGTCAGTCGAAACGACAGGTCGCCATCGAGGTCGGCGGCCACGTCGTCGGCACCCACCGGGGGGCGAGGGGGCGAGGAGGTTCCGGTCAGGCTGCCCGGCGTCGGATCTTTGGGCGGTGAGGTCCGCGCGGGGCCCTTCTTGACGAATTTGGCCGGGATGGCGATGCGCGGCGGCGTCGTCGCGGAGGCGGCGGCCTTGCGGGCGCGAACGCGAGGGCCCGCCTGTGCGTCGGCAGCGTCGGTCGCCACGAGGCTGGCGAGGAGGGCGGGCAACAGGAACGCAACGGGGCGAGACATCATGGATGTGACAACGCTCCGACTCGGTCGCCGGATCACGGCGCGTTCGTGGTGTCGGACCCGCGTGGGTCGAGTGCGAGCGACGGATCGGCAAACGGTGCGCGGCGAACCCACCCCCACGTACGGCCCCAGCCTCGACAGCCCGGGCTGGGGCGGGCACCATGGTGCTGGGCGCGATGGTTTGGGGAATCGCGACCAAAGGAGTTCGTTCATGCGTCGTGTCTGCTTCATTGCATCGCTCGCGGTCACCGCGGCGTGCTCGAACGAGTCTTCCGATGGTCGCGGCGAAGAGGGCGGCGGTGTCTTGACGACGCTGTCGGCCGGCACCGACGAGGGCACCGCGGGCTCGGCGTCCGGCGACACGATGGGCGGGGGCGCGGGGTCCAACGCCGGCACGGACGCGAGCGCCGACGGCACCGCCGACGATGACGGGCCGGGCTCGATTCCGAACTTCGACGTCGGATCCAATCATAAAGGACCGGCGTGTGGAGGATCGGGCGGCGGCGGCGGCACGCTCTCGTACATCTGGATCGCCAACAGCTCGCAGAGCACGGTCTCCAAGATCAACACGCAGACCCTGGTCGAAGAGGGGCGCTACATCGTGCGGCCCGACTCCGCCGGCAACCCGTCGCGCACGTCCGTGTCGTTGTCGGGCAACGTCGGCGTGGCCAATCGCGCGGGCGGGGTCACCAAGATCTACGCCAACGCCGACGACTGCATCGAGTCCAACGGCATGGCCGGAATCCAGACGTCGACCGGCGCCGCGGACGTCCTGGCGTGGGGCACCGAGGAGTGCGTCGCCTGGCACACGCCGCTGGCTTACAGCTCCAACCGTCCGATGGCGTGGGCGCAGGGCGTGTGGGACGACGCGACGTGCAGCTACGTCGACGAGAAGCTGTGGACGGGCGGCGCCAACGGGGCCGGGACCACGCAGGTGTTGCTCCTCGACGGCGACACCGGTGTCGTGGAACAGACCGTCGACATCCCCGAGATCCAGAGCTCGATCGGTCTGTACGGTGGAGCGGTCGACGGCGACGGCCACTTCTGGGGCATCGAGACCGGTGGCCCCCGCTTGGTCCGCGTCGACCGGCAGACGTTCCAGTACGAGGTCATCACCGGGCCGGGCTCGAGCTACGGCATCGCGGTCGACTCGGTGGGGCGCCCATGGTTCTGCGCCGGAGGTGGCGCGGACCGCTACGACCCGGTCACCCAGACGTGGGCGAGCTTGCCGAGCCCGGGCGGCAACCAGTGGGGCGGCTGCATGACCGACGGCAACGGCACGCTGTGGCACTGCCGCCATTCCGACGCCACGCTCGTCGGCATCGACACCGAGACCCTGCAGGTCGTGCAGCAGATCCCGCTGCCCAGCTACGCGCACGGCATCAGCATCGACTTCGACGGCAACGTCTGGGCGGTCAGCTTCAACTCGACGGACGCGTACCGCGTCGACCCCGTGACCGGGAACATCGACACGGTCACCGGCCTGATCAACGCGTACACGTACAGCGACATGACCGGCTTCGCGCTCAGCTCCGCGGGCGTGCCCAGCGGCTGATCGGACCCCTTCGCCCGGCGATCGGGACACCGCTGACGGGGCCCCTGACACGCGTGTCGCGGCCAATGCCGCGTAGAGGCCGTTTTCTGGGCGCTGGGCCTTGGCACCGGGCATGCACTACGTGCCGGCATGGCTTGGCTCGGTCTGTCTCGTCCCCTCCTCGTCCTCGTTCCTCTCACCGTCGGCCTGGCGGCATGCGACCCCGAGCCGGTCGAGCCCGACGACGACACGATGTCGGCCGAGGGGGCCACCGAAGGCGATGGGGACACCGAGCCCGGGGACGCCGAGCCCGGCGACGACGAGCCCGGTGACGACGAGCCGGCCGACGACTCGGTCGGCACCGCCGGCCAGCCGGGGGGCGGGGGGACCAAGGAGCCCAAGCCCGTGGCCGCGGTCGCTTGCGAGGACGGCAACCCCTACGGTGGTCGCGAGTGCATGCTCGACAGCGGGGCGGCGGGCACCCACTACTGCATCGTCGTCGACGGCGAGGAGCTGCTGACCCCGTGCACGGAGGCGGCGGCCGAGTGCGAGCCGGGCGAGGGCGAGGACTACGGCTGCATGGGCGCGATCTGCTACTGGGACGAGGCCGCGGAGAGCTTCGCGATGTACGAATGGTCCGAGCCCGACTGCATCACGCCCCTCGTGCTCAACTTCGACGACGCGCCCGTCACCTACGAGCCGGCGCTCGCGACCGCGTTCGACATGTCCAGCGACGGCAGCTGCGTGAGCACGGACTGGCCGACCGCCCCGTGGCTGGCCATGGACCGCGACGGCGACGGGCTCATCCGCAGCGGCGCCGAGCTGTTCGGCAGCGCGACGAAGATGCACACGGGCGGGCTCGCCGACCACGGCTTCGCGGCGCTCGCCGAGCTCGACGACGACCGCGACGGCCGGATCACGCCCAAGGACGCTGCCTTCGCCGAGCTGGTGCTGTGGCAGGACGTCGACGACGACCGGGTCGGGGCGTTCGGCGAGCTGCGCCCGCTCGCGGAGACCGGCATCGTCTCGATCGATCTCGGGTTCGCCCGTCGCGCGGACTGTGACGGTCGAGGCAACTGCGGGTTCGAGCGGGCAGCGTTCGAGTACCGCGCGGCCGGTGGAGAGATCGCCTCGGGCGAAGTCGTCGACGTCCATCTGAGCTGCCGTTGAGCCGACGCCGGCGGTCGCACGACCGACCGCGATCGCGAATACCGAGCGCCCCGGGCCCTGTCCGGGGCGTTCTTCGTTGGTCGACGTCGCGCCGACGACCGCTCGAACTCGCGCGCGCGGACCCTCACGTTTTTTCGTCGAGGGCGGGAACCAACCCGTGAGTATGGCAACGTCGGGTCGGGGCAGGACTTGTGGGATACGCCGCTCGAAACCGCGGCGAAAGGGAGCAGGGACATGGTTCAAGACACGACGAAAGTGCACAAAATGCTTCAGATTGCGCAGGGTTGGGCGGTCTGGACCGGATTGGCGGCGCTCGCGACCACCGTGGGATGCGGGGACATGGGCGACGGCCGCGATGGGTTCGGCAACGGCATCGGGGGCCAGGGGAGCGGGGTCGACGCAGATGGCGACGGCATCCCCGACGACGAGGACGACGACGCCGACGGCCAGGATTCGCAGGGCCACGTGCCCGGCGCAGGCGAGGACGAGGACCCGGAGATCGTCGAGGAGCTCCCGTTCGACCCGCAGCAGCTGGGCAAGGTGTGCGGGCGCGGCAACGGCGACCGCGTCGCGCAGGCGCTGTGCAACGGCGCGCAGCTGCACTCGATGTCGGACCTGCGCGAGGCCCTGAACTTCCAAAACCCCTTCTTTGCGCTGACCGGCAACTCTTCGTCGATCATCGCGCGCGACGTCTCGGCCATCAATCCGCGCCTGGTCATCGGCGAGAAGATGCTCGGCTTCGGCTTCGACGGTCAGTTCCCCGGGTTCGGCGGAATCGAGGAGACGCTGGCGCTGGGCTTTGCGCGCGGCGACCAACTCGTCGAGCTGATGAGCTACGACCCGAACACGCAGGACCTCAACCTGTACCTGCTCAAGTTCGAGCAGGCGTGCAACGACAGCGAAGACGGCTGCTCGATCGCCGACATGGTCACGCCCGCGATCGAGGACGACTGGGTCCGCTGGACGCTGTACCAGGACACCGACCTGGTCAACACGACCTTCGACTGCAACGTGTGCCACCAGCCCGCCGGTCCCGGCACGCCGAAGGTGCCGCGCGTGCAGGAGATCAGCAACTCGTGGACGCACTGGTTCCCGGTCCGCCCGTCGCAGCAAGGCGGCGGCTGGTCCAGCGGGGGCACGACGACCGCCGGTCAGCCCGTCGACAATCCGGGCCAGCACGGCACGCACTCCAGCGAGGTGCTCTGGGATCAGTTCACCCGCATGCACGGCGTCGACGGCATCTACGGTGGCGTCTCGCTCGAAGAGCTGGTCGGCCACGCCGCCGGTCCGGACCTCGAGACCTTCGTGCGCACGTACATGTCTGCGGCGCCGGTGCCCGCATCGCTGCAGCCGCCGAGCTCGCCCGACGAGCAGAGCGATCTGTACTGCGACTCGCCGACGATGGAGACGATGGGCGAGGCGTCGACCTGGTCCCTCGAGTACCAGCGCGTCGTGTCCGGTCAGCGCCTGCCGCTGCCCTCGCACCGCATCGACATCACCGATGCCGACAAGCGCGAGGACGCCATCGCCGCCTACAACGCGGTCGTGGCCAACGGGGCCCCGCCGCTGGGGATCATCGACCCGCGGGAGGTCGTGTCCGACGAGGTGCTGACGGAGATGAGCATGATGCCGCGCCCCGGTGCCTCCGCCGAAGAGATCCTCACCCACATGTGCAGCCGCTGCCACAACGGCAACCTCGACCAGTCGCTGTCGCGGGCCAAGTTCAACGCCACCAACCTCGGTAGTGTCGACGCGGCGGAAAAGCTGCTCATCGCCCAGCGCCTGCAGATGCACGAAGACGACGCCCGCCTGATGCCGCCGCAGCGCTACGGCACCCTGCCGGACTGGGCGATCGACACCGTGCTCGCCTGGACCAACCAGTAGTCCGCCGAGCGGAAGCGGATACGACGAAGCGGCGTCCGGGAGACCGGGCGCCGCTTTCGTTCGTGGGTCATGCCCCCGGGCGGGGATGGGCCACGAACCACGCCCAGACCGCATCGGCGAACGCTTCGTCGAAGGTGGGGATGTGGCTGCCGCCGTCGATCGTCCACAGGGCCACGTCTCCGCCGGGCACGCAGTCGGGGAAGGCCTGCCGCGAGGTCTCCTCGCCGGCGATCGTCACCTCCAAGTCGAGCGTCCCGTCGTCGGTCGGCGTGGTGCCGCAGCCGTTGTTGTTCGCCCAGGCCGCGACCGTCTGCGGCGCGGAGGGATACGGCGCGGTGCCGGTCGTGCCGCCGTCGTAGGAGATCGTGTCGTCGTCCGTGCCGTGGATCTGCAGGACGTTGACCGGGGCCGCGGCGGGACAGTCGGCCGGGTCGTCCCACGTGGCACCGGCGAGGCTCGCGATCGCGGCGATCCGGTCGCCGATCTCGCAGGCGAGCCGATGCGACATGAAGCCGCCGTTGCTGTGGCCCATCACGTAGATCCGGTCCGCGTCCACGTTGTAGTTGGCCTCCACGTCGTCGAGCAGCGCCGTCAGGTAGGCCACGTCGTCCACCGCGGCGCCCTCGAAGTTGCAGCACGCGTCGGTCGCGTTCCAAAACCGGTTGCCCGCCGAGTCCGGCGTCCCGTCGGGGTAGGCCAGCAGGTACCCGTGCTCCTGGGCGTCGTCGAGCAACCGCAAGTAGGTCGCCTGCAGCACACCCGTGGCCGAGTAGCCGTGCAGCATCACGACGAGCGGGGTCGGAGTGGCGGGGTCGTAGCCGTCGGGGACCAGCAGCATGTAGGGGCGCGCGTCGACGAGCCCGCTGTCGTCGGCGCCGGTGCTGTCGACGGCACCGGTCATGCCGGTCGAGTCCAGTGCGTCGGTCGTGGTGGCGTCGCTCGTGGTCGGGGTCGTGCCGGTGGACGTGTCACCGCCGCTCATGGGCACGTCGCCGCCCGTCGAGGCGTCGTTCGTGCTCGCAGCGTCGTCGCCGCTGCTGCCGCAGGCGGTCAGCAAGAGCGCGAGGCCGAAACGAATGGGCATCGACATGCTCGGCACGATAGCGCCATCCCGGACGGGGCGTCCCCGGTGCTCGGACGAGGTTGCCGCGCGAGGCTCACGCGTCGCGGACCCGGGCTTCGAACGCGCGCGGTGTGCAGCCGACGACGGCCTTGAAGTCGCGGGTCAGATGGGCCTGGTCGGCGTAGCCGAGCTCGGCGGCGAGGGCGGCCAGGCTGGGGGCACGTCCCCGCTCGATGCGCTGCGCGACCTCTTGCAGGCGGTTGCGGCGGATCACCCACTTCGGCGGCGCGCCCACGAAGTCGCGGAACAACCGCTGCAACGATCGCGGTGTGAGGTCGGCACGTTCGGCCAGCTCGGCGGCCGAGGTGAGGTCGGGGTCGTTGGCGACCGCATCCACGAGCTCGATCGCGCGGGCGACGTCGTCGGCATCGGTGGTGCGTCGTCGCGCGCTCAGCCACGCGTCGAAGGCCGCGAAGCCCTCCGCATGGTCATCGGGGTCGAGCACGCGCGCGGGCAGATCGCCGAGATCGCCGAAGACGTCGCGCAAGGGCACGATGCGATTGGCCAGCGTCGCGGCGGATGCATCGACGAACGCTCGCACCGCGCCCGCGCGTAGCTTGACGCCACGGACCAAGCC
Source organism: uncultured Pseudomonadota bacterium (assembly GCA_937896535.1). Classification (GTDB taxonomy): domain Bacteria; phylum Myxococcota_A; class Polyangia; order Nannocystales; family Nannocystaceae; genus CALBMM01. Next base: position 25,382 of record CALBMM010000122.1, read on the forward strand.
CTCGCCCTCGAGCGTGCGTCGCCAAAGTCGTGTCCACACGCCGACGACCCGCGCGTCGATGCCCGCCCGACCGCGCTCGAAGACGAAGTTGACGCAGGGATCGGACAGCAGCTGGGTCGTGTGCGGGGCTTGCCCACGCAGGTCCCAGCGTCCGGCCCAGTAGCGGCACGCCACGTCCGCGAGCGCGGCCCCGGGCTCGTACAGCGCCACGCGGACGCGATCGCCGGACTCGGGCGAGGAGACGAGGCCTCGGGCCCGACCCGACGGTCGCGTTTGTTCAAGCGGTCGTGCGCGCGACATGGCAAGACGAGGCCGGAGCTGACGATGAACGATATCCAAGTCCGATCGATCGAAGAAATCGAGCCGTACGACGGCCCCCACGCCATCCCTGGAATTCGCTTTCGTCCCGCGCGGCAGGCGCTCGGTGTGACGTCGTGGGGCATGAACGTGCTCGAGCTCGACCCACACTGCGAGGGCTACCCCGAGCACGACCACCACCGCGACGGACACGAAGAGGTCTACGTGGTGCTGTCGGGCGAGGTCACGCTGCGTGCCGCGGATGCGGAAGTCACGCTGTCTGCCGGCGATCTGGTCCGCGTGGGTCCGCAGACCCGGCGCAAGTTCGTCACGACGCAGAAGGCAGCGACGTTGCTCGCGCTCGGGGGCACGCCCGGCAAGGCGTACGCACCTTCGATGGGCGGCTGACGATCGCGGGCCGCCGGCCTTCCGGGGCTGCTACCCTGGTGGCAGTGGCCGACGATCCCGATCGCGACGCCATCCTGGCCCGACGCAAGCGCTTCATCGCGATCGCGCTGAGCGGATTGACCTCGTCGTGCGGCGACGACGGGACCTCCGACAGCGGCAGCCCGATGCCGTGTCTGGACGTCGCGGTGCAGACCGAGTCGGCCGGGGACGGCAGCGCCACCGATCCGAGCGCGTCGGGGCAGGTCGACGGCGACGGCACCGCGACGACCGGGGGCACCGGGGGCGCGACCACGTCGGCGAGCACGACCGGGGCCGGTACGAGCACCGGCACGGACACGGGCGACGAAGCGGACTCCGGCTCGACCGGGCGACCTCGACCGTGCTTGGCCCCCAAGGGCTGAGCGTTCGTCGTTTCGACTCGACCTCGCGGACGCTTCGCGCGATCGTGGGGTGTGAGCGACGCTGCGATCGATGCAGGCGCGCGCGTCGACCCCCCGGTGCCCGCCACCGGCGTCTTGGTCGACCTGCGCAACTTCACCCCGAGCCTGAACGCGGCGGGGGTCGATGACCGGGGCACGAACCGGTTCTGCTTCACGCTCGCGGACTTCTACGCGGCCACGCTCGATCAGTGCATGCGGGCGATCGCACCGACCGAGCGCGAGACACCGGCCTTGTCGGTCAGCAGCACCGGCGATGGCCTGCTCGTCGTGTTCATGGGGCCGCGCCACTTCGCCAACGGCTTGCTCGCCGCGTTCTTGCTCGAGGCGGGGCTGGAGGCGACGTGCCGACGTCACAACGCGGCCAATCCCGCGATGCCCACGATCTCCTTCGGGGTCGGCGTCGAGTCCGGCGTGGTCTCGCGGATCCGGGCCGGTGGCGGCGTCGCGGGGGTCGACACGGTGATCGGTCACTGCGTCAACATCGCGGCACGCGTCGAGGCGCTGACCAAGCTCATCGCGAGCGCCCGCGTGATCGTGGCCGACTCCACGGTGGAGCGATGCGCCGAGGCGTTCTTCGGCACCACGTTCGCGAGCCTTCGCGCACAGGAGCGCGCCGCCACCAACGATACCGATCGGGTCGCGCTGCAAAACCGCATGAACGAGATCAATCGCGAGCTGTGTCTGACGTACCTCGATCGGTACGCCCTCAAGGGCGTCGAGGAGCCGATGCCGCTGTATCGCCTCGACGACTCGGCCACGTGCGGTGGCGTGCTGCGCTTCGACCGGCTCCTCGAGCACCTCGTCGACGGCGACCCCACGCACCTGCATCAGGTCCGCGACATCCTGTGCCACGAGTGCAGCAGCTCGTCCTGACGCCGACGTCGCGGGAGGCCGGCTTCGGCCGAGCGCGCGTTCGAACGCGAGCGACGTAGGGCAGCCCACAACGACGGCACAGGTCGACACGTTCTCGGGAAAAAGCGCCGTCGCGTGAGACCGCGTGCCCGCTCGCGTTACCTCGGGGACATGCGCTCGACGATGTCCGATCTGCGGTGGTTGCCACCGGCCGTGGCGGGGCTGCTGCTGACGCTGCCGGGAGCGGCCGGTGCGGTGGATCCGTTGCCCGAGGGGCACACCGGCATCGCCGCGGGCTACGTCGGCGATGCGGGGATCGGCGACGATCCGCAGGTCATCTTCGCCGACGACTTCGAGGGGTACGCCTCGCCGGAGGATCTGTGGACGGCGTGGGACAACGTCTACCACCTCGACAACATCGCACTCGTCGACGGCGCCGAGGGCATGGACGGCTCCCGATCGGTGCGGCTGACCCTCCCTACACAAGCGACCGAGGTCAGCAACGAGTTGATGAAGAACGTCGAGCCCGCGGTCGACGTGTTGTTCTTGCGCTACTACGGCAAGTACGATCCTGCCTTCGACGTCGTCGGCTCGAGCCACAACGGATCGACGATGTCGGCATCGTACTGGGACGGGCCTGGCGCCGGCCCGGGGATCCCCGCCGACGGGACCAACAAGTTCCTCGTCAATCTCGAGGCCGGTCGGGGTGAGGACAGCGATCCGGCACCCGGATGGCTCAACGTGTACATCTATCATCCCGAGCAACGCGACGTCTGGGGCGATCACTTCTACCCGACCGGAGTCGTCGCGCCGTTCACGTCGACCCCTTTCGATTTCGGTCCCGAGTTCGTCCCGCGGCCGGACGTCGTGCCGCAGACCGACGAGTGGAACAGCTACGAGATCATGGTGCAGGCCAATACGCCGGGCGAACACGACGGCAGGATCGCGGCCTGGATCGACGGCGCGCTCGTGATGGACTTCCACAACCTGCGCTTGCGCGACGTCGCGCAGCTGCAGCTCGATCTGTTCGGCGTGGGATTTCACGCCGGCGCCAACGCGAACGCGCCCTGCCACAAGTGGTACGACAACGTGGTCGCCGCGACTGCGTACATCGGGCCGATCGCGACCGAGCCCGGTGGCGGGGACGGAGGTGACGACACCAGTGGCGGCGGAGGAAGCGATGGCGGCACCGGCGACGCGGCGGACACGAGCGCGGGGCCCGGAGGCGACGGCGGGACCGGGCCGACCGACGGGTCGGGCGTCGGAGGCGATGGTGATGGCGACGGCGCGGACAGTGGCGCGGGGCCGGATGCCGGTGCCGGAACCGACGCGCCCGCTTCCGCCGGATGCGGATGCCGCAGTGGGGCCCCTGCCGCGGCGGGCTGGTGGATCCTGCTCCTGAGCGCGCCTTGGTCACGCCGCCGACGTCCGTCGCGCTGACGACCTCTCGCTTTGGCGAGTCGCCGGACGCTCGCGTCACGTCACGACGTGGCGACGAAGGTCAGCATCGCCGCGAGCGCAGCGAGCAACGCCACCGTCATCAGGACGAGCGCGCGGGACTTCGCGGCCTCCGGCGGATCGGCCGCGGCGACGACGGGCGGGATCGGCTGCCGGGTCGGGCCCACGAGACGCTCGCGCACCGGCGGCGAGACGTCGGCGGGCGGCGCCTGCAGGAGGGCACGGGCGACCTCGTCGAGATCGATGAGCCCCGAGCCGGCGCTGGCCTTGGCGGCGATGGCGAGGCGGGCTGGCGTGATCTGCCGGATGCGCGCGGCGCGATCGGGTGCGTCGAGCGGAACGATCGGGCGCAGCGACGTCGGCGTGGCCGAGGTTGGCTGTGGAAGCTCCGTACGGACGAAGATCGGTCCTGTTTCCCCACGCATGCGATCGTTGGACCCCACGATGGCGCGCCGCTTCCGACGTCCCCTGCAAGAAGCTGAAAGTTCGTCGATCGCGGCTGCCGTGATCGTGAGCCACATTGCACGTCTAGCAATCGACGCGTTCCGGTGCCGTCAGGCGCGCTCGACCGCGTCGCGGTAGCGCGTCCGCGCGGCGTCGTGGCGGGCCTCCACCGTCGGCCGCGCGGCCGCGAGCGAGGCGCGCGTGCGGTCGACCTCGTGCAGTGCGGCGTCGATTGCCGCGCGGGCGTCCTGGCCCGGCGCGCCGGACCCACCGGCCACCAGGGCGACGAAGCTCGTCAGCAGACGCTCGTGCGCCGCCACGGACGCCGCGACCTGCTCCCATCCCGGCAGGTCGCGCAGCTCGGCGGCGTAGCGACCGATCCACGTCTGCGCGTGCCGAAGGTTGTCTTCGAGGCGATGTGCGACGGGCATCGGCGTCGACATCGACATGAACAACGTCGTGTAGATCGCGGTGTTGAGCATGCTCTCCTCGTCGTCGAGGGCCGCGATGTCCTCGCAGGCCTGTCGCAGGTAACGCTGCGCCCAGGTCGCCGCGTCGAGGGCCTCGTCGATCTCGCGGATCAGATCCATCGCCTCGGTGACCTCGACGATGAGCGCCCTGATCCGGCGGGCCGCGTCGTCCTCGGCGGCGAGCAGCCGTGCCGTCTTGTCCTCGAATGCTCGGGTGTACTGCGCGTCGACGTCGGCGAGGCCGGCGAGCTCGTCGTCGAGGCGTTCGAGCTCCGCGGCGGCGAGCTCGGCTTCGGCCCGCGCGTGCTCCAGACGCAGGCGAGCGGCCGCCGCCTCGGCGCGCTCCTTGTCGAGACGCTCCTGCACACCGCCGGCGATGGCCAGCCACACGCGGGTCAGGCTCGCCCCCTCGAGACGATCGACGTCGCGCTGTTCTTCTTCGCTGGCACGCTCCGCTTGCGCCACGGCGGCGCGGCATCGGTCAAGCTCGGCGATGGCGGCGGTGCGACGCTCGCGGAGTCGGTCGCGAAGCCGGCGTTGTTGTCCCCACGCGATCACCTCGTCGTAGGCGTCTCGGTACATGCGCGGCAGCATACCGGGTCGCTCTGCGGCGCATTCCCGATCTCGGCTGGCGTCGACCTGTGCGCGCGCCGTAGATTGCAGACGTTGCCGACGTGGATGCAGCTCGCCGTCGCGGTGGCGATGGGACAGGATCCTCCCGCGAGCGCGAGTCTGTCGTGGGATGCGCCGGCGCAGTGCCCGGATCCCGTCACGATCACGACGAGCGTCGAGGGCTACCTCGGGGGCCCACTGGCCACCTCCGGTGCGGGTGGATTGCGGATCCACGCGACCGCGACGCGAGGCCGCGACGGATGGACGGCCACGATCGAGGTGGAGGAAGGCGGCGAGCGGCGCACGCGGACGCTCCCGCCCGCACCGACGTGTGACGCGGCCGCCGATGCGGCGGCGTTGATCATCGCGATCGCGATCGACCCGGCCGCCGTGGAGCGGACGGAAGCGTTGCGCGCGGAGGCGGACGCGGAGCCCGACAACGACGCGCCCGAGGACGCTCCGCTCGAGCTGCCCGAGCCCGAGCCCGAGCCCGAGCCCGAGCCCGAGCCCGAGCCCGAGCCCGAGCCCGAG
>CALBMM010000123.1 GCA_937896535.1 uncultured Pseudomonadota bacterium
TGCCTTTGCGGCGCGGTCGCCTACGAGGTCGCCGCCCCGTTCCGGATGGCCAAGAGGAAGTGACACGGCCTGGATCTCCCATGCCTTCACAGCGAGCGGCAACGCGTTCGCGACGTCACCGAGAGCGGTCATCGACTCCGCGAGCCCTGTTAGGACAGGGGCAAGACGCGCTGATCTCGGCCCGTACGCCGCGCTGAGAATCTCGACCGCGGTGTTGTAATGCGGGATGGCCTCGGCGTGTTTGCTACGTTGCCGCGCAAGCAATGCAAGATCGAGCTCGAGCTTCGCGTACTCAGCATGCCAGGTTCCAAATGCCTGCTCATGGAACACCTTGGCTTCGTCGTAGGCAGCCGCGGCCCTGTCCGTCTGGCCGACGCGACTGAGAAGATTGGCGTGCTCGCGGAGCGCGAGGGCGGTCACCACATCATCACGCTCCGAGAGCTCTTTTGCCTCGGCAACAGCCTTGCGCGCGTCGGCCAGTGCGTCCTCGGACTTCCCAAGGAGCCTCAGCGTCTTTGACCGTGTCACGCGAAGCAGAACCAGCTCGGCGGCCCGTGGGGCCGCGTTCTCAAGTGCTGCTTCGGTGAGACGCAGCCAGCGCTCAGCGGCCTCGACGTCCTCGTTGTCGCGCGCGCTTGCATACGCGTAGTCGGAGTACACCGCGGCCGCGCCCAGCGGATCGTCACATCCAACGGCACCCGACAACGCCTGCTCAAGATGAGCTTTCGCGTCGGTTAGGGAGCCGAGCGCTCGCAACGACTTCGCTTCCAACAACTCGCTCTGACGTTGGAAGCAGCGCGAAACCCGTCTGCCCTGCTCCACCGACGGCGAACGGAGCCGGTCGCGAGCTTCTGCTGGTCGCGAGAGGGCCAGATGAGCCCTGGCTTCGTCAAGGCGCTCCCATGCGTCCGCGGGGACCTCGGCTTCAGGTACCACGGGCGCGCTGATACAAGACAAGGGATCGGACAACTGACTGACGAGCGCCTCAGCGTCGGCGGCCACGGCACGCGGGAAGTTCAGCCCGAGGTTGACAGCATAGTCGAACCGACGACGCACGCTCCGGAGGCAAGAGCGCGCCTCTGGCTGAATTTTCGGAATGGTCTCCTCGGATCGGCACGCGGCCTGGGCCGCCTCGTCGAACGCGGTGGCGTACTCCTCAAGCTTTCGCGAGATGTGCGGCCAGGCGGTTCGCCCGTAGGGTCCTGACCCAGAAATGGCAATGCCCAGCGACCGCTGAATGTCTGCCGTCCAGGACTCGTCTCGAAACGCTTGCGCTTCTGGGCAAGGACGGGAACCGGGCGGCAAGAGCAGTGCTCCAATAGTACCGAATGCCGCGATGCTCGCTACAAGCATGCCGGTGGGCCTGCGCCGGTTCTGACCTCGCCTCAGCGCACCTGCGACGCTGTCCAGCGACTCGGCTCGCTCGCCCGGTCGCAGTGCCAACCCCTCGAGCAGCACCTTGTCTACCCACCGTGGCACCTCCCGCTTCGGCCCACGTTTGGGCGCGACGGTGTCGCTATCGTGGCGCAGCACGTCCGTCGAGTAGGGCCGCTCCCCGTGCAGCGCCTCCCACAGCGCGACGCAGAAGCTGAACTGGTCGCTCCTCGCATCCACCGGCTCGCCGCGCAGCTGCTCCGGGGACATGTACGCCGGCGTGCCGATCACGGCACCCGGTCGCGTGATCGTCGAGTCGGCCGGTGACCTCGCCGACTCGGCGGCACCCCCCTCCTCCGAGGAGCCTTGGCTCGACAAGCCCGGTCCGCGGGCCAAGCCGAAGTCGGCGACGCGGACGCGGCCGTCGTTGCCGACGATGACGTTGGCGGGTTTGAAGTCGCGGTGGACGAGGCCGGCGGCGTGGGCGGCCGCGAGGCCTTCGCCGGCTTGGATGTATTGGGTCAGCGTCTGTCGCCAGGTGCGACGCTCGGCGATCTGCCATTGGCGCAGCGAGACGCCTTCGACGTACTCCATCGCCAAGAAGATGCTGCCGTCGTGCTCGCCCACTTCGTACAGCTGCACCACGTTGGGGTGCGACAGCTTCGCGAGCGCTTGCGCTTCGCGTAGCAGCCGGAGACGGTCGACCTCGTTGCCGACCGCGGTGGGATGCAGGAGCTTGAGCGCGACCCTTCGTCCGAGCTTGGGGTCGGACGCCAGGTACACGACCCCCATCCCGCCCACGCCGATCGACTCGATCACCTCGAAGCGGCCGATCGAGACGTCGCCGGCCTCTTCGCCGAACATCCGCGCGGCCAGGCGACCTCGCATCGCCGCCGCGTCGATACCTCCGGAGGGCGGCCCGTCGACCAGCTCCGAGTCGAGCTTCGTATCACCGGGCGGGTGCATCCAGTGCCGATGGTAGTGCACTCGCCCGACGATCCCGTCACCACAATTGCGGACGTCAGTGGTACATTGCGCGCGCGTGGCCACCGACGCCGAGATGCTCCAGGCCTGGCGCGACGGGGACCGTAAGGCGGGAAACGAGCTGTTTCAGCGCCATTTCGAGGCCATCCGGCGCTTCTTCGTCAACAAGGTCGATCGCGAAGTCGAAGACCTCGTCCAACGCACCTTCATCGGTTGTGTCGAAGGCAAGGACCGCTTCGAGGGTCGATCGAGCTTCCGGACCTATCTGTTTGCCGTCGCAAACAACATTCTGCGCGAGTTCTATCGGCAAAAACGTCGCGACGACCGGCTCGACTTTCAAACCCACTCGGTCGCCGACCTCGGGGCCGGACCGTCGAGCGTCCTCGCCGACAAGCGCGAGCAACGGGCACTGCTGCAGGCGCTGCGGAAAATTCCCTTGGAGTTTCAAGTCGCACTCGAGCTGTACTACTGGGAAAAGCTCACCGGCGTGCAGCTCGGCGAGGCGCTCGGGGTCCCCGAGAACACCGCCCGCTCCCGCGTCCGCCGGGGCAAGGAGCTGTTGGCCCGCGCGTTGACGCGGGTGGAGAAGTCGCGGGACGTCCTGCAGAGCACCACCGCCGACCTCGACAAGTGGGCGGCGGGGATCCGCGACGAGCTCGGTCCTCGTCCGTGAGGTGCGCGCGGTGGCCCGAAACGGGACACCCGTGCGTCCGCGACGGCGCGCGGCCGACCGAAGAACGACCCGGGCGCTCGTACGTAGGACCCGGCCGTGCAGTGGCAACGGCGGGGATGGCTCGGTGCGGCGGCGGCAGCGATGGGATCGGGGTGGCTGAGCCGCCCGGCCCTCGCCGACATCCCGCGCATGGACGCGATCGGCAAGCGTGCCCGCCCGCGGGTCCGCAAGCTCTTCGCCGACGCGGGTCTGCCGTACCCCTGCCGCAGCATTTTCTTGCGCGCGTTCAAGGCCGACGACGAGCTCGAGCTGTGGGCGGCGCAGCGCCACGGCGAGCCGATGACGCGCGTGCAGACCTACTCGATCTGCGCGAGGTCGGGCGAGCTCGGACCCAAGCGGCGACAAGGTGACGAGCAGGTGCCCGAGGGCTGCTATCACATCCACCGCTACAACGCCTGGAGCGGCTTTCACATGTCGATGCGCGTGGACTACCCCAACGCGTCCGACCGCGTCCGCGGCCACAAGCACGACCTCGGCGGCGCGATCATGGTCCACGGCGGCTGTGCGACGATCGGCTGCATTCCGATCGAGGACGGGCCGATCGAAGAGGTGTTCCTCGCGAGCCTGGACGGACGACGCAAAGGCGGCCGGCTCACGCCGATCCACATCTTCCCGACGCGACTGGACGAGGCCGGCCTGCGCGAGCTGAAGACGCACCCGGACGCGACGCCGGACCGACTGACGCTGTGGCGGGAGCTGCAGCCCGTGTACGAGGCCTTCGAGACGACCAAGATCGTGCCCGACGTCGAGATCGACCGGGCCACCGGGACCTACGGGTTGGTCGAGGCGGCGCCCGCCGTGTGATCGACCGGCGCTTCGGGTCCCGCGGTTTCCGACCTTTCGCTCGATGCACGTGCGCCGAACCAGGCCTCGCTTCGGGCAGCGGACGAGGGATGCACCACCGGGTGCACCCGATCGTCTGGCGCACCTCCGACCCGCCGACCTTGCGTGGACCCGACCAACACGACCCACACACCACGCGTGCGGGCGACGTCGTCTCTCGGGTGTCGCCCGCACTTCTTTGCTGTAGGCGCGGCGCCCGTGTCGCCACACACGTGCGCACCGACGTCGGCGTGAGGTCGTGCCGCGCCGGCGGCGACCCACGAGAACGCACGACGTAGGTGGATCGCCGGAACCGAATCGGTGTGGCATCTTGTCCGCGTATGAGCGGAGCGAGTGAATCGGAGGCCAGCGTGTCGAGTGCTCGACCGCGCCCGGCTCGTGCCGCCCGCGAAAAGGCGTACATGAACGAGCTCGGCCATCGCTTGCGCCGGCTCCGAGAAGAACGAGGCCTGACCCAACATGCCGTCGCCGCGGCCGCCGGCATCGCGACCGACATGGTGTCGCGGTTGGAGAACGGGCACTACTCCAGCCCGGGACTTCGCACGCTGCTGCGCATCGCCGAAGGCATGGGGATCTCGATCGCGGCGATGCTTCCCGAGCTGCCGACGGCCAGTCACACCTCGCCGGAGCAGGCGCTCAAGGCGAGGCTGACCGCGCTCTTGCAGCGGGTCGACGTCGAGGATCTCGAGCTCATCGTGCAGCTCGCCGCGACGGTCGCCGAGCGGCGACGCTCGCACTGAGCAGCAGGGCGGGCCCGGGCACGGGCGTGGAGCGGTCTGGTTCGCAGACCGCTAGAAGCGGCCGCCCATCACCAAGCCGCCACCGTGGCCGAACATGGCCGGGGCGATGCGCGCCGTCTTGCCGCGACGCTTCTTCTTCTTGTCTTCCTGACCGGGCTTCCACGCCTGCCACCGCTTGTAGCGGACGTGCCAGCCGATTCCGACGCCGAGCAAGATCGTGCCGAGCGTCATCATCGCCACGCCCATCGGGATCAGGAACTCGTCCTGATCCTCGAGCCTGCACTCCAGCGGTCCGTCGAAGCTGCAGTTGCGCGTCGCGAGACCGAAACCGATCGTCCACCCCAGGCCGAGGCCGAGCGTCGCGCCACCGGACGCCATCAAGCCGATGCCCTTGGCCGGGCGACCGGCGACCTTGGGTTCTTCGGGCGGAAGGTCTTCGTCCGACGGGCCCATGCCCTCGACCGACAGATCGGTCGCCGGTTCGGCGGGAGGTTCTTCGGCCGGCGGCGGCTCTTCGGCAGGAGGCTCGACCTCTCCACCTTCTTCGCCACCATCGTCGGCGGGCTCGCCACCACCGTCGTCGGCTGGCTCGCCACCGTCGTCGGCCGGCTCGCCGCCATCGTCGGCCGGCTCGCCACCGTCATCGGTCGGCGGCTCTTCGACCGGCGGTTCTTCGACCGGCGGCGGCGGCTCGACTTCGTCGGGCAGCGGCGGCGGGGCGATCTCCTCGGGGCCGGCCTTCGCGGCGAGGGCCGCGTTCGTTGGGGCCACCGCGACGGCAGCGGCGATCAACGGACAGATGGCGAGTCGACAAAGGGTTTTGGCAGCCATGAAGAGCCTCGACAGGCGTTTTGCGCTGGCGCCGCGCCCGAGGGGCGGCCGCGGCGGAGTATCGTACGGACCCCGCGGGGCACACAAGCCCCGCGCCGGCTCGGGACCAACGGCACAGGCGGGCGTCGCTTCCACCCCGACCGATCGCGGTGATCGCGACCGCGGTGGAAGCTGCGGCGGTCGGCGGCGTTGCTAGACTGACGGGTACCGATGCCGATGCTGGCCGACATCGACGATCCGCCGCGTTCGCGGCTGCCTGGGGTGCTTTTGGGCATGCTCGTGGCCGCCCCGCTCGTCGCGCTCGTCGTCATGTACGTCGTGCCGATGTTGGTCGGCTCGGTCCTCGGCGGCGCGCAGAACCTCGACGAGCGGCTGCGCCTCGAGGACGGCTACATGACCGCGGTGTGCGGTGGCGCAATGAACATCGAGCGCGACCACGACCTGTGCGAGTGCGTGCTCGCGGTCGAGTTCCCGTCGCTGGACTGCCAGGGGCCGTTCTTGGCCTGGTCGGTCGACCGTCAGTCCGAGGCCTGCAGCGACCCGACGACCGAGCGCGCCGCGCTGAGCTTTTGCTCGTGCGTGGTGACGGTGGCCGAGAAGATGGAGACCGCCGAAGACGACGCGGCCCGCGAGAAGCAGGCGCAGGCGTATCGCAACTGCCAGACGCTCGACGACGCGATCTTCTTGCCGACGATCGAAGAGCTCGGCGGCGAAGCGCCGGTCGAGTAGGCGGCTACGTCCGGCGGTATCGCATCCGCCACACCCGCTGACCGCGGGCGAGGGTCGTGTCCTCGCGTCGCGACTGGCCCGCGAACGGATTGCCGCGCCAAAAGCTCCACGGCGCGGCCAGGTTGGCGAAGCCGGGCGCCTCCTCGATCTCGGCCATGGCCGCGACCGCCACCTCGAACACGTCGCTCGCGAAGTGCAGCTCGCCCTCGGCCGAAAGCTGCGCGTGCATCGTCGCGAGCAGTCCCGGCTCGAGCACGCGCCGCTTGTGGTGCTTGCTCTTGAACCATGGATCGGGAAACAGCACGTGGAAGCGCCGGACGCTGCCCTCGGCGAACACGCGGTCGAGGTCGACGTTGAGGTTGACGTAGCCGAAGTCGAGGTTTTCGATCGACGCGCACGCTCTGCGGTTGCGCTCGATCACTCGCTCGCGGATGTCGAGGCCCACCACGAACACGTCCGGATGCGCGGCCGCGAGCTGGAACGAGAACTGTCCGTCGGCGCAACCGAGCTCGACCTCCACGGCAGCGCTCGCCAACGCGGGCGGCGCTGGCACGGGCACCGCGCGCGGCTCGATGTACGCCATGCCCAGCGGGTTGACGTGCTGACGGACGCGGCGGTCGCGGCGGGCCACGGCGCGGGATGGTACGCGGTGCTCGTCCGCATGTGTCACTCTTGGCCCGTGAGCGACTCGACGCGCCGCGACGAGGCCCGGGTGGCCGCGCTGTACAAGATCCTCGGCACGGTCGCGCACGACATCTCCAACCCCCTTCAGGCGCTCGTGATGCACGCCGAGCTCGCGGCGGACGATTCGGTGCAGGAGCAGGGGAAGTCGCGTGACGGTGAGCTGCAGGCGACGCGGCGCATGCAGACGATCGTGCGGGCCCTGACCGGGCTCGCGGCCGTGGGCGTGCACGACCGGCCGCTCGGGGACGCGCTGCGCCGCTTCGAGACGCTGCTGTCGCGACGGTGGACGCGACTGGGGCTGCGGGTGGAGATCGACATCCGGGACCGACGCAACGTGCCCGTGCCCGCCGCGTTCGAGGAGGCGCTGCTGGCCGCCGGGATCGAGATGTCGGTATGGCTGCGCGCGCGGCCACCCCGGCACGCGACGCTGGTCCTGACCGCGGACGTGCGCGACGAGCACCTGCTGCTGTCGATACGGTGCGATCAGGCCGAGGTGGCCGCGGGCCTGTGCGAGACGATCAAGGCCCACGCCCCGAGCCTGAACGCGATGGATCCGCGCGTGCAGATCGAGGTGGGCGAGCTGGCCATGGTGATGCGCTGCAAGCCACGGGCGGCGGCCGGGTGAGCGGCGAGCGGGTGCTGCTCGTCGACGACGACGAGCTGGTGGCCGAAGCCCTGCGGCTGTCGCTGCGCCGCGCGGGCTACGACGTGGCCGTGGCCAGCGACGTTCCCCAGGCCCGCGAGCTGTTCGACCGTGGCGGCGTGGACGTGGTGGTCACCGACCTGCTGATGCCGGGCGAGTCGGGGCTGGACCTGCTGCGGCACATCGACGCGGCCGACCCACAGCTGCCCGTCATCATCATCACCGCCGACCAGAGCGTGCACGCGGCGGCGCAAGCGGTGCGCGGAGATGCGTTCGACTACCTGACCAAGCCGATGTCGCGCGAGGAGCTGATCACCGCGGTGCAGCGGGCGGCCTCGCGGCGACGCGACGCCCGGAACGCGCAGGCGGAGCAGCAGCGGCGCGAGGCGGAGCATCGCCGGCTGGCCGCGCGCCACCAGTTCATCGCCGAGCTGCTCGGCGTGCTGTACGACCGCGCCGAGGACGGGATCGTCGTGTTCGACGACGAAGGGCGGGTCCACGACGCCAGCCGCAGCTTCACCGAGTGGGTCGGACGGACGGCCGAAGCGCTCGCGGGCGCGCACGCCAGCGACTTGTTCGAGCCGCACCCGACCGAAGGTGACATCCAAGGGCGGATCATGACGCTGGCCAGCTCGTTGACGGCGCAGACGCAGTGGCGCGGCGACGTGTCGATCCGCGTGCCGAACGGCTCGGTGCCGGCGCGCTTGAGCCTGTCGGTGTGTCTCGCACCGAGCGAGCGCGGCACGATGCGGCGCTACGTGGTCGGCCTGCTCTTTCACGAGTCGGCGCACGCCGAGCTCAGCGAGCATCTGCAGCGCGCCGACCGGCTCGCGACGGTGGGCCTGCTCGCCGGCAGTGCGGCGCACGAGATCAAAAACGAGCTCGGCCCGCTCATCGGGTTCGTGTCGATCCTCGAGGAAGGCGGCACGGCGGCTCTGGGGCCCCGCATGGTCTCGGCGATGCGCGACAGCGTCCGGCGGGTCCACGAGCACGTGGAGCAGATTCTCGAGCCCCTACGGCCGCGCGTGCGCAGTCGCGGTCCGGTGATGCTGCGGCAGAGCGTGGACGCGATCGTCGAGGTGCTCACGCGCGCGGGTCGGCTGCGCCGGATCCAGCTCGACATCGAAGCCCCCGACGGCGACGTCGTGGTGCTCGCCGACAAGAACGAGGTCCACCAGGTCGCCCTCAACCTCATCACCAACGCCATCGACGCGCTCGGCGACGGCGACGGGGGAGCGCGCGGGCAGATCCGCGTCCGCATCGACATCGACGGCGACGACGGCGTTCTCGAGGTCGCCGACGATGGTCAGGGCGTCGATCCGGTGATGCGCGCGCGCGTGTTCGAGCCGTTCTTCACCACGAAGGGGCCCTCGGGCACCGGCCTCGGGCTGCCGGTCGTGCACGACATCGTCCGCTCGTTGCGGGGACGGGTGAGTCTGGACGCGCGAGAGCAGCGGGGCACGATCGTGCGCGTGGCGATTCCCCTGTACCAGGCCGCGGCCCGGCCCCCCGGACACGATTGACGGTGGGCGGCCGGCGGCCTACGTTGCGCCGCTCATGACCGTCCGCTTCGCGATCGTCGTCGACGATACCGACGCCCGTCGGGCGCGTCGCAACGAGGTGGTCGACCTCGTCCTGCTCGAGCGGACGTTGATCGATCCGCCCCGCGGCGCGGCGTGCAAGCGGTGGGGACAGCAGCTGCGCAGCACGTTCCCGAACGCGACGCTCGTGCCGTACGCATGGCACCTGCTCACGCACGCGCCCGAGGACGGATTGCGAGAGCGGGGCTCTCGGTCGCTACCCGGCGAAGATCGGGCGTTCGGACGGCTCGCACCGACCGAAGAGAACGCGGCGGCGATGGGCGTGATGACCCAGGTTGCCGAGGCGCTGCAGACCGACACGATCGCGATCCGAACCCCGCCAGGGCTCGCGCCCGGCGCGATCGGCCGCAAGCGGATCGGCGACTTCGTTCGCGCGCGCGCCGAGCAGGGTCTGCACGTGGTGTGGGAGCCCGAAGGACTCTGGACGCCCATCGAGGCGATGGCGGCGGCGTCGACCGCGCACGTTCTGCTCCCCGCGTTCGAAGGAGGGCGGCCGCAGCGCGTCGATGACGGGCCGGTGCTGGCGGCGGCGGGGGCTTGGCTGCGCGTCGATGGCGCGGGGCCGCGGCGCTCGATCCACGGTGGACACGTGGATGCCCTGGTCGAGCACATCGAGGATCGCGGCGGCGCGACCCTGGTCTTCACGGGGCCACGCGCGGCGGCGAACCTGCAGCTGGTGCTCGAGACCCTGACGGCCGAAGACCTGCTGTAGCGCGGGCGGCGCGAACGCGAGGGTGCCCTTAAACGGGCAACGCCGTCGCGGGCGAGCCCACGACGGCGTTAGACCGGCAAAAAGCCAGCGGGTCGAATCGCTTACTTCTTGCGCTGCGTGGTCTTCTTGGCCGTCTTCTTGGTCGCCTTCTTCTTGGCGGCCTTCTTTTTGGCCTTCTTCTTGGTCGCCTTCTTGGCGCCCTTCTTGGCACCCTTCTTGGCGGCCTTCTTCTTGGCCTTCTTCTTGGTCGCCTTCTTCTTGGCGGCCTTCTTGGTCGCCTTCTTCTTGGCGGCCTTCTTTTTGGCCTTCTTCTTGGCGGCCTTGCGCTTGGGAGCCTTCTTGGCAGCGTCAGCTTGCATCATCATCTTGGACCCTCCTTCAAAGGGCTACGGGTAAGCCGGAAGGTACGTGTGGGATCCGCGCGTGTCAACAATAATTAAGCATCATTGGCACGCAATTAGGCGAAGGTGCATGATCATTTAGGGAAGGTGAGTGACCGTTATATGTAGTTATATGCCGCTGATACACTACCTTGTCGCACTGCAAAAAGCGCTGCTAGATCAACTCGTTAGCCGCGGCGAGTGCGCGCCGGCCCCAGGGCCGGCCGGGATCTTTCGCGCACGATCCGCACAGCGAGCGCATCAGCCGGCGCTTTTTCCGCTTTACGTGCGCGCTCTGCGGCGGTCGGACTAGCGCCTGGCGCGCATCTCTTCGGGGTGCGACCGCGTGCGATAAAACGCAGCACATTTTCGACGCGCGGACACCCCGAGCCGGGCGCGAGGAGCCAGCGCATGCAGATCGATTGGAGCACCGACGAGCCCTCTTCCGCCGCAGGACAACTGTGGGTCGTACCCGTCCGCAAGGACGACGACCCCTCGACGATCGAGGATCGCTTCGGCGCCCACGTCCATGCGGCCGCGACCGCGGCTCGCTTCGCCGGCAAACCCTCCGACGCCTTCGCGTTCACGCGCGAGGTCGACGGCACACTCCAGCACGTCGTCCTCCTGGGTGTGGGCGCGGGCATCGACAAGCCCGCCGCGCTTCGCCAGCTCGGCCACGATGCCGCGCGTCGAGCCGAGCAGGTCGGCGCCTCGCACCTCGTCGTCGATCTTCGCGGTGAAGACGTGACCGCGCTCGACGACGATCCGGCGCACGCCGGCGATCTGTTCGCGCAGGGAGCCGAGCTCGGCACCTACGTGTACGACCGGTTCCGCAGCGAGGACAAGCGCAAGCCTTCGTCGCTCCGGACCGCGACCGTCGTCGCCACGACGACCGCGCCGGCCGAAGGCACGACCCGTGGTCAGGTCATCGCCGCCGCCGTCGCACGTGCCCGCGACCTCGGCAACGGACCCGCCGAGCTCGTGACCCCCACGTTCCTGGCCGACACCGCGCGCGAAATCGTCGACGCACTGTCGGGCGAGCACGACGTGTCGCTGCAGGTGTTCGACCGAGCCGAGTGCGGGCGTCGCAACATGGGCTGCTACCTCGGCGTCGCCAAGGGCAGCGACGAAGAGCCGCGCTTCATCCATCTGCAGTACAAGCCCAAAGGCAAGAGCCGCGGACGCGTCGCGCTCGTGGGCAAGGGCGTGACGTTCGACTCGGGCGGTTACTCGATCAAGCCGACCGACGGCATGCTCGACATGAAGATGGACATGTGCGGCTCGGCCGCGGTCATCGGCGCCTTCGAGGGCGCCGTGAAGCTGGGGCTGGACTACGAGCTGCACGTGCTCGTGGCCGCGACCGAGAACATGGTCAGCGGCCACGCGTACCGCCTCGGAGACGTCCTGACGGCCTCCAACGGCAAGACGGTCGAGATCAACAACACCGACGCGGAGGGTCGACTGACGCTGGCCGACGCGCTCGTGTATGCGGGCAAGCTCGAGCCCGACTTCATCATCGACTTCGCCACGCTCACCGGCGCATGCATCGTCGCGCTCGGACCCAAGATCGCGGGCGTGATGACCAACGACGAGAAGCTGTGGACCGACTGGTCGGGCGCGGCCGATCGCGTCGGCGATCGGATGTGGCGCTTGCCGCTGCCCGAAGACCTCAAGGAGCAACTCGACTCCAAGATCGCCGACATGAAGAACACGGGCGAGCGTTGGGGCGGCGCGCTGACGGCGGGTCTGTTCCTCAGCGAGTTCACCGAGGGTCAGCGGTGGATGCACGTCGACATCGCCGGCCCCGCGATGGCGTCCAAGCCCCACGGGATCACCACGCCGGGCGCGAGCGGCTTTCCGGTCGCGACGATCCTCGAGCTGCTGTCGGGCGACGTCGCCGAGTAGCGCGACGCGCTCGCCTACTTCTCGTAGATGATCTCCGCGACGACACCGTCGCGGATCGTGACCTGACGTTCGGTCGACGTGCCGTCGCAATCGAGGTTGTTGCGCACGTATCGACCGGCCTTGGGTCCGCTCGAGCACCGGATGAACGTGTGCACGAGCATCGGGCGACCGTTGACGTCGCGCGTCTGCGTGTCGGCGGGCGGTCCCCAGGCCATGTAGACCGCGAACTCGTAGTAGCCGACTTGGATCTCGCCGCGACCGGCGGCGATGCGCTGCTCTTCGGGCAGCGACATCCACTTGCGCCACAGCCCCTTGTCCTCGAGGAAGGACTGGCGCTCGGAATCGGCGACGCGCAGGAACTCCTGCTGGTCCGCGGGCGTGGGCAGGTTGTAATAAAAGCGCCGATCGAGCTCGGGGAGTCGGTCCGGCGTCGTCGCACAACCAAGGCCCACGATCGCGACGATCGCGAGCGCGGCAAGGCGTGTCGCCCACGGCTGGTGCCGGTCTGGCATGCCGATGGTCTAACGGCGTCGGGGCGGGGAAGCAACGAATCGGCGACGGTGAAACTGCGTCCGTGAGGCCTCGGTCGGCGCCGCGAACGTCCAAGATTGTGGGACTTCCGCCATAGGCTGCTAAACTAGCGAGTCCTGGGCTCACCGCGGCATTGCGGCGAACGCGCGGTTCGGCGCGTTCATGGCTTCGCCCTAGCCCACCGGCGACCGACCACGACCTCTCCGATGCCGTTTCTTGACGCGGGATACCCGCGATTGCTACAAATTCGCCCGCTTACGTTGGCCAAGGTGCCGTTGATCCGTGTCCCCGCGACCTACCGCCACTGAGGAGATTCGATGGCCGAAGATTTCAGTGTAGGCGACAAGGTCGTGTACCCGGGGCATGGCGTGGCCGAGGTCACGGGCCTCGAGCGTCGGGAGATCTCCGGCGCCGCGCTGGAATTCTACGTTCTCAAGGTTTTGGAGAACAACATGAAGGTCATGGTGCCCAAGCACAACGCCGACAGCGTTGGCCTGCGGCGCCTGGTCGGCAACGAGCAGGTCGACGAGGTCTACGGCGTGCTCAAGCATCGCGGCGCGAAGATCTCGACCGCGACCTGGAATCGCCGCCACCGCGAGTACATGGAGAAGATCAAGACCGGCTCGCTGGTCGAGATCGCCACCGTGCTGCGCGACCTGTGCATCCTGCGTTCGGACAAGGAGCTGTCCTTCGGCGAGCGCAAGATGCTGGACACCGCGCGCAACCTGCTGGTGCAGGAGTTGGCGCTGGCCAAGGGCCAGGACGAAGAAGCGGTCGCGACCGAGCTCGACGCGCTGTTCGTCTGACGCTTCGGCGCGCGAGCCCGCCCCTACAAACCGACGCGATCGCGGCATAGGATGCGCGGCGATGCGCACCCGTTACGCGATCTTGTTGGCCTGTGTTCTCGCGCCCTCGCTGGCGTGCGGTCCGAAGAACGCTCCGCCCTCCACCGCGCCGACGGTCGCGTCGCCCAAAAGCGATCCCGAGGCTCCTCATCCGCTGCTGGGCGAGTGGACCGGGCCGTTCGGTGGCGTGCCCGCGTTCGACACGGTCGACATCGCGCAGCTGCAACCCGCGATGGCGCAGGGCATCGAGCTGCACCTCGCCGAGCTCGACGCGATCGCGGCCAACGAAGCGCCCCCGACGTTCGAGAACACGATCGTGGCGATGGATCGTGCGGGCGCGCCGTTCGACCGGGCCGAGACCTACTACGACGTGTGGAGCTCCAACATGTCGTCGCCGGAGTTTCGGCAGATCCAGGAAGCGGTCGAGCCGATGCTGTCGGAGTACCGCTCCAAGATCATCCAGAACGAGGCGCTGTTTGCCCGGGTCAAGGCGGTCTACGAGGGCGAAGAGGTCAAGAGCCTCACGCCTGCGCAGCAGCGACTGGTCCGGCTGGTCTACGAGCGCTTCGCTCGCGAGGGCGCGGCGCTGCAGGGCGAAGCGAAGGTGCGCTACGCCGAGATCCAAAAGCGCCTCGCCGAGCTGCACACTACCTTCGGCAACAACGTGCTCGCCGACGAGGAAGGGTACGTCACGTACCTGACCGAAGCGCAGCTGGGCGGACTGCCGGATGCGTTCGTGAAGGCGGCCGCGGCCGCGGCCAAGGATCGCGGCAAGGAGGGCAGCTACGCGATCACGAACACCCGCTCGTCGATGGATCCGTTCCTGACGTACTCGACCGAGCGAGACCTGCGCGAGAAGGTGTGGCGCAACTACTACAGCCGCGGCGACAACGGCGACGCCCACGACAACAATGCGGTCATCAAGGAGATCCTGAAGCTGCGGCACGAACGGGTGAAGCTGCTGGGCTACCCCGACTACGCCACGTGGCGCCTCGAAGACCGCATGGCCAAGGATCCCAAGCAGGCGATGGCGCTGATGGACGCGGTGTGGCCCGCCGCGACCAAGCGCGCCCGCGAAGAGATCAAGGACATGCAAAAGCTCGCGCGCAAGGAAGGCGCGAAGTTCGAGATCGAGGCGTGGGACTACCGCTACTACGCCGACAAGGTGCGCAAGGCCAAGTACGCGCTCGACTCCAACGAGGTCAAGCAGTACCTGCAGCTCGACAAGCTGCGCGAGGCGATGTTCATGGTCGCCGGCGAGCTGTTCGGCTTTGCGTTCACTCCGGTCACCGACGGCTCCGTGCCGGTGTTTCATCCCGACGTCAAAGTCTGGAAGGTGACGAACGAGAACGGGGGCAAGCTCGTGGGGCTGTGGTACCTCGATCCATACGCGCGGCCGGGCAAGCGCTCGGGCGCGTGGGCGACGAGCTACCGCGGCCACTCCACGACCGACGGCGAGACCACCGTCCTGTCGTCGAACAACTCCAACTTCATCAAGGGTGCGCCCGGTGAGCCGGTGCTCGTGTCGTGGGACGACGCGACCACGTTCTTCCACGAGTTCGGCCACGCCCTGCACGCGCTGTCGTCGAACGTCGACTACCGCACGCTCAACGGGGGCGTGCGCGATTACACCGAGTTTCAGTCGCAGCTGCTCGAGCGCTGGCTGAGCACCGACGAGGTGATCAACGGCTACCTGCTGCACCACGAGACGGGCGAGCCGATGCCACCGCAGCTCGTGGCCAAGATCAAGAAGGCGGCGAACTTCAACCAGGGCTTCGGGACGACCGAGTACCTCGCGTCGGCGATCATCGACCTGGAGCTGCACATGACCGACCCGGCGACGATCGACCCCGACACGTTCGAGACGGAGCGCCTGGCCGCGCGCGGGCTGCCCAAGCAGATCGTGATGCGCCACCGCACCCCGCACTTCGGCCACGTGTTCTCGGGCGAAGGCTACGCCGCGGGCTACTACGGCTATCTGTGGGCCGACGTGCTGACCGCCGACGCCGGCGAGGCGTTCGCCGCCGCGGCCGGGGGCTTTTACGACGACGCGCTCGCCGGCAAGTTGGTGCAGCACCTGTTCGCGCCGCGCAACGCGGTCGATCCGGCCGAGGCGTACCGAGCGTTCCGGGGCCGCGACGCGACGATCGATGCGCTCATGCGCGATCGCGGCTTCGCGCCGAACAAGGCCGCCAAGCCCGCCAAGCCCGCCAAGTAGCCCGCGGCGACGCTAGGCGACCTTGGCCGCCGTCCGGGCCTCGTCGCGTTCGCGACGGCGGCGCTCGAGCAGGTCCGCCCACGCGTCCAGATACTCGACGACGTCGCCACGCTCGTTGCGGGCGAGCCACCGGTGCCCGCCCGGCAGCTGCGCGAGGACCTCGCCGTCCGACAGCAGCTCGAGGGCCGCGAGCTCGGAGGGCTCGAACCCGAACCGAATCATCGTGGTGGCCACGTCGTCGACCCGGTCGCCGGTGATCGAGCAGTGCTCGTGGAGGTAGTCGCTCCACTCGCCACCGACCTGCCGGTAGACCGCGGCCCGGTCGAGCCCGGTGACGGTCTGCGCGAGGTGCCCGCAGTTGCAGGCGCCGGCATGACCCCACTCGTAGTCGGCACCCGCGCGTAATCGGTCTGCCGTCGTGCGTAATGCTGCGATCAGATCGGTCCCCAGCCTCGCCATCGATCCCGTGGTCGAGGCTAGCAGCAGCAATTCTGGTTTGCGAGCCGAGAGGGTCCCAAAGTACGTTCCCGGCGACGATGAGCGACAACAGGGTTTCTCGACGCCGCGCCCTGGTCACTGGCGCCGCGATCACTTCCGGGGCGGCGCTGCTGGCGTCGCGCCGGGCCGACGCCGCACCTCGCGACCACGCCTGGAACCGGACATACAGCGGCGGTCCCGAGCGCGCCCCGGATCCGCCGGCGGAGCCCGGCACCGACTACCAGCCCACGTTCACGCCGGGCGGCTCGACCTTGTCGTTCAAGGTCGTCGACGGCGTGAAGGTCTTTCACATGATCGCCGAGCCGGTCGAGCACGAGTTCGCCCCGGG
This sequence comes from uncultured Pseudomonadota bacterium, assembly GCA_937896535.1. GTDB lineage: Bacteria > Myxococcota_A > Polyangia > Nannocystales > Nannocystaceae > CALBMM01. The sequence continues at coordinate 16,580 of CALBMM010000123.1, forward strand.
TCTGCGCGCCAACTGCTGGGGCTACAACGGCCAGGTGCACGGGCCGACGATCGAAGCGGTCGAAGGCGATCGCGTGCGCGTGTACGTGACCAACAAGCTGAAGGCACCCACTACCGTGCACTGGCACGGGATCTTTCTGCCCAACGGCATGGACGGGGTAGGGGGTCTCAACCAGAAGTCGATCCAGCCGGGCGAGACGTTCATGTACGAGTGGACGTTCCGCCAGAGCGGCACGTTCATGTACCACTCGCACCACGACGAGATGACCCAGATGGCGATGGGCATGATCGGCATGATCGTCGTGCACCCGCGCAAGCCCCCGCCGGGCTACGCGGTCGATCGCGACTTCGTCATCATGCTCTCGGAGTGGGCGATCGAGCCGGGCACGAAGCGACCCGACCCGAACGCGATGTCGGACTTCAACATCCTGACGATGAACGCCAAGTGCTATCCCGGCACGGTGCCGCTCGTCTGCAAGACCGGCGACCGGATCCGGATCCGCTTCGGCAACCTCAGCGCGATGGACCACCATCCCGTCCATCTGCACGGCTACTACTTCAAGATCACCGCGACCGACGGCGGTCGCATTCCCGCCTCGGCGCAGTGGCCCGAGACCACCGTGCTCGTGCCCACCGGCAGCACGCGCGACGTGGAGTTCGTGGCCGACGCGCCCGGTGACTGGGCGATGCACTGCCACATGACCCATCACGTCATGAACCAGATGGGGCACGAGATTCCCAACATGATCGGCGTGGAGCCGGGCTCGCTCGACGAGCGGGCCGGCCACGTGCTGCCCGGCTACATGACGATGGGCCAGCACGGCATGGGCGACATGGGCGAGATGGGGATGAAGGTCCCCGACAACTCGATCCCGATGGTCGGCGCCCACGGGCCGCACGACTACATCACGATGGGCGGCATGTTCTCGATCGTGAAGGTGCGCGACGAGGTCGACGGCTACGCCGATCCGGGCTGGTACGAAAACCCTCCGGGTACCCAAGCCACCCACGCGACGGCGGCCGACCTGGCCCGCGACGGGATCGAGGTCTGACGATGCGCCGTCTCGCGATCACGATCCTGCTCGCCGCGCCCGCGGCGTGCGGCCACCCGGGCCTGGCCCCCGAGCCGCCGGGCACCGACGCCGCCGACCCTGACGCCAAGGCGGCCCCCGCCTCGATGCCCGCCGACGTGTTCTCGCGTTCGGCCTTCGAAGGCCAGACGCTGAAGTCCGGGGGGCACCACCATCATCACGGCAAGCACGGCGCCAAGCCGGCCGCGAAGGCGGACGCGGCCCAGCCCGAACCGGAGCCCAAACCCGAGCCCGCTGCCGAGCACGCCCACGAGGTGACCCCGTGAGACGGACCCTCACCCTGTGCCTGCTCGCCTCGGCCGCGTGCGCGTCCACCAAGCCCACCAAGGCCCGCAACGAAGTGGCCGACGTCATCGCCGAGCGGGCCGGGACCGCCGACGCGATCGTCGCCTACGACGACGAGGACAGCCGCGCGGCGATCCGGGAGCGGATCGACCGCAACCTGTCCGGGCCGCTCACGCTCGACGGCGCGCTGGAGATCGCACTGATCAACAACCGGCAGCTGCAGGCGACGATCGAGGGGCTGGGGATCGCCCAGGCCGACCTCGTCGAGGCCGGCCTGCTGGACAACCCCGTCGTGGGCGGTGACCTCATCATCTCCACGAAAGGCAACGGCCTGGGCGGCGGCGTGTCGCTGTCGCAGAGTCTGCTCAGCGCGTTTCTGATCCCGGCCAAGCGCCGGATCGCCAAGGCGCAGCTGCAGCACGCGATCGTGACCGTGGCCGACGCGGCCCTCGACCTCGCCCGCGACGTCAAGATCGCCTTCGCCGAGGTCGCCGCCGCGCAAACGCTGCGCCGCCTCCATCGAGACCTGGTCCAGGCCGCGGAGGTCGCCGACGAGATCGCCCAGCGGCAGCGAGAGGCCGGAAACATCACCGAGCTCGAGCGCGAGCTGTTCGCCGCTGCCCTCGACGACGCGCGACTCGACCTCGCCGAGGCCGAGCTCGAGCTCGTGCAGGCGCGCGAGTCTCTGACGCGCCTGATGGGCCTGTGGGGCGACGACGTGCAGTGGACGGTCGAGGCCGAGCTCGCCCCGCCGCCGGCCGAGGAAGCGGACCTGAGCTCGCTGGAGTCCAAGGGCATCGCCAACCGGCTCGACGTGTCGGCGGCGCGCTTCGTCGTCGAGTCGATGCAGCGCGCGATCGAGCTGCGCCGTCGTGGGGTCGTGCCGCAGATCGAGGGCGGGCTCGAGGCCGGCAACGAGGTCGGCAACGACGAAGGCCACGAGTGGGTGCTCGGGCCGGCGCTGTCGATCGAGCTGCCGATCTTCGACCCCGGTCACGCCGACTTCGCGCGTCTGCGCGCGCAGCTGCGGCAGTCCGAGCACCTGCTGCAGCACACCGCCGTACACGCCCGCTCCGAGATCCGCGAGCACCGGGCCCAGCTGATCACGGCGCGGCGCAAGGTCGAGTACCTGCGCGACGACGTGCTGCCCCGCAAGGGACGGATCGCCGCGCGGGCGCTGGAGCGCTACAACGCGATGCTGATCGGCGCATACGACCTCATCGAGCTGCGCAACGTCGAGCTCGAGACCCGCGAGGAGTACGTCGAAGCACTGCGCGCGTACTGGCAAGCCCGCGCCGAGCTCGAGAAGGCCACCGGCGGTCCGCTGTAGGCGTCGGCCTCAGCGTACCCACATCTGCAGGTAGTTCTCGGACTGGTCGTCGGCGCCGGTGTTCGCCAAGCGCGGCAGGCCGTAGCCGTAGGACGCCATCTCGGTGTTTTCCATGCTCGCGCGGCCACCCCACGTCCCCGAGATGCCGGGGTCGTCGAACTCGTCCGCGCAGCTCGGGGAGTTCCAGCGCGCGCGCCAGGTGGGCCCCGCCGCGTGGGCGGTATTGCTCCCGTCGGTGTCGGCGGCGTTGATGTAGAGCCTGTCTTCGCACAGGTCGTCGGCCACGGTGAGCGTCCCCGCGCTCGGTGCGAAGCCGGAGTTGGTCGTCCACGTCTCGGGCTCGGCGAACGTCATCATGAACGCCGCGAAGCTCGCGTGCGTGGAGTCGTCGAGCGTCACGTCGTACACGGCGGTGATTGCCGACGGCATGTGCAGGAAGTACAGCTCCTGAAACGGCACGTCGTGCAGCGCGGCCGACTTGAAGTCGCCGTTGGGAGCGTCGACCGAGCCGATCGTGGTGGTGTTGGTCGTGAACCGGTCGCGCGTGTTCCAGGTCCACGAGCCGATCCCGTCGTCGCTGACGGTCGCGATCAGCGTCCAGCCGCCGTCGAACGCATCGAAATCGCACACCACGTCGTACGGCGCCGCCCCGCCTTCGCCGTCCGGATCGATCGGGTACACGCCGCTGGCAACGTTGGCGTCGACCAGATCGCGACAGCTGCCGGCCAGCGCACAGGTGCGGCCATCGCAGACCTCGAACGGCTCGCACGCCGGCGTGCACCCACACGACGGGCACGTCGGACCCCCGCAGTCGACCCCTTCCTCGTCGCCGTTGCGGATCCCGTCGTCGCAGGCCGGGAGCGCGCACGCGTTGGTGCAGGCGTCGTCGTCGATGTCGTTGCCGTCGTCGCAGGCCTCGCCCGGGTCCACGTTGCCGTCCCCGCACTCGGGGCCGGGCGCACCGGTCGTGGTCGCGCCGTCGCCGGAGCCGTCGGCGTCGGTGGTCGCCGCCGGCATCGTCGTCCCCCCGGGCGCCATCGTGGTGGTCGACGGCCCGCTCGTGCTGCCCTCGCCATCCTCCCCGGCGCCGCTCGAGCTCGCCTCCGTCAGATCCGGACACCCGGCCAGCCCGACGAGTGCGACGATGCCCCAGCGTCTCACGCCGACGACGATACCGCGTTTGCGCTCACCCGCTGACGCGAACGATCTGCACGACGGCCGGGGCGCGCCGAAACGTCAGCGGATCCGTCGGATCGACGGCCGGCGCTCCGGGTGGACCGGCGGTCAGATCGGCCACGCTCGCCGTGATCGCGCAAGGATCGGCCCCTTCGGTGCCCGACAGCGTGGCCCAGCCGACCCGACCCAAGCCCGGCCCCGCCGACGAAGCGACGAAGGGCCCGGCTCCCACGGCGAGGTGGGTGCCCTCGGGGTCGAGGGCGATCGCCTGCGGCTCGAGAGGCTCACCGGCGTCGTCGGACAGCAGCGCGTCGAAACCCGGCAGCGGCCCGCACACCGAGATCTGACCCCCGCCGCCCTGGGCCACGTAGATCCCACGGTTGCCGGCCGGCGACGCGGCTCCGCTGGCGAACAACCACGTGGCCGGCCACTGCGGCAGCGCGACGACTTGGGTCAGCTGCCAGTCCATGCCGTCGAGCGTGACCAGCCCCTGCATGCCGCAGTCGCCGTCGAACCACCACAGCTTGCCGTCGTCGAGCACGTTCGGCCCGGGGCCGTCGAGCACGACGAAACCGCCCCCACCATCGGGCGCGAGGTGTCGGACGCGTCGACTGCCCAGCGCCCCCGGGATCGCGCAAACGCGGCCGGAGACGCTCGCCGCGGCCTCGCTCGGCGTGCCGCCGAGGTCGTCGATCTGCAGCACGGCGACGCCCTCGTTGCCGTCGCACGCGACCGCGATCCGTCCGTCGTCGAGCGCGATCACCTGCGCGGCCCCATCACAGCCGCCGCCGTCGAGACCTCCGAGATCGGCGAGCGCGAAGCCGGCCGAGGGATCGGCCGCGTCGATGATCGCGAGCCGACCGGGTTGGTTCCAGGTGTCCTCGGTCGCGAACAGGTCGTTGTTGAACACGCCGAGCAAGAGCTTGTCGCCCACGGCCGTCACGAAGATCGGCTCAAGCTCGCCCAGCGGCAGCGAGATCGCGCCCGAGAACGCAGCCCCGTCGAAGTAGTCGGAGACGGGGACCGTGGCGCCGGCGGCTCGGTCGGTGAAGAAGTCGAACGGAAACGAGACGAGCGAACCGCTGGTCGTCATCGGGTAGTGGCCGGTGACGACATGCAGGTGTCCGCCGGCGAGCGCGATGCCGTACGGCTCGTCGAGACGCCCATCGGAGTTGTCACCCGGCTCGCACCCCTCGCACGCGTTGGGCTTGAGGTCGATGTCGATCGCGCCGCGGTAGACGACGCCCGCCGGGTCGTTGGGCGAAAAGATTTCGATGCGATCGTCGAGCGTCTGGCTGACGAGCACCAAATCGCACGTTTGGCCCTCCGGACAGCCGAGTACTTCGCCGCCGTCGCCCCCGACCACGCCGGTGGAGCCTTCGGCGCCAGTACCGTCTGCGCCTTCGGTGTCACCGGAGCTGGAGCCGTCGTCGCCACAGCCGCTCTGCAGCAAGCTCGCGATCGCCACCTGCGCCAGCACCGGGCCGAAATGAATCAAACGCCGTTGGGGCCGCCGAACAACGCCGGTCACGAGACGTACCGTAGCAGAAGCGCGCCGCCGATCGGAGTCGTCGTCGACGTGGCGAACTCGACCCCGACGTGCTTACGTAACGCGACACTTCGCTGCAGCGAAACGATCGGTTGTCCAATCCCCTCGCCGTCGCATAGCGTGAGGGCTGGCGGTCGAGGGATCGGACGAGCGCCACCCAGTCATGCAAATGGTCAGCGTCGGCCCCGTCATCGGCGGCCCCGAAAAACTCGGCGCGGAGCTCCGCGCGGCGGCTCGCTCGATGAGCCGCCCGCAGCTGGTGCTGCTGTACCTGCCGATCGACGCCGACCACGAGGCGTTCGTCGCCGCGGCGGCCCAGGCCACGGGTCTGCAGGTCGTCGGCGCCACCACCGGCGGCGCCGCGTTCACCGAGCGCGGCTGGACGCGCAAGGACGCCGTGGCCGCCGTACTGGGGGGCGACGACGCGCGGTTCGAAATCGCCGTCGCCCGCGGCCTGCAAGGCAGTGACTTGCACGCGGTGATCGAGGCGGGCCGCTCGCTCACCGCCCGAGCCGCGGGGGCGCCGTCGCAGGCGCCGTGGGTGCTGACGCTCGCCGACGCCTTCGCGTGCGACGGCGAGGCCCTGCTCGACGCGCTGCGACGCTCGACACCGCCGCACTGGCGCCACATCGGCGGTACCGCCGGCGACGACTGGGCCTTCGAGCAGACGAAGATCTTCGCGCAGGGCGAGGTTCTGACCGGGGCCGCCGTCTTCGTCGGGATCCTCGCGCAGTCGCCTCCGTCGCTCGCGGCCCGGCATGGGTGGGCGCCCGCGGAGGGCGGCAACGTGTTCCTCGTCACCAGCATCGACGGCAACCTGCTGCGCACCCTCGACGATCGTCCCGCCGCCGAGGTGTACGCCGAGGAGCTGCGGCGCCTGGGGCTGATGGCCGACGACGACGAGTTGCTGCAGGCGATGGCGACCCACGAGCTGGGAGCGCGCACGAGCTTCGGCACGGACCTGAAGATCCGCGCCCCGCTGGCGATCCGCGACGACGGGACCGTCGTGCTCGCCAGCACGCTGGAGCAGGGCACCGCGGTGCGGGTGATGACCGCCGAGCCCGAAGGGCTCATCGCCGCCGCCGGCGAGCTGGTCGAGCACGCGATCGGACGGCTGGAGACCCGCGCGCGCGGGGCGATGATCTTCGACTGCGCCGCCCGCCTGCAGCTGCTCGGCGATCGCTACGGCGAGCAGATCGGCGCCTTCGTCGGCCACGCCACGTTCCCCGTCGTGGGCATGGCGTGCTACGGCGAGATCGCCAAGTTCGGCGGGAGCCTCGAGGGGTTTCACAACACGACCGCGGCGATCGCCGTGTGGTAGTGCCCCGAAACGACGACGCGCCCGGGACCTCGTCGGCACCGGGCGCGTCGGCGTGTGTCCCTGTCTGGGATCAGTCGCGACGGCGGCGGACGAACCAGCCGAGCATCACGAGCGCGAACCCGCCGAAGGGCAAGCCCGAGTCACCGCTGGCGCGGCAGGCACAGCCGGTGTCTTCGATGTCCTGACCGACGCCGGTGTCCGTGTCCGTGTCCGTGTCGCCGTCGTCGCCACCGGTGGTCGCCGGCGGGAGGGGATCGGTGTCACCGGAGCCGTCGACCATGCCGTCGTCGGTGCCCGGCATCGGAATGTCGTTGGTCACGTGGATCGTGATCGCCTGACCGTTGTTGCTCGCCGCGTTGTTCGGACCGTCCCACGCGACCACGCCGAACTGGTACGTGCCTTCCGGAATGTCGACGATCTCCCACTCGTACACGCCGGGCGCGCCCACCTCGGCCGGCGGGGTGGCCGGCTCGAAGCTCGAAAACAGCGGCTCGTTGTCCAGGTACAGGGTGACCTCGGTGACGCCGTCGTCGTCGGCGGCCTCGGCGGTCATGACGAAGTCGGCCCCCACCGGGAAGTAGTCACCGTCGGCGGGATACGTGATCTCGACCGAGGGCGGGTTCTTGTCGAGCGGGAAGGGCTCGGGCGCGCAGTCCATCGTGCCCCAGTTGCCGCCTTCCATCGTGAGCGTGTCGCCGTCGTCGCAGACCGGCGCCTGGCCGTCGCCACCGCCCGCGAACGTGACCTGCACGACCACGTGGGTCGGGTGCTCCTCGAGGATCGTGAACGTGACCGTGTCGTTGGGGTCGGTGAACGACTCGCCCGACCGCATGAAGCCCTGCCCGTCGGCGGCCGCGCCGTACAGGATGTTGGGGTTTTGCGAGAAGCCGATGTCGTTGCCGACGTGCACGAGCACGCCCTGGTCGCCGGCGTCGAAGCTGACCGGCGTGCGGTACTCCAAGAAGTAGTACTCGCCGGTGGAGGCCGGGAACTGCAGGGCCTGAATGCCGTTGCACGGCAGCTCGGTGGGCATGAGGTTGAACGTGCCGTCCGAGGTCACGGTCGTGACGTTGCAGCCCTGCAGCCAGCCCATGTAGGCCTTCTGCATCACGTTCATGTGGTCGCAGCCACCGCCCATCGGGTCGTACTGGTCGCCGTACTCGTTGGTGCTGCAGTCGTCGGAGTAGACGACCTGCTGGCCCATCTCGTCGACGCAGCTGTACGAGTTGGAGTGGCGCATGCCGTAGTTGTGGCCGATCTCCTGGTTGCGCACGACGCAGCCGAAGTTGCCGTTGTACCAGCTGTCGCGCGCCGTGGAGTCCGGGCTACCGAGCGTCGCGAGGCCGCCCCAGCCACAGCCGGACATGCCCTGCGAGTAGTACATGAACTGGATGTAGTCGTCGGGGTCGTGACCCTTTTCGATGAACGCGTTGTCCGAGCCCTGCTTGACGAGCCCCGGGTTGCAGCCGCCGGGGTCGGCGATCTGGTACGGACCGAACACGTTGCCGGCGACCTTCTCCACGCCGTAGGAGTTCTCGCGGTAGAAGACGTTGGTCGAGTCGTCGGCGAGGAACATCCGGTCACGCGCTTCGGCGTTGTTGGAGTTTTGCGCCGTCCAGAAGCTGAGGATCGTCGCGATGCGACGCGGCTCTCGCTTCTCGGGGTCGATGATCTTGATCGGGGCCGGCTGCACGACCTCGTAGTTGTCGACGTACAGCACGCCGTCGTCTTCCCACGTGCCGTTGACCGCCACGATCGCGTCGCGCAGCTGGTTGTGGAGGTCCGAGGCGTCTTCGCCCTCGAAGACCACCATCGTGTCCGTCGCTTCGCCGTCGACGACGAGGTGATGGGTCAGCCGCGACGTCCCGTCGACCATGTCCCAGATCCGCGTCTCGAAGCGGCCCTCGGCATCCGGCTCACCGGCGTACAGGCCCATGCGGTCGAAGAGCTCGGGGTCGTCGGAGCCATCTTCTGCACAACCGACAAGAAGGCTCAAACCGACGAACCCGGCGAACCCAACACGGGAGCAGCTTTGGAAAGAGGAGGCGAGAATCTTGGACGTGCGCACGGGACGAAAGCTCCTTCCCCGTGGCGAAACGGGGGCTTGGTCGGCGGGCAAAACTATAACGAAACGGGCTCTGGATCTCCGTGACCCAACGCGCGCTCCGCACTTTCTTGCTTCTTTGTCCCCAGCCCCCGTAAGGGATGTGGACAAACTTACCGTGACCGTCGCGGCGGCTCAGCCGCCGGCGACGCTCGGTCGCCGGCGCAGGGCGTAGGCGATGCCCACGATCCACAACCAGCCCCACGGCGCACCGGCGCCGGTTCCGCCCGTGCGGCAGCCGTTGCAGCCGCCGCCGTCGTCGTCGCCGCCGTCGGTGGACGTGCCGTCGCCACTGGAGCCGTCACCACTGGTCGAGGGATTGGTGGTGGTCGCCATCGGCCCGCCGCTGGAGCCGTCGGCGCTCGTCGTCGTCGTGGGTCCGTCGCTCGTGGTCGAGTCCCCGGTGCTCGAGCCGGTCGACGTCCCCGGCGGCGGCCCCTCGGCACCGAAGCCCACGATCGGAATCGACAGCGTCTGCTCGGCGAGCGTCGTCGGCACCGCGCCACCGGCCGTGTCGAACAGCATGCCCACGTGCATGCCGGCGTCGGTGCCGGAGTTGGCGAGGAAGTCGATGTACTCGGGCGTGTTGATGAGGTAGCGCAGCCGCACCGTCACCAGCAGCTCGTCGTCGGTCTCGTCGTCGGGCGTCTCGTCGAACACCACGTCGTCGGGACCGAACGCGTACGAGTGCGTGTCGAAGTTCGGCCACGTGCCGTCCCCCTGCAGGGTGTAGCGGTTGCCGACCGGATCGGTCTCGACGTCCTGCGTCAGACCCAGCGGCGGGATCCGGTTGTCGACGACCCAGTAGTTGTTGAGCAGCAGGTGAAACTCGGTGCCGGTCGCCCACTCCTCGGCGATCGCTTCGTAGCGCCGGATCTGCGCGTCGTCCTCGATGCCGGTGGTCTGATCCCACGCGCCCGAGCTGTACACGCGCTGTCCGTTGTACTCGGCGAGCACTTCGATCCACATCACGCGGCCTTCGGAGTAGCCCGAGGGCAGCTTGTGGCCGGTGTTGTTGGTCACCGTCACGTCGATGCCGCTCAGGCCGGCGGTGAGGTCGACATCGGACGGCCCCGTCACCTCCACCGTGGCCGCGGTCGCCAGGAAGTTCGCGCTCTGGGCGATCGCGGTGTCGTAGTAGATGTCCTGCACGTCGTTGGTGCCCGAAGATCCGTACTCGGACTTGAGCAGCTCGAGCATGAACGTGTTGGCGCCGAGTAGATCGTGTCGCACCCCGCCGGTGGCGTGCGTCTCCCCGGCCGCGCTGTTTTGGAAGCAGCCCGCGATGTCGGGCACTTCGGGCGTGTGGCAATCCTGGCAGGTCGTCTCCATCGGCGGCTGCGCGTACGCGGAGTTGACCCACTCCGAGTACGTGCGCTGCTCGTTGAAGGGCGTGCCCATGCCGATGCCCGCATCGTCGACGCGCTCGACCGAGGTCGTCACGTCGTGGCACGTGCCGCACAGTCGCGACGAGGAGATGTAGGGGTCGTACAGCCAGTCGTGCAGCGGCAGCGCGACGCCGTCGCTGTAGTCCCAGGGGCCGCGCCGCGGCACGACGCCGACGCCGAAGACGTCGTCGATCGTGTACTGCGCATTGCCGGGGGGCACGCCCACGTCTTCCATCGCCCGGTGGCAGACTTCGCACTCGACCCCGCTTTGCTGGTCGACGGTCAGCTCCTCCATCGTCGTCGCGTTGCCGTTGCCCTCGAGGAAGGCGCGCGGCGAATGGCAGCGCACGCACAAGATCGTCTCGCCCGGCGCGTCTTGGTTGGCCACGCCGACGCCCGCCCAGAACACGGGGTCGCGCGAGGCGTTGGCCATCATCGTGCCGCTCCACGTGCGCACCGGTGACCACGCCGGCTCGGCCGCGGCCGGTGCCGGGTTGTCGAAGTCGTGGCAGAAGACGCAGTTGTCCGGTGGCAGCATCGGATTGACGAGCTCGCCCGGCTGCGTCGGCACAGCCACGGCCGATCGCGGGACGACCATCGCCACGGCGAGGGCGGCGAGAGCAACGAGAGCTTCCTGGCGACGGCCCAACATCGTCGGCGATGGTAGCAGCCACGAACGACAAAAGCGGCGACCGTTACGGCCGCCGCTCTTGCGTGACGAACTATCGTCGCGGTGTCGGCTATTGCCGACGGCGTCGCAGCGCGACCAGGCCGAACAGCGACAGCATCCACCACGCGCCCCGGCTGGGCTGGTCGACGTCGCAGCCGCAGCCGCCCGAGTCGTCACCGTCGGCGGCGCCACCGTCGGTGCCGTCGCTGCCGTCGCCGGGGTCGGTTGCGCCCGTCGTGGCCGGTGGCGGCGGACCGCCCGAGTCGTCGGCGCTCGCGCTGGCGCCCGAATCGCTGCCACCGGAGCCTTCGGAACCCGTGCTGCCCGTCGGGGGTTCGCAGTCGTCGAGGCCTTCGTCGGCCGTGCCGTCGCAGTTGTTGTCGACGCCGTCACAAACTTCCGCGTTGCCGGGGTAGTTGTTCATGTCGTCGTCGGCGCAGTCGGTGTTGTCGCCGGTGAAGCCCTCGGGGGGCAGACAGCCGGGCGCCTCCGACTTCGGATCGCCGAACCCGTCGCCGTCGGCATCCTCGAACCAGGTCTCGGGACAGCCTTCGGTGATGTCGACCTTCTCGTTGATCGGCGGGTTCATGACCGTGTCGGTGCCACCGGCCGGCCAGTGAATGACGAGGCTGTCGATGGTCTCCTCGGTGCCGATGCCGAAGTGGATCAGCGAGGAGTTCGAGATGCCGTAGGACTCGCCGGCCCGGATCGAGCGCAGCTGCGTGCCCCAGGCGCCGTTGAGCTCGACCACCGCACCGACGGCGCCGCGGTTGCTCTCGATGCCGTGCAGGCGGATGTCGAGCCAGTTGTTGGCGTTGCCCGGGTTGAGGTACAGGCGGTCCGGCGTGTTCGAGGCCGAGTTGTAGCCGTTGGCGTAGCCCGCGACCACGTCCGGGAAGCCGTCGGTGTTGAGGTCGCCGATCGCCATCGACTGGATGCGGCCCGGGCCCGGGAAGGCCGCCGCGTCGTTGGTGAACGTGCCGTCGCCGTTGTTGAACAGCAGCAGGTGCGTGGGCCCGAGGCTCGTCTGGAGGATGTCGATGTAGCCGTCGTTGTCGAAGTCTTCGAAGTGGACCTGGATGCCATCACCGGTGCTGTTGAGGGCCGCGGCCGCGCCGGTGGCCATGGTGATGTCCGTGAAGTTGTTCTCCCCGTCGTTTTCGTAGATGATCGAGGGGATGTCGTGATTGATCACGATGGCGTCGAAGTCGCCGTCGTTGTCGATGTCCCCGAAGTCGGCAGCCCACGACTGTGCGAAGGGACGGAGGCCGCGCTCCTCGGCGACCTCGAGCCAGGTACCGTCGCCCTGGTTTTCGTACAGGACATTCTTGCGGCGCGGATCGTCGGGGTTGGTGATGCCGAGGCGGCATTTCGACAGGTACATGTCGATGTCGCCGTCGCGGTCGTAGTCGACCCAGACGATGCCGTAGTTGCCGGCGTTTGGGTTGTCGTTGGGGACAGGGACGGGGTTGCTGGAGAGGGGGTTGATGAGCCCAGTGTCCAGCGTGAAGCCGCCACTGCCGTCGTTGTTGAACGGCGAGGACGGACCGTTGTCATCGCACACGAACAGGTCGAGCGTGGAGTTGTTGTCGATGTCGACCCACGACGCGCACTGCGTGAAGATCTGGCTGCCCGCGCCGTTGAGAATCTGCTGCGTGAAGTCATCGCCGGTCGCGTTGGCCGTCAACACGCGCAGCTGGTGGAAGCCGCCCGAGAAGACGTCGAGCATGCCGTCGCCGTTGGCATCGCCGAGCGCCATGCCCCAGGCGTCGACGCCCCCTTGGCCGACCTGCCCCCAGTCCAGCAGCGTGAACGTGCCGTCGGGCTGCTGGTACTCGACCTGAAGGAAGACGCCGTCGTCGAGGCGGACGATGTCGTCGTAACCGTCGCCGTTGACGTCGCCCACGGCCATCGCAACGCCGGAGGTCAGCAGAGGATTGTTGAGCAGGGCGGTGTCGTCGGTGAACGGGTCGAGGGCCAGCGCCTCGGTGGGCACCATCACCCCGCCGATGCCGAGCAGCCAGAACATAGTGGAGGGGCTCAATACGGTTCGTGCACGCATGCTTGTCATCCTCGAGGCAAACGGAGGCGGCTCACGGTACCAGGCGATCTGCGACGACGGGAAGTTTCCAGGGCCGGCGCGGGCCTCGCTCGGGACGAGACCACGGTCACGACGTGAGGGTATTACGATGTAGACACGGCGGTGTCGGCGTCGGATTCACGATCTCGCGCGATCGCACGGTGGATGTGACGCAATCGCCGTGAAGGTTCCCGTCCGACGCGGCCATGAAGTGGGTTGGCCGACCGCGCGGGCCCGAAGTGAAACCGCGGAGACGTCGACGCAACCGCCGGCGCGGCCACCGGAGGACTACACGTCGAGGTTGCGGGTCTTGAGCGCGTTGGACGTGATGAACTCGCGGCGGCGGTCCACGTTCTCGCCCATCAGCACGGTGAAGATGTCGTCGGCCTCGAGGCTGTCGCCCACGCGGACCTGCAGCAGCACGCGGCGCTCCGGGTCCATCGTGGTCTCCCACAGCTGGTCGGGGTTCATTTCGCCCAGACCCTTGTACCGCTGGATGTTCAGGCCCGCGCGACCGACCTCGCCCATCTGCGCGACCAGATCCAGCAGCCCCTTGATCTCGCCGATCGCATCCTCGCCGCGCTGCAGGCTGTACGGCGGAGTGCCCAGCGCGTTGAATTCACGCCGGATCTTGGCGAGCTCGACGATCTCGGGCGAGTCCATCAAGTCGTCGTCGATCGTCTCGCGCTGGATGAGGCCGTCCTGGATCACCTTGAGCGCGATGGCGACGCGCGTCGGGTCTTCGGGATCCTCGACGACCTTGGCCTCGACACTGGCCTGGGGCAAAGCCGTCAGGAGCGCGGCCACGAGGATGTCGGCCTGCGCTTGCAGTGCGGTCCGGTCCGAGAAGGCGGCGTCGAGCGCGGCCCGCTGGGCATCATCGAGCCCGACGAGGTGATCGATGACCTCGCGCTTGTGGTCGCGCGACAGCGCCCCGAGGATGTCGCGGTAGCGCAGACCTTGCGCGGCGATCTTGCGCAGCACGTCGGCGCTGACGTCGTGGCCGTCGACCGACATCGTCAGCGCCCCGATCGCGTTGTCGATCACGTACCGGTCGAGCGCCTGCTCGTTCTTGAGATACGTGTCCTTCTTGCCGGCGCGCACTTTGTACAGCGGCGGCTGTGCGATGTAGAGGTGACCGCGCTCGATGATCTCGGGGAAGTGCCGGTAAAAGAACGTCAGCAGCAGCGTGCGGATGTGCGAGCCGTCGACGTCGGCGTCCGTCATGATGACGATGCGGTGATACCGAAGCTTGTTGATGTCGTAGGTATCGCCGACGCCGGTCCCCAGCGCGGTGATGAGCGTGACGATTTCCTGGCTGGACAGCATCTTGTCCAGCCGCGCCTTCTCGACGTTGAGGATCTTGCCGCGCAGCGGAAGG
>CALBMM010000124.1 GCA_937896535.1 uncultured Pseudomonadota bacterium
CAACCGACAGGGTCGCGACTTTGCGGGCCGCCGCGCGCAGGGACGAGGAACGTGGGCTCGACTGGAACATGGGCTCTCCTGGGCGCGCCGCAGGCCGCCGGGCCGCAGCGCGCGGCGCAGCATACCGATCCGTCGGCCAGGACAAAAGCGGCCCCAGCGCGGCCTTGCGCGCCGTTTCAACGGGTGATCGTGTGCCCGCTTACGCCCCGGCGTCGGCGCCCGGATCGGCCCCTGGAGCCGCCCGCAGCAGCCACAGGCCGGGCAGCGCGGCGAGGCCCGCCGCGACCAGCTGCAGCACGTACATGACGGCCGTGAAGGTCGATCCCGGACCCTCGACGAGCGCGGGCTCCAGGAACAAGCCCAGGGCGAGCGCCGCGCCGACCTGAAACGTCCCCGCCTGCGCCGGACCGCCGGGCAGCTGGATGCTCAAGCCGACGATCGCGACCGTGGCCGCGGCGGCCCCCGCCGAGACGTCGACGCCGCACGCGGCCATCACCAACCACAGCTGCGCGGTGGTGATCGCCCAGTACACCAACGAGGCGCCGACGAGGCGCAGCGCCAGGCCGGGGTCGCGCAGTCCGGCCACGGCTCGGGCGACACGCTCCACGATCGGCGCGCCCCGACGACCGAGGACCCCGGGGGCACGGGCCGCGAGCCGTCCGGCCGCCTGCGGATCGCGCCCGGCCACGAACAGCACGACCAAGCCCACGGCGAAAACCGCCGTCATCGCCTGGCCGATCCGCCGCACGTCGGCGACGTCTTCGGCCGAGCCGGCGATCGTCGCCAGCGACAGCCCGCCGAAGAGCATTCCGCAGATCACCAGCCCGTCGATCACCCGCTCGGTCGCGACGGCCGACAACGCCTCGGGCATCCCGACGCCGGGCTCGTGTCCGCGGGCCAGCAGCAACGGACGCGACAGCTCCCCGAGCTTGAGCGGCAGCAGCAGCAGCACGAAGAAGGACACGTATCCGGAGCCGTGCACGAGCGCCCGCGAGAACCGACGGCGTGGCTGCTCCGACGCCGCGGCGACCAAGGGGTCGAGCAACCACCCCAGCCGCATCGCCCGGACGTAGACGTAGGGCACGTGCACGGCCAGCGCCGCCCACAACAGGGCGGGCTCGGGGAGCGTGAGGGTGTCCGGCCACAGCCGCAGACGTCGGGAAGCCAACCACAGCAACAGCGCGCCGCCGACGATCGACGCCGACCAGGTCAGCACCCGGCGACGGGGCGATGGCGGCACGGCCTCGGACACGTTCGGCAAGCCTATCAGCGGGCCGCCGTGCTACAAGCGAGGCCGTGCTGCCGCGGGTCCGAGTCGACGCCACGTCGCGCCACACTGCGACGATCGTGTGGCTGCACGGGTTGGGCGCGAGCGGATACGACTTCGAGCCCATCGTCCCGATGCTCGATCTTCCCGAGGTCCGCTTCGTCTTTCCGCACGCACCCGAGCGCG
Organism: uncultured Pseudomonadota bacterium; assembly: GCA_937896535.1. Taxonomy (GTDB): domain Bacteria; phylum Myxococcota_A; class Polyangia; order Nannocystales; family Nannocystaceae; genus CALBMM01. Next base: position 1,454 of record CALBMM010000124.1, read on the forward strand.
CCGTGACCGTCAACGGGGGGCTCGAGCTCCCGGCCTGGTACGACGTCACCTCGCTCGACTTCGGTGACGATCGGGCCGCCGCAGGCGACATCGCGGAGTCGGCGGCCGAGATCGCCACGATCTTGCGCGCCGAGCTCGACGCCGGGATTTCCAGTGAGCGGCTCGTCCTCGTCGGCTTCTCCCAGGGCGCGGCGATGGCCCTGCACGTGGCGCTGCGGTTCGACCAGCCCCTGGCGGGCGTCGCGTGTCTGTCGGGCTACTTGCTGCAGCGGCGCGAGACGGCGTCGCAGATCCACGAGGCGAACCGGTCGATCCCGATCCTGTGCTGCCACGGCAAGCTCGACGATCTCATTCCTTCCGAGCTCGGCAAGGAGACCTACGACTTTCTGCAGGCGAAGACGAAGTCGCGCGACATCCGTTGGGAGGAGTTCCCGATCGGCCACGAGGTGAGCCCCGAGGAGATCGAGGTCATCGCCGCGTGGCTGCGCGAGCGGCTGCCGCCCGAAGACGACAGCTTCGCCTGACGGGCGCGACGCTTCAGCCGGCCCGGCCCACGGCCTGCCAGGTTTCGCGCACCAGATACCGACCGTGACCGAGATTGGTCGCGCTCAGCGTCGTGCGCATGTCCGAGAAGCGGTACTCGTACGCGACCTGACCGAGAGCGCCGCGGCGCAAGAACGCCTCGGACGCCTCGCCGCGGTGCGACGTGGGCTCACCGTGATCGGCCCGCAGGGTCTGGGCCCGCTCGCGAACGAACGCGGCGGCTCGACCGGCGTCCGCATCGCGACGGCTGACGTCGAAGGCGACGAGGCGACCGCCGCCGTCGAACGAGAACCGGCCGACGCCGGTCGCGTCGCCCAGCGGGACCGCCGGGCACTGCAGGCTGGATGCGTCCGACGCCGGGGCACAGGCCACCCCGGCGTCGGCCGCCCAGGCGACGACGTCATCGAAGCGTGCGCGCTCCAGCTCGAGCCCGAGCACGGTGCGCGTCGACGCCGGATCCTCGCCCTCGTACGCGGCGAGGATCGCCGTGCGCGTCTGGTCACGTCGCTCGGCCGTCAGCGGAGCGCGATCGAGCGGACAGCCCACCCCGGGCAGCCACGACAGGAACGTGCGCCCCGCGGACGTGTGCGCGAAGCCGACGAACGCCACGAAAGCGAGCGTGGCGGATCCGGCCCAGGCGAGGATGCGGCGTCGACGGCTCATGTCACAGCCCCACGATCGTGGCGGTGAAGGCCGGGTCGACCAACGGCGGTGCGAAGCAGAAGTTGATGTCGGCCTCGGGCACGCCCGCATCGGCGAGGACGCCGGCGATCAGCCCGATGAAGGCGTCGTACTCCTCCTGCGTGATGCCCAGCCCCGTATGGGCCGCTACCATCGATGGGCCCGTGTACGCCCCCTCGCTGCAGCCGTAGGCATCGGAGATGAAGTTGGCCAGGCTCGCCTTGAACGCGTCGACCGCGTCCGGTCCCGCGGCGACGAGGCCGGCGAAGTCGTCCATGAACATCGGGTCGGCCGCCGCCGCGTCGACGATCGCCCCGGAGACCGCAGGCACGGCCGCACCGTACGTCGCGCAGACGTCGGTCTCGCACGTGGCGGGCTCGCCGGTGCTGTCGTCGGCCATGCCGGCCGAGGTCTCGGCCATGTCGTCGTTGCCAGCGTCCGTGGCCCCGGTTGCGGCGCCATCGCCCCCGTCGGCCATGGTGGTGGCGTTGTTGGCATCGTCGCCGCCGTCGTCTTCGTCGTCGCCGCAGCCGATCGCCGCCGTCCCCATGGACAGGCACAGGCACAGGCCGGCGATCGAGGTTCGCATCGCGTGTTTCGTGGTCATGTTTGCTCGTGGTCCCTTCGGAAGAGCGGACGTCGTCCCCCTCCCCGACGCACTACGGCGCCCTCGGGTGGGCGGATCGGAGGAAACAGCCGAAAAAAACGACGTAACGAAACGTGACGTCACCGAGCCGGCGTCCAGACGCGACAAAGCCCCGACAGCGAGGCTGCCGGGGCTTTGGATTCCGTCGGGAGGGGCGCCGAGTGGTCAATCCGGCGAGCCCTCACGCGGGCAAGGACCAATCCCCCCGCTCGCGGGGGGAAACCGCAGCTTGCTGCCGATGCCGAGCAGCAAGGCGGATGCGGGGGGCATCTACAGCTCCGCTTTGATCGCGTCGACCTTGTCCTTGCGCTCCCAGGTGAAGCCTTCTTCTTCGCGGCCGAAGTGACCGTACGCGGCCGTGGCCGAGAAGACGGGGCGCAGCAGGTTCAGCTCGGCGATGAGCTTGCCGGGGCGAGCGTCGAAGTGCTTGTCGACGATCTCCGACAGACGGCTGTCGTCGACCGTGCCGGTGCCGAAGCTCTCCACGCGGATCGACACGGGCTTGGCCACGCCGATCGCGTAGGCGAGCTGGACCTCGCAGCGCGAGCACGCGCCCGCGGCCACCAGGTTCTTGGCGATGTAGCGCGCGTAGTACGTCGCGGAGCGGTCGACCTTCGACGGGTCCTTGCCCGAGAACGCGCCGCCGCCGTGCCGGCCCATGCCGCCGTACGTGTCGACGATGATCTTGCGACCGGTCAGCCCGGAGTCGCCCATGGGTCCGCCGATGACGAAGCGGCCCGTCGGGTTGACGAAGTAGTTGGTCCTGTCGTCGAGCAGGTTGGTGGGGATCACCGGCTTGATGACCTCCTCCATGATGTACTCCTTGAGCTTGCCGTGGGAGACGGCCTCGGAGTGCTGCGTGGAGACGACGACCGCGTCGACGCGCTTGGGCATCGTGCCGTCGTACTCGACGGTGACCTGGCTCTTGCCGTCCGGACGCAGGAAGCTGCCCGAGTCGGCCTTGCGCACGTCGGTGAGACGGCGGGTCAGCTTGTGCGCGAGCGCGATCGGCATCGGCATCAGCTCGGGCGTCTCGGTGCACGCGTAGCCGAACATCATGCCCTGGTCGCCGGCGCCCTGCTCGTCGCTGTAGACGCCCTTGCCGTCGACACCGAGCGAGATGTCGGGGCTCTGCGCTTCGAGGGCCACGAGCACGCCGCAGCTGTCGGCGTCGAAGCCCATCTCGGAGCTCGTGTAGCCGATCTCGCGGATCGTCGAGCGGACGATCTCGGGAAGGTTGACGTACGTCGACGTCGTCACCTCGCCGGCGAGGTTGACGTAGCCGGTCTTCACCAGGGTCTCGCACGCGACGCGGCAGGTGGGGTCTTTGGCAATGATCGCGTCGAGGACCGCGTCCGAGACCTTGTCGCAGATCTTGTCGGGGTGGCCTTCGGTGACGGACTCGCTGGTGAACAGATTGCGGGCCATGGACTGCTTGCTTTCCGAAATGAGATGGCGGCCCTTGCCGCCCACGTGGGCGGGGCCGCCGGTTCGCGCGAGGATAGGCGTGCGGTCGGGCTCGCTCAACCGGCCGGCATCAGCTCCAACGTGACCACGATCGGAGCTTCCTCACCCGCCTCGGTGCCGGGCTCGGGCTCGGACGGCGGCACGGGAAGCTCGACGAACAAGAGCACGGGACGTCCGACCGCGGCCGGCAGCTCGGTGGTGATCGCGGTCGGTTGCGGCGTGGGGCTCGCGCACGCCAGCTCGCGGCTCGGCGCACAATCGTTGCCCCGCAGGGCGAAGCCGACGTGCGGCGCGCCACTGCGCACGGTCAACGTGGGCGCGTCGTCGCTGATCGGCAGCGACAGCGCGTACACCCGCTCGGGGTGGCGATCGCCGCCGCACGAGTGCGCGTGCGCGTCCGATTGCGGCGCCCGGCGGTCGATCGTGACCTCGGTCGCCCCGTACGCGAGCACGAGCGGCTCGGCCGTGGCACAGGTGTCGGCCGGCAGCGTCTCGCACGTCGCCGGCCCGCCGTCGGGATCGGGCACGCAGGCCGTGCCCGCGGCGCATCGGCCTCGACTGGCCGGCTCGCAGAGATCTCCGACGTCGAGCACGTCGCGCAGCTTCACCGTCAGCTCGAAGTCGAGGGGGTCGGCGCCTTCGGTCGGCGGCGCGCTGACGATCGTGGGGTCGTCGGGGGCGATCCCCACGGAGACGACGAGCGAGCTGCCGGGGGCGATGTCGCGGACCCAGCCGCCCACGCCCTGCGTGCACAGCAACTGCTGCTGCGACCACGCCGGCGCGCAGGCGCTGCCGAGCACGCCCACCCGCGGCTCGAAGGCCACGCCGCGCGCCTGCAGCCACACGTCGGACCGACGCGCGAGCTCGACACGAAAGAACGCGTCGGGTCCCCCCTGTCCGCACGCGCCGTCGAGGTCGGACTGTCTCGCGCGCAACGTGCCGTAGTGAATGCCCTCGGCGATCGAGAACGCGTTGGCGCAGACGTCGGTCGCCTCGCCCGGGACGATCGGGGGCGGGCCATCGTCACCGTCATCGTCGCCACCGGTCGGCGGATCGAACGGCACGGCGGTATCGCCCGCGGGCGCGCCGTCGTCGCCGCCGCACGCGACCAGCACGCTCACCGCGACCAAGCCGGCTGCCACGCCCGCGCGCATCGAGGCCACGGTAGCACCCAACCCGTGGGTGCACGGGGGCACGGGGACTGGTAGCGTCCCGGACCATGGGCCAGCCGCGCGAGGGGTTCGCCGCGATGACGCGCATCGACCTACGAGCCCCGGTCGGTCCGGGGGCGGAGGCCGCCTGGGCCGCCCGCACCGGGAGGTCGGCGGGGCTCGACGGCGACGCCGACGCCGCGGCTCGCGAGATCCTCAAGCAAGTCCGCGAGCGCGGCGACGCGGCCGTGTGCGCGCTGACCGAGCAGTTCGAGGGTCGCTCGTTGACCCCCGACACGATCGAGGTCGACGCGGAGCGCTGGCAAGGCGCACGGTCTCGCATCGACACCACCGTGCTCGACGCGTTGCAGGTCGCCGCCGACAACGTCCGCCGATTCCACCGCACCCAGAAGCTGGGCAGCACCTCGATCCCGCTGGCCGAAGGCACGCTGATGTCGCGCGCGCGACCGCTGCGGCGGGTGGCCGTGTACGCCCCGGGGGGCACGGCCGCGTATCCGTCCTCGGTGCTGATGGCCGCGATCCCGGCCAAGGTCGCCGGCGTGCGCGAGGTGATCCTGCTGACGCCGCGCGCGTCCGACGTGGTGCTCGCCGCGGCCGAGCTCGCCGCGGTCGACCGTGTGTTCGAGGTCGGCGGTGCCCAGGCGATCGCGGCCGCGGCGTTCGGCACCGACACGATCCCACGGGTCGACAAGATCGTCGGGCCGGGCAACGCGTACGTCACCGCCGCGAAGCGACAGGTCTTCGGGCTCGTCGACATCGATGCGATCGCGGGCCCCTCGGAGATCCTGGTGCTCGCGGATGCCACGGCGTCGCCGGCGATGGTCGCCGCCGATCTGCTCAGCCAGGCCGAGCACGATCGACTCGCGTGCGCGATCCTGGTGACCGACGACGAGGCGCTCGCCGATGCGGTGGATGCCGCCCTCGTCGAGCAGCTGCGCACCCTGCCGCGGGCGGACATCGCGATCGCGGCGCTGCGCGACCACGGGGCGACGGTGCTGGTCGCCGATCGCTCCCGCATGATCATGGCCGCCAACGCCTACGCCCCCGAGCACCTCGAGCTGCTCGTCGACAAGCCCGAGCAGCTCGCCGAGGGGATCGAGACTGCAGGTGCGATCTTCGTGGGTGCGTTCACCCCGGAGGCCGCCGGCGACTACACGGCCGGCCCGTCGCACGTCTTGCCCACTGCCGGGGCCGCGCGCTTCGGCTCGCCGCTGGGCGTGTGGGACTTCATCAAGTACACGAGCGTGCTGCAGCTGACCGAGCCGATGCTGCGCCAGCAAGCGTCGGCGATCGTGACGCTCGCCCGGGCCGAAGGCCTCGAGGCGCACGCACGCGCGGTCGAGCAGCGCGTCCGCGAGGACGACCCGTCGTGAGCTGGACTCGACACCTGCGACCGTCGCTGGCGGACCTGACCGTCTACGACGTGCCGCCGAAGGTCGCGCATGCGCGCTTGCACGCCAACGAGTGCTCCGAGCCGTGGACCCCGGAAGTGATGGCCGCGCTCGGCGAGGTCGTGCGCGGGCTCGAGCTGTCTCGCTATCCCGACACCTCGGGTCGTTCGCTGCGCCGCGTGCTCGGTCAGCGCCACGGCTGCGACCCGGATCGCATCGTGCTCGGCAACGGCAGCGACGAGGTGATCGCGATGCTGCTGACGGCACTGTCGGGTCCGCCGGATCGTCTCGCACGCGTGGTGACGCCCTCGCCGACCTTCGTGATGTATCGGCACGCGGCGCGCGTGCTGGGGCTGGAGGTGGTCGAAGTCCCGCTCGACGCGCGCTTCGCGTTGCGCGAAGGCGCGATGCACGACGCGCTGCACGATGCCGCGCTGTGCTTTTTGGCCCGTCCCAACAACCCCACGGGCAGCCTGTGGGACGCCGCGGCGATCGAGCGGCTGTGGACGGCACATCCGCATACCGTGTTCGTCGTGGACGAGGCGTACGTCGCGTACGCGCCGGGGGCCTCGCTGTGGCGGCCCGACCTGCCCGACAACGTGGTGCTGATGGCGACGCTGTCGAAGGTGGGCCTGGCTGCGCTGCGTGTCGGCTACGCGATCGCCTGCCCGACGCTGGCGCACGCGCTCAACAAGGTCCGACATCCCTACAACGTGTCGTCGACGAGCCTCGCGCTCGCCGAGACCGTGCTGTCGCGCTTCTCCGCCCAGATGCAGGCGATGATCGACCGCACGATCGAAAACCGGGCGCGCATGATCGAGCTACTCGCCGACCTGCCGGGCGCGGAGGTGTTTCCCTCCGCCGGCAACCTCGCCCTCGTTCGACTCGCCCGAGCCGACGAGCCGCGCCGCCTCGCCGCCTTCCTCGCCGAGCACAGCGTGCTCATCAAGGACGTCTCGAAGGTTCCGACCCTCGAAGGCTGCGTGCGCGTGTCGGTCGGCACGTCCGACGACCTCGACCGTCTCGAAGCCGCCCTCGGCCACTGGGACGCGACCCGCTGACCCGCGCCGCCGCGCGCACCGGTGAAGCGACCGCCGGTGTTGCCAGCTCGGCGCTTCGAGGTGCTTCAGGCGGCTTGCTGCGTAACAGACTGGTGGGCAAGGCGCCCGAAACACTGTCATGTCGAGTGAACTCGCGGGGGTCGTATCGTTGGCAACACCGCGGCGGCGGAAAGATATGCGGGTCTGCCTATCCAGCCACGCTGCCGAAAGTATAGTTGGGCGGCTGACGACACGCCGGTGGCCTGCGAAAGATCAGTGCAACGCGTCTCCCGTGCGGCCGAGCATCTTCTGCAGTGCAGCGCGCACGACCCTCTCCTGGGGCCGCGCGAAGCCGAAGACCTCGAACAGCGGTCTCGTTAGCGCTGAGACGAGATCGACGAGCTGCAGCCGAATACGATCAGCATCGACGGTCAGCTGGGCGCGTACCACGTCCTGCCTACTCGTTGGTCCGCCGAAACGGTCGGCCGGCATCCCGAACAGGTTCTGCAGCCTGCGGTCTCTCAGCCCGGTCCACGATATCCGTACGTGGACCGCGGTCTCGTGCACGTCGAGTCGCTCGGCCAACCTCGCCGCGTGCAACAGACACTCACCAACCCGCCAGAAGGGAAGTTCGCTGTCCAGCGTCGTTCCTGGGCTCACTCCTTCGTTGAGACTCTCCGGCTCGTCTTCTTGGTGCCCTCGCAACAGGAAAAGCCTGCCCTCGGGCGAGGCCCGCCAGAAGTCGCAGTGGCCGGGCTGACTGCCGCGTCCGGGTTCCCACACGTGGCACTCGATCAACCCATCCATCGGATACGGTGCGATCGGCGCTCGGTCGAAGACGACCCACACCGGCCACCCTGTTTGCTTCTCGGTCGCGCGCAGGTGTTGGAGGAGACCGGCACTGTCCGTGTCTGGCTGGTCGGCGAAAGCGTAGGCGAAGGTGAAGTAGCCCTTCGCGTACGCGTCGCGCGCGCCCTTCTCGTCGATGAGCGACTCGAATCGCCGCAGCGATTCCCTCTCCCATGTGGACGTTGACTCCTCAAGGGTTGGCTCCGCCTCCCGCGAGGGTTCGCCACCCAGCGCCGCGCGCAGGTTGTCGAGAAGAGCATCGCGATCCGACATCACACACCGGTGGATCAGCTGGTTCCACTCCTCGGCCGTCTGTGGCGGAGCGCTCTGCGGTCCGGGGCGCCGGATGTAGAAGACATCCTTCTTGACGTGCTTCTCGTCGGGCCCGCCACGCTTCGCGCGAACCGGAACTCGGTGGCCTCCCGGGACGCTGATCACGGGATGTGAAGCTCGGAGGCCCGGCCCCTTGACGATAGAAAGCGTGCAGTGAAACGCGGGATCGGCGTAGCGCTCGACGATCCCGTTCACAGCGTCCGTCGTGTACTTCGCCAATACTCCGTCTTCGGGCTCCGTCTCGACGTGCTGCTCGTCCATCTCGTCGAACCCCACAAGGACCGCGCCGCCACCGTGGTTGGCCAACGCGAGTATCGCTTGCGCCAGGTTCGCACGATCCGCTTTCGAGCTGAGGTCCAGCCATCCCTTCAGTTCGACCTCAAGCGTCTCCGATGGATTTCGGCACAGCTCCAACCATCGTTCGTCCCGCGACATGTCTCATCGCGATAGCCGATTGGCGGGTGACGTTCAACCGATCGTTCGTAGATCGGCGCTCCGAGCGACGGCACCCGCGACGGACCGTGACGCCGCCTAACAAGTGCTTGCAGCTGACGACTCACGGCAGCTACGCTGCCGCGGGTCGCACCTGAAGCACCAGGTACGTTAGGCGGACAAAGCGTGTGCCGCTCAGGGCGTGTGCTCGATGCCACTTGAGACGACGAGCAGCGCGACCCACTGCGTGTGCTCTCCGCGCCGGTCTCCTGCCCACCCGGCGGGCACCGGACCGCGCGCGGCCACGCGGTCGGGCATCGCGCGAATCACCCGACTTCCTTGGCGCCGGCACGTGCGGCCCCACTCGTTCGGCGTACTGCGCCAGCGACCAACTCGAAGAGACTGTTTTCTCGACCAACCCAGCTACCAACCATGTGCCTTCAGCGCTGAAACGCGCCGCGGGCGATCGCAAGCAGGCGCAGTCGTGAGCCTGTAGACTGAGACGGTGAACGCGACACGAGGAGGCGTTTCCGGAACCGAGCCCGGTCGCCTTGGACTCGCGCTTCTTGGCTCACTTCTCGTCCTGACGACTCCTTCGTTCGGCTGCACGGATGGCCGCCGACAAGGAATCCGGATCCGCTCGCAGCCCCTGAAGCTCAAGCAGATGTCGCGAGAGGTTGCAGACACGTTCTATCGGGTCGTCTTACCCGCATACCACCCCCCCGACTTCAGCGGGTCTCTTCCTGGTCACGCCGGGAACGTGCGCCTTGTTTTCCCGGTGCATCCAGAACGCGTGGCACCGACCGTGTCGCGGGTGCAACTGGTGCCGCGAGCGTACTCGCGAGAGCGCGGAGCGAACTAATGCCGCGCCGCCGAACCTGGGATTCATCGAGCGGTTCGAAGCATGCGGCAGCAGGGCGTGTGCTGGTGCACTCGGGGCGAAAGAGGCCGCCCAACTCACGCCCTGAGGTAGTCCGCAACCAGAATTCTCGTCAGGTCGATCCACCGACGAGCAGATCCACGGTCGCTGTTCGAAAACCCCCTCCACCCGCGTCCCGGCAGTAAGATGGAGGTCGGCCCAGTTCTCACGGGGTTGAGTTCGATGGCACGCGCGAACGCAGTGGGGCGACTGAGGGACAACGTATTCGCGGCGTCGTGTTTCGTTCCATTCCTCGCCTGCGGCCCGGGTCTGGGCGCGACGACGACAGAGTCCGGGACCACCTCCGCGACGGGGCCGGCCCCGATCACAGACGGCGGGATTGGGACCAGCGCCTCCGGCTCAGACGTCGGCTCGACGGATGAGACTGGGGCAGGTGTCGAAGTCTGCGGCAATGGCCTCGCCTCCGGTGGTCAGTGGTGTTTCGAGCAGCTCGACGTGCCGCAGTCCCAAAACGTTCGCGGCGTCATCATCACCGACCTCGATGCGGACGGCCGTGGCGACCTCGGCTTCTTCGTTGGCGACTCGGCGAGCACCGTCATCGCTGTGACTTGGACAGGGACCACCCTCACCGTGGTTGGTCAGGCGCCGATGGACGTGTCGGTCTACCCTTTGCGAGCCGGCCGTCTCGACGCTGGCCCTCCGCTGGTCCTGGCTGGCTTCTCCAACGGACCGGAGTTGGTGCACACGTTCCGGTTCTCGGAGGGGACGCTGAACGTTCAACAAACGCCGCTACCCGCAGCGGGTACGGGTTACCCCTGGGAGTACTGGCCCGCGACCACCATCGATGTCGACGGTGACGGGTTCCACGAGTTGCTCGTCTATGACCCCTATCCGTACCCCGATATCGGAAAAGGGGGCGCGGTTCCGCGTTTGCTGAAACGCAACCCGAACGGCTGGGAACTGATCGGCGACGAACTTCCCGCCTTGGACTACAAGAGCGGTCCAGCCGTGGCGTCGGCCGACCTCACGGGAGACCGCCGCCCAGAACTCGTGCTGAGCCGAGACCTTGGTGACTGGCATCGGGGTGCCGACCCACTGGGTGTTGCTGACTACGACCCGGCTCGCGATCAGTTGCTGTCGGTTGCGTTCGACAACGGGGTTGCGGTGCCGGTCGAGTCGATCGCGTCAGGTACGGTGGCCTACCGCCTTGCTACCGCAGACTTCGACGGCGACGGCGCGATCGACATTGCCGCGATCGGCTACGACGCGGTCGCGATGCTCCGCGGACGTGGGGACGGAACGTTCGACCCGCCGCGGTTGCTGGAACTCGAAGCCGACTACGTGGCGGCGGGAGACGGATGGGGAACCCGAATCGGCGACGGCGTCGCCGGCGACTTCGATGGTGACGGAGACCAGGAGCTACTTCTCGCGGCGGGCGCCGTTGGGGCCCCTGAGCCGCCGTACGGGAACCTCATCATTGTCGACGACCCACTCGGCGCGGCGACGCTCCACGTTCTGGCGGCCGGCGCGGTGATTACCTCGCTGACCTCCGACAAGATCGCTGTCGGTGATGTCAACGGCGACGGCGTCGACGACATCGCCGCCATGACACGTATTGCGCTCGGGGAACTTGGCTTGTTCCTCCTCCTCTCCGATCCCTAGCCAGGCTGGTCACGCAGTCCCAGCCAGCGCGCAGAGCTGAAGCTCGCCGCCCAACGAGCCCACCACGGAGTGAGTCGGTCGCTCCAGCGGCTGCCCCGCGGCCCGCGTCACGTCGCGATTGTCGTGGCCGCGCCGGGGACATAGGCTCGCCGCGTGGGCGTTCTGACCTTCGGCATCAACATCACCCTCGACGGCTGCGTCGATCACGAGGAAGGGATCGCGGACGACGAGACGCACGCCTTCTTCACCCGTCTCATGGGTGACAACGGGGCGATGCTGTGGGGCCGCGTCACCTACGAAATGATGGAGACCTACTGGCCGGCGGTCGCTCGCGGCGACGTGCAGGCGCCGCCGGCGATGCGGGAGTGGGCGCTCGAGCTCGACGCCAAGCCGAAGTTCGTGGTGTCGTCGAAGCGAACGGAATTTTCGTGGACCAACAGCCACCATGTCGCAGGCGACCTACGCTCGGGGGTGCAGCAGCTCAAGGACGCCACGCCGGCCGGCGTCCTCCTCGGTAGCCGCAACCTCGCGACCGCGCTCGACCGGCTGGACCTGATCGACGAGTACAGGTTTCTCGTCCATCCCAGGATCGCCGGCCACGGACCAACCCTGCATCACGACGGCCTGCCCAGCACGCGTCGGCTCGAGTTGGTCTCGGCGAGTCCGCTGCGCAACGGCGCCGTCGCCATGCACTACCGGCGTGCGGGATGAAGTCACGGCAGAGTCATTGGCGCGTACCTCGAGGGCAGGCGGCCCGAAACGGGCCGCCTCAACCCACGGTTCGTGCTCACCCTCGCGACGACTCCAAGTGTCCCGCGGCACCAACCCCAGTAGCCCCGCGCGAGACAACCGACGTTCGGCAACGCCACTGTTCCGCACGAACCATCGACCGAGAAAATCGGGAACGTTTCGTCGCCTCGGTGGCACTACTGGCGACGTGAAACTGTCGTCCCTGCCCCTCCTCGTCGCACTCGCCGGCCCGCTGGCCGGTTGCGTGTGGTCACCCAATCATCAGCAGACCATCGATCGCACGGTTCCGTTCGACATCTCGGGATGGTCACAGTTTTCGGGAGCCACGATCACGCTGCAGGCCTTCAACTACGAGGTCGGCAATTGGACGACCGTTCCCGGGGTGCAGACGACCGCCGCCGCCGGAGGTCTGTGGTCCGACCCGACGCTGTACTCCTACGAGCTGGAGAACGTGCTGCTGCAGAGCAAGTACTGGATTCCGCCGGGGGCCGGGTGCGAGACCGGCGGCATGGCGAGCCTGCGTGTGTTCGAGAACGGCTACAAGATGGTCGCGTACGACGAAGCGCAGCGAGACTGTGTCTGGGACCAAGTCTGGAACGACGGCGAGCACCCGGCGCACGCCGGCTACGACTGCGGCACGTCGAGCCAGCTCGTGCTGTTCTCGCCACCCACGTGCCCGTGATGCGGCCTGGCGCTACGACTGGCTCCGCTCGGTGACGTACGCCGCGAGGTTGGCCAGCGTCTGCTGGCCACCTTCGATCGCGTGGTACTTGTCGACGGCGATGTCGCGTGCCTGCTTGGTGGGAAACACGGTGCGCATCTCCAAGGTCGTCGCGGTGCCGTCGCTCTCGAACGTCAAGATCGACACGAACGCGTTCGGGTCGTCGCGGACTTCACCGTGCAGCAACGCGATCCGCTCCGGCGCCACGATCTCGGTCCACCTGATCCACTCGGCGTAGTCCGTCCCGTCGGGGCCGTGCATCACGAAGACCCACTCGCCACCGACGCGAAACTGAAACGAGCTCGTCGTGGTGGAAAAACCCTCTGGTCCCCACCACTGCGACAGGTGCCGGACCTCCGTGAATGCCTCGAACACGAGCTGCCGGGGGGCCTCGATCCGTCGGCGGATGACGACCTCGCGGTCGGCGGTGGTCTGCGTTCGTGGCTCCGTTGCGTTCATTGGCTTCTCTTTCGCGCGAGGTCCCGTGCGTAAGCCTCGAGCCGGTCGAAGCTGTCGTTCCAAAAGCGCTCGAACCCACCGGTCCACTCGTGCACCGGCCGCAGCCCTCGCGCATCGAGGCTGTACAGTCGTTGCTTGCCGGCCTGACGGTCTGTGACGAGACCGACCTCCCGCAGCACCCGCAGGTGCTTGGAGGCGCGCGGCTGGGTCATCCCCATCTGCCGCGCCACGTCGGACACGGGCCGCTCGGCGCCACGCAGCAGCGCCAAGATGGCGCGCCGCTGCGGTTCGGCGATCGCGTTGAACACGTCGGAGGTGGTGGCGGCCCGTGCCATCTCGCCAATCATATTCCCATATGGGCATATGTCAAGCACGGGGCCGAAATGTCGGTCGGACGCCGGTGTCGTACCCGACGCGGAAGATCCTTCCTCGCTGATCGGCGTGTTGCAGAGGTGGTCGGGCTGGTGCACGTGCGGCGTGTCCGACATGCGCGGTCCGAGCTCGTGCCGCGTTCATCGATCTGCGCTCGGACACCGACATCGCCGCGCCGCGCCGGCATTTGCATCAATGACGGTGGCCCCGGCTTCCCTGTGTCAGCGAACCGCTCGCCAGGGGTTGATTCCGAGCACTGGTGTGTCCTGCACAGTCAATCTCGGTGTATGCGTCACACCGTGACACGATCGACGAAGTGCGAGAGACGGTGAATTCGCTTGACTCGATGGCGGGGCCGCGGGAGTTTCGCGCAATGGATTTGGCCGGCCACTTGGGGACTGTCCTCCTCACGTGCAGTGTGCTCGCGTGTGGTGAATCGTCCGCCGCGCCGCTGGGCGAGGAAGGGTTCGAAACGGGCCCGTGCATCCAAGGCGCGTGTCTGGGCGGCCTCGTCTGCCTGTCCGATCTGTGCGTGCTCGCGCCGCAGGCCCCTCAAACGACGGGCGAGCCGCCCTCGGGCTCCACCTCCACCGGGTCCGACGTCGCCGAAGAGACCACCGCCGAGGACACGACCGGAGGCTGCCCGGCGCCGGAGCTGACGTGCAACGGCGTGTGCATCGACGTCACCGTCGACCCCGCCAACTGCGGCGGGTGTGCCAGCCCCGTCGGCGAAGGTCGGCAGTGCGTCGACGGCGAGCCGGCATGTCTGGCCGGGCTGACCGAGTGCGGGGACGCGTGCGTCGACCTGGCCACCTCGACGCAGCACTGTGGCGCCTGTGACGCGGCGTGCCCCGACTCGCGTTTCGGCATCGATCCGATGCCGCCGGTCTGCGAGCCGTTCGGGATGGCGGGCAATCTCGCCTGCACGAGCGTGATCGCGGTCGATTCGTTCGTGTCGTGCGAGGACGTCTGCACCGCCGCGGGCTGGGACTGCTCCGACGGCGTGGCGCTGTACCAGAGCGCCTCGTCGGGCTGTACCAACACGAACGTGGTCTCTTGCGCGGCCGTACCGGTCGACATCCACGAAGACAACGGTTGCCTCGGCGAGTTCTCGTTCGTCGCCTGCAACTGCTTCGCGACGCCGGGCTGACGAACGCGGCGAAGCCCCCATCCGCGTACTGACTGACACACACGAGGTTCGAGACCATGCCCCTACCCCACGCCCTACGGCTCGGCGCGATCGCCTGGCTGGCGGCCCACCTCGCCTCCTGCGGGAGCGACCCCGAGGTTCGAGAGATCGACGCGCCACGCGAGCTCGCGTTCGGCTACTGCGACGCCGTGTTCGCCTGCGTGTGCATCGACTCCGCAGGCTTCGGGAGCGTGGAAGGATGTCGCGAGTCGGTCGGGCAGAACTTGCTCGCCCAGCAAAACGCCGCGCTCGCGGCCGGCCTCATCTACGACGGCAGCTGCGTGCAGGACGACCTCGACCAGCTCACGGCGTTGGCGTGCACGCGGGCGGTGGACGAAGAGGCGGCCTGCGACGACTGCTTTGCGTACCACGGCCTGCTTCCGGAGGGGGCGAACTGTCAGCGCGTCGGGCCCGACGCGAGCACGTGCCAACAGGGTCTGCGCTGCGCCGACCGCTTCGGCGACGACGGCACCGTCTACAACGTGTGCGTCCCCGCCTGCGAGCGCGTCGGCGAGGGAGAAGCCTGTGCACTCGACGGTCCGTACTACCAGGTGCGCCGCGACTGCGCCGAGGGGCTGGTCTGCGACACCGTCTCGACCGGAACGTGTCTTCCCCTTCCCGGTCCGGGACAGCTGTGTCGCTCGGGGACCTGCGCGCCCGGGGCGTGGTGTGACTCCGGCGCTCCCGACCCGGTGTGTGCCTCGTTGAAGTCCGATGGGGCCGGCTGCGCGAGCGATGTCGAGTGCGCGAGCACGTGGTGCAACGGCCAGCGTTGCACCCAGCCGATCCCGAGCGGACGGACATGCGTCCCCGGCGAGGACCGCTGCGCGGAAGGCCTCGCCTGCCGCGAAGACACTGCCCTGTGCGCGCCGATCGACGCCCTCGTGTGCCGCAGCCCGTCGCCGATCTTCTAGCAATTCGCCAGGTCGGCGCAGTTGATGATGCCGCTCGAGTCGGGCACGCCGTCGACACAACTGATGTTGTCGCGAACGCAGTCGAAGTAGTCGGCGATGTCGCACGCGAGCCCGGCGTACAGTGAGCAATCGACCACGCTGGACAGGTCGAACTCTCCGCACTCGATCTCGTCGACGAGGGCTTCGCACGCGGCCACGTTGTCGGGGCTGCTGCCGTCTCCGCCGTCGGCCTGACCATCACCCGGACCGGCGCCGTTGCCCGCGGTGACCTGCCCCGAAGTGCCCGGTGCGGCCTCGCCGGGCGTGACCGGCGGCGCCTCCCAGTTGGGGTCGACGCAGTAGTTGGATGCACACACCAGGCCCGGGTCACATCCGCCGGCTTGGCACGGACACCCTTCGCTGCCGGACGGACACGCCTCCGCATCCCCGCATGCACCTGCCATCACCCCACCCAAGAGGAGTCCACCTGCGAACCCACGCACGAGCCAAGTCATCGATCGCATTCTAGGCTGATCGGACCGACGAAGTCACTGCCCGAACGGATCCGCACAATCGAGACCTTCGAGCCGCGGGAAAGGTCCGCCAATGGGGCGCGTTCGACTCACCCACGTCGCGTCGGGCGCCGCAGATCGTCGGCAGTCAGCACACAGGCATACAGCGACAGGGCCGCGGCGGAGAACGGGCCCACTTCGAGCAGCAGCCACGTGCCCAGGTGCAGCGCGACGCCGAAACCGAAGAACCACCACCGAAGCCGAATGCGATTGGCGAACGCGCGCAGCCGCCCGGGACGGTCGCGCGTCGCGTGCCACCACAGTGACACGAGCCACAGCGGCGCGAGGACCTCGAAGCACCATGTGGCCACGGTCGCGGCACGCGTCCACGGATGGGCCCAGACGAGCCACGACGGATCCCAGCGGATCCACGCCGGCCACTGCAGGATGTAGTACAGCGCGTCGTGGTCACCGCCGGGAATCCAGTGGGCGCTGACCTTGTGCAGGCCGGCCGTGAAGTACATCAGCCCCAGCTGGTAGATCGCCAGCCACCGCGGCCACGCCGGGACGCGCGCGTCGCTTCGCCACCGTCCCGTACGCCGGCGGCAATCGACGGAGAGCGTCGCGGTCGACTGCGCGAGCACCAACAGCCACAGCGCGTTGCGCAGCAACGCATCGAAGCTGCCACCGGCGTCTCGCAGCAGCCCGGTCAGCCCGATCCAACCCACGAGGGTCAGCGCGGCCGCGACCCGTCCGCCGAGGCCGACGGTCAGCGCCATCGCAGCCGTCGACGTCGTCGCGACCAAGGTCCACGCCGTGCCGAGCGTCGGCCCGCCGAGCGCGCGCACGGGCCAGGTCGGTGTCAGCGAGAAGTACCCACCGGCCGAGACGTCCACGAACAGGACTTCGACCAGGCCCACGGACACGATGGACACCAACGTCCCCAGCACGGTCAGCCCGATGCCCACTCGCAACAGGGCGAGCGAGGTACCGCACTCGCGTCGACCCGCGAGACGCACGAGGCGTCCAAGGACACGACCTGCGATCACTCGATCACCTGCACGATCTCGGTGACCGGCTGCAGCGACGGCAACTCGCCCCGCACGAGCTGACCACTGGTCGGCAGCGGGCCTCGCACGTAGCGAAGTCGAATCGCGGTCGCCTCCTCGAAGTCGCGAGCGGCGAGCTGGCCCAGCCACGATGCGAGCTGGCCCAGCCTCTGCCGATCACCGGTGTCGGCGAACAGGTGGCTGATGCCGCGGACGCGATGCGACCGCAGCGTCGCGATGCGCCAGTCGTACGTCCCCGAGAGCTCGCGGTAGACCGGGAGCCAGTCGCCATCGATGCGGACGTCGATCCCCAGACGCGATGGAAACCGATCCGGCGCGGCGAACAAGCGCCAGGTCTGGTCGGTGCCGCAGCAGGCGTAGTACGGGACGAAGGGGCGACGCAGCGCGGCGTGCGTGCGTGCCCAGCTCGTCGCGACCCCCCAGGCACGCTCGCGCAGCGTGTCGGCATCGGTCGCGATGCCCAGCGCCGACAGCCGCTTCGCCCACGCCGCGAACTCGGCCTGCGCCGCCGGCGACGTCCACTGGGCACGCTGGGTCAACCCGGCCGTGGTCGGCAGCGCAGCGATGGTCACGGCACACAGGTGCACGGCGATGAACGCCAGCCGCAGCTGGGGCCAGCGACGCCGCAAGCGACCGAGCGCGGGGATTGCCACGGCCTACACGATACCGACGAAGGGTCGGCTTTTCGCTTTGCCGGGCGCGATCGTGCCGCTATCGTCGGTGCATGCGCAAGGAACGTTCGTGGCACGTCGCCGATGACGACTCGCTCGCCGAGCACAAGGCGCAGCGACGCCCTCGCGGCAAGATTCGACTCCTCGTCGCGAACACCCTCAAGGGAACCGTGGTCGCGCCGCTGCTCGCGTGCAATCCCAAGGGTGACTACTTCCCGGACACCGAGAGCCTCACGAACACCACCGGCCCCGCCATGGAGACCGAGGGCAACACGTCGACCACTTCGGGCGCCGACGACACCACGACGACGGGCGCGACGTCCACGACGGGCACTGCCACCACGGAGACCTCGACCAGCGGCACCGATTCCGGCGGCAGCAGCGGCACCGATTCGGGTGGGACCGGCGGGACCGATTCCGGGGACGGCTCGGGCTCGGGCTCGGACGGCACGACCGGTGGCGCGGCGGCCCCCGCCCCGAAGCCGGACGAGGCCGAAGCCGACGCCAAGACCGGCGCCGCACCGGCCCCATCCGCCAAGCTCGGCGCCAAGCCCCGATGAGCTCGTCGGACGGCGTCGCGCTGTTCGAGGTCGACCTCCTCGGCGGCCCGACGACACGACGCTGGTCGAAGGCGATCGCCCCGCTCGTGGGTGACATCGAAGCCACGTTCCCCTGGGAGTCGTTCGATCCCGATCGGTACCCCGCCGACCTGCTCGAGCGTGGCCGATTGTCGTGGACCGCGAGCGCGTTCAACGAGCACTGCACCGCCGCGGCGATGGGTCAGCTCGTCGAGCTCCTCGGCCAGGCTTCGATCCCGCTGGACCTGTGGGGCGTGGCGACCACGTTCCCCCTCGAAGAGCTGCTGCACGTGCAGCTGTGCGCGAGGGTGGCCATGCGCATGGGCGGCGGGGCGCCGATCGTCTACGACCCCGACGATCTGCACCTGAGCTTCGAGCCGGGGCTGACCCCCCTGCAGCGCGCGACCGAGATGGTGGTGCGGCTGTGCTGCGTGGGTGAGGCGTTTTCGCTGCCGATGCTCGCGGGCGCGATGCGGGCGGCCAGTCACCCCCTCACGCGCGCCGTGCTCGAGCAGATCGTCCGCGACGAAGCGATGCACGGCCAGTTCGGGTGGACGTACATGGCCTGGGTCGACGATGCCCTCGACCAGGCCGAGCGCACGCGACTCGCCCGCGCCGCCGAGGACACCGCGGCGGGCCTTCGTCGCGTCTGGGAAGAGCGACCCGCGCTCGGCGACGAGCACCCGCAGGCCTCCGACATGGGCTGGATCGTCGCGGCCGAGTATCCCGAGTACGCGCGCGCGGCATTGCAGCGCGACGTGCAGGCACGACTCGCCGAGCACGGCATCATCGCCGACATCGCCGGCACCGGCCCGGCGCGCCGCCCCTGAGTCTGCTCGACAACGCGCACGCCTCCCTGCTGCGCCACGCGGACCGCCGTTGGCGACATCACGCGTGCCGGTGGCGACTCGTGCACCGCGGCTGTCGAACGCGGTATCGTCGAGACGCCAGCCCGTGCGGTCCGCATGTCCTCGCCCGACGACGAAAGCGACGTCCATACGGCGTTCCTGAGGCTCGGGGACGCGCTCGGCCCGGACAACGACTGGCGCCGCAAGGCCAACATCGCACGCATCGTCGGCGAGGACCCGGCCCCCATGCGGATCGGACGCTTCACGATCGTCGATTACGTCGGGCGCGGGGCGATGGGTCAGGTCTACGCCGCGCACGACGACACACTCGACCGGCGCGTCGCGATCAAGGTGCTCGCGGGCCCGACCTCCGTCGCCTCGCTCGACCGTTTCGCTCGAGAGGCCCGTGCGCTCGCCAAGCTCTCCCACCCCAACATCGTGCAGATCCACGAGGTGGGCGAGCACGACGGCGCGATGTTCATCGCGATGGAGTTCGTCACGGGCCGCACCCTCTCGCAGTGGCTCGCGCCCGCGACCGCCTCCTGGCGGGAGATCGTGGCGGTGTTCATCGAGGCCGGACGCGGTCTCGCGGCGGCGCACGCCGCCGAGCTCGTACATCGAGACTTCAAGCCCGACAACGTGATCGTGGGCGACGACGGGCGCGTCCGCGTGCTGGACTTCGGCCTCGCGCGCCCGGTGGAGGACACCCCGACCGCCGACCCCGAACGGTCACTGGACGGGTCGGACGCACTCGACGGCGCGACCGGTCCGTCCTCGCAGAAGCTGACCAAGACCGGATCGCTGGTCGGAACCCCCGCCTACATGGCCCCGGAGCAGTTTCGATCCGCGGAGGCGAGCGCCGCGTCGGACCAGTTCAGCTTCTGCGTCGCGCTGTACGAGGGGCTGTACGGCGTGCGGCCGTTCGCGGGTCGCAACCCGATGGCGATCGCGGAGGCGATCGAGTCCCGCGCGTTCCAGCCACCTCGTCGCAATGCGCCGCGATGGTTGAGCAGCCTCGTGCACCGCGGTCTCGCCCTGCATCCCGCCGACCGGTGGTCCTCGATGGACGCACTCGTGGCCGAGCTGTCGCGACGCGCCCGCCCCCGCGGGCGTTGGGTCGCCGCCGCGCTCGGTGGGGGATTGGCCGTGTTCGGCGGCGGCCTGTGGTACCAGGCCGACCTCGGTCGGCGCTGCGCCGGCGGAGCGGACCGCATCGCCCAGACGTGGAACGACGCCCGTCGGCAACGGATACGCGACGTGATGGCGGCCACGGGGGCCGGCTTCGCCGAAGAAACCGCCACTCGCGTCGAGCGGCTCGTCGACGACTACGCCGACAACTGGACGGCGCAGCACCGCGAGACCTGCGAGGCCACCGAGGTGCGACGCGAGCAGTCGACCGACGTGATGGACCGGCGCATGAGCTGCCTCGACCGCGGGCGCGCAGAGCTGGACGCCGCGCTCGCGGTCCTCGCCGAGGCCGACACGACCGTGGCCGAGCGGGCGATCGCCCTCGTCTCCGAGCTCGACGACCCGCACGACTGCGAGGGGGTCGAGACGACCACCACCGATCCCCTCGCCGTCGACGATCCGGCGCTCGCGCAACGGGCCGAAGCACTGCGTGACCGTTTGACGCGGATCAAGACGCTGCAACGGTCCGGGCTGTATCCCGAAGCGGAGGCCGCTGCCACCGAGGCCATGCCGGAAGCCGAAGCGATCGGCCATCCGCCCTTGATCGCCGAGGTGCGCGCGAGCCGGGGAACGGCCCGCCTCGACCTCACCCGGGCCGACGAGGCGCGCGACGATCTGATGGCGGCGTATCTCGTCGCCTTGCAGCACCACCATGAGCGACTCGAGCTGTCGACCGTGATCCAGCTGTCGCACCTCGCCCACAACAACGACAACGACTACGCCGCCGCGATGCGCTGGGGCGAGACGGCGCTCGCACTGTCCCGACGCCCGGGTGGCAAGCCCACGGACGAAGCGAGCGCCGAGATCGCGCTGGCGAAGGCGTACCGGAGCCTGGAGCGGTACGCCGACGCCGGCGAGCACGCCGAGCGAGCGATCGCGCTGGTGGAGACCCACGTCGGACCGGACGCGCTGCAACTTCCTCACCTGCTGCTCGAGCTCGGGTACATTCGACGTGCGACCGACGATCTTCCGGGCGCGCTCGAGCTCAACCAGCGCGCGCTGCAAATCTACGAGTCGCAGCTCGGCCCCGAGCACCCGCGCGTCGCGGCGGCGCTGGGTCAGGTCGCCACGGCGTACAGCGAGAGTCGGCAGCTCGACGAGGCCGTGACCACGTACCAACGCTGCCTGAGCATCGGCGAGCACCTCGGCTACCCGCATCCCACGACGGCGGGGTGCGAGAGCGGACTGGGCCTGGCACTGCAGCGCCAACGCAAGGCGGCCGAGGCGCTTCCGCACTTCGAGCGCGCGCTGGAGATCTACGAGCAAACGCTCGGGGCGGAGCACCCGTCGGTGGCCCGCGCCTGGAACGCGATCGCGGATGCGCGCAAGGACGTCGACGACATGGAAGGTTCGCTCGAGGCCCACGAGCGCGCCGAGGCGATCCGCAAGAAGGTCCTTCCACCGGGGTCGCTGGAGACGGCGGCGAGCTCGATGTTCGTCGGGATGCACTTGGTCGAGCTCGGGCGCTACGACGAGGGGCGCGCGAAGGTGCTCGAGGCGCTCGAGGTCTCCGAGCGCGACTACGCACGACACCCCGCGAGTCGGGCGCGCATCGGGTTGGCGATGGCCTACGCCACGCTCTCGAAGGCCGCGCGGGCGACCGGCGACGTGGAGCCGGCGATCGAGTACGCGTACAAGAGCGTCGAGTACGCCGACTATCCCGAGGCGCCCGTCGGCGTGCTGACCTGGTCGTGGGAGCAACTGCACGAGTCGTTGTGGTTGGACCCGGCCCAGCGGTCCCTCGCACGTCGGCTGGCGATCGAGGCGATGGACGATCTCGTCGACCGCGGCGTCAACGACCCGCGACTGGTCGAGGCACTGCGCGCCTGGCTCGCCGACCATCCTCTGGAGCCGGACCCGGCGGACGCCGCAACCTCGAAGCACTCAGCGCCGTGATTGGAGCTCGAGCATGAACAACGACGACCTCGATCTGCATCGGCGCTGGCGAGACGGGGACCGGCGCGCCGGTACCGAGCTGGTCGAACGGCACTACGACTCGGTCCATCGCTTCTTTCAGACGAAGACGGGACCGGAGGCCGACGACCTCGTGCAGCGCACGTTCCTCGCCGCGGCCGATCGCGAGCGAGGCTTCCGCGGCGAGTCGTCGTTTCGCACCTACCTGTTCGGCATCGCCCGCAACGTCTTGTTCGAGCACTTCCGCCACCGGCGTAGGGACGCGCGCGTCGATCCGGATTTCTCGGTCAGCTCCGCGGCCGAGCTCGCCGCCGGTCCGTCGACCTTCGCCGCCGATCGCGTCGAGTACCGGATCATGGTCGACGCGCTGCGCGGGCTGCCGCTGGACATCCAGCTCACACTCGAGCTCTTCTACTGGGAGGAGATGTCGGTGGGCGAGCTGGCCGAAGTGCTGCAGATCCCGCCCGGCACGGTCAAGAGCCGCCTGCATCGCGGACGAGGCCTGCTCAAGGACGCGATGGACGGGGCCGCGACGACCCCCGACGAGACGGCCAGCGTTCGCATGCTGCTCGCCGACTGGGCGCAGCAGATGCAAGCACGCGTCGGCTGACACCGTGCGGCGCGTGCCCGCGTGCGGGTCGTTCTGCGGTACCCTGATCCCATGTCGCGCCCCCGTTGGAACCTGGGTCACCTGCTCGTGGTCGCCGCCGCCGCGGGCTTCGGCTGGACGTACGCGGGCGTGCTGTCCGAGCTCGGCTCCGAGGACGTGTCCGAGCGCGGGGCGTGCACGGTCGCCGATGCGGTCGAGGACGCGACGGCGACCGATCGGGTCTCGCTGCCCACCGAGGGACTGCCGCACAAGGGCGCGCCCGCCGAGCGCACGCGCGTGACGATGATCGAGTGTGCGGACTTCCAGTGCCCGTACACCCATCGCGCGAGCAAGACGGTCGACGAGCTCGTCGCGCGCAACGACGACCTCGCGTTCTTTCACGTCCACTTCCCCCTCGGGATCTTCGAGCATAGCCGGCTCAAGGCGCGAGCGGCCGTCGCCGCCCAGCGGCAGGACCACTTCTGGTCGATGCACGACGCCCTGTTCGCGGCGACGATCGAGTCCGACGACGAGGCCATCGACCTCGCCGATCGCCTCGGCCTCGACGCCCCCCGCTTCGCCCGCGACCTCGCCGACCCGGCGGTCGCCGCCGAAGTCGATCGCCAGCGGGCCCTGTGCGGCGACGCGGGCGTGCGCGCCGTCCCCACGTTCTTCATCAACGGCCGCCGGGTCGTCGGCTCGATCCCCGCCCACGAGTTCCAGCGCGTGATCGACCAAGAGCGCGGTTCGGCGGACTAGTCCGCGCCGAACGAGCACGGCGAGATCGGCTGGCTCCGCCGAGACCGTCCACGTCGTCGACGCCCCCGTGGCGACGTCGACGAGCGTGAAGAAGTACGCACCGTCGAGACGAGCGGGACCGCGAAGCCCGGTACCGTTGCGACGGTGGCTCGCGGGTCATCGTCGGTGAATTTCGAAGTCACCCTCGCTGTTGTGGTGACCACCGCTTCGGTACTCCAGGTAGAGCCAAGCGAACCACACGATTCCTCCGCCCCCCGACGCGCCGTCGTCGGCAGAGAAGGCGACGCTGCACTCGGCCCGCACGGGAAAGCTCTCGTCCTCGACGTCGACACCCGGAGCTTCCCACTCGATTGTTTCGTCGCCCAACGTCCCGCGCCTCGCCGCCTCGCCGCACAGGACGAAAACCTCCACGGGTCCTTCGAGCACGTCGTCGTGGACACCGACCCCGAAGCTCACTCCGTCGAGCGCGTTCCGACCGTCGGCGGTCGCAATCACGTCGAAAACGACGGATTCGCCTGCCTGGAGACGAATCTCCATGTCGTCGCCGAAGAAGTTGCCCGAGCTGACACCGCATCCGGTGCCAACCATGGTTACGAGGACCGCTCGCCGGACGAGACCGCGCACGATCTTCGCGCTACGCCGCGTTGTCGACTTCGCCGAACAGCCGTAGGGCGAACGTGTCGGGGTCGTCGGGGTCGACGAGCACCGTGACTTCCGTCCCCGGTTCGAAGCGCGACCAATGGTCGGCGGGACACGTCTCGACGAAGCGACGACGCTCGCGGCGGTCGGGGTCACGGGCGCGGTAGGTCAGCTCGCCGTCCTTGGGTGGACGCGGGATGTCGGCCTCGAGCACGACCGCCATCAGATCCTGGCCGAGCAACCAGCGCGCTCGCTCGACGACGTGGCCGGTGACGGGCTGGCCCTTCTGCAGCGCGCGACCGCGACGCGTCGAGGCGATGGCCAACGAGATCGCGTTGCGCAGGCCCGCGACGATCACGAAGACGGGCAAGAGCGCGATCAGCCCCACGCTGACGATGCCCGCCTCGGTCCGCACCCACGGGTACGCAACGAGCGGCCTCGCCAACAGCACCAGCGTGGCCACGCCGAGCACCGCCAGCGCGCCCCAGAACCGGACCGACAGCAGGTAGTGCTGCTGCTCGTCCTTGGCGCGAGAAATCCCCCGCACCGTGTGCAGCAAATACACGACTCCGGTGCCCACGGTCGCGATCGTCACCAGCGCCCAGCCCATACCCCTAGCGTGGAGGGCACGCGTTGCCGTGTCAATCCAAACGGCCGCTTGCTACCGTGCGCGCATGTCGGATGCACGTCCTTTCCGGGTGCTCGGGCTCCAGCAAGTCGCGGTCGGTGGCACCGACAAGCAGGACCTGCGCGCGTTGTGGGTCGACCTGCTCGGCGTTGCGCCCGAGGGCACCTACCGAAGCGAACGCGAGAACGTCGACGAGGACATCCTGTCGGTCGGTCGCGGCGGCGCACGCGTGGAGATCGATCTCATGCAGCCGATCGATCCGCAGGCACGACCCCGCGTCCACGAGCCGGCACTCAACCATATAGGGTTGTGGATCGACGACCTTGCCGCCGCGGTCGCATGGTTGAGCCAGCGCGGCGTGCGCTTCACACCGGGTGGCATTCGCAAGGGCGCCGCGGGCCACGACGTGTGCTTCATCCATCCCAAGGGCAACGCCGAGGCCCCCGAAGGCGGACGCGGCGTTCTCATCGAGCTCGTCCAGGCCCCGCCCGACGTCCTCGCGTCGCTGGGCTGAGGTGGACCCGACCGGCCGAGGATGCGACGGTTGCGCTCGACGATGCCCGGCCGCCGGACCTTCTATCCGCCCATCGAGCCCTACGACACGGGGATGCTCGACGTCTCCGACGTGCACTCGATCTACTACGAGCAGTCGGGCAACCCCAACGGAAAGCCGGTGGTGTTCGTGCACGGCGGGCCCGGCGGCGGCACGGACGCCAAACAGCGCCGGTTCTTCGACCCGGCCGCGTACCGGATCATCTTGTTCGACCAGCGCGGCTGCGGGCGAAGCACGCCGCACGCGTCGCTGCACGACAATACGACCTGGCATCTGGTCGCCGACATGGAGGCGCTGCGCGAGCACCTGCACGTCGACACGTGGCAGGTGTTCGGCGGTTCGTGGGGGTCGACGCTGGCGCTGGCCTACGCGCAGACCCACCCCGCTCGCGTCACCGAGCTGGTGCTGCGCGGCATCTTCATGCTCCGACCCAAGGAGCTGCGCTGGTTTTACCAAGAGGGTGCGTCGGCGATCTTCCCCGAGGCGTGGGAGGGCTACCTCGCCGCGATCCCCGAGGCCGAGCGCGACGACCTGATGGCCGCGTACTACCGCCGGTTGACCAGCGACGATGCGGCGACGCGACTGGCCGCCGCCAAGGCGTGGAGCATCTGGGAGGCGAGCACGAGCTTTCTGCTGCAGAGCGCCGACTACGTCGACCACGCCGGCGAGGACGAGTTCGCGCTCGCGTTCGCCCGCATCGAGTGCCACTACTTCGTCAACGGCGGCTTCTTCGAGCGGCCCGACCAGCTCATCGCCGACGTCGACCAGATTCGCGACATCCCGGCCGTCATCGTGCAGGGTCGCTACGACGTGGTGTGCCCGATGATGTCGGCCTGGGAGCTGTCGCGGGCCTGGCCGCAGGCGCAGCTGCGCGTCATCTCGGACGCCGGCCACAGCGCCTACGAGCCGGGAATCGTCGACGGCCTCATCGAAGCCACCGACCGGTTTCGGCCCTGAGACCTTCGCGGTTGCGGCCGGGACGGCGTCCTGACAATCTGGCGCTGGTGCCCGGTCGCGACCCGCTGTACCCCGAAATCGACCCCTTCGCCTCGGGCAAGCTCGCGGTCGGCTCGCCCCACGAGATCTATTGGGAGCAATCGGGCAACCCCAACGGCAAGCCCGTCGTGTTTCTGCACGGTGGTCCGGGCGGCGGCACCGAACCCAGGCACCGGCGCTTCTTCGATCCGTCGGTGTACCGCATCGTGCTGTTCGACCAGCGCGGCTGCGGTCGCAGCACGCCGCACGCGTGCCTGGACGACAATACGACCTGGGACCTCGTCGACGACATCGAGCGACTGCGCGAGCACCTGTCGATCGATCGCTGGCAGGTGTTCGGTGGGTCGTGGGGCAGCACGCTCGGTCTCGCCTATGCCCAAAAGCACCCCGACCGTGTCACCGAGATGGTGCTGCGCGGCATCTTCACGTTCCTGCCCGACGAGGTGGACTGGTTCTACCGAACCGGGACCAGCGTGCTGTTCCCCGATGCCTACGCGGAGTTCATCGGCGCGCTACCCCCACAAGAGCGCGACGATCCGATCGCGGCGTACCACCGTCGCCTCGTCAGCCCCGACGCTTCGGTGCGCCGCGAGGCCGCCCGCACGTGGAGCCGCTGGGAATGTCGCGTGGCGACGCTGCTGCCCGACGACGCGCTACTGACCCACTGCGACGACCCGTCGTTTTCGCTCGCGTTCGCCCGCATCGAGAGCCACTACTTCGTGCACGACGGCTTCCTCGACGATCCACGGCAGCTGCTCACGGACGTCGCGAAGATCCGTCACATTCCGGCCGTCATCGTGCACGGCCGCTACGACGTGATCTGTCCGGTCCGCAACGCGTGGCGGCTGCACCGCGCCTGGCCCGACTCCAAGCTCGTGGTGGTCGCCGACGCCGGACACTCGGCCAACGAGCCGGGGATCGGCCGCGCGCTGGTGGAAGCGACCGACGCGTTTCGCAGCAGCTGACGCGCTACGCGTCGCCGGCCAGCCACTGGCCCACCTGGCGGGCGAAGTAGGTCAGGATGATGTCGGCGCCGGCGCGGCGGATCGCGACGAGGCTTTCCATCACGCACTTGCGCTCGTCGAGCCAGCCACGCTCCGAAGCCGCCTTGAGCATCGCGTACTCGCCGGACACCTGATACGCCGCGACCGGCAGGGGCGTCGCCGCGCGCACGCGCGCGATGATGTCGAGGTACGGGCCGGCGGGCTTGACCATGATCATGTCCGCCCCCTCGTCCTCGTCGAGCTCGACCTCGATCTCGGCTTCGCGCGAGTTGGCGGGGTCCATCTGGTAGGTCTTCTTGTCGCCGGCCTTCGGCGCCGAGTCGAGGGCTTCGCGAAACGGCCCGTAGAACGCCGACGCGTACTTGGCCGTGTAAGCCAGCAGCGACACGTCGGTGTAGCCCTCGCGATCGAGCGCCTCCCGAATCGCTCCGATCCGCCCGTCCATCATGTCGCTGGGCGCGATGATGTCGGCCCCGGCCGCCGCCTGCGACAGCGCCTGCTTGCACAGCACCTCGACCGTCTCGTCGTTGAGGATCCGCCCGTCGGGCGCCACGATGCCGTCGTGCCCGTCGGAGTTGTACGGGTCGAGCGCCACATCGGTGACGAGCATGACGTCGGGGTACTTGTCCTTGAGTGTCTTGAGCACCCGCGGCACGAGGCCGTTGGGGTTGAACGACTCGGTGCCCTTGGGGTCCTTGAGCGACTCGTCGATGGCGGGGAACAGCGCCACCATCCGCACCCCCACGTCGTAGGCCCGACCCACCTCGGCGACGAGCCCCGAGACCGAGTGACGATGACAGCCAGGCATCGAGCCGATCGGGATCTCGTCGTCGCCTTCGTGGACGAACAGCGGGTAGACGAAGTGCTCGGGACCCACCACGGTCTCCCGCACGGCGTTGCGGATCGCGGCAGACTTGCGGTTTCGACGGGGGCGGCTGATGAGATCGAGTCGATGCGCCATCGGTCGCCGACGACGCTAGCACGACCCGGCTACAGGCCGCGCCGCGTCCGCGGAAGGCCGCGCAGGCGCGCTTCGTCGGCGTCGACGGACAGCAGGGACTCGTCGAGCGGGCGATACCAATCGCCGGGCAGGTCGCACACGATGCCATCGTCGTCGGGATCGATGCCGAAGTTGGCGCGGAAGTTCACCCCACGTGCCAGCGTCATCACCTTCGCGATGTCGGCCTGCTGGTACAGGACTTGGATCGTGTAGGTCCCGGGTGGCAGGTTCCGGAATGCGTACAGGCCTTTGTCGTTGGTCTGCGTCTCGCGCGTCCCCGGCAGGGCGGTGCTCTGCAGAACCACGAGGGCCGAGTCCAGCGGCTCACGCGTCTCGCGATCGATGACCACCCCGGAGATCGTGGTGTCGTTGGTCGCCGTCGGGCCGTCGTCGCTGGTCGCGGCCGACGGGGCAGGCTCGGGGGCCAGCGACGGCGTGTCGGGCGCAATCGCACAGCCCGACAGTCCCGCGACCAACAACCAATGCCCGTACCATGCCATCGCCTCCTCAAGACGGACGGCGACGGCCGCGATTTCACCCGGCGTGTCGTTTTTTCGTGGATTCGGGAGCGGCCAGGCCGCGTCGGTGCGTGACCCAGGGCGAGCCGGCGATCGCGAACCGCCACGGCAGCGCGCGGTGGGCCGGCTCGGCGAAGTCGATTCCGATCCGCGTCCCCACGGCGATCGCCTCCGGGCGCGGGCCCGGCTCCACCACGAGGCCGCCGGCCCGGTGGACCGGCTGGCCGGTGAAGCTCGTGTCGATACCCAGCGCCTGTCCCACCTTGCCCGGTCCCGTCAGCAGTACCGGACCGTCCTTGCCCCCGCGGCGTCGGCGGATCGTCGCGAGCCCCTCGACCGGCTCGGCGGCGCGGACGAGCAC
>CALBMM010000125.1 GCA_937896535.1 uncultured Pseudomonadota bacterium
CTCGCCGCGATGTACGTGGCCGGCAACCAGTTCCACTCCGCCACGACGATCGAGTAAGTTGTGCGCACGCCCACCGAGATTCTGCTCAACTTCGTGGGCGTGGGCGGCTTCACCCTCTTCGCGGTGGACGAGTCGCGGCAAGCGCTGTTTTCACTCGCCACGGAGACGGGGGCGGGGACGGACGGCAGCACGGCCGATCTGGCGGAGGCCGGCGAGGCCGGAGCCTACCGCCCGTGGAAGCAAAACGACCCGGTCGTCGCCGGCGACGGTGCGCTGATGCGCCTGCCGCTGGTGTCCGGGACGCGCCTGATGGGCCTGGTCCGGATCGAGAGCTTCTTGCCTCAGAAGAGCGAATTTGTAGAAACTGATTTCGGTTTGCTCGAGCTCGTCTCCGAACACGCCGGCATCGGCATCGAGAACGCCTGGGTCCGCGCCCACGCGAAGGACGCACCCTTGCAGCGCGAGGCGCTGGAACGGCTGGTGGGCGCATGACCGAGCGAACCCTGCGAGCGCTGGTGGTCGAAGACAGCCCGCCGATGCGCAAGATGATCGTGTTCGCGCTCAAGCGCCTGCGCGAGGTCGTGGTCACCGAGGCCGACGACGGTGTCGATGCGCTGCGCCAGATCGCCGCGACCAAGTTCGACATCATCATCACCGACATCAACATGCCGATCCTCGACGGGCTCAAGCTGGTCAAGCGCCTGCGCGCCGACGATGCCTACCGCGAGGTTCCGATCATCATCATCACGACCGAAGGCGCGGAAGAGGACCGTCAGCGGGCGCTCGCACTGGGCGCGAACGCGTACATCACCAAGCCCATTCAGGCGCCACAGGTCCTCAAGCTCGTGCGCGAGACGCTGAGCCTGCCGGATGGTTGACGCCGACGTCGACGAGTACCTGGCCTATGTCGCGATCGAGCGCGGCCTGGCCAGGAACACGCTGGACGCGTATCGCCGAGACCTCGCCGACTACGCCGCGTTCCTCGACGAGCGCGGATCGACGGTGCGTTCGGCGACCACCACCGATCTGACGGCCTACTTGTCGCGGATCACCGCTCGCGGATTGTCGGCACGTTCGCAGGCTCGCCGCCTCACCGCGCTGCGCGGTCTGTACAAGCTGCTGCGCTCACGGCGGACCGTGACGGTGGATCCGACCCAGGGCGTTTCGATGCCTCGCTTCGCGGCCAAGCTCCCCGAGCTGCTGTCGCGCGAGGAGATCGAGCGGCTGATCGCGGCGCCGGGCATGGACACCGCCGCGGGGCAGCGCGACACGGCGCTGCTGGAGCTGATGTACGCGACCGGCTGTCGCGTCTCCGAAGCGCTCGACCTCGACGTGTCCTCGCTGCATCTGGATCGCGGCCTGGTGCTGCTGCGGGGCAAGGGCGACAAGGAGCGCTTCGTCCCCGTGGGGGTGATGGCGATGCGGGCGCTGACGCGGTGGCTGCAGGACGGTCGGCGTACCCTGTGCCGGACGGCGGCAGGTCCGGTGTTCGTCAACCTTCGCGGCAAGCGGCTGACGCGGCAAGGCATCTACGGCCAGCTGCGCACCCACGCGGCCGCCGCCGGCATCGGTCGCGTCATCTCCCCGCACAAGCTGCGGCACTCGTTCGCGACGCATCTTCTGCAGGGCGGCGCCGACCTGCGCTCGGTGCAGGCGTTGCTCGGCCACGCCGACATCTCGACGACGCAGATCTACACGCATGTGTCGAACGCTCACGTTCGCGATGCGTACGACCGTCATCACCCGCGCGCTTGACCGACCGCTCGCGCATCGCTGCATGTGGGCTGCATACGGCGGGTCGTGACGCGGCGCTCGTGCACGATTCGTGAGCTGGGTCGCGTTCGATCGTCGAGGTGATGCTCGGCGACGTGAGGTTCTTGCGCCAGGCGGCGGTCGCGACGCTGGCGCAATCCTAACAAAAGGTTGCATCGGCGCGGGGCTCGGAGCTAGCTTGCCCGAAGGTGACCGCGAGGTCGCACGGAGGGCACAACAGAATGAAGACTGACTTTCAGCTCGCGCTGCTTTGCGCGTCGGCGGTCTCGCTGACCGTCATCGGCTGCGACGGCGGCGATGGAGACACGGGCGCCGGTGACGGGACCATGGCCACGACCGGAGACGCTGGTGATGGCAGCGACCCGACGGTCGGTGACAACACGACGATGGCCGACGCTGGCGGCACCGCGACCGACACCGCCGGCAACGACGATTCCACCACCGAGGATCCCGATCCCACGGAAGGTGAAGAGCCACCGACGTGGCCATGTCCGGCCCAGCCGACCGTGTACGACGGTCACATCGTCCTCGGCGACTTCCAGGTCGCCAGCGAGACGCCGATCACGGACCTCGAGGGGATCAGCATCATCGACGGCGACCTGCTCATCGGCGGCCGCAACTACGTCAACCTCGACTTCCTGCAGTGCATCACCGAGGTTCGCGGCGACATCCAGATCTACGACATGCCGTTTTTGACGGACGTCTCCGGTACCGACAACCTCGTCAAGGTCGGCCGCCCGCCGGGTCCTTGCCCGTCGTGTCCTGGCGACATGGACGACGGCCGCGGCAACATCACCATTTCCAACAACCCGATGCTCACCGACATCGACGGGTTCGCCGGGCTCACCGACGTCGGTGAAGGGATGAAGATGGGCGGCACCGCGCTCGCGCCGATGAGCCTGGTCATCCGCAGCAACCCGGCGCTGGTGACCGTCAGCGGTTTCGACAACCTGCTGTTCATCTGGTCGAACCTGATCATCCAGGAAAACGACGCGCTGCAGGACATCAAGGGACTCGGTGGCGAGGCCTGTGGTGCCGATGCGCCCAACATCGGCCTCGGAGCCATCCTCGGGGCGTTCGGCGTGTCGCGGAATCCGAACCTGTGCCTGTCGAGCGTCAACTGCGTCGGCGGCAACCTGCAGTACCTCGGTGGCGCCGCCACCACCAACGACAACAACGACGGCTGCTGAGGCGCGACGCCTCGGTCCCATCGGCGCGAGCCGGGCTCCTTCAGGCCCGGCTCGCGAGGTTTCGCCCCATGAACTACGACTCCTTGCTTGCAGTCCTGTGTGCGGCCTTCGTCGCGACGAGCGTCGTCGGTTGCGGTGACGACGGAGGCGGTCCCGGCGATACATCGGCCGGGACGACCGCGCCCACCACGACGGCGAGCGGTGCCGACAGCACGACCAGCTCCGGCAGCTCCGAGAGCGGCACCTCCGAATCCACCGAGAGCGGCTCGTCGGGCGGCATGGTCGATCCGACCGAGGGGGAAGAGCCGCCGACCTTCGAGTGCGGCGGTGGTGGGGTCTTCCCCACGGACATGACGATCGACCCCGACGATCCGGACGCCACGCCGATCGACGCGCTCGAGGGGATCAGCGTCATCGACGGCGACTTGCTGGTCACCCACGCCAGCTACTTCAGCCTCGATTTCCTCGAGTGCATCACCGAGGTGCGGGGCGACATCCAGATCTACGACAACCCGTTCCTCATCGACCTGTCCGGCACCAACAACATCGTCAAGGTGGGCCGGCTGCCGGAGCCGCTCGCGACCGACCCGACGATGATGGACATGGGCAAGGGAACGATCACGATCTCCGCGAACGCGGCGCTCGTGCAGATCAGCGGCTTCGCGCAGCTTCCCCAGATCGGCGAGCAGGACCCGAACACCGGGGCGCTGGCGCAGCAGTCGCTGGTGATCCGTCAAAACCCCGCGGCCGAGACGATCACGGGATTCGACTCGCTGACGACGATCTTCGGCTCGCTCATCATCCAGGAAAACGACGCGCTGCAGGACATCGACGCGCTCAAGGTGCTGCAGAACATCGGGGGCGGCTACACCGTGACGCGCAACCCGAACCTGTGCTTGTCGAGCGTCAACTGTGTCGGCGGGGGGCTGCTGAACTTCGACCCGGAGTTCTCGACCACCTCGATGAACAACGACGACTGCTGACCCCCCGGTCGGCGTCACCAAGCCGCGGCGACGCTGCGCCGATCCCGGCTTTCGTCGTCGTAGGCCCCCTCCGGGGCCCAATTCGCCCACACGACCCGTCCTGCGGCGGTCGACTTGCGGGCAAGCCCGACTGTTTCCAAACTGTGCCTGCGCGTCGGCCCCCGCCGCGTGCCGCCGACCGCCCGTGTCCAACGTCCTCATCGCCATGTACGCCGCCGGCAGCGGACTCGTCGCCCTCGGGGCCACGGACCTGCGCCGCGCCGGCATCTTCGTGATCTGCATGATCCTGGCGATCGCGGTGCACGAGTTCTCGCACGCGTTCGCCGCCCACCGTCTCGGCGACGGCACGCCCGAAGGGCAGGGACGACTGACGCTCAACCCGGTCGCGCACATGGACCCGATCGGCACGCTCGCGTTGCCGCTCATCCTGGCGATGACGAGCCCCGGCCTGTTGTTCGGGTGGGGTCGGCCGGTGGAGACGCAGCCGCGCAACTACACGCGCAAGATCACGATGCGGGCGGGGATGGCGATCGTGGCGTTCGCCGGGCCGCTGTCGAACCTGCTGTTGGCCGTGCTGACCCTCGGGCTCATCTGGGGCCTGGTCGTCGGCGGCGTGCTCGATGCCGCCACCTTGCTGGGCGCCGGGGGCTCGGCCCACCCGCTGTTCATCTTCTACACGCTCAACATCGTGCTGTTCGTGTTCAACCTGCTGCCGCTGCACCCGCTCGACGGCGGCAAGGTGCTCGCGTGGCTGCTGCCCGCGAGGTACCAGCACATCGACGACTTCCTGATGCGCTACGGCGGTCTGATCCTCGTCGGCCTCGTCTTGGTCGGCACGCCGATCCTCCAGGCCATCTTCTCGCCTTTCTTCGAGGTGGGGATGTGGGCGCTGCAGGCCGTGCTGTAAGCTCCCGGGGATGGACGAAGCCACCGCCGAGCCGCCCGAGGCGGACTCGACGCCAGCGACGGCGCCCGTGACTCCGGTCGCCACGCTCGTCGACGCCGAGGCGGGGGTGTGCGCCGTCGAGCTGCCGGAGTTCGAGGGGCCGCTGGACCTGCTGCTGCACCTGGTGCGGCGGCACGAGCTGGACATCCTCGACATCCCGATCGCCTTCGTCACCGAGAAGTACCTCGAGTACATCGAGTTCATGCGCGCGATGGACCTGGAGGTCGCGGGCGACTACCTCGTGATGGCGGCGACGCTCGCCTATCTCAAGAGCCGCGAGCTCGTGCCCTCCGACCCGCTCGACGAGATCGAGGAGGGGATGATCGAGGACGGGCCCGACCCCCGCGAGGAGCTCGTCTCGCGGCTGCTCGAGTATCAGAAGTACCGCGACGCGGCCGACCAGCTCGACGCGCTGCCGATCTCGGGGCGCGACACGTTCGGGCGCGGCCAGCAGGTCGACTTGCCGCCGGTCGACGCCGGCTTGGCGCCGATCACCCTGTTCCGGCTCGCGGAGGCCTACCACCGCGTGCTCGAGAAGGCGCGGATCCTCAAGAGCCACGAGGTCGTCTTCGAGAAGGTCTCCGTCTCGTCGCGGATGCAGC
Source organism: uncultured Pseudomonadota bacterium (assembly GCA_937896535.1). Taxonomy (GTDB): domain Bacteria; phylum Myxococcota_A; class Polyangia; order Nannocystales; family Nannocystaceae; genus CALBMM01. The sequence goes on from CALBMM010000125.1 coordinate 5,495, forward strand.
AGCTGACGGTGCTGCTGCTCGAGCGGGAGACGTTCGAGTTCGAGCAGATCTTTCTCGAGCGCGAGTGGACGAGCGAGGCCGAGCTGCGCGGCATGCTGGTGGTGACGTTGATGTCGATTCTCGAGCTCGTGCGGCTGGGTATCGCGCGCGTGCACCAGCCGCTGGGGACGACCGCGCTGGTCGTCCAGCGGCAGGCGACGGCCGAGGAGGCGAAGGTGGCGCTGTCGGGCTACGACGAGGCGGCCAGCTTCGGGCACAAGCCGGAGGAGGCCGAGACCTCCGGCGAGGACGGGGCGGCCGAGGACGAGTTGGCCGAGGACGAGTTGGCCGAGGACGAGTTGGCCGAG
>CALBMM010000126.1 GCA_937896535.1 uncultured Pseudomonadota bacterium
TCCCACTTCTTGGCTCCCGTTCTTGCGCCAGACGCGCCGGACTGCGAGCCAACGTTCGTGGACGGCGAGGCCGGGCTCGGTTGCCACTCCAAGCGCTTGACAACGCTCTCCACTGGCTACCGCTGGCTGTTCCAGACGATGCGTAGCTTGCGTGAGTCTTGGGCGGTCTCGGCTGGCAATGGTTGCGAACCACAACCGAATTCTCCGCCACCGAGGTCTAAAACCGAGTCGCGTCGGCGAGCGATCACTTGGGTGCGTTCAGGCGCACCTTTGCGCCGCCATCGAACTTGGAGACCTTGCCGAGCGTCCAGCCGGGCTCGAGGTCGAGGGTGATTTGCACCGTGCCCTGCCCCTTGCGGACCTGGGTGACCTTGGCGCCGGCCACGGACGGGCGCGACGAGGCGATCTTCGGCGAGGCGGTGGCGCCTTCGATTACCAGGTGCACGATGCCGCTGGCGAGCTGGTTGGCGACGCCCACGGTCACGCCGCCGTCGGCTTTGATCGTCAGCGTCGCGCCGCCCGAGCTCTTGCTCATCGCCAGCGACGAGACGGTGGGCTTGGACGCCTTCGGCGACGGTGGTGGTGCGACCGCAGGGGTCGGCGCGGCGGGCGTGTCCGTCTCCGGCACCGCGTCGCCACCATCGTCGTTTCCGTCGTCACTGTCGTCGGCGTCGCCCTCGGGCACGCGCACCGGCGGCAGCGACGGGTCGGCCACCGGCGCGTCGTCGTCGTCGTCACGGGCGCGCCGGGCGGCCTCGGGAATCTCCGCATCGAAGGCCGCGAGCAATCGCGCCGCGCGGGCGTGGGCGGGATCCTTGGACGCTCGAATCTCGGCGGCCACGTCCGCCGGCACGCGGCCGTCGCGGATCGATGCGCGCGCGCGCGCCAGCAACGGGTCGTCGGCCGACGACGGCTCGTCCGTGGTGTCCGCGGCGGGCGGCGACTTGCCGTCCGCGCCCGGGTCGGCCCCGCTCGACGCGTCGCCCGAGCACCCGGGGGCCACGCCCAGCCAGATCCCGAGCCAGATCCACCGCCGCATCGTCGCGGGACGCTAGCACGTCAAACCCCACGTTCCCGAAGATCCCGCGGCAATGGGGCGCACATCCGCGACGCCGAATTCGGCCGTCTACGCAGGTGTACGTATCACTCCTTGCGGATTGTCACACATGTCCGGACCGGTCAGATTGGATCGTGGTGGGGGAAGCGAAGCGGGAGTGGTTGCGCCGTGGCTTGATCGCCGTGTCGCTGGCGATCGCAGGGTGCTACCAGGGCGTCGACGCCAACGGCCTGTCGGCCGGGCTGTCGGGCACCGATGGCGCCGACGGTGACGGCGGCGACGGTGACGGTGGCGACGACGACGGCGCGAACGCGGCCGCCGAGATCGGGCCGCAGCCGCTACACCGGCTCAACCGCCTCGAGTACAACAACACCGTCCGCGATCTGCTGCACACCACCCTGCGCCCCGCCGACGCGTTCAGCCCCGACACCGAGGCCAACGGCTTCGACAACATGGCCGACCAGCTCGGCATCACGCCCACGCTGTTCGACCAGTACGATCGCGCCGCCCGCGATGCGATCGCCGACGCGCTCGACGAGCGCCCCGTGTACGCCGCCACCTTCGTGCAGACCGAGCTCGGTGCCGCGGGTGGCTATCCCGTCGGCGCGCTCTGGGGTCTCAACGGCGCCACCGCCCAGGTCTCGATCGATGTCCCGGTCGACGGGCCCCACACGCTCGACCTTTCCGCCGGTGCGAGCGTCGTGGGGCCCGCCCCCCAACCCACGTTGCGCATCGAGCTCGACGACGTGGTGCTCGACGACTACACGGTCGGCGGCTCGGCGCCCAGCCCCGAGCTGCGCACGGTGGCGCTGTCGCTGTCGGCCGGTCCGCACACGGTGCGCCTCGTCCCCACCAACTTCATCAACGACGCGGTCGCGAACACGAGCAACAACGTGCTCGTCGCCTCGCTGTCGATCCGCTCCGACGCCACGATGGTCGGCCCCGGTCGCGACCAGCTGTTCGTGTGCGACCCGACCGGCCCGCAGGCGCAGTCGTGCTACGAGGCGATCCTCGGTCAGTTCGCGTTCCGTGCCTGGCGTCGGCCGCTGACGGCCGCCGAGCAGACCGAGCTGCTGCAGCTGTTCGCGGATCTGCAGGCCGGTGGCGAGTCGCCCGACGACGCGCTGCGTCTGGCCATGCGGGCGCTGATGCTCTCGCCCAAGTTCCTGTACCGGATGCGCACCGACGGCGACGCCGACGACGGCGAGTGGCTCGATCCCTACGTCCTCGCCAGCCGCCTCTCCTACTTTTTGTGGAGCTCGATGCCCGACGACCGGCTGTTCGACGCCGCCTCGGACGGCGAGCTGTCCACGCCCGAAGGCCTCGCACAGACCGTGCGTTGGATGCTCGAGGACGACAAGGCGTCCGCGCTCGCCGACGGCTTCGCCGAGCAGTGGCTGTCGACGCGCCGCATCGCCAGCGCGCAGCCCAGTCCCGAGATCGACCCCCTGTTCGACGAGCCGCTGCGGGCCGCCCTGGCCGCGGAGTCCAAGCTGCTGTTCGCCGACTTCGTCGACAACGAGCGGCCGGTCACCGAGATGCTCGCGCCGAGCTTCGTGTACCGCAACGACCGCCTCGCCGCACACTATGGCGTGCCGCCGGTCGGGTCCGACGACCCGCTGCGCGTGCCGGTGGGCCCGGGGGACCGCCGCGGTCTGCTCGCCCTCGGGGCGTGGCTCATCGCCAACTCCGACCCCGACCGCCCGGCCCCGATCCGCCGCGGTCACTGGATCTCCGACCACGTGCTGTGCACACCGATCTCGCCGCCGCCGGCCGGGGTGCCGATCGAGCCGATCGATCCCAACGACGACGACACCGTCCGCGAGCAGCTCGAAAAGCACCGCACCGATCCGGCGTGCAACGGCTGTCACTCGCACCTGGACGTGCTCGGGATGGGCATGCAGCGCTACGACGCGGTCGGCCGCTTCGTCGACGACCCCACGCTGGACTCGCTCGGCGAGCTCGTCGACGGTCGCACCTTCGATGGCGCCGACCAGCTCGCCAACCTGCTGTCCGAGGACGAGGTGTTCGCCAGCTGCCTGACCGAAAAGCTCTTCACCTACGCCGTGGGCCGCCCGCCGCAGAGCGAGGAGAAGGACGCCCTCGAAGACATCGGCCTGACCGCCAGCACCGAGCAGCAGGACCTGCCCACGCTCATCGAGGGCATCGTGCTCACCCCTGCCTTCCGTAGCCCCGCCCCGTGGAGTGGACAATGAGCGGACACAACGTCACCCGTCGTCGATTCCTGCGCGGCGCCGCCTCGGCGTCCCTGCTGCTACCCGTCCTGCCCTCGCTCTTTCCGCGGCAGGCCCAGGCCGCCTCCGGCCCGCCGCGACTGCTCGTGTACTACCTGCCCAACGGCCGCCGCGCGGAGTGGTGGGTGCCGATCGCGGGCGAGTCCCTGACGTTCCCGGGCCAGGCCGCCGCGCTGCAGCCCTTCGCCGATCGCTGCCTTTCGGTCCTCAACCTGTCCAACACCGCCGCGCTCGGCAGCCCCGGGGCGGCCCACGCGATGGGCACCGGCACCGTGCTGACGTGCTCGACGATCCCGGACATCGGCGGCGGCGTGCTGCACAACGACGTGTCGATCGACCAGCTCGTCGCCTCGCAGCTGGCCCCCGACACGCTCTTTTCCTCGCTGCAGTGGTCCTCGGGCGAGCCGGGACCCTGCGACGTCGGTGGCGCGTCGTGTGCCTACACGCAGAGCGTGTCGTGGACGGGCCCGGCGTCGCCGCTGGTGCCCACCATCGATCCGGCCGTCGCCTTCGAGCGGCTGTTCGGCGGTGGGGCCGACGGGCTGACCGGACTCGCCGGCGACATTCGACGCCAGTCCAAGCGCTCGATCCTCGACTTCGTCGAAGAGGACGCGACGGCGGTGCAGACCAAGGTCGGCACGGCCGACGCCGCGCGACTCGACGAGTACTTCACCGCCGTGCGCGAGCTCGAAAAGACCCTCGACACCGCCGCGCTGTCCTGCGCGATGGACCCGATGGCCCCCGCGGGTGGCCTGGGCTACCCCGAGCGCGTCGCGGCCTACAACGACATGATCGCGCTCGCGCTGTCGTGCGACGTCACGCGGATCATGTCGTTCATGATCGAGTTCGGCCTGTCCGGCCGCTCGCACGACTTCCTCGACGCGCCGGGCAGCCACCACGGGCTGTCGCACTACGGCGACGACCTCGGCCGCGCCCGGCTCGAGAAGGTGGAGACCTGGCAGGCGCAGCAGCTCGGTGCGCTCTTGCAGAAGCTCGTCGACACCCCGGACGCCGAGGGCGGCAACCTGCTCGACAACACGCTCGTGCTCGCGATCGGCAGCATGGGCGAAGGCAGCAGCCACGACCACGGCCACAACAGCCCGCTGCTGTTCGGCGGCTCGTCGATCGTGCAGACGACCGGCAAGCAGATCGGCTACGCCGCCGGCACGCCGGGCCGCCTCGCGGACCTGCACGTGTCGATCCTGCGCGCCTACGGCATCGAGGGCTCGTTCGGCGCCAACGGCTCGGTCTTCGGCGACGACGGCCAGGCCGTCATCGACGGCTTCCTGGTCTAGCGAAGGTCAGCGCACGGGGACGTGCAGCGGGGCCAGGGCTTCGCCGTTGGCGTCGCGGAACTCCACCAGCACCCGGACGGCGCGTTGGCGCTGGCGAACCACGTCGCGGATCTGCGCGAGCGGCTCGGCGAGGTCTTGCATCGAGTCCACGTCCTCGCCGAGGAGCCGGACGATGCGCGCCCCCTCGAGGGTCTGCGAGGCCGGGGCCAGCGGCGAGGACGGGCGCACGCCCGCCACCACGGGTACGCTCGCGTCGGGCTGCAGCACCAGACCCAGCAGCTCGTCGGCGTCGATGACCGCCTGCCGGACCGGGCTCGCGGCGCCGATCTCGACCGAGACTTCGACGAGTTCGTCGCCGCGCACGACCGTCATCGGCAGCTCTTCGCCGGCGAACATCGAGCGCACCGTCGCCACGAGGTGGGTCGCGAGCGCGACCGAGTCGCCGGCTTGCGGCAGGCCGTCCAGTCGCTGGCCCCGCAGCTCCACCACGGTGTCGTCGACCTGCAGGCCGGCCGCGGCCGCGGGGCTGCCTTCTTCCACGTCCGTGAGCGTGAGGCCGGCGCGGTAGCCCTTGGCGACCGCGTTGGGATCGAGGGCGGCGCTCGGATCCATCTCCACGCCGATCGCCCCGGAGCGGCGGGCGTCGTGGCTGGTGACCGCCCGCAGGAAGCCGCGGATGTGATCGACCGGCACGGCGAACGCGATGCCCTCCGCCTGCTGGCGCTTGGCCGTGATGAGCCCCATCAGTCGCCCATCGAGCGAGAACAGCGGGCCGCCGGAGTTGCCCACGTTGATCGACGCGTCGAGCTGGATCACGGGCAGCTGTTGGTTTTGCAGCACGCCCGTGCGGTCGAGTGCCGACACGATGCCGCGCGAGACCGTGTGGGAGAGTCCGAACGGATTGCCGATCGCGAACACGTCCTGGCCCACGGCGAGCTGCGAGGACTTGCCCAACCGCACGGCCGCGAAGCGCTCGTCGTCGTGCGCCGGCGTCAGTCGCAGGATCGCCAGGTCTTCCTCGCGGTCGGCCACGAGCACGGTCGCCGACAGCACCCGGCCGTCCTGAAACCGCGCCTTGACCGTGGGGCGGCGGTCCTCGGCCTGCAGCCGCGACAGCAGCCCCACTGGTGCCTGCAGCGCGTCTGCGATCACGTGGTAGTTGGTCAGCACCACGCCCGAGTCGTCGACGATGACACCGGCGCCCAGCGTCTGCGACGTGCCGAGGTTGACCACCGCATCGCGCGTCCGCTCGACCGCGTCGGGCAACGACGCGGAGGGCGGGCTGTAGGCGAGCGTCGGCGGGGGCTCCGGCTCGGCGATCGGGGCGGCCGTCAACGGGACCGGCTCGGGCGGAGGCGGGGGCGAAGGCGGCGCGCGGTGTCGCAAGCCGAGCGCGACCGCGGCGCCGCCGAGGAGCACACCGACCAACCCCACTCCGGCCGTGACCCAGCCGGCGCTCGACGTGCTGCGCTCCGCCACTGGCATCGAAGCCTAACAGCGCGTCGGCCCCGGGCATGCCCGAACCCCGTCCCTCACCGGCGCGGAGCGGGGACAGACCGCGAATCTGGTTGACGGACCCCCCGGGCCGGGGTACGCCCCGCTTGCCGCGGGTCTTCATTTCAAATTGAATAGAAAACCTGGCGCAAACCCCGAGCCTCCGTGTCCGACCCCTCCTCCGAGACCCCCGCCGAGCGGGCGCTACGCCGCGCGCAGGACGAGGTAGCCGAGATCTTCGGCAACATCGCGGCCTTCTGGGGCTTCACGCGCACCCAGGGCCGGATCTACGGGCTGTTGTTCATCTCCCCGCGCCCCGTGCCCCAGTCCGAGATCCGCGACCGGCTCGAGATCAGCACCGGCTCGACCTCGATGACCCTGAACTCCCTGCTGGACTGGGGCATCGTCCACCGCGAAGGCCGCATGTACGTGGCCGAGACCGACCTGTGGAAGGCGATCACCTCCGTGATGCGCCGCCGCGAGCGCGCCCAGGTCATGGACGCGATCGAGCGCATGGGCCGGGTCGTCGAGGAGCTCGCGACCTCCCCCGATACCCCGGCCGTGCGCTTCGCCCTCGGCCGCACCGAACGCCTGCTCGAGTTCTTCAAGCTCGGCCGCAACTTCCTCGATGCCTTCGTCGCGCGAAGCCCACTGCACGGGCTGCTGACGAGCATCGCGCGTCGAACGGCGCGCTTCCCTGCCCTCCTCGCCCGAAGGGAGTCCGATGTCCGGATCGGTCACTGACGTGGCGGCCCCAGCCCGGCCGCGCCCCAATCCCATCCCCGCCGATGCGTCCACGCTGCCGGCCGCCCTCGCCCTCGTCGCCGACGATCTCGCGGCCGCCGAGACGCGACTGGCCCAGCTGCTGCACTCGGACATCGCGGTCATTCCCGAGGTCGGCGGCCACCTCGCCTTCGCAGGTGGCAAGCGCTTGCGCCCGCTGCTGACGCTGCTGTGCGCCCGCGCGATCGGCCTGGTCGACCCGGCCCGGATCACCGTCGCCGCGGTGGGCGAGCTGCTGCACACGGCCACGCTGCTGCACGACGACGTGATCGACGGCGGCGAGTTTCGTCGCGGTCGTCCGGCGGCCCGCATGGCCTTCGGCAACGGCATGGCCGTGCTCACCGGCGACTTCTGCCTCGCGCGCGCCCTGCAGGCCGTCGCCGGCACCGGTCGCGCCGCCGCGATCACCTCGATGGCCGACACGGTCATGCAGATGGCCGAAGGCGAGGTCGCGCAGCTGCACGCCGCCGGCGACTTCTGCCTCGACCGCGCGCGCTACTACGACATCATCGACCGCAAGACCGCGGCGCTCATCGCCTGGTGTGCCTCGGTCGGTGGCCTGGCCCCCGCGCCGTACCACGAGGCGCTCGTGCAGTTCGGGCGCGAGCTCGGCTACGCGTTCCAGATCGCCGACGACGTGCTCGACTTTGCCGACGCGGCCGCGCTGGCCGTAACCGGCAAGGATCCGGGCCAGGACCTGCGCGACGGCAAGATGACGCTGCCGCTGGCGCTGGCGTGCGAGGCCGACGCGGCGCTGTCGCGCGACGTGGCCGCGGCGCTGGCCAAGGGCCCGCCGATGGAGGAGACGATGGTCGAGGCGATCCTGCGCTCGGCCGCCGCGAGCGGGTGTGGCCGCGCGGCGCGGGAGATCGCAGCCGGACACGCCCGGCAAGCGCTCGCCGCCCTCGATGCTCTGCCGCCCGGTGCCGCCACCGATGCCCTGCGGGCCGTGACCGAGTACGTCGTACGGAGGACGAGCTGATGGACGCACGACCGACCGCGATCGCGACCGTGGACGCCCACGGTCAAAAGGTCCAGGCGATGTTCGACCGCATCGCTCCGGGCTACGACCGGGCCAACCGCTGGATGAGCCTGTGGACCGACGTGCGGTGGCGCCGACGCGCCGTCGACGGCCTGGTGCCCGACGACAGCGGACCCTCCCCCCGCGTGCTGGACCTGTGCGCCGGCACGATGGACAGCTCCATGGAGATCCACGAGCGGTTCCCGACCGCCACGGTCATCGCCGGCGACTTCGCGGCGCAGATGCTCGAGCACGGTCGCCACAAGCTCGTGGGCGCGGCCGCCGACAAGATCGTGCCGCAGCAGATGGACGCGCACGAGCTGCCGGTCGGCGACGCCGAGCTCGACGCCTTGTTCTGCGCCTTCGGCATTCGCAACCTCTCGGACCTGCCGCGGGCGACCGCCGAGCAGGCCCGAGCGCTGCGCCCCGGCGGGCGGCTGTGCGTGCTGGAGTTCTTCAAGCCCGACGCCGCCTTCCCGAAGGTCTTCCACGGCGTGATGGGACGAACGGTGCTGCCGGCGGTGGGCTGGATGGCGACGGGCGACCTCGAGGCGTACACGTACCTGCCGGGATCGATCGGGGCCTTCCGCACCGTCGAGCAGTACGGCGAGCTGCTGCGCGCCCACGGCTTCGTCGACGTCACGGTGCAGCCGCTGACGATGGGCGTGGCCGCCGTCGTGCGGGCCACCCGGGGCGACGATGCGGCCGACGGGGTCGCGGCCGGTCGCGCGGAGGTCGTGTGACTCGGATCGTCGTCGGCATCACGGGCGCGAGCGGGTCTCGCTACGCCCGGCGCACGATCGAGGCGCTGCAGGCCGCACGCCGCGGTGCCTTCGAGGGCCGTGCGGCCGACCCGGACCTGCACGTGGACGTGGTCGCCTCGCAAAACGCCCCCGATGTGTGGCGCCACGAGCTGGGCGAGGCGATGCCCACCGACTTCGGCGAGGGCGTGACGATCTGGGACCGCGGCAACTTCTCGGCCCCCTTCGCGTCGGGCTCCAATGCCCCCGATGCCGTGATCTTCGCGCCGTGCTCGATGAGCACGCTGGCCCGCGTCGCCCACGGCGGCGGCACGGACCTCATCGCGCGGACCGGCGACGTCGCGCTCAAGGAGCGGCGCCCACTCATCTTGATGGTGCGCGAGACCCCGCTGAGCCTGGTGCACCTGCGCAACATGGTCGCGGTCACCGAAGCCGGCGCCATCGTGCTGCCGGCGATTCCTTCCTTCTACGGTGCGGTGCAGAGCCTCGACGACGCGGTCGACACCGTCGTCGCGCGGGCGCTGGATCGCGCCGGCTACCCGCTGCCGTTGATCCGCCGCTGGGGAGACACCACATGAGCTTGTCCGACGAACAATTGCTCGCGCTGCGCCTGCAACCGGCCAAGGTCGGGGCCCTCGTGGCCGCGCGTCGCGAGGCCTTCGACCCCGAGCGGGCGCGCCGCATCACGATCGCCGACGCGCCGGCCACCGAGCGACCGAGCCCGGCCGCCGTGGTGCGCGAGGGCACCACGCATGCGCTGCAGGCCTGGCCCAGCGCCGGTGCATGGCGTCCCGGGGACCGCGTGATCGTCGGCATCGACGACACCGACCAAGCCCGCGCCCGCTACCTGGGCTGGCTGCGGGCCATCGCGGCCGAGCCCACGCCCGACACCACGCTCGCCCCCGTCGGCAGCGACGCAGCGGGCCTGCACAAGCTGTGGTGCTTGACCGCGGCGCGCCTGGTCCTGCCGCCGCAGGTCGCGATCGAGATCCGGCACGACCTCGTCGGAATCCGCCTCGCGCAGCTCGCGATCGGCATGGGTGCCGACGTGGTCGCGGGCCCGATCACCGCCGAGCGCTCGCTGCCGCTGGCCGGCGTCACGCGCCCCACCGAAACGAGCCTGTCGGCCCTGTCCACGATCGTGCGCCAGGCCGGCTTTCGCCCCGAGACTTCCACGCCCGATCCGACCGCCGCGACCGCGGCGGCGGCCCCCCGAACCAACGAGGTGACCCCGTGAAACCCGACTCCCGACAGCTCGGCCGCTTCGCCGAGATCGCGACCAAAGTCCGCGCCGGCGTCCCCCTCGAGCTCGACGAGGGTGCGTTCCTGTATCGCTACCCGGATCTGCTCGCCCTCGGACAGCTCGCCAACGAGGTCCGCGAGGACCGGCACGGCGACCGCACGTACTTCAACATCAACTTTCACATCAACCCGACCAACGTCTGCGTCGCCGACTGCAAGTTCTGCTCGTTCGCGCGACTCGAGGAAGGGATGCCGGCGGCGTACACGATGTCGCTGGACGAGATCCGGCAAAAGCTCCTCGACCGCGAGGGCCAGCCGGTCACCGAGATCCACATCGTCTCGGGTCTGCACGGCGAGCTGCCGTTCGACTACTACCTGGACACGCTGCGGGTGCTCAAGGAAGTCCGGCCGGACATTCATCTGAAGGCCTACACCGCGGTCGAGATCCAGTACTTTGCCGACAAGTACGGCATGAGCTACGAGCGCGTGCTCACCGAGCTGCGGGACGCCGGCCTCGACTCGATGCCGGGCGGCGGCGCGGAAATCTTCGCCGAGCGCGTGCGTCGCAAGATCTGCCGCGACAAGGCCACGGCGGACCAGTGGCTGGACATCCACCGCACCGCCCACGGGCTGGGGCTGCGCACCAACTGCACGATGCTGTTCGGCACGATCGAGACGCTCGAGGAGCGGGTCGACCACATGCTGCGCCTGCGCGCGCTGCAGGAGGAGACCGGCGGATTTCAGACCTTCATCCCGCTCGCGTTTCATCCCGACGGCAACTCGCTGGGCAAGCTGCCGGCCCCGACGGGCGTCGACAGCCTGCGCACGTACGCGGTCGGCCGGCTGATGTGCAGCAACATCGACCACATCAAGGCCTACTGGATCATGATCGGGCTCGCGACGGCCCAGGTCGCCCAGAGCTTCGGGGTCGACGACCTCGACGGCACCGTGCAGGAAGAAAAGATCTACCACATGGCCGGCGCCGAGACGCCGCAAGCGATGACCCGCGGCGACCTCGTGCGACTGATCCGCGAGGCCGGCCGCGTCGCGGTCGAGCGCGACACGCTCTACAACGTGCGGTGGATCGACGACGGTGCACCGCTGCCGGGCATTCGCGTCGACGCCAGCGTGCCGTACTCCAGCCACGAGGGCCGCGTGCGACTGGCGGTGACGCCGTGAGCGAGGCCGACAGCCGCGACGTCCACGACGTGGTGCACGTGGCCGCGGTGCAGTTTCTCAACGCGCATCCGCTGACGCGCTACCTGCCCGGTCCCGAGACGACCTCGGGTCCGCGCTTCGAGGTGCACCCCGCCCTGCCCGCCGAGTGCGCCGAAGGCCTCGCCAACGGCCGCTTCGACGTCGCGCTCGTGCCGGTGGCGGCCTACCTCGACAACCCGCAGTGGGAGGTCGTGCCCGAGGTCGGCATCGCGTGCCGCGGTCCGGTCGACACCGTGCTGCTGCTGTCGAACGTGCCCGTGGAACAGATCGAGCGCGTGCACCTCGATGCCGCCTCGCGCACTTCGGTGCTGCTGCTGCGGACGCTGCTGGCCGACCGCGGTCTGCACCCGGAGTTCGTCGGTGCCCCCCACGGTACCGGTCGCGGCCTCGTGCGGGGCAACGACGCCGCCCTCGTGATCGGCGACGCCGCGTTCGGCCTGCGCGATGCGTTCCCCGTGGTGATGGACCTCGGCGCCGAGTGGTTTTCCCGCACCGGCCTGCCGATGGTGTTCGCGTTCTGGGCCGCCCGGCCCGGCGTGCTCACCGATGCCCACGTCCGCGCGCTGCACGAGGCGCGCGACCGCGGGATCAAGCGGGCCGAGAGCCTCGCCCGAGCCTACCGCGAGAGCCGACTGGCCGCGGGCGAGCCGGCGCTGGCCGAGAGCGACTACGCCAACTATCTGCGCCAGCGGATCCGCTACCGCCTCGACGGCTTCGATCGCGCCGGTCTGGTCGAGTTCCTCGCGCGCGTGCGCCCCGACGACGGCGCCCACCCGGCCCACGTCAACTTCATCGCCCGCGAGCACGAAGGCGTGGCGGAGGCGGCCGTGCAGCTGCGCGCGACCCCGATGGACGCCGACGCGCTGCTGGCCAAGGCCGCCGACGGCGGCCGCCTGACGCTGGCCGAGGGCATGTTCCTGTACGAGACGGCGGACCTGTTCGCCCTCGGCGCGGCGGCCGACGCTCGCCGCCAGGCGCTGCATCCCGACGGCATCGTCACGTACATCATCGACCGCAACGTCAACTACACCAACGTCTGCACGGCGCGCTGTCGGTTCTGCAACTTCTACACGCCACCGAAGGGGCCCAATCCCTACGTGCTGACGCGCGAGCAGCTCGCGGCGAAGTTCTCCGAGACGGTGGCGCTGGGCGGGGTGCAGATCCTGCTGCAGGGTGGGCTCAACCCCGACCTCGGCATCGAGTGGTACGAGGACTTCTTCCGCTGGGCCAAGCGCGACTTCCCCACGCTGCAGATGCACGCGCTGTCGCCCACGGAGATCATCCACATCGCCCACCTCGAGGGCATGACGATCCACGACACGCTCGTGCGGCTGCACGCGGCCGGGCTCGATTCGCTCCCCGGCGGCGGCGCCGAGATGCTGCACGACGAGATTCGCAACCGGATCTCGCCGTTCAAGAACACGACCGACGAGTGGCTCGAGGTGATGCGCCAGGCCCATCGGATCGGGATGCTGAGCACCGCGACGATGGTGTTCGGCTTCCAGGAGACGGCCGAGCACACGCTCGTGCACCTCGATCGCCTGCGCCGCGTGCAGGACGAGGCGCTCGCCAACCCCGCGGGCGGCAAGTTCACCGCCTTCATCGCGTGGCCGTTTCAGGCCGACGGCACCAACCTCAAGCTGCGCGACGACACCAGCCCGTGGCGGTACCTGCGAACGCAGGCACTGGCCCGACTGTACCTGGACAACATCGACAACCTCCAGGTCAGCTGGCCGACGCTCGGTCCCGAGATCGGCGAGGTCGCCCTGCGCTTCGGCGCCAACGACTTCGGCTCGGTGATGATCGAGGAGAACGTGGTGTCCAAGGCCGGCGCCCACTTCATGCTCGACGCCGCCAGGATCGAGCACCACGTCCAGCAGGCCGGCTTCACCCCGGCGCGTCGCCGCCAGAACTACACGCGCCTGCAGTCCCGCGCATGACCGCCGCCGTGTCCACGTCCCCCGCCGTGCCGACCGCCGTCGGCTTCGCCCGCCTGGTGAAGCTGTCGCACACGGTCTTCGGCCTGCCGTTCGCGCTCGCCTCCACGCTCGTCGCCCACCGCGTGGCGACGGCGGCCGGGGCCGAGGGGGTGACGTGGCTGCGCGTGGTGTGGATCCTCGTCGCGTTCACCGGCGCACGCGCGGCAGCGATGGGCTTCAACCGGATCGTCGACCGGGACATCGACGCCGACAATCCCCGCACCGCCGACCGGGAGATCCCCGCCGGCGTGGTGTCGGTGCGCGCGGCGTGGATCTTCACGGCCCTGTCGGCGGCGGCCTTCGTGGGCGCGGCCGCGATGCTCGGCCCCTGGCCGGCGCGGCTGGCCCTGCCGTGTCTGGCGGTCGTGCTCGGCTACTCGTACTTCAAGCGCTTTTCGTGGGGCGCCCACCTCGTGCTCGGGCTGGCGCTGTCGCTGGCCCCCGGCGGCGCCTGGATCGCGATCGTCGGCGGCTTTACCGACTGGACGATCCCGCTGTGTCTGATGGGCGCGGTGGCCACCTGGGTCGCCGGCTTCGACGTGCTGTACAGCCTCGCCGACGAGGGCTTCGACCGCGCGCACGGTCTGCACTCGATCCCGGCGCGCTTCGGCCGGGTCGGCGCCCTGTGGATCTCGGGGGCACTGCACGTCGGTACCGCGGCGTGCCTGGTGACCTTCCACGTCGTCGCCGGCCTCGGCGTGGCGCACCTGTGCGGCGTGGCGCTCATCGTGGGCATCCTGGTCTGGGAGCACTGGATCGTGCGGCCCAACGACCTGTCTCGGCTGGGCAAGGC
>CALBMM010000127.1 GCA_937896535.1 uncultured Pseudomonadota bacterium
CCCGGCCTCTTCGGAGGCCGACGCTCTTTCGTGGCCCGACATCCGCTCATGGAAGATCGACCTAGAACGTCACGCTGCGATCGGTGGGGGGCGGCCCGACCGAGCCGGTGTGCTCGTCGTTGAAGGCGCCCGCGATCTCGATGCGGAACGACGCCGTGCGCTCGCCGGCGAAGTTGTGGACCCACGCCTCGTAGTGGCCCGATGGCGCGTTGCGAAAGACGACGTTCTCCACGTGCGTACCACCGGGGTCCTGGCAGGGTCCGGCGCAGTCGTCGACGTCGAGCTCGCCACCACCGGCCATCGGGGTCTCGAAGTCGACCTCTTCACCCGACGGCGTCAGCACGTGCAGGTCGAGATCGGTGCGCACGTCCCACGAAAGGGAAAAGCGAAGCTCGCCCGACCCGACGCAGGTGCCCTCGAAGCAGACCTGGTCGTCGCCGCAGTCCTCCTCGTCCAGGCACCCCGAGCCGGGGTCGACCGGCTCGTCCGGCTCGTCCGGCTCGTCCGGGTCCTCGTCGTCGGTGTCCTGCGACGGCGAGCGATCGATGTGCAGCGCCCGGTCGACGCACCCGCCCGAACCGAGCGCGGCGACGACCACGAGCCGAATACCCCAACGCACGTGCAAGAGCCTAGCAGCCGCCGGGCCCCGATGCCGCCCCACCGCTTCGATCGGGCGCGCTGCTATGCTCGAGGGCGCGCGATGGACTACGTCGGCCGGATCTACCGCCCTCCCTCGGAGGCTCCCAGCCTGCTGCTGCAGGTCACGATCGGGTGCAGCCACAACCGGTGCGTGTACTGCGACATGTACCGGGACAAGAAGTTCCGTCCCAAGGACCCCGCCCAGGTCAGCGCCGACATCGACGAGGCCGCCGCGATGGGGCCGCGGTTTCGTCGCGTGTTCCTGTGCGACGGTGACGCGTTGATCCTGTCGACGCGCCGGCTGCTCGCGGTGCTCGAGGAGATTCGGACCAAGCTGCCGTGGGTGCAGCGCGTGGGCGTGTACGGCGACACGCGCAGCGTCGGACGCAAGTCCGTCGACGAGCTGGTGCAGCTGCGCGAGGCCGGGCTGGGCATCGTCTACCACGGCATGGAGTCGGGCGACGACGCGACGCTCGTCGCCATCGACAAGGGCGGCACCCGCGACGAGTGCATCGAGACCGCCGCCAAGCTGCGCGAGGCCGGTCTCGATCATTCCGTGATGGTCCTGCTCGGTATCGGCGGCACCGAGCGCAGCGACGCACACGCGCGGCACACCGCCTCGGCGCTGACGGCCATGGACCCGCCCTACGTCGGCGTGCTGACCACCACCATCGTGCCCGGCACGCCGCTGGCGAAGATGGCCGAGGCGGGCGAGTTCACGCTGCCGACCGAATTTCAGATGCTCGGCGAGCTGCGCACCATCGTCGCCGAGAGCCGCTTCACCGACACTCGTTTCTCGGCCAACCATGCCAGCAACTACGTGCCGATCCGCTCGCAGATGCCGCGCGACCAGGCGGACGTCGTCGCTGCGCTCGACGAAGTCATCGCCCGCGGCGACCGAAGGCTGCTCAAGCCCGAGGTGCTGCGCGGGCTGTGAGCGCGGTCAGTTGACGTTGAGGGTGAACGCCCCGGTGGCGCCGGAGTAGCCCTCGACGGCCACGAGCACGTTCTGCCCCGCCGCGAGCGCCACGGTGACCTCCGAGCAGGCGTAGCCGCCACAGAGAGGATTGCCCGCGAAGTCGTCGTTGCACGCGATCTCGGTGCCGTTGCAGTCGCTGTAGACGGTCAACAAAGTGTCGTAGCTCGATCCGATCAGATCGAAGGTGTAGCTGCCCGCCGCCGGCGCCACGAATCGCACCAGGTAGTCGGCTCCTCCGCCGCAGCTGGACACGAAGCTGTCGGCCTGACCGGCCGTGCTGCCGTTGAGACTCGCCGGCGGTCCGCCGATGTCGGCGTTTTGACACGTCAGCCCGCACGCGTCGTCGGCGGTGCCGTTGCAGTCGTCGTCCAGACCGTTGCCGCAGATCTCGGCCGCCGCGGCCATCTGGTCGGGGACGCACGCCACGGACCCGCCGGTACACGCCTGCGTGCCCGCGGCACAGATCCCCGACATCCCCGTCTGGCAGGCCGCCCCGCCTCCGGGGTTGCCGTCGTCGACCATGCCGTTGCAGTCGTCGTCCAGCCCGTTGCACGTCTCGGCCGCCGCCACCTCGGTCGCCACGCACACCAGGCCGGCCTCGCCCTGGCACTCCAGGATCCCGGTGCCGCACACGCCCGACTCGCCCGTCTGGCAGTCACCGCCCTCTTCGGGATCGGACTCGTCGATCTCGCCGTTGCAGTCGTCGTCCAGACCGTTGCACACCTCGCTGCCGGGCAGGCACCCCTCATCGGCCCCCGTCGCGCCCCCGGTGCTGTCCATGCCGTCGGAGGTCGCCTCGGGCGGCAAACCGGAGCTCGCGCTCGGGTCGACGGTCGCCGACGCACTGGTGATCGCACCGGTGCCGCCGTCGTCGCCGACGCTCGTGTTCTGGGGTCCGAACTGTTCGTCGAAGGGCGAGTTCGCCCCGGTCGCGCAACCGGCGACCGCGACCGCCAGCCCGAGGCATACGCGTCTCACTCCACAACAGTACCAGACGCGCGGGCCCCGACGGCTACTCGCTCGAAGACCCCGCCGCCTTGGCGACCTGGGCCGCATTGACCTTGCTGGGGTCGAAGTTCGCCGCGGCGTCGAGCATCTCGTCGACGGCCTCGTCCCACGGGGGCGCATCGCCCTTGGCGAATCGCAGCGGGTTGACCCGGGCGATCACGAACGCCTTGAGGTACGGGCTGTCGAAACCGCGCTCCTTGAGGCCCTTGACCGCATCGGCCACCGCGTCGTCGACCGCCAACAGCTTGTCGGCCCGCGCTTCGCGGATCGCGATCGCGGCCGACAGCGGCTCGTCGAGGAAGGTCTCCACTCGCTTGAGCACCGGCGAGTACGCGCTGCCCGAGAACCGCCCGCGCTTTTCGTAGCAGGCCCCGAGGGTCACGAGCGTGGGCTCCTCGAACTCGAGCGCGTAGGTGGACTCGACCGCGTCGTCGAGACCGGCGAGCGACCGCGCCATGCGAATCACCTCGAGCGACTTCTCCTTGACGTTGTGGGCCTTCTCCGTGTTGAGCGCGAGAATCTTGTAGGCGATCTTCGTGTTCGGCACGACGAGCGCGACGATCGAGCGGCCACCGAGATCGCCGACCGCTTGCAGCCGGTGCATGCCGTTGGGCGTCCAGTACGAGCCCTGCTCGTTGCGAATGGCGACGATCGGGTCGAGGAAGTGGTCGAGCGAGTCGATGACCCCGGTCAGGCGCTTGACGTGCGTGGCCGACAGGTCGCGCTGAAACGGCGTGGGGGCCACCTTGTCGACCGGCAGCGCAGCGAGGATCGTCCAGTTGCCGCCGAGCGGATCGCGATAGGTCGCCAGCGCCTGGCCGCCGTCGGCGGTGATGGCGGCCGCGAGCTCGGCCACGTCGGAGGGCGGCGCGTCCTCGGTCAGCGCCGCGGCGTCCAACCCCCGCGAAGCCGCCTCGACCTTTTTCTTGGTCGCACGCTTGCTGGTCGCCTTCTTCGCGGTGGTCTTCTTCGCAGTCTTCTTCTTGGTCTTCTTGTCGGCCTCGGCCACGGGGCGTCAGTGTGTACGAAGACGCCCCCGCCTGTGAAGCTCGGCCACGATCTGCGCGACCGCCCGAGATGGGGCCGTGTTCGGCGACAGATGCAGGTCGGCGCCATCGGGCGCGCTCTCGTCGGTGCCGCCGACGTGCACGATGAACATCTTGAACGGGGAGATGAGCGCCTGCACCGTGCGGTGATCGGCCAGCCCGATCACGTTCGTCGTCGACACGACCAGCGTGCCGGCGTCGAGGAACAGGTGGACCACCTCGCCGAAGCGCCGCACGAGCCCGCCGCGGTCGTCGAACGCGAGGTCGGCATCGACCCCCAGGAACACGTTCTTGCCGTCGAGCAGATACGCGTGGTGGGACGTCTCGACCAGCTCCGCTTCCAGCGCCCGAGCGATCGCGTGCTTGCCCACGCCGGCCTCGCCGGTGAGCATGACCATCGACGCCGGGTGCCCGAATCGCTCCGCCCGCTGCTGCGAGCGGATGTCGCCGCGGACCCACTCGAACTCGCGGATCTTGGCCTCGAGTCGTACCTGGTGCGCCTCGTCGGGCAGAACCTCGCGCACGATGCCCCCACCGGCGATGTCGTAGTCGTCCACGATCACGAACCGGCCGGTCGCCTCGATCTCGGCCGCGAGGTCCACGGCGAGAGGCTGCCGCGTCGCGAGCACGACGTCGGCGACGTCATGTCGCTCGACGCTGGTCTTGTCGGCGGTCGCGTCGAGATCGCTGGCGTCGAGCACTCGGTGAATCTTCGCGATCCGACACTCGCTGTGCGCCGTGTGCAGCTTGATCTTGTAGGTCTTGTCCGGGCGCATGGCCTCGCGCCCGAGCCAGAACAGGTTCACGCGCAGCCGCGTGCCCACGAGCGGTTGGTCGTCGACGTGGCTCATCACGTCGCCGCGTTCGACGAAGATCTGCTCGGTGAGCGTGACGCCCACCGAAGCCCCGGCTTCCTTCTCGGTCGGTGTCGCCGCCGAGAACACCTCCAGGCTCGCGACGGTCGAGACCTTGTTGCTCGGCGAGAAGACGACCTTGTCCCCGACCTTCACGCGCCCCGCCTCGACGCGACCGGCCACGATCCGTCGGTCGTCACCGCGTGCGTTGAACTTGTAGACGTCCTGCACCGGGACGCGCAGCGGCAGGTCCGCGCGCCCCGGCTGCTTGGCGAAGCCGTCGAGCGCGCTGAGCACCGTGGGACCGTCGTGCCACGCCATCGTCTCCGAGCCCTTGGCGACATGATCGCCGTCGCGGGCGCTGATCGGGATGAAGTGGCGCGGCTCGATGCCCACCTCGGCGAGGAAGGCCCGGTACTCGGTCACGATCTGGTCGTAGACGCCGCGGTCGTGGCCCACGAGGTCCATCTTGTTGACCACCACCACGACCTGGCGGATGCCGAGCATCGACAGCAGGTACCCGTGACGGCGACTGTTCTCGCGCACGCCCTCCTTGGCGTCGATGAGCAGCACCGCGGCTTCGGCCCGCGCCGCGCCGGTCACCATGTTCTTGAGGAACTCGATGTGGCCCGGGGCGTCGATGATGATGTAGTCGCGCTTGTCGGTCCGAAAGAACACGCGCGCGGCGTCGATCGTGATGCCCTGGTCCTGCTCGGCCTCGAGCGCGTCGAGCAAGAAGGCGTACTCGAACTCCTTGCCCTGACGCCGACACGTGGCCTGGACCTTCTCGAGCTTGCCGTCGCCGAGCACCCCGGTGTCGGCGAGCAGCCGACCGACGAGGGTGGACTTGCCGTGATCGACATGGCCGACGATCACGATGTTCATGGTGTCGCGTGGCTGCGTCATCACATGTATCCGTCGCGACGGAGCTTCTCCATCGCGTAGGTGTCTTCCTGGTCCTGTGCCCGGCCGGCGCGCTCGGGGACGTTGGTGCGCCGAAGCTCCACGATGATCTCCTGGGTCGATTTCGCCGTGGAGTCGATCATCGCGGTGCAGGTCTCACAGCCGATCGACCGGTATCGCTTGCCGCTGCCCCGGTCGAAGTACAGGTCGATGATCGGGATCTGCTCGCGCTCGATGTACTCCCAGATGTTGATCTCGGTCCAATCGAGCAACGGATGGATCCGGACGTGGGTGCCCGGCGCGAAGTCGGTCTTGAACTGGTTCCACAGCTCGGGTGGCTGGTCGGCCACGTCCCAGTCGCCATGGTGATCGCGGGGCGAGAAGTAGCGCTCCTTGCTGCGCGACCCCTCTTCGTCGGCTCGCGCCCCGACGATGACGCCGGTGAACGCCTCGCGGTTTTCCTCCTCGTGGTACTGCCCGTCGGCGCCCATGCGAAGCCGCGGCCACGAGCCGTCGAGGGTGTGCCGCAGCGCCTCGGTCTTGAGCGCGCGACAGCAGACCAGGCGCCCCTTTTCGTGGTTCATCCCCTCGGCGAGCGCTTGCCGGTTCTGCCCTACCACCATCGTCAGGCCCCACTCGCGTGCGAGTCGATCGCGGTAGGCGATCATCGATGGGACCTTGTAGCTGGTGTCGATGTGCACCAGCGGGAACGGCACGTGGCCGAAGAACGCCTTGCGCGCCAGCCACAGCAGGACCGTGGAGTCCTTGCCGATCGACCACAGCATGCACATCTGCTTGAAGTGCCGGTACGCCTCCCGGAAGATGTAGATCCCCTGCTCTTCGAGGTCGTCGAGCTGCGCCATCGATAATTTCCTGGTCTTTTGCCTGCTTTTATTGCCGGGCGTATCCACCCGAAAACAGGGAACTCATGTGCTTCTAGCACGGGTCGCGGGTCGATATTATCGGCAATTCTCCGTATATACCGCGCCACCACCGGATCGCCGATTTCTTGGTCGGCGCGCGGGGTTTGCCGATGCTGCAACTGGGGTGACAGCACCTACACGTGAATAAACGGGCACCGGGATCGATCCATGTCCCACCGCCCCCCAAGTCCCCAGGTACGCCGATGAACCTCCACTCCCGCACCGCCCGCCTCGTCCTGACCACCGGGGCCTTTGTCGCCGTCGCCGCCGCCTACGCGCCCGAAGCCGCGGCCCGACCGAACATCACGCGCAAGGGCGGTCAGTGGGGCGTGCTGCTCGGTGGCTCGGCGTGCGTGCCGGGCAAGGCCGAGTGCAAGCGAGAGAACGCCGGCGACGTGACCGTCGACGGCAAGACCCGTCCCTCCTTCGGCCTCGGCGCCGAGCTCGGCTACCGCTTCAACCAGTACGTGTTCGTCGGTGCGGCCTACAACCTCGGGTTCTTCGATACCGACTACGAAGTGACCTCGGGCTCGGCCTACAAGCGCGGCTACCAGAACTCGGTGTTCGGTGTGGTGCGGCCGATCCTCCCGGTGTGGCGCTTCGACTTCGGCTTGGGCCTCGCCCCCGGCTTCTCGCGGCAGACCTTCGTGCGCACCTCCGGCGACGACCGCGACTACTCGCAGGGCTTCGCCTTCAAGATCGCGCCGACCGTCGACATCTTCGTGTCCCGCCGAATCTTCCTCGGCGCCAAGATGGACCTGATCCTCAACGCGCACCGTCGCACGTGCATCCAGACCGGCAACTCCACCGTCTGCGAGGACACGAGCAACAACGACCTGGCGCCGGTGCACCAGATGGTGTTCGGCCTCCACGTCGGCGGCACCTTCCTGTAGTCGCGGCCGGTGGCCGTCGACTCCGTGCCCGTGCCCGTGCCCGTCTAGGGCTCGGGTCGACCGGGCACGAGGGGCGGTCCGTCCGCCTTCGCCTCGCCAGCGCCGGCGGCCTCCGCCCTCGGATCTCCCTCGGCCACGGGCGCGCCGTCGTCGGCCCCTGCAGCCATGCGCCTGCGCGCCGGCGGCTCACCGTCGGCACCGTCGGGACCATCGGCTCCCGGTCGCATCGCGGCCGCCTTGCGGGGGCCACCTTCACCGCCGCGAAGCGGTCGAGCGTGCTTGCCCTCGCCACGGTTGCGCCCGTGGGTGCGACGCGGCTCGGGCCCGAGCGTGGGCGCGATGTTGTCGACGATCTCGTACTTCTCCAGCAGCGCTTTCTTCAGGTCGCGACGGCCCGCGTGCAGCTTGCGCTGACGCAGCCGGTCTTCGATCTGATCTTTGAGCGCATCGAGCGGCAGCGGGCCGGGCTCCCATTTCCCGTGCAGCTGGATGATGTGGTAGCCGAACTTGGTCTTGACCGGCTTGGAGATTTCGCCCGGCTCGAGCGCGAACGCAGCCTTCGAGAACTCCTCGGTCATCCGATCGGGCGGAAAGATGCCGATGTCTCCGCCCTTGGGCGCGCTGGGGCCGACCGACTTGTCCTTGGCGATCTCGGCGAAGTCGGCGCCCTCGGCGGTGACGAGCGCGTAGATCTCGTCGGCCTTGGCCTTTGCCGCCTCTTCGAGCTTGGCGACCTCGGTCGGGTCCTTCTCCTCGGGCTGCGCACCCGGGGCGGGCCGCGGCGACTCGGGGTCGAACGGGATCAGGATGTGCGACGCACGGGCGCGCGGCTTGGGCGAGTCCCAGTTGCCTTTGATCTTCTCGTAGTCCTCGGCGATCTCTTCGGCGGTCACGGCGAGCTGACCGTTCTTTTCGAGGATCGCCTTCTCGCGAAGCTCGGCGATGAACAGCTCCTTGAGGCTGCGCTCGGTCTCCCCGCGCCGCTCCAGGTGCTCTTCCCAATTCTTGATCCCCTTGTGCTGCTGGTCGATGCGCGCCTGCAGATCGGCGGGGTCGAAGTCGACGCCGAGCGCCTTGGCCTCGAGCGCGAGCACCTGGTGGTAGATGAGTCGCTCCGAGATCGACTTGCGGTAGCGGCGGTCGGCGGTCTTGGGCACCTCGCGACCACGATCCGCGTACTTTTGCAGCTTGCGCTCGTAGACCTCGGCGAACATCTCGTTGGGAATCTCGACGCCGCCGACGACCGCGACCGGACCCGCGGGCAAGTCGCTGAGCTGGACATCTCCTTCGCGTCCCTCGATGTTCTTGGTGTCGGCCTTCTCCGGCTTGGGCGGCTCGGTGCAGGCGGCAGCCGTCAGCAGAAAACTCACGATCAAAGGTACGGAGGCAAAGCGCATCGTCTGGGTCCTACGCGCGCCGCTCCGAGATCGGGCCGCGCGCGCCGACGACTTATAAAGCACAGCGACCACGCCCGACAAAACCCCCGGGGCACGTGAGGCTCCCAATGACGGTGCGCCGCCGGGCATCGGCGCATTCGCGGCGCCGAGCGCAGCCGTTGCGCAGCGGGCGCAACGGGCCGGCGTCCGCGATCGGGCGCCGTTTCGCGTAGGATGGCCGGCCATGTCGCTGGTCAACATCCGCCGACGCGACGAGCGTGCGTCGCCCCCGACCGAGATCGGTCCGGATGCGCCGCGCGTGTACCTCGAGACGTTCGGCTGCCAGATGAACGAGGCCGACTCGGCGCTCATCGCCGGCCGCCTCGCCGAGGGTGGCTACCACCGCGTCGGCGATCCTGCCGACGCCGACGTCATCCTCATCAACACGTGCGCCGTGCGGGAGAAGGCCGAAGAGCGCGTGTACGGTCGCACGAGCCAGCTGCTCAAGCACCGCCGCGACAACCCCGACCTCGTCATCGGGATCACCGGGTGCATGGCCGAGCACCTCAAGGACAAGGTCGCGGAGCGAGCGCCGCACGTGGGCATCGTGGTCGGCCCCGACGGCTACCGTGACATCGCCTCGCTCGTCGACGAGGCGCGCACGGGCACGCGCGTGGTCGAGACCAAGCTGCGTCGCGACGAGGTCTACGAAGGACTGACCTCGGAGCGCGAGGACGACGGGGTATCGGCGTACGTCACGATCCAGCGCGGCTGCGACAAGTTCTGCACGTTCTGCGTGGTGCCCTACACCCGCGGGCGCGAGCGCGGCGTGCCGCCGCGCGAGGTGCTGCGCCAGGTCCGAGGACTCGCCGAAGCGGGCTACCGCGAGGTCGTCCTGCTCGGGCAGACCGTCAACTCGTACCGCTACGAAGGGGCCGACTTCGCCGACCTGCTGCGGGCCGTGCACGAGGTCGACGGCATCGCGAGGATCCGATTCACGAGCCCCTACCCCGTCGACTTCTCGCCGAGAGTGATCGAGGCGATGGGCACGCTGCCCAAGATCTGCCCGCAGGTGCACTTGCCGCTGCAGTCGGGCTCCGACAACGTCCTGGCGCAGATGCAACGCGGGTACACCCGCGGCGAGTTCGTCGATCTCGTGCATCGACTCCGTCGCGACGTGCCGACGATCGCACTGTCCACGGACATCCTCGTGGGCTTTTGCGGTGAGACCGAAGACGACCACGCCCAGACCCTCGAGGTCGTCGACGAGTTGAAGTTCGACAGCGCCTTCATGTTCGCCTACAGCGACCGTGGCATCACCCACGCGGCGCGCAAGATGGACGACGACGTCCCGGCCGAGGTCAAGCAGCGACGGCTGCACGAGGTCATCGAGCGTCAGGAAATCCACACCCGGGCCGCGCACGACCGGCGCGTCGGCACCCGCGCGGAGGTCTTGGTCGGGGGCACGGCACGGCGTGGCGATCGTTTGATCGGCCGCACGGCGCACTTTCAAAACGTGCTGCTGCCGCTGTCGGCCGGGGCCGCCGGTGACCTCGTGACGGCCGAGATCACCCGAAGCACGGGCCATTCGCTGCACGCGGTCCCCGTGGTCTGACCTCCGACAGCGGTGGTACGGTGTCGCGCGCCCGGTGCGGCGCGACCACCCCATGGCCAACGCCAAGCGACGCAAGCCGAAGTCGACGACGAGCCCCGAAGACACCACGTCCGGGGGGACCGACCGCGGGTCCGCCGTGACCGACGACGCCGAGACCACGTCGCCCGATCCACCGACTCGCGTCACCCGGCACATCCAGCCCCTCGGGCCCCGCGTGCTCGTGCGGGTGGTCCCCGCCGAGGACCGGTCGGAGGCGGGCCTGTACCTGCCGCAAGGGGTCAAGGACGCGAGTGCGTCGGCGCTGCTGGGCGAGGTGATCGAGGTGGCGCGGACGATGCCGAAGGCCGACCCCCTGCTCAACGAAGACGACGTCGCGGACGACGACGACGAGCGGCCCGACTTCGGCACCAACGTCAGCGGCGTGCCGCTCGGATCCAACGTGTTGTTCGAAAAGGAACGCGGGGTGGTGGTGCCCTGGGACGAGCAGCTGCGCCTGCTCGACGTCCGCCACGTGCTCGCGATCGTCGACATCATCCCGCAAGACGAGCTGCAATGAAGCGCGCCGCCGCCATCGCCATCGCCCTCGGTCTGTCGACCACCGCCTCGGCCGCCCCTCCGCAAGCGACCGAGCGCAACCCGACCGACGGCGTCGACCGCCTCTACCACGACTACTCCTCCGAGGGCGACGCGAGCAGTCTCGAGCTCAACCCCGCGATGCTGTCGGGCATGCGTGGCGTCGATCTCACGCTGCTGGGCTACGACGCGACCGATCGGTTCACCCGCGGGCGGGGCTTCGGCGCGTTCTTGGGCCTCAACCTCGGTTTCGGGCTCGCGTCGGCCTTCGGCGTGCAGGCGGTGACGCCCCGTTTCGACGCCGACGTGCGCGACTTCGACGAGGCCGCCAACCCCGACATCACCAAGATCAGCTACGGCCTCGCCGCCGACCTCGGTGGGCAGGGCTCGATCGGCATGGCGATCCACGGCTCGCGTGCGGACGGGCGCTGGCTCGGTCGTCCCGACCTCGACGTCGGCACGATGGTCCGGATCTTCAACTACGGCTCGGTCGGCGTCGCGGCGCGGCTGGGTCCCACGGACCTGTCCACGAACGGGCTGCCCGCGCACCTTTCGATGGTCGGTGAGGTCACGGTGCGCCCCCTCGGCACGCCGCACATCGAGCTCGCCGGCGGCGTCACCCAGCGGGTGCTCGCGGGCGAGGCCGGCGATGCGCTGCAGCCTCAGGGACTGGACGGCCTGCTCCCGCGCGGGCGCGTGGCCCTGCGCTACCAGGGCTGGACGCTCACCGGTGAGATCGAGCAGGTCCGCGCCGCCACCCTCGACGAGGTCACCCTCGACCGTCTGCGGGAGACCAAGGCGCTGCGCGGCGGCGTGTCGGTCGGAGCGGCGTGGGACTTCGCCTCGATCAGCGGGGGCGTCCACGCCGGCGTGTCCGAGGGCGTCGACGGCTGGGGGCTCAAGGCGCGGCTGTCCTCGCGGCGCGCCGGTCGCGTGTACTGGCCGCGTCAGGTCGCCGCCGAGCGCATCGACCTGTCCGACCTGTCCGACGAGCGCGACCTCATCGAGGTGCTGCAGCGCCTGCAGCGGGCCGAAGCGGCCGGCGAGCGCACCGTGCTCGTCGTCGACGCCCGCGACGTCTCGGCGGGCTGGGCGTCGCTGCACGAGATTCGCGAGGCGATCGTCGACATCCGCAACGCCGGCGGCCACGTGTTCGCCTACGTCGAGGACGCGAGCCTGCGCGACTACTACGTCGCCAGCGCCGCCGAGAAGGTCTACGTGCATCCGGGCGGCTCGCTGAGCATCTACGGCTTGTCGAGCACGATGGTCTATCTGCGGGGCGCCCTCGACAAGGTCGGGGTCAAGGCCGAGGTCCTCAAGATCGACGAGTACAAGAGCGCCGGCGAGCGCTTCACCGAGACCGAGCCTTCCAAGTTCGATCGCCAGCAACGCGAGGCGCTGCTCGACGACACGTACGGCAAGATCGTCTACGACGTCGCGCGCGGTCGTGGCCTGAGCAAGGCGCAGCTGCGCGGCCTCGTCGACGACTCGCCCCACTCGCCCGACGAAGCGGTCGAGCGCGGTCTCGCCGACGAGGTAGTCTTCCGGGACGAGCTGCTCGACCGGATCTCCGAGGACATCGGCGCCGACGTCGAGTTCTCCGAGTTTCCCGAGACCGGCCGCGAGGACCCCTGGCGCACGGCGCCCTACGTCGCGGTGGTCCTCGTCGAAGGCACGATCGTCGACGGTCCGAGCCGGCGGATTCCCTTGTTCGGCATCGGCTTCGCCGGCGGCGACACGATCGCCAAGACGCTCGAGGACCTGCGCGAGGACGACGCGTGTCGCGGCATCGTGCTGCGGGTCAACAGCCCCGGCGGCTCGGCGCTGGCCTCCGAGGTGATCTGGCGCGAGGTCGCCAAGACGCACGAGGCGTTCGAAAAGGACAAGAAGTTCAGCCCGCCGATCGTCGTGTCGATGGGCGATGTCGCCGCGTCCGGTGGCTACTACGTGTCGATGGGCACCGACACCGTCTACGCCGACCCGATGACGATCACCGGATCCATCGGCATCATCGCGCTGCACTTCGACGTCTCGGGCCTGCTGGGCAAGCTCGGCATCTCGACCACCACGTTCAAGCGCGGTGAAAATCCCGACATCGACAGCGTCTTCAAGCCGTACACCGACGACCAGCGGGAGCGCCGGCAACGGGAGCTCGCGCAGAAGTACGACCTGTTCATCACGCGCGTCGCCGACGCCCGCGGCATGGCCAAGGACAAGGTCGACGAGCTCGGCCGCGGCCACGTGTGGTCGGGGGTCGATGCCCAGCAAAACGGACTCGTCGACCACCTCGGCGGCCTGCAGGATGCCGTCGACGAGGTCCGCCGTCGCGCCGGCATCGGCAAGTGGCGCGA
This sequence comes from uncultured Pseudomonadota bacterium, assembly GCA_937896535.1. GTDB lineage: Bacteria > Myxococcota_A > Polyangia > Nannocystales > Nannocystaceae > CALBMM01. The sequence continues at coordinate 13,161 of CALBMM010000127.1, forward strand.
CCTCCCCCTGCGCGTGCTGCCCCGAAAGCCCACCCTGCTCGACCTGCTGCTGCAGGAGAGCGGCAATCCACTCGGCAAGGCCGGCCCGGTCCGCAAGGCGGTCGAGCGTCGCCGCGCGCGCGCCGAGCACGAGCAGCTACGGGACACGCTGCCGCTGGCGCTCAACGAGGCGCTGGCCCGGCTGCCCCTGTCGCTGCTGTTCCTGCCG
>CALBMM010000128.1 GCA_937896535.1 uncultured Pseudomonadota bacterium
GCAGTCGATAGCGGCATCGCCAAGAAGGAGAAGGTGGATCTCTCCGGCGAGGACCGTGTGTACGATCTTCGGCTGTCGTTGTGGTCGGTCGACGCGCCGGAGCCGATCGCGACCGTGCAAGAGCGCTGCGTCGTCTGTGGTCACGCGGATCTCGGCGATCTCGCGGCGGCCGGCGTACACAGACTCTCGGCGTGGACCCGCACGACGGACCCGTCCGGCGCGCCCCAGCACACGGCGGACGTCGCTCCACGACCCCACGCGACGACGCCGCGCGATCGCACGTCGCGCCGGCCGCTGCGCGGGTGGGGGATCGGTGCGTTGGTGGCGGGCGGGTCGACCGCCGTCGCCGGGGTGACCCTGCTGGCCCTCGACGGCCGCAACGTCCGCGGTCGCTGTCGAGACCAGCAGAACATCGATGCGGACGGCGACTGCCGCTACGTGCACGACACGGCCGTCGGCGGCGGCGTGCTGACCGGCATCGCGCTGGGCCTGGTCGGGGCAGGGGCCACGTTGTTGACGATCGATCTGAAGCAGTCGCGCGTGCAGTCGCTGTCGATCCGACCCCAGCGACGTGGCGTCTCGGTGGTGGGACGCTTCTGAGCCGTGCTCACATCATGAAGGTCGCCGTCAGGACCCAGTCCACGCTCAGGCTCAACGCGCTCATCACCATCGCGGCGAAGAACACGGCGTTGAAGCTGCGCACCTGCAAGTGGGACGACAGCGCGCCCACGCCGTGCAGTAGCAGCGCGGTGGAAAACCAACGAGCGACGAACGCGACGAGGAGGCCGACGCCCAGCGTCGGCACTCCGCTGACGACGAACAGCAGCCAGCCGACGCCGAAGTTGACCAGTCCGAACAGACCGGCGAAACCCAACGAGCTCCACAAACCCCGAAACGTCAGACCGCGAACCAACAGGGTCGTCAGCCACACGATCATGCTCAGGCACAGCCACGACAGAAACACGGCGCTCATGCCCGAAGGGTTTGCAAGACTCCGGCCAGCGAACACCGGGGGAGGGCGCAGTCCATGCGCTCGCCCGCGCGTTGGTTCGCGACGTGTGCCTGCGCTAACGTCCCAGCCATGGATTGCGGCTGGATGCACGGTTTGTTGGCATTGGCGACGTTGGGCCTCGGCGCGTGCACCGACGGCCAGGCCGACGACGGGGACGGCAGCGGATCGAGTAGCGCCGGCTCGGACACGTCGGGCGGCGCCGACACGCAAGGGCCGGGGTCCAGCGGCGTGGCCGAGAGCACGGGTCCGGGCACCGCGTCTTCGGATGGCGCGGATTCGACGACCGGAGGCACCGGTTGCGCGCTGCCTTCGCTGACCCAGGACCAGATCGACAACCTGCAGCTGTGGGCCGGCTTCGACACCGCGGTGCCGATCGGCGGGTCGCGACAGATCTCGCTGACGGTGCTCGCGGCGGGTCCGCCCGAGCCGATCGAGGCGTGCGTGGACTGGAGCGTCGCGCCGGCCGAGGGCGCCTCGATCGACGCCGATGGCCTCGTGTCCGTCGACGCGTCGGCGACCGCGGGGACCATCTACACCGTGACGGCCGACGTCGAGGATGGCCGCCGCATCCTGACGATCGACCTTCCCGCGTACGTTCCGGTCGAGGCACCGCTCGTCGGCTTCTGGTCCGAGGTCGGCCAGATCCCCTGCATGGGTCCGCCCGACCCGGTCACCCCCGAGTCGATCATCTACGAGCTTCAGTTCGTCGACACTGGGGACTTCCGCGTCACCTGGATGCCCTTCGAGCTGTACGTCGACTACTGGGGCACCTGGACGTGGGACGAGGGGACGGGCGCGTTGTCGATGACCGTCGCCGGCGGCAACTACGAGCCGGTGGATCTCGATCTCGACGGCACGGCGAGCGTCGACGAAGCGAGCGGGCAGCTGACGCTGACGGACATGTGGCTGGGTACGCCCCAGGGCGGCGTCGCGCCGGCCCAGTGCGGCCACGTCTTCGAGTGATCACCCGCCGCGTCCGGCGATCGCGAACCACACGTGGACGCCGGGGCCGGGCGCGTCGAACTCCGGGCACTCGGGGTGCGGGATCGTCTCCACCAGCAGTACTGCGTCGCCAAGCAGCCGATCGTCCGACCTCTCGTGGCCCGGGCGGTCGGCGCCGTCGAAGGTTTCCCCGTCACGGGTGAACCGCAGCAAGTGCGTGCTAGGACAGAAGCCAGGGCAGCGACTCGAACTTCGCGTTCTCGCGGGGGGCCGGATGGACGAAGGACGTGTCGCCGTACGGGGTCTTGTAGTCGTCGCCGTAGCCGCCCGTGGCCACCTCCCACTCGCCGCGCGGCATGCCCATCGCGTCGAGGACGGTGCCGAGAAACTGCGGGTGCAGCAGGCCCGTGTACCACTCGATCTCCTCCGGCGGTGGGTCGCTCGGATCGTTGCCGGTCACGTAGCCCGGCATCACGTTGAGCGATCGGTCGCGATAGTCGATGTACTGGCCGGTGCGCCAGGTCCCACCCGCGCCGCCGGCCGTGATCGCCGGGATCGACAGCGAGTCGTGGGTGAAACGACCCGACTCCTGCTGCCAGACCATCAACGAGTTGTCCAGGATGCTGCCGCCGTACGGATCCTCGATGTCGAGCTTGGCCATCAGATCGACGAACGCGTGCTCGAACATCGCCTGGTACCCCGGCCACAGATCGTCCTGCGGCAGCGTGGTCACCCCGGCGGTGACCTGCTCGGGCGTCAGCGATTGGTTGCGGGCCTGGTGGGCGATCTCTTGGTGCCAGTCGGCGAACGTGACCCCCTCGGCGAAGAACGGCCCGTCGGCGCCGATCGAGACCACGCGGCAGGTGTCGCACAGGAACGCGGTGACGATGATGTCGTTGAGCAGTCCCCAGAACTCGCGCTGCAGCGCGGTGTTGGTGATGAAGTTCGCCGCCGTGACGAGAGGCTCGGTGCCCTGCGAGGGCATGTCGACGTCGCTGCACGACACGATCGTGGTCAGCTTGCGCTCGAGCTCGTCGAGCTTGCTGACGTGCTCGTCGAGGCGGATGCGGTCCGCCGCCGACAGTCGCCGGTCGCTCTGCCGCAGGCTGTTGTACTGCTCCATCAGCCGGTCGACGACGAGGGGCCGCGGGTCGGCGGTCGGCTCGGGCGGCTGCTCCACGAACACCTGATCGAACAGCTCGAAGTTGTTCCAGTTGGCCGGCAGCCGAACGACTTCCCCGGAGCCCGCGAGCGGGTCGGACCAGCCGTAGGAAAACGACTGGTTGATCACGAGCGAGCGCGAGAGCACCGACGCCGGTCCGCCGTAGAACGAGCCCGAGTACGCCATCAGCTGGTCGATGGTGGGGCGCGGCGTCAGGAACTGACGGACCTCTTCGTTCGTCGTCGCGTCGTAGTTGCCCATGCAGCCGCCCCAGTGGTGGCTGATGTAGAACGGGATGTCGATCCCGCGCACGACGTTGATCTTCGACGCCAGCGCGTCGGTGAACACGTTCGCGTCGGCCGACAGGATCGGACAGATCCGGCGCTGGCTGCCCTCGAGGACCGTGGTGATGTTCCCACGGCGGATCGTGTGCCCCGTGTAGTTCATCGTCTCGGTCAGCATCTCGTCGCCCGGGTACTGGTACTGACCCCACGCCCCACCGTGTCCGGTGATGAGCGAGACGAAGCGCTTGGGCGCATCGAGCGAGCCGCCGGCGTGCGACCGCGGTGCGAGCGAAGGGAGGAACGGCATCGCCACGGCGATGCCACCGGCGCCGCGCAGGAGCATTCTTCGGGTGAGGCGTTTGGTCTCGACCATGAGCTCGTCTCCTACTGCGCGAAGGTCCGTTGCCGGAATGCGGCGGTGAGTGCGATGGCCCGCAACGTGTCGGCCAGCGGCTGGTCGGTGGCCAGGGCCGAGAGCCCTTCGAGCACGCACGCGTCCTGGTCGAGGTCTTCGGCCCGCGCGAAGGTGAACCGCACGTAGTGACGCGCGAAGCACTGCTGCACCTTGCCGCTGTCGACGAGGGCGGCGGCGAGCCCGGCCGCGCCGACGACCGGTGTGTCGTCGTCGGTGACGACGCGGGCGGCGGCGGTGTCGTCGATCGGGACGCTGTCGATCACGCTGCCGTCCTCGTGCAGCACCCGCTCGTCGGCGCGTGAACGCCCGACGGCGTCGAAACCCTCGAGCACGAAACCCAGCGGGTTGATCAGCGTGGTGTGACAGCCCGCGCAGACCGGGTCGTTCTCCGTCAGTCCCTCGATGACCTGTCGCGTCGAGGTGCCCGAGGCGGCGGACGGCGCAGTCGTGTCGACGTTCGGCGGGGGAGGCGGCAGCGGATCGCACAGCATCGCGCGCCGCACGAACACCCCGCGCAGGATCGGGTGGGAGTTGGCCGAGCCGGTCGCGAGCAAGCCCGCCCGGGTCACGAGGCCGAGTCGATCGGGCTCGAGGGCCGACGGCGGCTCGGACTGGCCGTCCCACACGCCCACGCCGTAGATCTGCGCGACGTCGTCGGTCCGCGGGAAGACCTTGTTGGACGTCAGCAGGTCCTCGAGGCCGCCCGGGACGTCGAACGTGTAGTACAGCGCCATGTCGAGCACCTCGTTTTGGAGGTTGCTCGTCGTCTCGGCCGTCGGCACCAAGCCGTCGAGGAACGTGTCGAACTTCGGCGTGCCCACCAACGCGGACATCGGCGGCAGATCGTCCAGCCACAGCCAGTCCCGGTAGAACTCCCGCACGGCCGCGCGCGTGCGTGGGTCGGCGATCAGCCGATCGATCTGCGCCTCGTAGCCCTCGGGGGTGTCGAGCTCCCCGGACGCCGCCGCGTCCAGCAGCGCCTGGTCCGGCATCGTCTGCCAGAAGTGGTACGACAAGCGCGACGCGAGCTCGTACGCGGTCAGGCGGTAGCTGCCGTCCTCGAGCGGGTCGGGCTCGCCGTGCTCGACGGCGTACAGCATGTACGGCGAGCCGAGCATCGCCTGAATGACGTCGGCGAACGCGACGGCCTCCATGCCGTTGGTCAGTCCCTGCGCATCGAAGACGTCGCGGTAGAACGCGACGTCTTCGTTGGTGAGGGGGCGCCGGTGGACGCGCTCGCCGAAGCGCTCGATGAAGTCCTGCACGCAGCTCTCGTCGTTGGACGGATCGCCGTCGGTCGCGCACGCGCCCACGACGGTACCGATCCGCTCGGGGGTGGTCAGCGCGGCACCGACGACGCGCCCGACCTCGTACGTCTGCTCGACGTGCTCCTGGTGCACGGCCTGGTCGAGCCGCCGCATGCCGCCACGGAAGTCCTGGGCGGCGCGGATGCGTTGATCGTCGGGGAGCTGGTCGATCTCGGGCTGGGCGAGCGCGAGGATCTCGGGCGCGGCGTCGGGATACGCGAACGCCACGAGGTCGGCGATCGTGTTCTCGTACTGCGTCTTCGAGAGCCGTCGCAGGGCGATCGTCTCGGGTAGACCCTCGGCGGTGCAGCCGAACACGCCGCCGTCGTCGTCGGAGGGCGCATCGTCGCCGGAGGCCCCGTCGTCGGATCCATCCGAGGTGCCGTCGTCACCGTCGGCTGGGCTGTCGCCCGTTCGCCCGGCGTAGCAGCCCGACCCCACGGCGAGGGCCATCAAGCTGGCCAACCAAATGCTCGCGTTTTGCACGATCTCCCCGGCCTCCGTCCCCGGGGCGGGTGGTGCCGAAAAGGCGCGGGATCTCCGCGACGCCTCGGTCCTGCCCCGTCCCCGTGTGCGAGAGGCGCCCCGGCCCCGAACCGGGTGAAGAAAAGGCGGGGGGCGGCCCCGGGGTCCCCTGCGCCGCCTTGGGCGGCCCCAGCACCCCGCGTTCGGAGGCCCGCGTTGCGTGCGGCGAGGTCGTCGAGCCACTCCCGGTTGGGCGCGGCGATACCAAGGCAGTAGCGTACGGGGCGTGCAAGAGCTGCAGCCGGACCCGGACGAGCTCCGGGCGCTGTGCGTCTACCCGATGCCGTTCGGTCGGTACAAGGGTTGCCCCCTCATCGACTTGCCCGAGCCGTACGTCGTGTGGTGGAAGGGGCAGGGCTTTCCCGACGGCAAGCTCGGACGCCTGCTCGCGCTCACCTACGAGATCAAGCTCAACGGTCTCGAAGGGCTGGTGCGCCGAGCCGGCCGTGGCTGAGCGCGACCGGATCAATCGCCGAAGCGGCGGACGCGAGCGTGGCAGTACGGGGTCTTGCCGTTGCCCGCGTAGTAGTCCTGGTGATAGCCCTCGGCGATCCAGAACGTGTCGGCGGGTCGTAGCTGCGTGACGACGTCGTAGCCGCGCGCGACGAGTCGATCGATGAGTCCCTGCGCCGCGTCTTTTTGCGCGTCGTTGACGTAGAAGACGGCGGACGCGTACTGCGGACCGATGTCCGGACCCTGACCGTTCTTCTGTGTCGGGTCGTGGATCTCGAAGAACCGCTGGGCGATCGCGGCGTAGCCGATCTTGGTTGCGTCGTACTCGACCTTGACCGCCTCGAGGTGACCGGAGTCGTGGCTGGACACCTGCGCGTACGTGGGGTTGTCGACGTGGCCACCCATGTAGCCGGACTGCACGTCGCGCACGCCTTCCATCGACTCGAGGTAGTACTCCACGCCCCAAAAGCATCCGCCGGCGAAGTACGCGACGCCGTCTTCATCCGCCGCGGGGGCAGCGACGAGGACGGTGTCGGGCGCCGGGCCTTGCGCCGCGGGCTCGGCCGGCGACGACTCCTCCGCGCGCGGCGACGAACACGCCGCGGGCAACAGCAGCAAGGCGAGGGCGCACATCGATCGGCGGGTCACGACGATCAATATGACCGATCGCGGCCGTCGGTTACCGCCGGGGCCGGTTCGGCGCCCGGATTGCAGCGTTCGGGGACCCGTGGCGTAGACTCCGTGCGCTCCGCCCGTGCCGGTCTTTGCGCTCGACGACGCGATCGCGTTTCCCCACCCCTCGCTGGCGTCCGATCAGGGGTTGCTCGCCGTGGGCGGTGACCTGTCGGTGGAGCGGCTCGCGCTCGCGTACCGCCACGGCATCTTCCCTTGGTACTCCGAAGGGCGCCCGATCCTGTGGTGGAGCCCCGACCCGCGGCTCGTGCTGTTTCCCGAGGAGCTGCACGTGGGTCGGAGCCTGCGCAAGCAGATGCGCCGTGCACCGTACCGGCTGACGATGGACACGGCCTTTGCCGACGTCATCGCAGCGTGCTCGAGCGAGCCGCGCCCGGGCCAGGACGGCACGTGGATCACCGACGACATGATCGACGCGTACGTTCGTCTGCATCGCTACGGTCTCGCGCACTCGGTGGAAGCGTGGGACGGCGATACGCTCGTCGGCGGTCTGTACGGCGTGGCGATGGGCGCGGCGTTCTTCGGCGAGAGCATGTTCGCCCGAGCCCCCGATGCGTCGAAGATCGCGTTCGCCACCTTCGTGGAGCAGCTGCACCACTGGGGCTACGCGCTCATCGACTGTCAGGTCGTCACCGACCACCTGTTGCGATTCGGCGCCCGCGAGATCGACCGCGACGAGTTCCTCGACCGCCTCGACCTCGCGGTGGAGCGCCCCGGCCACGCGTCGCCGTGGGCGTTCGATCCGCCGCGCTGAGCCGCGCTTGCCGGCCCCGCCATAAAACCGTACATTCGTCCGGTTTTTTCGGGATGGTCAAGCCGACACCCAAGGGCGAGCGGGCGCGGGCCCAGATCCTCGACGCGGCCGAGAAGCTGTTCGCGCGGGCGGGCTTTCACGGCACGAGCGTGCGCGACGTGGCCGCGGAGCTCGACATTCCCACCGCGTCGCTGCTGCATCACTTTCCCAGGAAGGAGCGGCTGTACGGGGCGGTGCTCGAGCGGATCGCGGGGCAGCTCGACCACGCCCTGACGCAGTCGACCAAGGGCGGCACGGGCCACGTCGAAAAGCTCCGCAAGCTGACCCGCAAGTTCGCGCTGTGGAGCCTGCGGCGGCCCGACCACTGCACCCTGCTGCTGCGCGAGCTGCTCGACAACGCGCCGCGCATTGCCGAGGCGCGCCGGCTGCATCTTCAGCCCGTGGTGGAGAAGTTCGCGTCGTTCATTCGGGGCGGGCAGCGCGAGGGGGTCTTTCGCGACATCGATCCGGTGATGTTCGTGATCCACCTGACCGGGTCCACGAGCTACTTCTGCGTCGTGCAGCCCACGCTTTCGCGTGTGGTCGGTCGCTCGGTCGCGTCGCTCGAGCGCGACTACAAAAAGGATCTGTCGGCGCTCATCGAGCGCGTCGTGCTCGTCGACGGGGCGAGCTGACGATCAGCCGACGAGCTTGGGCGTGTGCGTGCGCAGCGGCAGCGGACGTCCGATGACCTCGGCGAACTGAAACAGCACGCGCAGCGTCAGGCCCCAGATCACGTGGTCGCCGTAGGCGATGCCGGGGAAGGACAGCTGCTGGCCCTTGTGGGTCCACGGCAGCGTGGTCCGCTGGCCCTCGTCCCACAGATGGTCGAGGTCGATCCAGGTCGCCTCCGCCACCTCGGCGGGCTCGGGCAGCAGTACCGGCGGATGGGCGCCGACGTAGAACGCGAACGGGGACAGGACCGCGGGGGACGGGGGGAGGTCCGGTCGCAGCGGCATCTCGTCGAGGTCGCCGAGGAACTGCGCGTCGGTCAGATGCAGGCCCACTTCCTCCCGCGTCTCTCGGATCGCGACCGCGCGCGCGGTGGGGTCGTCGTCCTGGCCGCGCCCGCCCGGCAGCGCCATGTGACCCGACCACGGGTCCGTGTCGCGCTCGGCCCGGCGGATGAAGCAGGCCGACAGGGCATTGTCGGGACCGGCGAGCACGAGGGCCACGGCCGCCTGTTGCTTGGGCGAGGGTGGCGCCGGCAAGCGCGTCGGCGCGTGGGCGCGAAGTCGGTCGGCGATTTGGGAGAGCGTCGGCACCCGTCGGTAGAGTAGGTCACCGCGCGACGGCGCCAAGCCGCGCCGGCACGGGGTGGGGCGAAGGCGCTGCGGCGGCGTCTTCGGTGCGTCCGGCGGCGGCGCGGCGCGGTCGCGGCTCGGCGGGGTCGACGGCCAGCCACGCCCCGAGCGTGCTGCGCGGGATGTCGAGCACCTGCGCCGCCTCGCGGATCGACCCGGCCTCGGCGACCACCTGCTGCAAGATCGCGCGCTTCATCGAGGCGAAGCTGCCGCGCGGGATCACCATGCCGCCCGGTCCGGTGGCGTCGTCGAAGGACGCCACCGACCACGGTCCGCGCGCGCACAGGCCGTCGGCCGTCACGAGGCCGTCGCCGTGCACGGCCGCGCGCAGCACCGCATTCTTGAGCCCGCGCAGGTTGCCGGGCCAATCGTGTCGCCGCGCGGCCGCGATCGCGGCCGGCTCGACCCGGACCGGGACGCCGGTCTCCCGCTCGGCGAGGGCGGCGAAGTGCGCGACGAGCAGCTCGATGTCGGCGGTGCGCTCGCGCAGCGGCGGGAGCTGCACGACGAAGATCGCGAGGCGATGGACGAGGTCCTCGCGCATGCGGCCTTCGGCGACCATCGTCGGCAAGTCGCGATGGGTCGCGGCCACGATGCGCGCGTCGACCTGCACGTCCTGCTCGGCCCCGACGGGCAGCACCGTGCCGACCTCGAGCGCGCGCAAGAGCTTGGCCTGCAGCGGCAGCGGCAGCTCGCCCACCTCGTCGAGGAACAACGTGCCGCCGGCGGCGCGCACGAAGGCCCCGGCCCGGTCGCGGTGCGCCCCCGTGAAGGCGCCGCGCAGGTGACCGAACAGCTCGCTCTCGGCGAGGTGGGCCGGGATCGCACCACAGTTGATCGCGACGAAGGGCGCGTCGCGCCGCGGGCTGGCGTCGTGCAGCATCCGCGCCGCGAGCTCCTTGCCGGTGCCGGTCTCGCCCTGGACCAGCACGCAGTGCGGCAGGGGGGCGACCCGCCGCAGCATGCGACGGGCGCGTTCCATCGCCGGGGTGTTGCCGAGCAGTGTCGCGCGGGCGACGGGGGAGGCGAGGGGGACCGGCGCATCGGCGGCGCGGGAAGACAGCGGCGACACGCGGATCTGTTCGACCGCCGATCGCGATCGTTGCAGGCGGGATGAAGATGGCAACAACGGACGGCGGATCACGGGCCGCGCCCGAACCACGACTGCCCGTCCACACTCGTCTCGCGCTTCCAGATCGGCACCTCGCGCTTGAGCGCCTCGATCGCGGCGCGGCATGCCTCGAAGGCCTCGGCGCGGTGCGGCGCGCTCGCGGCGATCACGACGGCGGCCTCCCCGATCGTGAGCCGGCCGATCCGATGGTGGATCGCGACGCGCGTACCTTCGATGCGGCCCTCGATGGTGGCGGCGATCTCGGCCATCACACGCTCGGCCATCGGCACGTAGGCTTCGTAGTCGAGGTGGTCGATCGTCTCGCCGCGGCTTTGGCGGCGGACGTTGCCGGTGAACGTGGCGATCCCGCCGGCGCCCTCGTGCTCGACGAGCGCGACCACGTCCGTCAGCGACAGCGGCGTTTCGGTCACGACGAAGCGTCGCGGGGCAGGTCCGTCGTGGCCACCGCTGACCGGAGGGATCAGCGCGATCTCTTCGCCGCCGGTCAACGGCGCGTCGGCGGCGACGAAGGTCTGGTCCACCGCGACCCGACACTGCGACAGCAGGTCGGCGATCCCGGGGTGTGCGCGGGCGATCGCGTCGAGCAGATCTTGCACGGTCGCCATCCCCTCGGTGTCGATGTGCAGTGTCTCGCTGCGCATGCGCTCACGCAGCGACGCGAACAGCAGGACCTCGTAGCTCGCCATCAGATCTCCGGATCTTTCGATCGCAACGCCGACAGTGTCGACAATTTTCCGAGCGCGGGCATGGCGGCCCTGTCCGATCCGCGCAGGCGAGGCAAATTCGTCACGGGATCCGAGCGATCGCCGGCCTCCGCAGCAATTTCGTCGGCGCCGCGGCGCGGCGATATTCTAATTTCGTCGCCGACGCCCGCCGCGTTCGTCACGGCCCGCGTCTGCCGAAACCCCCGTGTAGTCGACCCATGGACCAAGACCTTCGCGAAGGCTTCGCCGCAGCTCGCCGCACGAACGTCGACACGTCGCGACCGAAGACGGCACGCTCGGCCCGGACCGCGCGCCGCTCGGCCGCCGCCCTCGCCGACAACGTGGTCGCCCTTGCCGTCGCCCGCGTGAACGAGGAACCGTCCGAGGTCGACGACCCGGTCTCCTCCGGCGAGGTCGCCTACCCGGACGCAACGGCTGAGCAGCAGGAACGGGCGCGCACCGAGCTCGCCGATCGCATCTCCGCCTATCTCAACAAGGGGCGCGCCCGCGTGCTGGTCACCGACAACCTGCACACGATGGTCAGCATCAAGCGGGGCCAGGGCGTGCTGACCTTCCGCATCCACCACATGTTTCTCGGGGCCCCGCCGGCGGTGGTGCGATCGCTGGCCCGCTACGCGGAGCGGCAGGACCGACAGGCCGCGCTGATGCTGCGCAACTTCGTCGACGCCAACGAAGAGCACATCCGCCGTCGCACCGACGCGCGCACCTTCACCTGCGACACCGCGGGCCGACACCACGACCTCCAAGCGATCTTCGACGACCTCAACGAGCGCTACTTCGACGGGGCGATCTCGGCCCGCATCACCTGGGGTCCTCGCATCAAGCGCCGCAAGGGGCGCAGCTCGATCAAGCTCGGCAGCTACACCTGCGAGGAGTCGCTCATCCGGATCCACCCGGTGCTCGACGCCAAGGACGTGCCCTCGTTCTTCGTCGCGTGGATCGTCTATCACGAGATGCTCCACGAGATTCACGACATGCCGGTCGTCGACGGCCGGCGCGTCTATCACACGCCGGAGTTTCGGCGGGCCGAGGCGAGCTTCGAGCAGTACGCCGACGCGGTCTTGTGGGAACGCACGAATCTGCACAAGCTGCTCGATCGGTGACCGCCGCTGCGGCAAAGCGGCTCGCGGCGAACGCGAACGCCTCGCCGGACGCGCGACGGGCGAACCTGGCCCCGACGGTCGCCGACCAGTCCCCGCGGCGCGACCAGGCGCCACGGGCCCGGCGTTGACGCCGTCCTGGTTTTTGGGCTAACAGGCCACGGGTTGCGCCTTACAGGCGTAAACTGGCAGTCGCGGGGACCTCGTGAGAAGCGTCAAAATCGTGGGTACCGGGCGTTGTTTGCCCGACAAGATCGTGACCAACGACGACTTGTCGGAGACGCTCGACACGTCCGACGACTGGATCCGCGAGCGCACCGGCATCTCCGCGCGTCGCATCGTCGAGGGCGACACGTCCACGTCGGACCTCGCGGCCGAAGCGATCCGCAAGGCGTGCATCGACGCGGGCATCGAGCCCGGCGAGCTCGACGGCGTCATCGTCGGCACGTGCTCGCAGGACACGCTCTTTCCGTCGACGGCGTGCTGGGTGCAGCAAGTGCTCGACATCCGGGGCATGCCCGCCTTCGACGTGATGGCCGGCTGCTCGAGCTTTCTGTACGGGCTCGACGTCGCGGCCAACTGGATCTCGATGGGCCGCGCCAAGCGGGTCGCCGTGTGCGGGGCCGAGGTCTTCTCCAAGATCCTCAACTGGAACGACCGGCGCACCTGCGTGCTGTTCGGTGACGGTGCCGGGGCGGCGATCGTGACCGCGACGCCGCAGGGCGACGACGCGGGCATCCTGTCGGCCAACTGGGGCAGCGACGGCACGCTGGCCGACATCCTCAAGGTGCCGGCCGGCGGCACGCGCATGCCCGCCACCAACGCGACCGTGGCCGAGGCCGCCCACACCGTCTACATGGAAGGCTCCAAGGTCTTCATGCACGCGGTGCGGTCGATGAGCCAGGCGATGGTCGACGCGATGGCCGAAGCGGGCATCGGCCCCGACGAGGTCGATCTGTTCATCCCGCACCAGGCCAACCTGCGGATCATGGAGGCGACCCGCGAGCGCACCCAGATCCCCGGCGACAAGGTGTTTTCCGTGCTGCCCCACTACGGCAACATCTCGGCCGCCTCGATCCCGGTCGCGATCGACGAGGCGCGCGAGCAAGGCGTGCTGCGCGAAGGGCATCGGTTGGCCCTGACCGCCTTCGGCACCGGCCTGACCTGGGCCGCCGCCGTCCTGCGGATGTGACGAAAACTTCGGGCCCGACGCCGCGGCCCGTACGATGCCGCGTCGTGCCGGGCGCGCCCTCGTTCTCCCTCGTGCTCGACGAGGCGCACTACGCCGCGGTCATCGGGGCGGTGCGGCAGGCGCAGGTCAGCGTCTGGATCGCGACCGCCAACCTCAAGCAGATGCTCGTGGAGGTCGGTCGGGCGCGGCGCTACGGCTCGGTGCTCGGCGTGCTCGACGCGCTGGCGCGACGCGGGGTGGAGCTGCGGCTGCTGCACGCGGCCATGCCGTCGCGCCCGTTTCGCGACAGCTTCGACGAGTACCCGCGGCTGTGGGAGGCCCTGTCGCTGCGGATGTGCCCGCGCGTGCACCTCAAGGCCGTCATCGTCGACGGGCGGGTGATGTACCTGGGCTCGGCGAACTGGACGGGCGCCGGCCTGGGTGCCAAGGCGCCGCATCGTCGCAACTTCGAGCTCGGGATCATGACCGAGCAACCCGAGGTCATCGACGAGGTCCAGGCTCGCTACGAGCGGATCTGGCGGGGCGCCGAGTGCGGAGGCTGTGGTCGACGCGACAGCTGCGAGGCGCCGCTGGACCTGCCGGAGACCGCGCCGGCCGGGGCGACGATCGTGCGGCTGCGGCCGCCGTAGCCCGGAGCGCGGCGGCTGGGTTAGGGTGCACGTCCGATGCGAGGCGTGCGAGAGCTTGTCGTGCTGTACGGGCTGGGGCTGGCCACGGGCTGTCCGGGGGACGACGGCGCGGGCGACGGCAGTGGCGGTAGCTCGACGACCGTGATGGCGGCCGACAGCTCGAGCGGCGAGCCGGCGTCCACGGGCGCCGACAGCTCCAGCGGTGGCGCGGTGGTGGTCGACTACGCGATGGACATCCAGCCGATCTTCAACGGCGCGTGTACGTGTCACCTGCAGGGCCCGTCGGGGACGATGCAGGCGGAGGTGCTCACCCTCAACGAGGGCACGTCCTACGGCGAGCTCGTCGGGACCGCCTCGATGCAGTCGCCGTTGGTGCGGGTCGCCGCGGGCGATCTGCAGGGCAGCTATCTGTGGCACAAGCTGCAGGGCACGCACCTGACGGTCGGAGGCACGGGCGACCCGATGCCGCAGGTCGGCATGCTGACGCCGCAGCAGCAGATGGCGATCGAGGCGTGGATCATGGGAGGGGCCGAGCCATGAGCGCCCGCTACGAGCTGCGCGTGGTCACGGAGATCTCGTCGGCCCATGTGCTACGCGGCTACCCCGGCGCGTGCGAGCGCGTCCACGGCCACAACTTCCGCGTGGAGGTGGAAGTGGAGGGCCGCCGGCTCGATGGCGTGGGGATGGCCATCGACTTCTACGAGCTCGAGCGCATGACACGGGAGATCCTCGCGCCGCTCGATCACCGCCTGCTCAACGACGTGCCGCCCTTCATGGACGTCAATCCCACGGCCGAGAACATCGCCGCCCACGTGTTTTCCGCCCTGGCGGCCGCTGTAGCGGCCCGTGGGGGTGAACATCCGCCGGTGGTCGTGCGGGCGGTCACGGTGAGAGAAAATGACCGCTATGCGGTCCGGTACTCCGAAGACGACGGCTCGACGGGCGGCCACGCGCCCGCGCACGATGCGCCAGGTCGGTCCGGCGCTTGACTTCGGAGGAGCCCCGGGCCATGGTCCGCGGCCCGAAGGACTGCGTCATGGCCCAGGTTTGCATGGTTACCGGAAAAGGGCCCCTGGTGGGCATGAACGTCTCGCACTCGCACGTCCGCACGAAGAAGCGGTCGATGCCGAACTTGCAGGTCAAGCGGTACTGGGTGGCGAGCGAGAACAAGTTCGTGCGGCTGCGCTTGAGCGCCCACGGGATGCGGATCATCGACAAGCGCGGCATCGATGCCGTGCTCGCCGACATCCGCGGCCGCGGCATCAAGGTCTGACCGTCGCTGCCGGCCCGCTGCTCGCCGCGCTCGCGCTGGCGTGTGGTGCCGGTGACGATGTGGCCGCCGACGCGACCGGTGCGTCCACCGTCGACGACGGTGGGACGTCGATGACGTCGTCGGCTTCGGCCGACGACGCGCCCACGGGCGCCGACGAGACCGGACCTGCCGGCCCCGAAGCCGGGTGGTCGACCCGGGCCGCGCTCGCGATGGGTCCGCGCCAAGAGTGCGGCGTCGCGGCGCTCGGCGGCGAGGTGTACGTGGTCGGGGGCTTTTCCGATGCGGGCCTCGTGCCACGCGTGGAGGCCTACGACCCGGCGTCCGACAGCTGGCGCGCGGCGAGCAACTTCCCCAACTCGACCGTGCACCATCCCAACCTCGCCGCGGCCGGCGGGCGGCTGTGGGTCGCGGGCTTCTTGTCCGGGCTGACGTTCGACGCGATCGGGCAGACCTGGTCGTACGACCCGGCGACCGACGTGTGGTCCGAGAACGCCGAGATGCCCGCGGGTACCGAGCGTGGCGCGTCGGCGGTCGCGGTGATCGACACGATGATCTACGTGGTCGGGGGCCTTCGGCAGGGACAGGCCGTCGCCGACGCATGGGTCTACGACACCGCGGGGGACGACTGGACGCCGCTGCCGCCGCTGCCGACCTCGCGCGACCATGCGGTGGGGGCGGCGATCGGCGGGCGTGTGTTCGTCGTGGGCGGGCGCGACTCCGAGATCGGTAGCCACGTGCCGACCGTCGACATCTACGACCCCGCCACCGGCACATGGACGCAGGGCGCGGACATGCCGACCTCGCGTGGCGGGGCGATGGGGGCGGCGCACGAAGACCTCTTGTTCGTGGGCGGCGGGGAGGGCAACCCCGACGACCCCGACGGCATCTTCGGGCAGTGGGAGGTCTACGACGCCGTCGCCGACAGCTGGATGGCGCTGCCGGACATGCCGACCCCGCGCCACGGATCGGGGGCGGCCGCGGTCGATGGGGTGGTGTTCGTACCGGGCGGGGCCGGGGTCGCGGCGTTCGGAGCCGTCGACACCCACGAGGCCTGGACGGTGGGCGGGTGAGCGACGCGGGCGTCGACTACGAAGGGGTCGACGACAGCTACCACGCCGATCGCAGTCTGCAACGCACGGCGGGACCCGTGCTGCTGTGGGGGCTCGGCGTCGGCTACGTGATCTCCGGCGACTACTTCGGCTGGAACTTCGGGCTCAACGCCGGTGGCTTCGGCGGGATGCTCGTGGCGACGGCGATCATGGCGACGCTGTACGTGACCATGATCTTCGCGATCGCGGAGCTGGCCACGATGATGCCGGTCGCCGGCGGTCCGTATGCGTTCGCTCGTCGTGCGCTCGGGCCGTGGGGCGGATACGTGACCGGTCTGGCGGTGACGGTCGAGTACGTGGTCGCGCCGGCCGTGATCGCGACCGGCATCGGGGGCTACGTGGCCGGGATGTTCGAGGCGCCGCCGGACTGGGTGGCCACGTGGGTGCCGGTGATCGCCTACGTGGTGTTCGTCGGGATCAACCTGCTCGGCACGCAGACCTCGCTCGTGGTGCTCTTGGCCATCACGGGGCTGTCGGTGGCGGTGCTGCTGGTGTGGGCCGCGGCCGTGCTGCCGCACGCGCAGCTGTCGCGGGTCTTGGACGTGGTGGACGCGTCCGGCGAGGGCGGATGGTTTCCCCACGGGGCGGCCGGCATCGTCGCCGCACTGCCGGCCGCCGGATGGTTCTACCTGGCGATCGAGGGCGTGCCGCTCGCGGCCGAGGAGACGCGCGATCCGGGCAAGGACCTGCCGCGCGGGATGATCGCGGCGATGCTGTCGCTGGTGGCGTTTTCACTGCTGGCGCTCGTGCTCGCTCCGGCCGCGGCCGGCTCGGCGGCGCTCGCCGACAGCGACAACCCGTTGCCGGCGGCGGCGCAGGCGGTGCTGGGCCGCGGGGCGATCTACTGGATGACGACGGTGGTCGGCCTCGCGGGCCTCGTCGCGAGCTTCTTCGGGATCATCTTCGCGTACTCGCGCCAGATCTTCGCGCTGTCGCGGGCCGGGTACTTTCCGCGGTGGCTGTCGCGAACCAACGCCCGCAAGGTCCCGCACTGGGCGCTCATCGTGCCGGCCGTGGTCGGCTACGGCGTCATCGTGATCGTCGAGCAGGTCGCGGGCGCACGGGTCAAGACCGGTGACCTGTTGATGCAGATCGCCGTCTTCGCGGCGCTCATCTCCTACGTGCTGATGATGGTCAGCCACTTCGTGCTCCGACGCCGCCACCCCGAGGCCCGACGCGTCTACCGAACGCCCGGCTATCCGTTCACGCCCGCGATCGCGTTGGTCCTGTCGGTCGTCGCGATGACCTCCACGCTGTTCTACGCCGAGGCCGCGACCGCGGTCATCGTCGGCACCCTCGGGGTGCTCGCGCTCGGCGTGCTGTACTTCGGCGTCTACAGCCGCCACCACCTCGTGGCCTCGGCCCCCGAGGAAGAGGCCTCGCTGCTGCAGGCCGCGCAAGCCGAGCTCGAGGGCTGACGCGCGTCCGAGACCGGCGAGGGGGTCACGGGCGGGGGCGGGGCTCGACGCGGCAGGTGACGCGGAAGCAGCCGTCGCCGCCGAAGCCCGGCGCGAAGCGAAGGTCGAGGTCGCCGGGAACCTCCAGCGAGCACGCGCGGTCGCGATACTCGTCGCGGTAGGGATCGACCACGACGTCGAAGCAGGCGACCTCGTCGGCCTCCAGGGGGCGGGGCTCGCCGTCGTCGTCGAGGCACGAGCGCAGCGGGGCCGGCGGCAGGCGGTCGCGGAACCACTCGACCTCGCAGACGGGGTCGACCACCTCCGTATCCGGGTCGGCGTCGAGCAGCGGGGCGCCCTCGCACGCGAACGGGAACGGACGAAAGATCGGCACGCAGGCGAGCGCATCGGCCCAGCCGGAGTGGCAGATCGGAAACCCCGGAACTCGCTGCCACGGCTCGAACTCGGCGAACCGGGTGGCGAGCTCCATCAGGCGCGTCGCCGGCGCGGCGCGTCCGAGAGGGCCTTCACACGCGACGGCGAGCTCGTCGGCGTCGTCGTGCAAGGCCACGCCGCCGACCACCGACACGAACACGGCGCGCGACAGCTCCGGTCGATGCTCCAGCTTGTC
Source organism: uncultured Pseudomonadota bacterium (assembly GCA_937896535.1). Classification (GTDB taxonomy): domain Bacteria; phylum Myxococcota_A; class Polyangia; order Nannocystales; family Nannocystaceae; genus CALBMM01. The sequence goes on from CALBMM010000128.1 coordinate 18,079, forward strand.
GCGCTCGATCGCGGCGAGCAGCTCGACGTAGTCGTCGATGGGGGTCGTGCCGGCGTCGTCGCGGTCGGTCACGAACATCACGAACAGGTTGGCTTCACCGCGCAGGAAGCCGTAGGCCGGGTCGGCCGGATCCTCGGCGCGCGCCAGGGCCAGGCGCATCGCCTCCAGCGCCGAGGTCGATGTGGCGCCGTCGAGCCCGAGCGGCACGCGGCACGCCAGGTCCTCGCCGAACGTCCAGCCCGGCTCCAGCTGCGGCCACCCACCCTCGACGGTCAGCCAGGGCCGGGCGCGGTGCACCTGGTCGCCGAGCACGCGGCTGGGCAGCACGCCGAGCTCGTCGCGAGGGCACCTGTCGGTGCATCCGCTGCGACGGATGTCGACCGTCCGCGCGCCCGGGTCGGGCGTACCGACAAACGCGTCCAGTCGCGCGCTGCATGGGGTCGAGACGAACTCGCCGTGCGGACCGCCGGCCGGTGACGCGTCGACCACGGCGAGCCGCAGGTCCAGTCCGCTCGTTGCGTACCGGCCTGCGACCCCGACCATCTCTTGCTGCAGGCGGGTGGCCGCCTGTGCCATCGAGGCGCCGCTGTCGACCACGAACAGCACGTCGACCGCCGCGCGCGGACGCGCGCAGATCGTCATCGCCGTCTCCGATGTCGTCTGCAGCTCCACGGCCGCGAGCGGATGCTCGTTGCACGCACACAGCCATCCCAGGCTCGCCCAGATCCAACGTCGCACGCGGTCGTGTGTGTGCGAGGCGCGTGCCAGCGCCAACCTCTTTGGATCACGGCCGGACGCACATGGCGAGCCGCCAACCGACGCGGCAGCGCTGCCGACCGCGTTGGCGGTCGCGATCCTACAGATCGGCCACGCAGCTCGGGCCCGGCATCGCGCCGTACTCGTTCGCCGAGATCTCGAACGCCTGGCTCCCGGCAAAGATCCGTCCGGGCATGAAGAGCCAAACGAACTCGCAGGTCGGCGCGCAGTCGACCGGCGGCGCCTGGTCGGGGGCGTAGTCGTCGGTGCCGATGCCCAGCAACACGTCGGTCAGCGCCAGGGCATCGGTGTAGTGCAGCTCCCACTCGGCGTCGACGTCGGGCGGCGACGGCACGAAGGTGAAGCCGTTGGCGGCGCACTCGGCGACCCAGGCGGGTGGGGGCCCGCCGCCCGTGGTGTCCTCGCCGCTGGAGGTGGTGGCGTCGCTCGTCGATCCACCCGTCGATCCACCCGTCGAGTCCGCGACCGGGTTGGTCGTCGCCTCGCCCGTGCTCCCGCCGGTCGCGCCGGGGCTCGTCGTCGAGGGACCGCCATCGGCCGGGCCGGCGGTCGTCGCCTCGCTCGAACCCGCACTGGTCCCGGTCCCCGCGGACGTGCCCGCGTTCGGCGGGTCGTCCTCGGAGAAGCAGCCCGGCACCAAGAGCGCGCCGAGCGCGGTCGCGCGGATTCGCAACATCGGTTTCAAGCCCGCAAGCGTAGCAAAGCAAAGCGAAGCGCAAGTCCGCGCCGTCGCGGATTCGTGGTCAAATCGCGGTTCCGAGCACTTTCGGGGCATTTCGGGGCGTCGACCCCCCTCGCCCCGGCCCACGCCGACCCCCGCGTCGGGGAAGCCATTGAGATTGCACGTGCCTTCTCGCCGGCCCCATCCGTGCACAAGACGTGGGCGTGATTACGTGGATAACCGACCAGATGAGCCGCCGAGCCCCCTTGCACGCGACGCGACACGAACGCGCGGCGCGGGCGGTGGCGGCGCCTCGCCTCGGCGCACCGGCGCGCTCCTGCACGCCGTTGAGCTCGCGTGGGGCGGCGGGTCGGGCCACCTGCGAGATCGTCATCGACCAGCCGAGCGTCCCCGCCCTCGCCGAGCCCGAGATCATCGACGGTCGCTATCGTATCGAGCAGCTGCTCGGCGTCGGCGGCATGGCGAGCGTGTTCGTCGCCACGCACATCGGCCTGTCGCGCAAGGTCGCGATCAAGATCCTCGATAGCCGCTGGCGCGACCACGCCGACGTCGCCGAGCGCTTCCGCAACGAGGCGCGAACGGCCTGCTCGATCGCCCATGCCTCCATCGTGGACGTGTTCGACGTCGGCGAGATGCCCGACGGTCGGCCCTACTACGTGATGGAGTTGTTGGAGGGCCGTACCCTCGGTCGGCTCCTGCGCGAGTTCGGACGCGTTCCGGCCCACCTCGCGCTGCAACTCGCCGAGCGCATCGGCGAGGCGCTCGCCGCGGCCCACGACGCCGGCGTCATCCACCGCGATCTCAAGCCGGACAACATCCTCGTCCTCGATCGCGAGGGCAAACTGCAGATCAAGATCCTCGACTTCGGCATCGCGCACGCGGACGAGGCCCCGGGGCGCCGCGCCACCGCGCCGGGCACCGTGATGGGCACGCCCGAGTACATGGCGCCCGAGCAGAGCCTCGGCAATCCGGCGGCGCCGTCGGTCGACATCTACGCGCTCGGCGTGATCCTGTTCGAGATGCTCACGGGGCAGGTCCCGCTCGCCGCCGGCGAGGGCGAGCCTGCGTCCACGGTGCTCATCAAGAAGGTGACCGGCCGCTCGCCGGCGCTGTCGTCGGCCGCCCCGGACCTGCCGGGCCGACTGTGCGACCTCGTCGACGAGTGCCTGGCGCGCAAGCCCATGCACCGACCGGGGTCGGTCGCCGAGGTGCTGCACGAGCTCGCGGAGATCCGCGCGGCACTGGCCGAAGCGCCCGCGCTGCGACGCGTGGGCTAGCCCGGAGGACTAGCCCGCGAGCGCCTTGTCGATCAGCGGCTTGAAGTTCTCGAAGGGCTGCGCGCCGCGGATCGACTCGCCGTTGACGAAGAAGGCCGGCACGCCCGAAACGCCCAACTTGCGGCACTCCTCGAGGTCACGCTTGACCGTCTCCGCCGCGTCCGCGCTGTTGAACGCCTTGCGCCACTTGCCGACGTCGAGGCCGAGCTCCTGCGCGAACGCGGCCATCTGCTCCTCGGAGCGGGCGGCCTTGTCGGCGAAGAGCTTGTCGTGCATCTCCCAGAACTTGCCCTGCTCGCCCGCGGCGATCGCCGCCCGGTGAGCCGGCTCGGCCTGCGGGTGCATCGGCAGCGGGTTGTGGCGGAAGTAGATCGCGACCTTGTCGCCGTAGGTCTCCTCGATCTGCTTGAGCGTGGTCTGCGAGCGCTGGCAGTACGGGCAGTCGAAGTCGCTGCACTCGACGATCTTGACCTTGGCGTCGGCCTTGCCCTTGACCGGCAAGCCCTCGGTCGTGATCTCGGCCACGGCCGCGGCGGCATCGTTGGCCGGCGCGCCCGCCTCGTCGGCCCGGGAGAGCCCGCGCCAGCCCTTGCCGTCGTTGCTCTTGCGCCGCATCGTCTCGTACAGGTTGGCGTCGCGCTTGGTGCCCGTGTCGGCGATGAACTTCTCGGCCTTGGCCTTCTCCTCGGCGACGAGCGCGTCGAGATCCGCGAAGCTCGGCACGCCGTCGAGGTAGCGGCCGTTGACGAAGAGGATCGGCGCCGGGGCGCTGCCACGGAACTTGTCGACCGCGGCAACGTCGCCCGAGACCGCGTCGGCGGACGCCTTGTTCTGGATCGAGGCGAGCAGCTGCTGTCCGTCGGCCCCCGCGGCCGTGGCGGCCGTCATCATGTCCTTGAGGTTGCCGAGCTGATCGGCGGTCTCGAGGGCGGTACGGACCTTCCAGAACTTGTCCTGCATGTGGGCGGCTTCGGCGAAGCGCGCGAGGTCCTGGCTTTCCTTGTCGTCGTGCGGGGCGTGGCGGAACACGTGCCGGACGTCGGCGGGATACTTGCGCAGCACCTTTTCGATCACGCTGCCGACCTTCTTGCAGTCGTCGCAACGCAGGTCGTTGAACTCGACGATCGTCACGAGGGCGTCCTCGGGACCCCGCGAGGGGCGACCTTCCCCGAGCGGCACCGCGTAGTTGGGGACCCGGCTGGCCTCCCCGCGCTTGTGGGCGGGGTCCGCGGACGGGGTGGGGGGCTTGGGTGCCTCGCCCATCGTCGCCGCCTTGAGCACGCGCGCGTAGATTTCCGAGCGCTTGCTGCCGGCCTCGATGAGCTTGTTCGCCATCGCGATCTCCTCGTCGATGAGCGCCGTGATCCGCTCGGTCGGCACCGCGCCTTTGACGATTCGGCCGTTGATGAAGAAGCTCGGCGTGCTGTTGACCTGCATCGCGTTGCCGATGTTGCGGTCGGCGGTGACCGCGAGTGCGATCGCCGGGTCGGCGTAGTCGGCCTTGAACTTGGCGACGTCGAGCCCGATCTGGGTCGCGTACTTTTCGAGGTCGGGGTCCTTGAGCGCCTGCTGGTTGGCGAACAGCAGGTCGTGCATCGGCCAGAACTTGCCCTGACGGCCCGCGGCCATCGCCGCGCGCGCGGCGGGCTCGGCCTCGGGGTGCATCGCGAGCGGGAACTGCTTGAAGACGAGGCGGACGTCGTCTTCGTACTTGGCGAACGCTTCCTCGAGGTTGGGCACCAGGCTCTTGCACGCCGGGCACTGGAAGTCCGAGAACTCGACGATCGTCACGAGGGGCTCTGCGGCGCCCTTGGCCGGATCGTCGGCCGTGATCGGCACCTTCCAGCGCTCGCCCGTGATGAGGTGCGACAGCTTGTCGTCGACGGCGTCGGGATCGAGGACGAGGCCTCCCGCGGCGCCTTCGGTGCCGGCCTGGGCACCCGCCTTCGCCTTCGCTTGGGGCCGGCGCTGCTCGATGCAGCCGGTGCCGAGGGCGGTGAGAAGGCCGAGAGTCAGCAGTGCGAGGCGGGGCGAGGTTCGCGACAGGCCAGTCATCGTGGCGGGGTGTGTAGCACCCTCCTGGCGACCGGGGCCATCGCCGGGGTCACGGTGGCGCGCGGACCGCGAGGGCGCCCGGACGGACCGCCGTGGTCACCGTTCTCGCCCCCTTGCCGTAGCCGGCCACCAGTCCCGCGACCGTGCCCGCCAGGATGTAGATGAAGCGGTTGAACGACGCGTTGGGCAACAGGTCCAAGGTGTGCACGGCCAGCGTCAGCGCGAGTGTCCCCAGCAGGATCTGATCGGGCGGGGGCATGCCGCGCTTCATCGGTCGGGTCGCGGCGAACACCGGCATCACGAGCAGCAGAGCCCACCCGATGTAGCCGATCGCGCCGCGGACGCCGAAGTGGATCATCCACTCGCCGTCGGTGACCGACAGGTCGCGACCACTGTCCTCGTCGTAGATGCGGTTGCGTCCGTAGGTACCCCAGCCGAAGTACGGGCGCTCCATCGCCTTTTCCAGCAGCGCGTCCTCGTTGTCGAACCGGAACTTGAGCGAGTCGGCACGCTCGGCGTTGTACTTGGCGGCGAACTGAACCAGGTCGTCGGTCGGAGCGATCTTGCTCGCGCGCAGATATGGGAACGAGATGAACAACAGCAGCAGGACCTTGGCGATCGTCGCGAGGGTCTTGCCACGCAGCGCGAGCGCGCACGGGACGGCGAAGGCGAGGTAGACGACCACGGCCACGTTGCGCGACAGCGACAGGACCACCAGCATCGCCAGCAGGGTCCCCATCGCCGGGATCGCACCGGTGGGCAACTTCGCCCGGTGGGCTGCCGCGCTCGCGAGCACCACGACGAAGCCGTACATCGCCGCGGCGAGACCACCGGCGAGGTAGACGTTGGGCTTGAAGCCGGACCCACGCACGGCGTGGGAAAAGCTCGTGGCGTGGTAGCCGTACGTCCAGCGGTGGATCTGCGGACTGAGGACGATCTCCACCGCCATCAGGCCGGCGTAGATCATCCCGCTCGTCACGAACGCGCGCAGCAGCTCGGCCACGTCTTCGCGGGTGCGAAAGCATGCCCGCGCGACGAAGTACGGCGCCCACAAGTAGACGATGTCGCTCATCGACAGCGGGAACGCCTCGCGCACGGTCAGCCCGGGCAGCGTGATGGTGGGCCACGGCTCTCCGGTCCACGAAGGCTTGCCGCCGAAGATGAACTGGTCGGGGTTGGTCGAGGCGGTGCCGATGTTGCCGATGATCAGGAACAGAAACGGCAGGTCCCACCACCCGAATGGCTTGGCCGCCCACACGCGCTTGGGGTTGGTGAGCACGAGACCGGTGAGGGCGCACAGGGCCGACAGACCGTGCTTGTCGATCGCGGGCAGGATCGGAGGGTCGACGGCGGCGAGCTCGGGCAAGATGAGCGTGCCGCCCACCATCACGTAGACGACCGCGCGCACCGTGGGCATCGTCGCGAACAGCAGCGCCGAGATCGGGACCCACAGAAAGAGGATCGCGTAGACGTAGGCGGCGGGATTGACCACGGAGCTCGCTGAGATGGTACCCCGCGCGGCCCGGCCGCAGGACCCGTTCAGGCCACGGGCGAAAGCGGCGTGATGCGTTCGAGGCGGCGCTGGATCTTGTCCTCGACGCCGGCTGCGAGCCAGTGCCAACCCACCTCGCCGGCGCGCGGATCGAGCCACTTGCGCTGCCATTGCTGCATCGCGTCGGCATCCGGCTCGAGCATGGTGGTCGCGTCGCGCACGAGGGCGTTGGCGATGTCGGCGTCCCGGTCGGCGAGGTCGATCGCCTCGGCGAACAGCTGCGTCCAGTCCTCGCCCTGCAGGCTCGCTTCCACCACGCGGGCCCCCAGCCACAGCTGCGCGGCGGTGAACAGGCGCTGCGACGGTTGGCGCGCGCCGGCGAAATCGGCGAGGGCGGCGACGAGGTCCTGGGCGCTGCGCTCGGGGGCCGAGCGTGACAGCGGCGCGCGCACCACGAACAACGCGTGGGCGCCCGAGATGACGAGGCGGGCGTCGAGCTCTTCCTGCAGCAGGCGTTGCGCGAGACGAGCGCGGCTTCGCGCCGGTGGTGCCTCGGTCGGAATCACGCGACCGAGCACGAGGGTGGGCTCGCCGCGCCCGACGTCGAGCACGGCCAGCGGTGCGGGGGGCTCGGCCAGGATGTGGTGGGCGGAGACCACACCATCGACATGCACGTGCAGCCGCTCGACGGCCTGATCGGGCGTCTCGATCTTGCCCAGTCCGTGCCACGCCGCGCTCAGGCTGCGCAGCACCGCGCGGCCCGCCGCCGCCGGCTCACCCGAATGCACGACGAGCACCGCACGGCGGGGATCGGTGAGCGTGGCCCAGGCCTGCTCGAGGTCGGCGCGGGTCAGCGCCCCGAGTCGGGCGGCGTCGACGAGGCCATGCGCGGCGGGACGGCCGACCATCGCCGCGACCAGGTGTGCGATCGCGGCATCTTCGGTGCCCGCGGCCGGCAGCTGCTCGGCGAGGCGATCGCGCGCGTGCGTGAGGCCGGCCAGCGGCGCGGCCGGTCGCAGCGCCCAGCCCAACCACTTGAAGATCCGACCGAGGTCCGCCCCCGATCCGTGCAGCCCGATCTCGATCCGGTCGGGCCCATGGTCGACGCGGACGGTGACACCATCGCGACCGAGGCGGCGCTGCAGCTCGAACGCGACGTGATCGGTGATGACCGCGACCGCGTCGGCGCCCACGTCGTCGCCCCGCGGGCTCGAGGTCGGCAGCAGCGCCCGCACGTGCAGGGCGGGACTGCCCGCCTCGTGCAGCCAAAAGCTGAGCAAGCCACTGCCGAGGCGTCCGCGCACGGGGGCCGGCCACAGCGGCGCGAGATTGCCGAGGGCTTCGGTCTGCTCGATCGCCGGTTGCTCGTCCCACGTCTCGGCGATCTCCGGGGCACGCTGGCGCTTGCATCCGGGCACGAGCAGCCCGCACCCGGCCAGTCGTACGAAGTGGCGTCGGCCCAGCCCGCTCACGGCGTGGTGCCTCCTTCGGCCGGCTGCACCAGCTGGATCGCCGCGCCCAGCGGCAGGCCCGGCACGGGGGGCGCGTCCTCGGTCAGGACGTCGAGGCCGGTCAGCGCGTCGAGGGCACGCCACCGCGGGCCCTTGCTCGCCGAGGGCGCGGACTGGGCGAGGCGTCGGGCCAAAGGCAGGGGCGCGCGCAGCTGCATGCGCTCGGCGTCGGCGAGCTCCTCGCGCTGCCGCTGCAGCAACGTCGCGTCGGCCCCGTCGGCGAGTCGCTGCAGTCGAGCCTCCAACAGCACCAGCGGATCGTCGGCGCCGCTGGAGCGCACCGTCAGCGTCGCGCGACGGGGATCGAGATCGAGGTGACAGCGGACGCGAGCACGCTTGGGCTCGGGCTCGACCTGACGCTGTCGATTCAGCGCGCGACACCACGCGCTCGCGTCGGCGATCGCGGCCGGCGTGGGTGCCACCGGCCACAGAAACAGCTCGCCGCTGGCCGGGTCGAACGGCACCGGCCGTGGCCGGGTGCGATCGGCCGGCGTGCCGACCGTGCGATCGGCGGCGGCCCGAGGTGCATGGGGCAGATCGGCGAAGGCGGCCGCGAGGGCGGTGAACGTCTCCTCGGGATCGGCGGGGGCGACCACGGTCAGCGTCGCGCGCGTGTAGGTCATCCGCTCCGCGAGCGCGTTGCCGATCGCACCGGGCTCGAGCGTCGAGAGCTTCGTCGGATCCGCTTGCCCGTCGGAGGCCAGCGAAGGGGTGCGGTGGGCGGCTGCGATCGCGTCGGGGTGGGATGCCCACTGCCGTGGTCGGTCGCGTCGAGCCCAGCGCAGCGTGTCGGCCCACAGCTCGTCGGTGACGGTGGGGGCGCGCAGTCGTTGGGCCTCCATCGTCACGACCTGCGCCATGCGAGAGATCGGCACGAGGCTCTCGAAGCGGATCTGGGCCGGACCGATCGCCAGCGACGTCACGCCCCCGGCGTCGTGCACGATCGCCGACGCTGCGCCCGGGGCGAGCTCGCGGTTGCCCTGCAGCAAGTGAAACGCCAGCGCGCGAACCAAGCCGGGCCGGTCCTTGGGATCGTCCTCGGTTCCCGTCTCGATCGCGAGCACGACGGCCGCGACCGGGAGCGTGCGATCCTCGGCGGCGATCACCCGCACGCCGCACGGCAGGACCGCGTCGACGACCGCCGGGCCCGGCGGGGCGGGGCCGAGCCGACCGGTCTCCTCGTCGCGCGGCGCGGTCTCGGGCGTCGGCGCGGACTCGACCGCGGGATCGGGCTCGGCCTGGGCCGGGTCGTTCGGTCCCGCGTCGGCGGCCGCCTCGTCCTCGGCGGCCGGCTCGTCCGCCGTCGGCGCCGCGGCGGCGAGCCACAGCAGCAAGGGCCACAGGGCGACGGTCACTTGCCTCCGAAGATCCGCCGACCGTCGTAGCGCGCGAGGGGTCCGAGCAGCTCGGAGATCCGCAACAGCTGGTTGTATTTCTCCGTGCGGTCCGATCGCGAGGCGCTCCCGGTCTTAATCTGGCCGGACTCGTGGGCGACTGCCAAGTCGGCGATGAAATCGTCGCCGGTTTCGCCGCTGCGGTGCGACACGACGCAGGCGTAGCCGGCCCGATGGGCGGTTCGCATGGCGATCTGGGTCTCGGTGAGCGTGCCGATCTGATTGACCTTCACCAGCAGTGCGTTGGCCACGCCGCGCTCGATGCCCTGGGTCAATCGGGTGGGATTGGTGACGAACAGGTCGTCGCCGACGAGCTGCACGCGGTCGCCGATCCGGTCGGTGAGCGCCTTCCAGCCGTCCCAGTCCTCCTCGTCCATCCCGTCCTCGATCGACACGAGGGGGTAGCGGCCACACAGATCGTCGTACAGCGCCGCGAGTCCGGCCGAGTCGAGCTCGCGCCCGCCCTCGCCGGCGAGGCGGTACACCTTCTTGCTCTCGTCGTAGAACTCCGAGGCCGCCACGTCGAGGGCGAGGCCGATCTGCGTGCCGGGCTCGTAGCCGGCCGCCTCGATCGCCTTGACGAGCAGATCGAGGGCTTCGGCGTTCGAGCCCAGGTCGGGGGCGAAGCCTCCTTCGTCGCCGACCGACGTGGTCTTGCCCGCCTCCTTGAGCTGCTTCTTGAGCACGTGGAAGACCTCCACGCCGGCGCGCAGTGCCTCGGGGAAGGTGTCGAACCCGAAGGGGACGAGCATCGTCTCCTGGAAGTCGAGGTTGTTGTCGGCGTGCGCGCCCCCGTTGATGACGTTCATCAGCGGCACGGGCAAGGTGCGCGCAAGGGTCCCGCCGAGGTAGCGAAACAGCGGCAGGCCCACGTCCTGGGCGGCGGCGCGGGCGGTCGCGAGCGAGACGCCGAGCATCGCGTTGGCGCCGAGCTCTCCCTTGTTGGGGGTGCCGTCTTCGGCGAGCATCGCCTCGTCGACCGCCTGCTGGTCGAGGGCGTCGAAACCGGCGACGACGGCGGCGAGGCGGTCGTTGACGTTGGCGATCGCCTTGGTCACGCCCTTGCCTCCGAAGCGGGTCTTGTCGCCGTCGCGCAGCTCGAGGGCCTCGAACTCGCCGGTGCTGGCGCCCGAGGGAACGGCGGCGCGGCCGATGCTGCCGAGCTCGGTGGTGACCTCGACCTCGAGAGTGGGGTTGCCTCGGGAGTCGAGGATTTGTCGGGCGTGGACGTCGACGATCGTGCTCATGGGAGGTGGCCGGAGGGTAGCGGAAAGGCGCGGGCTGGGGGGGTCGGAGGTGGCGCGGAGGTGGCGCGGGCGCGTTGACGCCCGCGTCACTGCCCCGTAGCGTGCGTCCGTCATGCGTCGCATCGCGATCGGGGTCCTGGGGGCCGGCAACGTCGGCGGCGGCGTGGTGCGGATCCTCGAAGAGAACCGCACCGCGATCGAGCGCCGACTCGGGGCGCAGGTGGTCGTGCGCCGGGTCCTGGTGCGGGATCTGGAGCGCGCGCGTCCGATGCTCGAGGCCGACGCGCTCACGACCGACGCCCAGGCCGTGATCGAGGATCCGGACGTGCGCGTGGTGGTCGAGCTCATCGGGGGCATCGAGCCGGCGCGCACGCACGTGCTCGCGGCACTCGCAGCGGGCAAGCACGTGGTGACCGCGAACAAGGCCCTGCTCGCCCGGCATGGTCGCGAGATCTTCGACGTCGCCGCGCAAGCCGGCCTGTCCGTGTTCTTCGAGGCCGCGGTCGCCGGGGGGATCCCGATCTTGCGGGTGCTTCGCGAGGGGCTGGCCAGCGATCGGATCCAGCGCATCGTCGGCATCGTCAACGGCACCTCCAACTACGTGCTCGACGCGATGTCGCGCACGGGCGCCTCGTACGAGGACGCGGTGCGCCAGGCCCAGAAGGCGGGCTTTGCCGAGGCCGATCCGAGCATGGACGTGGGCGGGCACGACGCGGCGCAGAAGCTGGCGCTCTTGTGTCTGGTCGGGTTCGGCGTGCGGATCGACCCCGCGCAGATTCCCACCGAAGGCATCGAGCGGATCCGTCCGTTCGAGCACCAGATGGCACGCGAGCTCGGGTGTGTGATCAAGTCCGTGGCCGTGGCGCGCATGGACCCGGACGGTCCCGCGCTCGCCGTGTACCCGGCGATGGTGCCGGCGCACGACGTGCTCGCCGACGTGCGCGGGGCCTACAACGCGGTGCTCGTCGAGTCCGCCGCGATGGGGCGCAGCCTGTACTACGGTCAGGGCGCGGGCGCGATGCCCACGGGCATGGCGGTGGTCTCCGACATCATCGAGGTGTGTCGCGGGGTGGTGGGGTTTTCGGCCGGCGGTCCTCCGCCGCAGGCCTTCTCGCGCATCGACGACGTCGCGCCCAAGTCGCTGGCCGACGAGCGCAGCGAGAACTATCTGTGCGTGCACGTGCCCAACGTGCCGGGCGTGCTCGGTCGCGTTGCGAGCTGTCTGGGCCGCCACGGCGTGAGCATCAAGCGAATGTTCCAGGACACGCCCGAGGGCTCGGCGCCCGTCGACATGGTCATCGTCACCGAGGCGGTCAGCGAGCGACGACTCGGGGTGGCGCTCGCCGAGCTCGACGGCTACGAGGAAATCCTCGAGCCCACGCACCGTTTGCGCATGGTGCCGCCGGATCCGTCCGCATGAGCCTGTGTCCCGAGGTGCTGCCGCTGTCGGCCATGCGCCCGGTCGCGTCGGCGCGGGTGCTGTACGCCGATACCGACAAGATGGGCATCGTCTACCACGCGACGTACCTGCGCTATCTGGAGCTGGCGCGGGTGGAGCTTCTACGCGCGGCCGGGTTGGCCTACGCGCGCATGGAAGACGCCGGCTTCGGGCTGCCGCTGACCGACGTGGCCGTGCACTACGAGTCGCCGGCGCGCTACGACGACGCGATGACGATCCATGCCGCGGTCGTGCGGGCCACGAAGGTGCGCGTGTCGTTTCAGTATCGGGTGACGGCGGTGCGGTCGGGCGACGCGTCCGGCGCGTCCTTCGACGTCTTGCGGGCGCAGACCGATCACTGCTGCGTGCGCACGGCCGACGGCCGGCCGACCCGCATGCCCGACGACGTGTGGCACCTCTTGTGTGGCCAGGTGGTCGACGTCGCCGGCGATCGTGTATGAACGGCGCATGGATCGTCGACTGGTTCTCGAGCTCGTTCGTGTGACCGAGGCGGCCGCGCTCGCGTGCTCCAAGCTCATCGGCAAGGGCAAGAAGGACGAGGCCGACGGCCTGGCGGTGGAGGCGATGCGGGACGCGTTCGACCGCGTGCCCGTGCGCGGCACGGTGGTGATCGGCGAGGGCGAGATGGACGAGGCGCCGATGCTGTACATCGGCGAGCAAGTCGGCCCGGACCAAAAGGACCTGCCCGAGGTCGACATCGCGGTCGACCCGCTCGAGGGCACCACGCTGTGCGCCCACGGACGGCCGGGGGCGATCGCGGTGCTCGCGGTGGCCGAGCGCCATCACCTGCTCAATGCGCCCGACACGTACATGGACAAGATCGCGACCGGGCCGGCGGGACGCGGCGTCGTCAGCCTGGACAAGACGCCGACCCAGAACGTGCGCGACCTCGCCGAGGCCAAGGGCGTGCGGCCGGCCGACATCACGGTGGTCGTGCTCGACCGTGACCGGCACAAGGAGCTCGTCGCCGAGCTGCGCGAGGCCGGGGCGCGCGTGTTCTTGATCTCCGACGGCGATGTCGCGCCCGCGGTGGCCACGTGCATCCCCAAGAGCACGATCGACATGCTGTACGGCACCGGCGGGGCGCCCGAGGGCGTGCTGGCGGCGGCCGCGATGCACTGTCTGGGGGGAGAGTTCATCGGCCGGCTGCACTTCAACGACGCCGCCGAGCGACAGCGTACGGTCGAGATGGGCATGAAGGACCCCGACCGCGTGCTGCAGCTGCACGACCTCGCGCGCGGGGACGTGATCTTCTGTGCGACCGGCGTGACCTCGGGCTCGATGCTCAAGGGCGTGCGTCGAATCGGCGACCGGATCCACCTGCAGTCGATCGCGCTGCGCTCGTCGACGGGGACGATGCGGTACGTCGAGACGTCGGTGACCGCGGCGCGGTTCGACGAATGAAGCTCGGCGTCGATCTCGGCGGCACGAAGATCGAAGGCGTGCTGCTCGACGATGCGGGCGCGATCGCGGCGCGACGGCGGGTGCCGACGCCGGCCGGCGACTACGAGGCCACGGTACGCGCGGTGGCGCAGTTGGTCGCCGAGCTCGAGGCCGAGCGCGGCGCGGCGACCTCGATCGGGATCGGGACGCCGGGCGCGTTGCGACCGCGGGCGCAGACGCTCAAGAACTCCAACTCCACGTGCCTCAACGACCGGCCTTTGAAACGTGACCTCGAGGCGGCGCTCGGCCGCCCGATCGCGCTGGCCAACGATGCGGACTGCTTCGCGCTGTCGGAGGCGACCGACGGCGCCGGGCAGGGGCGGGCGTCGGTGTTCGGGGTCATCCTCGGCACGGGCGTGGGCGGCGGTTGGGTGCTGCACGGCCGGTTGGCCGCGGGCCCCAACGCGATCGCCGGCGAGTGGGGCCACACGCCGCTGCCGTGGCCCGCCGACGACGAGCGCCCCGGCCCCGCGTGCTACTGCGGACGTCACGGCTGCGTGGAGACGTGGGTCAGCGGCCCGGCGCTCGCGGCCGACCACGTCCGCCACGGCGGCGCGGCGATCGACGTGGCGGCGATCGGGGCGGCGGCGGCCGACGGAGACCCCGACGCGATCGACACGCTGCAACGCTGGGACGGCCGCCTCGCCCGAGGCCTCGCGGTCGTCATCGACATCGTCGATCCCGACATCGTCGTGCTCGGCGGCGGCCTGTCGAACTTGCCGAGCCTCACCGACAGGTTGCCGGGCCTGGTCTCGCGCTGGGTCTTCAGCGACGAGCTGCGCACGGAGTTCGCGGTGGCCAAGTACGGCGACTCGTCGGGCGTGCGCGGTGCGGCGTGGCTCGGGGCAGCGGGCTGACCTTCGCTCGACGGCGCCCGGGCGGCTGGGTTTGTCGCAGTATCCTGGCGCCGTGACCTGGTTTCGCACCGAGCTGACGCGGGACGGCGCGCGGGCGGTGGTCTCTGTCGACGACGCGACTGCCACGGTGACGGTCGCGTTGCCCGACGCCGCCCCCGTCTCGCGGCGTTACGCGTCGGTCTGGGAAGAAGCGGCGTGCGTGTTCGAGACGAATGTCGCGGGCCTGATCGCCGACGGTTTCGCGGTCACGCACGAGGAAGGCGCGCCGGGATGTCTGGCGTGTTTCGGCGACGGCGGGGATGACGACGACGAGCTGTCGTGGGTGCGGTGGTCCGGCGACGTGGTCGCGGCGGCCGGGATCGACGGTGCCGATCCCCAGGCAACCTACGACGGGACGCAACGGTCGCTGCAGGTGGCGCCTGCGCTCGGATCGTTCGATCCCGCGGATCCGGATCCTTTCGGCGAGCCGCTGCACGCGATGCGGCGGCTGGCGTGGCATCCCGCGGCGGCGCACACCCAGCTCGTGCTCGCGGTCGGCCTGGCCCACGACCGACTGCTCGACCGCGCCGTCGCCACGGGGCTCGCGGCGCGCACGGTCGACCTTTCGGTCATCGGCGGGTGGCGCGACGGGCCGCGCATCGGCGCGCGTCGTCTCGAGCGGGAGTTTGCCCGGGTGCAGTGCCTGGCGCTGCCGCGTTGGTCGCTCGCGCGCCTGGTCGGCGGTCCGTGGCCCAGCGTGCGGCACCTGGCGCTGATGACGACCTGGACCGAGGTCTCACGGGCCCCGGTTCCGGACACGCCGTGGACTCAGACGTTCGATCGTATCGCCGCGATCGCGCCGCAGTTGCGATCGCTGCGCGTGCCGCAGGCGTCGGTCGAGCCTGCGGCACTCGACGCGTTGCTGTGGCATCCGCTCACTGCCCGGGTCCACACCTTGGACCTCGTGGCGCTGAGCCATCGCGCCGACCTCGATCGCCTCGTCGCGGCGCAGGCCGAGCTGCCGAACCTGCGCGACGTCTTCGTGTCCGGCCACGCGCTGTCGGACGA
Source organism: uncultured Pseudomonadota bacterium (assembly GCA_937896535.1). Lineage (GTDB taxonomy): Bacteria > Myxococcota_A > Polyangia > Nannocystales > Nannocystaceae > CALBMM01. The sequence continues at coordinate 33,320 of CALBMM010000128.1, forward strand.
CGACCGAGCTCGTCTCGCGGCGTGGCCTGCGATCGCGGCCGTCGACCACCGCTTCGAAGAACCCCGCTATCGCGCCCACCGTGCCCAAGTGCGCCCCTGGTGGCCGCGCCGGTGACGGTGGCGCGCGGCAGGGAGTGCTGGGCAACGCGGCTCGCGTGCGACTGGGCGCCGAGGACCGCCGCGACGGAGTCTGCGGTGGCGAAGCGCTTGCGGTAGCGTGCGAGGGTTTCCTCATCGGCCGCGAGGATGCGGGCGGCGTCCGCCTCGGGGACCACGCCGAACTTGTCGCGGAGGAAGTCGAGAAACAGCTCCGCCTGGCCCTCTCTGTGGTCTTCTTGGCGGCCCTTCTCGTTGAGCGTGTCGAGGCCGTCCGGACTGGCCTGTCGGAGCTCTGGTGCTCGAACGGCACGTAGACGAGGACATCGGCGTCGACGTCGGTCCGGCGCACGGAGAACAGGAGGTCCGAGTAGCACTTCGCGTCGTCTTCTTGCGGCAGCAGACCGGGCTGCAGTCGGAGGGTTGGCCAGTCGAACAGCGCGCCAACCGGCAGGATCGAGGCGAGCTCCGCCGCGGCCTTCGTCGTGTCCGAGAACGTCTCCTTGAAGAAGTCGTCGTGCGGCGTGTCCGGGGTGGCCATCGCGAAGAACGAAACGTCGCAACGGGCCCACTGGCGTGAGCTGTCGTGGTGTAGCCTGATCGACGCCGACAGCCGAAGCGCCCAGGCGGTGACGCGCCGACGGACTCACGGCCGTTGCGTCGGGGTCATCGACCTGCGCGGGCGCGGTGCCCGGGTGTTGCCCGGCACTCCGTGGTGGGGCTGGCTCAACGGCGCGGCGCGAGCGGGGGTGCGCTTGCTGCGCAATGTCCAATCGATTGGACGTTCCTCACCGGGGCAGCTGGGCCGCCCACACGCCGAGGGCGGCGGCGCCCAGATTCGCGGCCACGATCCCCACGCCGACGGCGAAGAAGACCCGTCGAACTTGCGGCAGCTCGGATTCGGTGGCGAACACGCGCTTGGGCCACAGCCGCAGCGTGACGAAGAAGAACAGCGCGACCGACACGGTCGCACACGCCATCTTCGCCGCCATCAGGCCCGACCACGCCGACGAAGCGGCGGCCCGCAATCGCCACCATCGGAGCATGCCGGTGCCGACCACGGCCACGGCCCCCGCCAGCACCGGCCAGCGCAGCCCGTGCACGACCGTGAACACGAAGTCCTCGTGGGCCCCGTCCTCGGCGAACCAGGCCCGGGCCCGCGGTGTGAGCACGAACAAGTTGAAGGCCACGGCCCCGATCCACACGCCCCCGCCGATCCCGTGGATGCCGGCGATCGTCGCCGGCCCGATCGCGTCGAGCAGCTCGTGCACGGGGAGGGCTCGCGGGGTCGCCCGCGTCGATTTTCAGCATAGCGCGCCCGATCGGCCGCGGCGATCGTGATAGGTTCCGCCCCGAGCTGACCGCCTTGGTAAAGCACCCGGCCGACCGCGTTCCCGCGCTGATCGTACTGGTGGCGAACCTCGCCAGCTTCGCCGTGTACCTGTGGGTGGACAGCGTGCTGTGGCTTTGCGTGTTCTGGGCCGCCATGGCGGCGCCGCGCGGGGCGATGGGGGCGTGGAGTCATCATCACCAGCACGTGCACGTGTTCCGCTCGACCGCGCTCAACCGCTTGCTCGAGCTCGGCCATGCCTTCCAGACCGGGATCACCACCAACCTGTGGGTGCTCCACCACGTGCTCGGCCACCACCTGCACTACCTCGATCAGAGCCGAGACGAGAGCCGCTGGGCGCGACGCGACGGCACGCAGATGGGCATGGTCGAGTACGTACTGTCGGTGACGCTGACCTCGTACTGGCGGGCGTTCCGGGTGGGCCGTCGCCATCCGAAGTACTTGCCGGCCTACCTCTTTTGGGGCGCCGTGACGCTGGCGATCCTCGTGGGCCTGGTGTGGTACCGCCCGGTGCCGGCGCTGTTGGTGTTCGTGGGCCCGATGATCACCTCACTGATGTGGGTGGTCTGGGCGACCTACGATCACCACGCCGGCCTGCCCACCGACGACCAGTGGGGCGCCAGCCACAACATCGAGAACCGGCTCTACAACCTGATCTCGTGCAACCTGGGCTACCACACCGCGCACCACCATCGTCCGGCGGTGCACTGGTCGAAGCTGCCGCAGCTGCACGCCAAGATCCGGCACAAGATTCCCGAGCACCTGTTCGTGCGCTCGACGTTCGACAAGTTCCTGCCCGAAAAGTGAGTCAGCGTCCGGCGGTGCGGCGATCGGGTCCGCGGTGTCGCTTCCGCTCGGTCGCCAGCCACGCGTAGCGGATGATCGCGCCGAGGACTGCCCCGGAGCCCAGCGCCGTGAGCGTTCCGCCGGCCGCGCGGAGCTTGCGTTGGCGCTCCAGCTGGGCCTCGAAGTCGTTGAACGTGGCGGGTTGCGTCCGCCCGGTCGCACGGGCGGCGACGAGCAAGCCCGTGCCGGCGAGCAGACACGGTGCGCCGGTGCCCAAGAGCGCGCCGCCGACCGGGTCTCGCCACACCGGCCGTGGCGAGCCGGGTTCGTCACGCGCCGTCAGTGGCCGTGGTGTCGAGGCGACGGGCGCGGGGAAGGGGCCGTCCAAGAACGTCTCGGGGACGGCCGGTTTGCCCGGTGGATCCGCGCGAGGGGGCGGTGGCGGGAGCACGGGCCCGCAGTCGCCGAGGCGCTCGCGCGCCGCCCGGGCGTCGACCTCGTTGGGCTCGGTGTCGAAGAAGCGCTGCATCGCCGCGCGTGCCTCGGCGCATTCGCCCAGCGACGCGAACAGCACCCCGCGCATGAAGTCGTAGTCGGGGTGCGGCCAGTAGCACTGCGCGACGTCGATCTCCTCGAGGGCGCCGCGGACGTCACCGTCCATGTACCGCGCGTCGGCCTGCAGCGCGTGGGCGTCGGCGCGTTGGCGTCGCTCGACGTCGGAGGTGTCGAGATCGACGGCGGCGCACGGACGGCGCAGGCTCCGAGGGTACGGCTCGTCGAGCTCGGGCGTCGGCAGCCGCAAGGGGGGCGGTTCGGCCGACGGCGGAGGTACGTCGTCGGACGACATCGCGGCGATCGACCGAGGACCGTGTGCCCGGGCGAGCCCGAGGTCGGCCGCGATGACCGCCGTCACCAGGAGGGCAAGGGCGAGCGAGGAACGAGTGGCGCGCATCGGACGACCCCAAGTGTCACGAGGGCGCGTTTGGTCCCCGACTTTTTTCGTCCGCGGCGAGGGCGGCGCGGCTGGGCGGAAGGAGGCCGTGGGCAGGTCGCACGCGCGGCGGGACCGGAGGGGGTGGAGGGCGTTTGTCGGCCTTCGCGGTCGCGGTACGGGGGCGCACCTAAGGCGACGGCGCCGCGACGGGGGGCAGGGTTGGCTCGATCGCAAGGGCAGGGTCTGGCGTTCGCGGCAGGGTCGTCGGCTCGTGGGGAATGGCCGGATCGCCGGACCCCGCGACCCGCGGCGCCGGCGGCTCGGTGAGCTCGAGCGTCATCGCCGACGTGGGATCCTGGCTCCCGCGCGCGAGCAGCCACGCCCCCATCGCGAGCGCGGCTCCGAGAGGGGCCCACCGCCAGCGCGGCTTGGTCGGTGGCGCCGGGGCGGGCACGTAGCGGGCGATCACTCGCGCCACGTCGGGCCGGCCGGCGATCACCCCGTGGCGCCGCGCGAAGGCTCGCAGCGCCGCCGCGAGCTCGCGTGCGCTGCCCAGTCGCTGTGCCTTGTCCTTTTGCAGGGCCGCCCGCACCACTCGCGCCAGTGGCTCGGGGTAGCCCGGGCACAGCTCGGTCGGGTCGACGTAGTCGGCGGTCAGCACGAGGTTGAGCTGCGCGTACGGGTTGTCGTCGTGGAACGCCCGAAAACCGGTGGTCGTCTCGTACAGCACGACGCCGAGCGAGAAGACGTCGGCGCGGGCGTCGACCGCCCCGTCGGCGAACTGCTCGGGCGCGACGTAGCCGGCCTTGCCCTTGAGCGAGCTGGCTTTCGTGGTGCGCGTGACCTCGCGCGTGCGTGCGACCCCGAAGTCGGTCAGTAGTGCCCGGCCGTCGCGGGCGAGCAGGATGTTGGCGGGGCTGACGTCGCGGTGAACGATCCCCAGCCCGTGTCCGTCGGGGCCGCGGCGACCGTGGGCGTGCTGCAGCGCCCGCGCGACGTCGATGACGATCGCGATCGCGACCCCGAGATCGAGCGTGTGCCCGGCGGCGGCGACCCGTCGCAGCAACTCGCCCAGATTCGGGCCGTCGATCCACGTCATCGCCATGTACGGCGAACCCGCCCCGTCGCCGCCGACATCGAAGGCGTGCACGCGCGGGATGTTCGGGTGGCGCAGCCGCGCGGCCACACGCGCCTCGCGGCGAAACAGCGAGCGAAACTCGTCGAGGTCGGCGTACTCGGGGCGGATCACCTTGCACACGACCGGTCGCGCCCACCGGTGACGCCTCGCCAGGTACAGCCGCGCCATCCCGCCGCGGGCCAGCGGTCGGATGCAGGTGTAGGGCCCGATCCGGTCACCGGCACGCAGCGGCTGGGACCGACCACTCACCCGTCGAGCCTATCAGGTGCCACGACGTCGGGATTGACCAGGGCACGCGCCCACGCGGCGAGCTCGTCGTCGTCGGGCGCGGCCGCGGCGGCGCCGGGTTGCTGCAGACGCGCCAGCGACTCGCGCAGCGCCTGCCGGGCGCGATGCAGGCGCGAGGTCACCGTGCTGCGCGGGATGTCGAGCACCGCCGCGATCTCGTTCGTGCGCAGCCCCTCCCAGTAGTACAGCTGCAGGGGGATCAGCGCGTCGGCCTCGAGGGCGGCGAGGGCCTGCAGCAGCAACAGGTGCTCGCGGCGTCGGGCGACGAGCGTGGTCAGGCCCGTCAGGTCGCGGGCGGCCGGCTCGTCGCCGATGCGCACGGGACGGCGGCGGGCCGCGCGAGTCTGCTCGAGCAGCTTAATCCGGGCGATCCCGAACAAGTACGCGCGGAAGCCCGCGTCGCCGCGGAAGCGCTCGCCGGCGGTCGCGCACGCCAAGAACGTACGTTGCGTCAGGTCGTCGGCGACGTGCGCACACTTGAGCTCGAAGAACCGCAGCACCGCCGCGTAGTAGCGGCGCATCAACGCGTCGCCGGCCCGTCGGTCGCCGGCGCGCCACGCTTGCAGCAGCGTCTCGTCGGTGTGTGTCGCGTCCACCTTCCGCCACCCACGATAGCCGAGTTGTCGCTTGACCGAGCGTGCCGTGGCGGGTCACAACCCTCGTGACCTTGACCGACGCCTCGATTCCCGTCGTCCATCTGCCGCAGCTGCGCGGCCTGCAGCCCGATTCCGACGCGATCGCGACGCTCGGGGAGGCCCTGTCGAGCCTGGGGTTCGTCGCCGTCGTCGACCACGGCGTCGATGCGGCGCTGCTGCAGCGCGCCTACGCGACGGCGGCCGACACGTTCGCCCTGCCGGCGGCGACCAAGCAGGGCTACGAGCGACCCGAGGAGGGCCGACAGCGCGGCTACACCTCGATGGGCATCGAGCACGCCAAGGATCGCGACACGCCCGACCTCAAGGAGTTTTGGCAGGTCGGTCGATCCGGTCCGGGTCTGCCCGACAACGTGTTCGCGACCGAGGTCGAGGGGTTCGAGGCGACGATGCTCGCGCTGTTTCATGCGCTGGACTCGGTCGCCGCCGCGCTGCTGGGGGGGATCGAGCGGTACCTGCAGCTGCCCGTGGGGTTCTTCGAGGACTTCACCCGCGGCGGCAACTCGGTGATGCGGATCATTCACTACCCGCCGCTGCGAGGCGACGTGCCCGAGGGCGCGGTGCGGGCGGCCGCCCACGAGGACATCAACCTGCTGACCGTGCTGCCCGTCTCGACGCAGCCGGGTCTTCAGCTCATGACGCGCGCCGGCGAGTGGGTCGACGTGCAGACGCCACCCGACGTGATGGTCTGCGACACCGGCGACATGATGCAGCTGCTGACCGGTGGCCGGCTGCGGTCGACGACCCACCGCGTGGTCAACCCGACCGAGGGCGCCGACCGGTCGCGCTACTCGATGCCGTTTTTCTGTCACCCCCGACCGGACGCCGAGCTGTCCCCGGCCCGGGATGGCGCGCCTGCGATCTTGGCGCACGACTTCATGATGGAACGCCTGCGGGCGATCGGCGTGGCCTGAGGAAAGCAAGCGTCGTACCACGGCACGACAAAGGAGACGGCCGTGGGGGCCTGCACAATGCCGCGGACGTTGTCCGCCCCACCACGTCCGCCCCTGGGTGAGAGATCCGCCGACCGGGAGGGCGACCGTGAGGCGCCGCGGCCGGCGGGGGCTGTAGACGCGCCGGCAAACTGCCCTAGGCTGTGCCCGTGTCGACTCGGACGTTCGCGGTAGGTGTCGCGCTCGCGGCGACGGTGGGGCTGCTGTTCGCCGGCGCGTCGACGTTCGACTTCGTGCAGCACCTCGACCGCCAGATCCACGATCTGCATTGCTCGTTCGCACCGGGACTGGTCGAGTCCGACGACGATTCCACCGGCTGCCAGGTGACGCTGCTCAGCCCGTACTCGTCGGTGCTGCGCACGTCGCTGTGGGGCGGGATCCCGATCTCGCTGCCGGCGATGGGGATCTTTGCCCTGTTGTTGTTTCGCGCGATCGATCTGTGGGCGCGACCGCAGCCCGAGCGACGCGTGCACGCGAGCATCGTGTTCGCACTGTCGTGGGTGCCGCTGCTGGCGTCGGTGGTGATGGGCGCGATCGCCTACAGCGTGCTGCAGGCGGCGTGCAAGCTGTGCATCGGGATCTACGTCGCGAGCGCGCTGACGTGGCTGTCGGCGCTGCTGGCCTGGCTCGCTGCCCGCAAGGCGCCGGTCGTCGACCCCGTGACCGACGAGGCGAGCAAGTCGCCGCCGGCGGGCAAGGTGTGGCTCGCCGCCGCCGGACATGCGCTCGCGTTCACGGCGATCCCGGTGGCCGGGTACGCCCTGTCCTCGCCCGACCACGACCAGTACATCGGCACGTGCGGCGGCCTGAAGCAGACCGCCGATCCGCACGGCGTGATGGTCGAGCTCGGCGCGGCGGGCAAGGGCGCGGTCGCGATCGAGGTCTTCGATCCACTGTGCCCGGCGTGCAAGGGCTTCGAGGAGCGCCTCGCGGCGTCGGGGCTCGATGCCCAGCTGACGCGGCGCGCGGTGATGTTCCCGCTCGACAGCGAGTGCAACTGGATGGTCACCCGCTCGCTGCACCCGGGCGCGTGTCGGGTCAGCGAGGCGGTGCTGTGCGCCGCGTCGGCCGGGACGTCCGTCGAGGAGGTCGTGCAGTGGGCCTTCGAGGAGCAGAAATCGCTGACGGAGACGGCCAAGAACGATCCCGACGCGGTCACGGCCGCGGTGGCCAGCCGATTCCCCGCGCTGAAGTCGTGCTTGCGATCGGCCCAGGTCAAGACGCGCCTCAACCAGTCGCTGCGGTGGGTGGTGGCCAACGAGCTCACCGTGCTCACGCCGCAGGTCTTCGTCGATGGCGTCAAGCTGTGCGACGAGGACACCGACCTCGGCCTCGAGTACACGCTGCAGCACATGCTGACGCTGCACGACGCCGGCAAGCTGGCCGCGATGGCGCCCGCGCCCGACGAGACCGCGCCGGACTTCGTGCCGGGCTCGGAGGCGCCGCCGACCGATGCAGCCCCCACCGAGCCGCGCCCCGATCGCAGCAAGCCGAAGACGCCGGCACCGAGCGACGATGCGGGGACTCGACCGGCGGCCCCGGCCCAGACGCCGCCTGCGGATGAACCGGCGGCCCCGGCGGCCCCGGACACCCCGGCCGAGCCGGACGCGCCTTCGCAGCCGGACGCCCCCGCCGACGAGCCCGCCGCCGGACCGGGCAAGCTGCCCAGCGTGTCGGAGCTGCCCCCGCCGGCCGACGACGAAGACCCACAGGAGGACGGTTGATGCACATCGGCGCCAGGATCGGAATCGGGGTGGCCGCGTTGGCGGTGCCCACGTTGCTCACGCAGACCTGGGTCGCCTCGGCCCAGACGCGGCTCGCCGAGATCGAGGCCGAGACGGCGGCCGGTGACGGACCGCAGACGGAGGTTGCCGTCGCGGCGGCGGCGAACGCCGAGTACTGCAACGCCAACCTCAAGAAGGTCCTGCGCCGGGTGCTGCTGTCGTGCGGCCTCGCCGACAATGCCAACGCGCGCGGCTGTCAGCCCGTCGACGCCAAGGCCGTGGCGACGATGTCCGGCGAGGACTTCAACGCGCTGTTTCTGCCGCTGTCGCAGCGCGCGAGCATCATCCAGTTCGACAAGAACGGCGCCGACCTCGACGCGGCCGATCTCGCGTTGCTCGACGAGACGTTCGCCGACCAACGCGGCGCCAGCTGGTTCTTCGTGGTCTCGCGGAGCTCGCCCGAGGGCAAGACGGAGCACAATCGGGAGCTGTCGCAGCATCGGGCCGAAGCGGTGATGGGCCACCTGCGCGACAAGTTCGCCGATCCCGACCTCGACAAGGAGGTGGGCCTCTTGTGGCTCGGCGAAGAGTTCGCCCAGCTCGACCAGGGCTTTTGCGACTGGCGACGCAGCGGGGCCAAGGATCAATGCGAACCCGAGCACATCAACCGAAGCGCGTTCGTGGCATGGATCGACTGTCGTCTGTAGTCGTCGTGGCCGGGGCACTGGTCACCCTGGCGGGGTGCACCGGATCCGAGAGCAAGGGCGAGGCGGGGGCGTCGCGCTCGCGGGTCGACGCGGTCGAGGCGAAAGCCGACGAGCCCGCGGTCGACCTCGCGGGATTTTGCGAGGTGTATCCGGACGCGGCCACGGCCCCGAAGCTGCAGTGGCCGACGCTGCACGGCGAGGCGGCCACCGCCGGCGACGGTCGCCCCCGCTGGCTCAACGTGTGGGCGACGTGGTGCAAGCCGTGCGTGGAGGAGCTGCCGCGCCTTTCCAAGTGGAAGGACTCGATCGGCGCCCGCGTCGACTACGACCTCGTCTTCCTCTCCGGCGACGGCGACCCCGAGGCCGTGACGCAGTTTTCCAAGACCCACCCCGAGGTGGCCGCCAGCCTGCAGCTCGAAGACGCCGCCGCGCTGACGCCATGGCTGCAGGGGCTGGGGGCCGACCCGCCGGTCCTGCCGGTCCACGTGTTCCTCGACGGCGCCGATCGTGTCCGCTGCGTTCGCACGGCGGGCATCGGCGACGCCGACGAGGCGGCGGTGCGTCAGCTGTTGACCTCGCTGCAGTGAGGGCGGCATCGTCCGAAGGCGACATCGCCCGAGCGGGCTGCGCCGCGACCGTCTCGGGTGCTTCTCGGTGATCTGCGAGATCGTGGCCGC
>CALBMM010000129.1 GCA_937896535.1 uncultured Pseudomonadota bacterium
CTTCCCCGCGGGGTTGATGCTCGACGCCGATCCCAGCCGCGCCGTCGAAGGTCGGGCGCGCTGGCTGTTCGTCGCCAACGGCAACAACGACCTGCGGTTCAACTCTGGAACGCTGGTCGCCTTCGATCTCGAGGCCTTCTGGGCCGCCTGGTACGACGAGACGACCGGGGCCGCGTATCCGTACTGCGATGGCGACGGCCAGGGCGACGAGGTCGAGCGCTGCGTGCTACCGCCGGCGACCCCGACGACGCGCCAGCGTCCGTGTCGTCGTCTGGCCCTGCAGGCGGCGATCGTCGAGTGTGACGAGCGCCCGTTCGCGGCCGAGGGCGAGACCGTGCGCCTGGGCGACTTCGCGACCACGATCTCGGCGTCGACCGAGACCGACTTCACGCGGTTGTGGATCCCGGTGCGCGGCGACCCCTCGCTGACGTACGTGGACGTGCCGCCCGGCGAGCCGCTGACGCTGTCGTGCGGGCAGGGCTCGGACGAGATCGACGAGCGGCGATGCGGCGACGCGTTCAAGCTCGATCACGAGCGCAACGATAGCTCGCTGACGCCGCTGGCCCGCGAGCCCTCCAACGTTCTGATCTCCGACGATCCACGCCAGCGCGATCGCTTGGCGTTCGTGACCCACTCCGACGGGCGGGCGCTGAGCGTCGTCGCGCTCGACGGCATCGACGGCGGCGACGGCCGACCCGCGATCGTCTACGAGGGCAGTCTGTACACCGAGACCGAAAACGGGCTGGGCAGCTTCGGGGTGACCCAGCGGCCGTGCTTCGACGTGGGGCAGGGGCCCAACGGCGACGCCGATCCCGAGGGCAACGTGCCCGCGGTCACCGAGGACTGCACGCGACCGCTGCTGTACACGAGCCTGCGACGGATCGATCGCCTGACCAGCTTTACGGCCTCGAGCGCCCGACCGCCGCAGGTCGCCGACGTGATCGCGGCGACCGATCGCGTCGACTGCTTCGCCGACCTGCCGGTCCGCTGCGACGGCGACGTCACGTGCGACGCGGCGGCGGGGGCGTGCGAGAGCGAGGCGTGCGAGCGGGTCTACGCCGGTCAGTACTGCGCGACGCCCGATCAGATCGGCCAGCCGTGCGCCGTCGAGTGCATCCCGCAGATCCGGGCGGCCCGGCGCCTGGCCGTGGGCGCGCTGCCCGAGGACCCGGGCCTGCAGACGATCAACGTGCTCGGCGACATCGCGTTCGCCGACGCTCGGGGTGATCGGCTGCTCGTCGTGCAGACCAACCCGGGCGCGCTGCTGCAGATGGACACGTCGCTGGACGACAACGGCGACCCGCTCGACATCCCCGCGGGTCCGCCGATCGAGCTGTGCGCCGAGCCCAGCCGCATGAAGCTGTACGACGACGGTGGGCAGCCGCTGGCGCTCGTGACGTGTTTTGCGTCCGCGCTGCTGTACATCGTCGATCTCAACGCGGCGCGCGTGGTCGCCGACGTCGTCGTCGGCACGGGCCCGCACGACCTCGTCGTGGACGAGGCCCGCGACGTCGTCTACGTGGCCAACACCCTCGAGGCGTCGGTCAGCGTCGTGGACCTGTCGCGCACCCGCAAGACCCGTCACGAGGAAATCGCCCGTCTCGGGCTCCAGGAGCCGTTCTCGCAATGACGCGCCGTTTCAGTAGATCCCGACTGCCCCGCCTGCGCGGCTGGCTGCTCGCAACCGTGGCGGTCGGCGCGGCCGCGGGCGGGTGCAACAACAACGACCAGGTCCTCGTCCCCAACCGGGTGCTCGACCGGCCCCTGGACATCGAGCTGGCCTGCGTGCGTCGCGGCGATGCCGGAGGGATCCGCGTGTTGTCGGTCAACGAATGCGCCGGCTCGACCAACAGCGACTGCACCGCGGACGGGCCGCAGCTCGTCGGATTCGTGACCAACTCCGAGCGCAACGAGCTCGCGATGTTCCGCCGCTGCGATCGCAACGGCCTGGTCGATCTCGATCCCTCGGTGCCCGGCTACCAGTTCGTGCCGGTGGGCAAGCTGCCGTCGGCCCTGACGCGCTCCGAAGACTCGTGCCGGGTCGTGACCGCCAACGCCGGCAGCTGCGACCTGAGCCTCGTCGACGTTCCCGGCCTGGCGACCTACGCCCTGCAGACGGGTTTGGATGTCGCCCCCTCGTCGCTGGTGTCGACGATCGTGCCGCGCCGCAGCGACGGTGAGCCGCTCGCCGCGGCGCCGGGCGACATCCTGGCCGTGCCGGCCGCGTTCTCCCGCGCGGCGCTCGAAGACGATCCCGGGGCCGACGAAGGCGACACGGGCGCGGGCACCGGCGGCGGCGGCGGCGACGACGACGGCGGAACCGGCAGCACCGAGCTCGACTCGGGCCTGCAGTGCGATCCCGATGCCGGGCGCAGCGTGTGGGTCACGTTCCCCACGTGCCAGCTGGTCGCCGAGGTGAGCCTTCAGACCCAGCGGATCCTGCAGAGCCGACAGTTCGTGACCGGTCCCGACGGGACGGTCACGATCGAGGACTCCGGGCCCGATCCCGAGTGCCCGATCGAGTGCCCGGCCCAGTTCGACGGGGCGGTGCCGACCGATCGTCCGGACGTGACCGCCGGCGGGGTCCTGCCGGTCACGCTGGAGCTCATCGAGCCCCCCGAGCCGCTCGACGAGGCCGACACGCTCGACGAGGCCGAAGAGCTCGTCGACTACGCGGCGCTGTTCGTGGGTGGCACCGGATCGGACGAGGTGTTCGAGCTGCGGCTGGACGGTCGCAGCTTCGTGCCACCGGACGACACGGCGCGGCTGCTGCTCGAAAACCCCCAAGGGATTCGGGCGATCCGAGCCACGCCGCCGGCGCTCGTCCTCGGTGAGCCGCACCAATTCCTCTACGTCGTCGCCGGCGACGGCTCCACGCACGTGGTCGATCGCGACTTCGACGAGGACTTCGTCGGGGTCGAATGCGACACGCAGGTCGACCCGACGCAGGTCGCGGTGACGGCCTGCCACCCGATCGATCCGAACTCGTTCGGCAATACGCCCGAGCGGCGGCCCTTTGCGGTCGGTCCCGGGATCCGTGACCCGCTCGGTGCCACGATCAACGACTGGAGCTTCCACAAGGTCGATCCGGGCGGGCAAATTTCTCCCGACGATCTGAGCTCGGCGCCGCTGGGCTCGCCCGGCATCGTCGGGGTCGGGGTGACCAGCTTCGGTCGCATCGTCTATTCCCACTTCGGGCAGTACAGCGATCTCGGCCGAGGACCGACCCTGGCCTCCACCTCCGCCGGCGCGGCCATCGACCCCGTCGAGACCATGAACGTCGGGGTGCGCCCGCACATGCTGTGGCCGGCCATCGATCCCTTCGCGGTCGACCCCGACGCGCTGCCGCTGGTCACCGACGAGGAGCCGGGGCGGGCGATTCCCGGCGAGCCCCGCGACACGCAGCGACTGGCGCCGACGTTGCGCCGGGTCGACCGGGCCTACTCGGTGCCGCTCGAGGACGAGGTCTCCGACGAGCAGGCCACGATCGCGACGCGTCTGGGCGGAGCCGAACCCGTGCGCAACGTCGACCAGCTCGCGGGCTTCGACGACGCCGGGCTGTACACCGAGTCCGTGGCCCGTGTCGCCGCGCGCGACTACCAGCTGTGGCGTCCGCAGACGTGGTCGCTGGAGTGGGAGGGGATCATTCCCGGCTCGACCAGCGCGACCGGCGTCGTGCAGTGCGACAACCACGGCGGGGTCGACGACCAGGGGCGAGCGTTTGCCGGCGGCACGTGTCGGTCGTTCGAGGCCGGCGACACGCGAATCGTCGACGAGGGCGCGACCTTCTGCGAAGACGGCGTGCTGGCCGGAGACACCCTCGCCATCCAGGGCTGTGCCGACGACGACGGCTGCGGCGACGGGCAAAAGTGCCTGCGCGACCCCACCGCCGTGGCGTCCGCCACGGGGATCTGCATCTCGGAGCAGGAGTTCGAGACCAGCTCCGAAGAGCTGCGTGCACTGTGCGGCGCGTTCATCTCCGACCCCTGCGGCGCGCCGGTTCGCGAGTACCGGATCGTGCGGGCCTTCGAAAACGAGCTGTGGATCCAAGCCGTCGACGTACGCCGCGACGCGATCCTGCGCGACGTCAGCGGCGAGGACGAGCCGCCGGCGCTGGTGGAGTACGAGGCCAAGCTCAGCTGCGCCGCGCCGATCGCCCATCGCGATACGCCGACGTGCCGCAGCGACGACGAGTGCCAGGTCGACCCGTACGCGCCCGGCCGTACCCGCAGCCGCTACCGGTGCGTGATCGAGGACGGACAGTCCGAGGGCCGCTGCGAAGGCGATCAGCCCGACGGCGGATGCGACGAAGATCAGGATTGCCTCGGCCTCGGGGCCAACTACGTGTGCGTCGACGAGATCTGCCGGGCGCCCTGCGACCTGTGCCCGCCGCCGTCGCAGCCCGCCGGGGGCTGCATCGTCGACACCGATTGCGGCGACGGGCAGACCTGCTTCGCGGGCATCTGCCACGTGCCGTGCAGCGACGACAACCCGGGCTGCATCGAGTCGCCGCTGCCGGGACCGCGCTGCTTCCCCGAGTTCATCCGCTACGCCGCGCGCACGCGTGATGCGTTCACGGTCACCGAGGGCACGATCGGGATGCTGACCGACGACGTGCGCACGGACCCCGACACCGGCGAGTGCCTGGCCGACCCGACCGCGTCGACGTTGCTGACCGGACGCCTGCGTCTGGGCGCCGACGAGGACGCGACGTTCAACCACCCCGTATGGGGAATTCCCGACTGCACCAACCCGCTCGACGCCTCGCCCAGCGATCCCAATCCGTGTCGGATCACGACCGCTCGGCAGACGCAGGCCGAGAGCCTCTTCCATGCGTTCAGCTACCAAAACGGCACGGGCGCGGACCCGACGGGCGTCGAGGCGATCCGCTTCTCGAATCCGTTCTTGTCGCTCGTGCTCGATCTGACGAGCCTGCTCGATCTCGCCGCCGACGTGCCGGACCTCGGCGTCGCGTGGCCACCCGAGTTCGCGCAGTTCCGTCGCTCGCGGATTCCTCGGGGCTATCGGCTGAGCTTCTCCACCGACGACGGCTACACGCCGTTCGACGACGGCGTGGCGGTGGCGGGGCAGACGCCGCTGACGTATCCGGTGCGGGTGATCCCGGCGCCGGAGCTCAGCGTGGCCTACGTCGTCGACGCCGGCGGTCGCGGCGGCGTCACCGGCGTGCGAGGTCAGGTCGTCCGGGTGATTCTGGGCGAGTCCGAGCCGCGCGCCGACGAGAACTTCCGGGTGCAGTGAGCGCGACCGCCCCTGACGGGCACAAGATGGGCGCGGCGGCGCAGTTGGGGTATCGTGACGGGCGCAGGTGGCGCCCTTCAAAATCAAGCTCGCCGGCAAGACGATGGTCGTCCCCGAGGGCCAAAGCGACATTGGGCGCAACCTCGAGTGCTGGCTGACCCTCGACGACGAGCTGACTTCGCGCGTGCACGCGCGGCTGCACGTGGGTCCGGATCGGGTCGAGGTCGAGGACATGGGCAGCCGCAACGGCACCTTCCTCAACGACCGGCGGCTCGAGAGCCGGCAGTTCATTCGCCGTGGTGACCGGATCCGGATCGGTCGTGAAATCATCGAGGTCCTCGGAGCCTCGGACGCACCCGCGGAGACCGAAGAGGACAACCTCAAGCGCACGCTCGCGCCGGGCGAGGACACGCGGTTCCCCAACCTGATGGGGCAGCTCGTCGAAAAGAGCCTCAAGGTCGGCAAGGTCAAGGAAGCCGAGCGCTACGCGCAGGCACTGCACAACCAGCTGATGGCCACGCACGTCGCGGCCGACCATCCCGCGGCCAAGTCCTGCGTGGAGTGCCTGCTCGCGGTGGCGGAGAAGACCGCCAACGGTCTGTGGGTCGACCGCGTGTTTCGCCTGCACGCCAAGCACTCGTGGGTGATGTCGACGGAGGTCCTGGGTCAGCTGCGCAAGGTGCTCGACCGGATCCCCCGGGTGCCCGGCAGCGCCATGCGGGACTACGAGCGCAAGGTACGGCAGATGAGCAGCGAGGGCGTCGAGATGCCCCGGGGCCTGACCGCGCGCATCGCCGAGCTCGTCGACGCCTACGCCGAGCAGTGACGGTCGGCCTTTTCGGGCCTCCCGCGGACCTGGTAGGCTATCGGCGCGTGCGACGCCGCTGCCGGCCGACAACGCTTTCGAGGGAGGTGGGCGTGATGTCGGAGCTGATTCGAGCCTGCAAGCACTGGGTGCGTCGCCGTCTCGTCGCGACGAGCCCGTGTGGCTACTGGCGCTATCGGGCGTGGCGACGAGGGGACGAGGAGTCCGAGCTCGCGTTGCTGCCGGCGCTGTGCGATCCCAAGCGACGCGGCACCGTGGTCGACGTGGGCGCCAACTACGGCATGTACCTGGCGCGACTGGTCGGAATGGCCGATCGCTGCGTGGCGTTCGAGCCGATTCCGGGGCTGGCGTCGATGCTGCGACGAGGGTTCGGTCGAAGGGTCGACGTGCACGCGGTGGCGCTGTCGGCCGAGCGCGGCAGTGACGTGGTACTCCGCCTTCCTCGCCTCCGGACCGGCTACGCGACGATCGAGACCAACAACGACCTGTCGTCGCTGGCGTCGACGCCGTCGCGGGGACTGGACGAGATCGTCGTGCCGCGGGAGACGCTCGACAACTACGCCCTCGACGACGTGCGGTTCATGAAGATCGACGTGGAGGGGCACGAGGAGCAGGTACTCGCCGGCGCCGAGCAGACGCTCGCGCAACACCGACCCAACCTGCTCATCGAGGTCGAAGACCGTCACAACGCGGGGTGCGTCGAGCGGATCATGGACCGGCTGACCCGCCTCGACTACGCCGCGTACGTCGTCGTCGACCGCCGCTTGCACTCGCTGTCGGAGTTCGACCTCGCGGACCACCAGCGCACGAACTCGCCGACCGACTACGCCCGCAACCTGATCGGGGTGCCGCACGAGGATCGCGTCGCCGTCCAATCGCGGCTGCACGCGGTCCTCGAGGGCTGAGCGGTCAGACCCTCCGCGTCCGCGCCCCGTTCGGGCGCTACAGCGTGGTGATGACGGTGCGGTTGTTCTTCGCCCGTCCCGACGCGGTCATGTTGACTGCGACCGGCCGCGTGGCGCCGTAGCCCTTGGTCTTGACCCGCGACGACGACACGCCCTTGGAGACGAGGTAGTTCATCACCGAGTTGGCGCGGTCCTCGGAGCGCTTCATCGCCGCGCCGCGATCGTCGGTGTGGACGCCGATGAGGATCCCGCTGATCTCGGGGTGACCGTTGAGGAACACGGCGAGCTCGTCGAGCAGCGCGTGGCTCTTGGACGACACCGCGTCGCCGTCGTACTGGATCTGGCCCTTGAGCCGAATCGCCTTGCCCTTGAGGCTGACGTTGGGCGTCTCCGCCGGGGCGGCGGCCTCGAGCGTCACGTTGACGTTGGCTTCCTGGCCGCCGCTGATCGTGAACGAGACCTGCTGGTCCTTGTAGCCCGGGGCGGACACGGTCGCGTTGTACGAGCCCTCGTACAGCGCGAGGGCGATGAGGCCCGAGGGCTCGGCGTTGAACGTCTGGTCCACGCCGTTGCCCACCACGTGCATCGAGGCCACGACCGGTGCGCCGTTGGTGTCGACGAACGCGCCCTGCATCACGCCCGTGGGCGGCTCGGCGGCCGACGACAGCTGGATCGTGACCGGCGTGTCCTCGCCGTCGGAGACCTCCGCGGTCGCATCCGCCGCCACGGCGCCCTCGACCACGACCTGCATCGCGACCTGGCCGGCCGGGAAGCGGAAGCTGGTGAAGTTGCCGTTGGCGTCGGTGACGACCGACGTGCTCGTCAGACCGGGGAACGACACGATCGCGCCGGCGACCGGCGTGCCGGACGGATCGACGACCTGACCGACGACGCGGCCTTCGGCGATCTTCTGCGGCGGAGGCGGCGGGGGCGGCGTGTCGCTGGCGACTTCCTTGATCACCGGGTTGGGATCGAACGACCAGCCCAGGCCGAGGATGACCTGCCACGGCGGCGTGGGCGGGCCGAACTCGAAGCTGGGCGACACGACCCCGATGTCCGCGCCCGCGTCCAGGTGCAGACCGGACACCACGTTGGCGCGCAGGCCTAGCGTGATCCACTGCATCGATCGCGGCAGTGGCGAGGGCTCGGTGAGCGGCTGGGCGAACGCGAGGGACTCCTCTTGCGTCGAGATGTCCCACGACCACTCCACGATCGGGTCGAGGCCGAACTGGCGCTCCTTGCCCAGGCGGATCGGGAAGTCCGCCGCGTAGCGCATGCGCAGCCGGTTGTGGTTGGCCCCGAGCGAGAAGCGCGTGACCTCGCGGCTGATGTCGTCGCGGATCGAGCCGAAGGGCGCGACGTTGAGCGAGTTGTCCAGCATCCACCCGAGGTTGGTGGTGAACCGGAACGGGAACTGCTTCTTGGTCAGATACCGAACGTCGACCGCGAACAAGCCGTCGAACCAGAAGTTGACGCCGTCGGTGAACAGGCGCTCGCTGCCCGACAGAAGGCCCACGCCGAGCTGGCCGCCCACGCCGATGCCGTTCTTGAACCGCCAGGCCCCCTTGACGCCGAAGTCCATGTCGCCGAGCGCGAACATGGTCTCCTGGTCCTGGCGCCCGACTTGCTCGCGCTGGTTGCGGTTGGCCTGGCTGTTGACCGAAAAGAACAGCTCGCCCCACTCGAACGGGGAAAAGCCCAGGGTGACGCCGCCGCGCACGCGCGCGTGCTTGTCGTCGCCGGACTGGCCGTCGATGACCATGAACCCGTCTTTGCGGAAGAAGTCCGTGTGCAGACGGAAGCGGAACGTGTACTTACCCCCGACGTCGGGTAGGGCCGTATTGAACAAACCGATCGCACCGCGGTTCATCGGCATCATCGGCTCGCGACGGCCGCGGACCATCCCGGGATCGTTGGGGTCGACGTCGGCGTCGCCGTCGGCCCCACCGTCGGCGTCCGCGTCGGCGTCCGCCGAGATCGATCCGCCGTCGGCGTCCAGCGAGGCGTCGGCATCGAAGCTCGCGAACGCGTCGTCACCCCCGGCGGGCGCCGGATCGGCGGGGGCGGCATCGACCGGGGCCGCGTCCGGAGCCGGGTCGGCCGCCGGGTCCGGGTCGGCCGTTGCGGTGCCATCCCCGGGGTCGCCGCTGGGCAGCGACGGGGGTCCTGCCAGTGCCACCGAAGGAGCGAGCAGGCCGAGTCCGGTGACCACGAGGCAAGGCAATCGAGCCATGGGCGGAAGCGTCCAACGAACGGCGAGGGCTGTCAAACCTCACGCCACCAACGGACGGCGAATTCGAGACCCTGCGAGGCCGGCTGCCCATCCGCGCAGGCGTGCCTGAGCGAACTGTATGGCCACGACCGCCGGAAAGCTTCGACGGTGCTTCGGTCCGAGGCGCAACCCGTGCAAGATCAGCCGACCGGTGCCGATCTGGCCCGCCAAATCTCGAGCCGTACGAGTACGGCCACCACGGTCACGATGGCCGAGACGATCGTGGGCATCACGACTGCTCGCCATGAGCCTCGTGGCGTGGGTGTGGCTGAGCTGGGGCCAACACGCGCACGCACGCAGCGGATCGCAGGTCACCGCCGTCGCCGTGCGGCTGTCGATCCATCGCGGCGGTGACTCGGTCAGCGACGGACAGTCCGTTCGGCGCCGTGCGGCGCGCGTGCAGGCGGAGGCGACGTACACGCTGTCGGCCCCCGCCGTGGCGGGCGAGCAGGTCGTGCTCCTCGACTTCGCGACGTTCATGCAAGACGAGCCCACCGAGCTCGACGAGGTCGCCTTCGACACCTACGGGGCCCGCGGCAAGTTTCGGCCCGCCGCGACCACGTTGCTGGGCTCGGGTGCCGGCGTCGCCAAGACGTCTCGGCGCGAGGACGACCAAGTCCTGGTCGTCGAGCCGGTTGCGGGCGCGACCTCGTTCACCTTGCGCTACGCGGTCGACGTGCCGCACCGCTACTGGCCGCTGGGCTGCGTGCGCGGCCGCTGCAACCTGTCGGGGGCGATCGCCCCGCTGCCCAGCGCCCCCGCACGCGGAGGACGTCATCTGCCCGCGGGCCGCGTGGTCGTGCCGGTGCGGTGGAGCGTGCAGCAGGCGGCCTTTGCCACCGACGCACCGGGCGGCATCGCCGTCACGAAGCGTCCGGACGAGATCGTGGTGGTCGGCGGCGACGACCGGATCACCCACTATCCCACGGTGGTGTGGGGACCGAAGTGGTACCGCACCACCGAGATCCATCGTGGGGTGGAGATGACGGTGCTGCACATGCGCAAGCGGCCGTCGGGACAGGTGCCCCACGAGACCTTCGTCCAGCTCCGTCGCGACGTGCCCGGTCACGCGCTGACGATCGGCGCAGAGATCATCGACGTGCTGACCGCGGCCGAGCGGCCGCCGCGGGCGGGCCAGCGGCTGACGGTCGTGCAGGGGCCGCTGCGCTCCGAAGTCGCCCAGGCCCATCCCGACGTCGTGCTGCTGTCGGACGAAGCGCTCGAGATCTTGCCGGCGCAGCGACTGTTCAAGTTTCACGAGGCGGCGATCGCCCGCTCGATCCTCGACGACCTCGTCGAGCGGCAGTTCCGGGGCAAGCACGACCCGTCGACGGACCTGTGGTTGCCGGGGATGGTCAGCTTTTCCCTGGTCGGCGTATGGCAGCAGGCTCGCGAGCTCCGCGACGAGTTCGCGTCGGACATCCTGCGCAACTTCACGTTCGTCCCGGCGGTCGACCGGTTCTTGTACACGCAGCAGGCGAGCTTTTCGCAGTCGTACTTTCGTGGGGTCGAGGACGCACCGCGACTGCGCAACCACCCGCGTTGGTTCGCCCACGAGCTTCCCACGGGGCGTCGGCTCCACGAAAAACTCCGAGACACCCTCAGCGACCGGCAGATCGACGCGCTGTACCGCGACCTCACCGGCAACCCACGCGGCGACCCGAAGGCGGCGGCCGAGCGCGCCTACGGCCTGACGCTCGACTGGTTCTTCGACCAGTGGCTGGGGCCGTATCCCTCGGTCAACTACGCGATCGTCGACGTGGACTCCACGCGCGAGGGGGGCGAGTACGTTCATCGCATCACCATCCGCCGCGAGGCGCCCCGGCCGGTCGTCGAGCCGGTGCAGCTCTACGTCAAAGATCGCGAGGGTGCCGAGTTCTTCCTCGGGTGGAACGGTCAGCTGTCCGAGGACGGTGCGTCGCTCGACGACGAACCCGCCACCGGGGACCACGTCTTCGAGGCGCGGTCGACGGCCAAGCTCGAGGAGGTGCGACTCGATCCGCGGTCGCGCCTCGTGCAGGTGCCGCAGCCGCCCCACGACAACGTCGACCCGCTCTTCGACGACCGCCATCCACCCGCGTTCCGGTTCATCTACACCGGCGCCGGCTTTTCGATCGCCGCCTCGGAGTTCGTCAATGCGTCCACGTTCCCGGCGCGGCTCAACGCGATCAGCGGATTTGCGAGCTTCGAGGGTTCGCTGCGTCGCGACCTGCGACGCACCGGACACCTGCTCGTCAGCCGCAACCGCGAAGCCCAGGTGGCCGTCGGCGCCGGAGCGAACTTCTGGTTCGGGGCCAAGGTCAACAACCAGCGCCGGCGTGGACGCGTGCGGCTGTTCGGCACCGTGTCGTGGCTCAACGAGCGCTCGCTCGATCCGCAGGGCGGCGTGCGGCTGGTGCAGACGCTGGCGATCCTCGACGACACGCGCAAGTTCGCGTGGTGGCCCGAGACCGGACGCCGACTCTCGGCCGCGATCAACACCCGCCAGGTCGTGCGGATCGACGGATCCAACGGCGGCGACGTGTTCGACGTGACCGCGTCCGCGGGCTGGGTGGAGCTGTGGAGGATCGCCCACGACCACGTCATCGCGACCTCGCTCGGGGCGGAGATGGTCGTGCCCGTCTCGGGGCCCCGCGAGTTTCGTTCGCTGTCGCGGGCGGGGGGCATCGGCGGCCTGTCGGGCTACGTCGCCGACGAAGCGTTCGGGCAGGGGCTCGCGATCGCCCAGGCCGAGTATCGGCACGTCTACGTCGGCGACCTGCACCTCAACGCGGCGCACCTTGGCTACCTGCGAGCGATCGCCGGCACGCTGATGACGGGCGTGGCCAGCATCTCTCACTGCGACAGCTACCGCGGATGGTTCGGCCGCGACAGCTACTATGCCCACGTGGGATACGCCCTCGGGACGCATTTTTCGGTCTTCGGCGTGACCCCGCAGCTGTTTCGGGTCGAGGTCTCCGTGCCGCTCATTCGCCGTCGCAACGTGCAGTGCCTCGACGAGCAGTTCCCCGACTACCTCGCGCAGGTGCAGGGGCTGCCCGACGCGACCCGCCTGCTGCCACCGTTCAACGTCAACGTCGTCTTCCAGCAGACGTTTTGAGGTCACCGCGATGTCCGACCGTGGCGCATCGGCTCGTCAGGCATGGCTCGCGGTGGCGGGCGTGCTGGCGGTCGTCGCGTTGTCGGCCTGGTACCGCACGCCCGGCTTCACCCAAGGCGGCTTCGCGTCCCACGACGTCGCGGGGATGCTCTACAACGCGATGCTGCTGCACGACGGCGGCCTGCCGTACGTCGACAGCGTCGAGTGGAAGGCGCCGGGCTCGTTCTGGCTCGCCAAGTGGCTCGCCGGTCCCGAAGGCCGCGACATCGCGCGCTTCCAGGTCTGGGCCAACGGGTGGGCGCTGGCCAGCCTCGTGGCCGTCGCCGCCGTGGCGTGGCGCAGCTTCGGGCCCGCGGCGGCCGTGGCTGCCGCCGCCGTGTACGGGCTGCACGACGCCCACCTCGACAGCATGGACGCCAACTACGTCACGTGGGCGCAGCTGCCGACGATCGTCGCGGTGGGGTGGGGACTGGCGGCCCTGCGCGCACCGACCTCCGACGCGCGTCGGCTCGGGTGGCTGGTCGCCGGCCTCGTCGCCGGCCTCGCGATGCTGCTCAAGCGTCCCGCGATCGCGGTCGCGGTGTGGTGCGTGGTCGTGGCGGCATGGCGCGGGCGGGGCACTCGCGGCCGCGCGTGGGACGTGGGCTGTGTCGCGCTCGGCATCGTGCTCGCGCACGCCCCGATCGCACTGCGCTACCTCGCCGCCGGTCACTTTTCGACCCTGTTCGGCGCGTACGCGCTCAGCGACTGGGGCTTTGACTACGTGGGCTCGGGCGGACGCAGCGACGGCACGCCGGTCGTGGTCGACGGCGCCTGGGCCTTCGTGCACTTCCTGGTGCTCGCGGCCGCGTTGGCCGCGGCGGCGGTCGGTGCCCCACGCGACGATCCGGATCGCGACCTCGCGGCTCCGCTGTGGCTGTGGGTCGCGGTCGCGTTGGCGTTCGCGTCGGTGGGCTTTCGTTTCTACAAGGGCTACTTCCTCGCGGTCGCGCCGGGCCTGGCCGTGCTCGCCGCGGCGCCGTGGGGGCTGGCCGGCACGCGCAATCGAGTCCCGGCGATCGGCCGAGCCGTGATGATCGGCGTGGTCGCGGTCCTCGTGGCACGGCAGGTGATGGTGCTGCAGCCGCACCGCGTCAACCGAGGGATGGTTCATGACAAGGGCGGACGCGACATCGCGGCCCACGTGGGCAAGCACGTGCAGCCCGGGGATCGGATCTGGTGCTGGGGCTGGCACCTGTGGGACGTGTATCCGTTGACCGGCCTGCGCAGCGGGTCGCGGATCTACAAGTCGTCGCTGCTGCTGACGATCGGGCACGACGACACGTGGCGGCTGCCGTCGACGCGCTTGAAGTTTCGGGACGGACCGTACGCCACCATGCTCGTGGACGAGCTCCGACGATCGCGCCCGGTGTGGATCGTGCTGGGCTCGACCGTGCCCCGGGGGTCGTTTCGCGAGCTGACGTCGCTGCTGCGCGAGGACTACGAGCTCGACCGCCGCGTCCGCGTCGGCAACGTGCAGTTTTGGTGGCGCAAGGATCGGGCCCGGGCTCACCGCGGCGCGGGCACGGCGTCGAGCTCGTCGGGCAACTGAGCCGCCCGGGCGATCGCGCCGGCCTTGAGGTCCTCGGCGAGCACACGAAACTCGTCCGACAGGCTCCGGTCGCCGGTAAACGGCGCCACGCGCTTGCGGATGGCATCGTAGACGGCCTGCAGCCGCGGGCTCGTCTTGGCCGTGCGCAGGTCGATCGCCCGCGCCGCGATCGTCGCTTCGATGGCGAGCACGCCGGCGACGTTGTCGACCACGCTGCGGAGCTTGCGGGCGGCGATCGGGCCCATGCTGACATGGTCTTCCTTGCCGGCCGAGGTCGGAATCGTGTCGACGCTCGCGGGAAACGACAGCGCCTTGCACTCGGAGGCGAGCGCCGACGCGGTCACCTGCGCCATCATCATCCCGCTCTGCAGACCGGGGTCGTCGGCCAGGAACGCGGGCAAGCCTCGCGAGGTCTGGTCGTTGAGCAGGCGATCGAGCCGACGTTCGCTGATCGTGGCGAGGGTGGTCAGCGCCGCGGTCAGATGGTCGATGGGCAGGGCCGCGGTCGCGGCGTGGAAATTGCCCCCCGACAGCACGTCGTAGCCGCCGTCGTCGCGGGCGAGCACGAGCGGGTTGTCGGTCATCGAGTTGAGCTCGATCGTCAGCGCGTTGGCCGTGTAGCGCCATGCGTCCCGCACGGCGCCGTGCACCTGCGGCATGCACCGGTAGGCGTACGCATCCTGGACGCGGCCGCAGTGGGCGTGCGACTCGGCCAGCGGCGAGCCGGCCACCAACGCGCGCACGTTGATCGCCGTCGCACGTTGGCCGGGGTGGGGCTTGCCGGCATGAATCCTGGGGTCGCAGGGCGTCGACGAGCCCAGGCTGGCGTCCAGGCTCAGCGTGCCGATCGCATCGGCGGAGGCCAGCAAGTTGCCCGCCGCGACCGTGGCGATCGCCCCGATGGCCGTGGTGACCTGCGTGCCGTTGATCAGGCTCAGGCCTTCCTTGGGGCCGAGCTCGATCGGCGCGAGCCCGACCCGCTGCAGCGCCACCGCGCCGGGCAACCGCTCGCCGTCGACCCGTGCTTCGCCTTCGCCGATCAGCGGGAGCGCGAGGTGGGCGAGGGGAGCGAGATCACCGCTGGCTCCCACGCTGCCTTGCTCCGGGACGATCGGGGTGACGTCGTGCTCCAGCAACGCCAGCAGTGCGTCGACGAGCCCCGGCGACACCCCGCTGGCGCCGAGCGCGAGCGTATGGGCCCGCAGCCCGAGCAGGGCGCGAACGATCGGCGCGGCCAGATGTGGGCCCACCCCCATCGCGTGACTCCGCAGCAGGTTGCGCTGCAGCTCGGCGGTCTTGTCCGCGGCGATCTTGGTCTCACTGAGCGCGCCAAACCCCGTATTGACCCCGTAGATCGTCGCGCCTGCGGCGAGGTCGGCCTCGAGCTGGGCGCGGGTCCTCGACAAGCCCGTCCGGGCTGCTTCATCCAGGGTCGCGGTGCACCGACCATCGGCGATCGCGGCGACATCGTGCAGTGTCAGGTTGCGGCCCAAGACGACGGTTTCGGAAGCGCGGTGCATGGAACGTGGCGGTGGCCCTTCGGCGGCGCCCAAGTGTGAACGCATCGCGCGGAGGGGGAAAGATCGGACGCCTGTCGTACATTGACCCTGCGATACGCGGCGTCTACGCTTGCTCGTCGATGGTCTCGGTGAAGGCGGCCGCGCGGGGAGGCGCACGGGCGTGATCGGGGAAGTCATCGACGGCCGCTACCGGCTCGACGAGGAAGTCGGCGAGGGGGGCATGGGAGTCGTGTACGCGGCGACCCACGTCCTCATCGGCAAGCGCGTCGCCATGAAGGTGCTGCGGCGCGATCACGCGTCCGACCACGAGGCGATCAGCCGCTTCATGCGCGAAGCCCAGCTGGCCTCGTCGATCAAGCACCCCAACGTCGTCGACCTCAGCGATTTCGGCCAGCTCCCCGACGGCCGCGTCTACTACGTCATGGAGCTGCTGCAGGGGCGCTCGCTGGCCGACTGCGTCGACCACGACGGTCCGATGGAGCCGCCGCGCGCCCTCGAGGTCGCCACCCAGATCGCCAAGGGACTGGCGGCTGCGCACAAGCACGGCATCGTCCATCGCGATCTCAAGCCCGACAACGTCTACATGGTCGACGTCGACGAAGGCGCGCCGATCGCCAAGCTGTTCGACTTCGGCATCGCGCGCGCGGCCGACAGCAAGCTGACGCGACCCGGCGCCGTGCTCGGCACGCCCGAGTACATGTCGCCGGAACAGGCCACGGGCGTACCCGTCGATGCCCGGGCCGACCTGTACGCGCTCGGCGTGATCATGATGGAGCTGCTGACGTGTCAGGTGCCGTTCGCGGCGGCGGACATCGTGGACCTCATCCGCATGCAGCTGTCGATGCCGGCGCCGTTGCTGTCGGCGGTCGAGCCGGGGCTGGCCCATCTCAGTCGCGCCGAGGCGCTGATCGACCGACTCCTGCAAAAGGACCCGACGCTGCGGCCGGGGACGGCCGAGGAGGTCATTGCGGCTCTCGGCGACGCGCGGGCGGAGGCCGAACGCGGGGCCCGGCGGTCGGGCAAGACGACCCACACGATCGGCTCCGCCTCCGACGCGGATCTGACGACCTCGCCCACGATGTCGCCGACGATGGCGTGGGACGGCGGTCGACGCACCGTGGGCTTTCGCGGCGGCGCATGGAGTCGGCAGACGCCGATCGGCACGATGGCGATGGCCCCTCCGCCCGGCGCGGCGCCGGCGGTGGGGCCCAAACCCGAGCCCACCGCGCCCTCGTCGGGGCCCAGGGTCACCGAGCCGCAGTCGCTGGTGCACAAACCGCCGGTGGCTCCGGTGGCGGCCCCCGCCGCTCCGGTCGCGGTTCGCCCGACCGCGTCGGCGCCGATTGCCACCGCGTCGGGCGGTCGCTCCACGCCGCCGATCGTCTGGGTGCTCGGCGGTGCGTTCGTCGTCGCGCTCGGTGCGGGGGGCGTGCTGGCCGTGCAGGCGCTCGCCCGCGACGATACGACCACGTCGGAGACCGCGAGCCCGTCGGCACCGGCGGCCGACGACCCTCCATTGCAGACTCCCGCGGCCGTGGCGTCGCCGTCGGTGCCACCCGACCCGGATCCTCCGCCGGTCGTCGGCGATCCCCCACCCGAGCCGCCGGCGCCCCACGACGACCCACCTGCGCCTACGTCGGACGATCTCCCGGCGACATCGAGTGGCGATTTCACGCCGACGTCGCCGGACGCAACGGACGCGCAGCCCGCCGAGAGCAAAGCCGCGCCGCGCTCGACCAAGAAGCCCAAGCCCAAGACGACGTCATCGCCGGCCACGACCTCGACGAACCAGGATCCTCCGAGCGACAAGCCTCCACCGCGAACTGCGCCACCGACCAAGAATCCCGACGACGCGTCATCAACCAAATCGGGAGGTCACTCGTTCGAGCTTCGGGACCCCTTTGGAAGGAAATAGGGTAGGCTTGCGTCTGTCCCTTCGCACTTAATGTCTGACGCCCAACAAAACCGGACCGGAGGCTCGACGATGATCGCCGGAAGCGGCCATCTCGCCCCCGCGACGAGCACCCCCACGGGAGGGGCGATTTCGGGCGGAACGCCGGTTCCCTCGTCTTCGGTCGCCCCTGCGACCGAGAGGTCCGCCCCGATCGCCGTCTCGCCGGACCTGGTGGGGACGGTGCTCGCGGACCGCTACCGGATCATCAAGAAGCTCGGCGAAGGCGGGATGGGCAGCGTCTATCTCGCGGAGCACACGACGATCAACAAGCGGCTGGCCATCAAGGTCCTGTCCGCCGAGTACACGCACAAGCAAGACCTCGTCGACCGGTTCCTGCAAGAGGCGCGCGCCGCCTCGATGATCGAGCAGGAAAACGTCGTCGAGATCACCGACTTCGGCTCGACGCCGACGGGCTCGGTCTTCTTCGTGATGGAGTTCCTCAACGGCGAGGACCTCTCCGCGACGATCAAGAAGAACGGCCCGATGAGCTGGACGCGGGCCAAGCCGATCATGATCCAGATCTGCACGGCCCTCGCGGCCGCACACGACGTCGGGATCATCCACCGCGACATGAAGCCCGAGAACTGCTACCGCATCAAACGCGGCGGCAACGAGGACTTCATCAAGGTTCTCGACTTCGGCATCGCCAAGGTCACCAGCGACGACGGCGAGGGCGGCAAGGGCCTGACCCGAACCGGCATGATCTTCGGCACACCCGAGTACATGTCGCCAGAGCAGGCCAAAGGCGAGCGCGTGGACCCGCGGGTCGACGTCTATGCCGTCGGCGTCATCTTGTACGAGCTTCTGACCGGACGGGTCCCGTTCACCGCGGACACGTTCATGGGCATCTTGACCAAGCACATGTTCGAGGCGCCCGCGGCCCCGAGCACGGTCGTGCCCAACTCGGTCATTCCTCCCGAGGTGGAGGCGATCGTCCTCAAAGCGCTGCAGAAGGACCGGGAGTACCGGTTCGAGAACATGCGCGAGATGATGAACGCCATCAAGGCGGTGGGCACCGGCGCGGCCGCGGTCGACGTCGTGGCCGAGAGCGTCGTGCTGCCGTCCACCGGCGAGACCCGGTTTTCGACCACGTACGACAGCCAGCTGACCAACGCCGACGAGCCGCCCAAGAAGTCCTCGGCGCCGCTCATCATCGTGGGCGCGCTGCTGCTGGCCGGCCTCGGTGGCGCCGCCGCGTGGGCTCTATCGTCGGGCGACGAGACGCCCAAGCCGGACGCGGCGAAGGCCGCGGTGACCGAGACCAAGCCCGAGACCAAGACCGAGCCGGACGCCCCGCCGGACGAGCCGGACACCCCGGCCGTGGCCGCTGGGCCCGGACCCGAGGAGGGGGGCGACCTCGCCCCGCCGGTCGACCCCAAGCCCGCGAAGGTGGCGGTCACCGTGTCCACGCCCGGCGTCGAGGGAACGGTTCACGACGAGCGCGACGATGCGATTCTGGGCAAGACCAACGAGCCCTTCGACGTGCCGTACGGCGAGGAGAGCTTCGGGTTGTACGTCCGTGCCGACGGTTACGAGGACCAGCTCGCGTCGGTGATCCCGGATGCGGCCAAGACGGTCGGCGTCGAGATGACCAAGGACCCGGCCGCGGGCGGCAAGGTGGGCAGCAAGAAAAAGCCCCCGAAGAAGAAGAAGACGCCGGCGACGACCGCGGAGCCGGAGACGAAGACCGATCCGAAGCCGAAGACGGACCCGAAGCCGAAGACCGACCCGAAGACCAATACGGGCGGCAACTCGTCTTCGACGTCGCCGGACCTCAAGAACCCGTTCAAGCGCGGGGGCTGAGCGCGCGCACGCGCGGCTGCTGCAGCGCGGCCGTCAGCCACGCGCACACGCCGGGCAGGTCGTTGTCGATCCACGGCCGTGGGTCGTGGGGATTGAACCGCCAGAAGGTGGTCGGCGCCGACAGGTGCTGGCGGAAGCTGGCCCACACCGAGAACGACTCGATGCACGCGGCCCAGGTCCCGTGGGCGTGGTGCTGGTGGTCTTCCTGCTCGCCGGTGAACGTGTCGAAGACGCGATTGGACAGTCGTCGGTACTGCGTGTGCGGCTGGGCCTGTGCGAACGTGCGGGCGAGCCGGCGGTAGACCGCGAACGCCGCGCGGTCGGTGACGCGCGCCGGGATCACGGTGCCCATGAACGAGTGCAGGTTGGCGCTGGCCACGAAGTCGTGGGTGCGAGCGAGCTCGTCGAGGGCGGCGGTCTCCGGTTCCGAGAGCGGGTGCGGGCCGCAGTAGGTCGCCGCGTCGGGATCGTCGGAGCCGGCGCCGGGCAGCGGCCAACGGCGTGCGCCCTGCGGAAGGGGGTAGTTGCGGTTGAGGTCGACCCCGCGGGCGTTGGCCCGCAGGCGGGCCAGCGGTGCGTCACCGTTGCGCTCGAACGTCGCCCGGTAGCCGTCCGGATTCAGGCACGGGATCACCCACAGCTCGGCGCGGTCGACGAGCGCGGCGGCCGGGCCGTCGTCGACGGTCTGCAGCAGCGCGATCGCGACGCGGGAGCCGATGTACTCGGGCCCGTGAATGTTGGCGCAGCACAGCACCTTCGGGGCGTCGCGGCCGGCCCGCGAGGGCACGCGTACCGCGACGAGGGGCTCTCCCTCGACGGAGTGGCCGAACACGACCGACTCACCGACACGTGCCGCGAGGTCGGTGACCTCGCGGCGGCGGGTGTCGGGGTCGGGGTAGGGCGCGAGCGCGGCCCCGGTCACGTCGCGGCCGGGGCGTCGGAGGGCTCGTCGTCGTCGTCGTCGTCGTCGTCCGCCGTGTCCTCGTCGGAGGGCTCGTCGTCGTCGTCGTCGTCCGCCGTGTCCTCGTCGGAGGGCTCGTCGTCGTCGTCGGAGGGCTCGTCGTCGTCGTCGTCGTCGTCGTCACCGTCGTCATCGGAGGTCTCGTCGTCCTCCGACGGAGCGTCGTCGCCCTCGTCTTGCGGGGCGGCGTCGTCCTCGTCTTGCGGGGCGGCCTCCGCTCTCGCGTGGACCGACGACGCGCCAGCGACGGGGGCGGCCTCGTCCTCGCCCGCCTCGTCGGGCGCCTCGATCACCGTCAGCGACAGCTCGACCTGGTCGACGACCAGGCCTTCGATCCCGGCGGCGACCTTGGGGAAGCTGCTGGCGCCCAGACGCAGCCGGGTGCTGGCCTCACCCACGGTGAGGTTCTTGAGGACCTTGCCACCGAGCCCGAAGTGCTCGGCGAACAGCTCTCGGATGTGCGCGGCCTTCTTGCCGTGCTTGCGCCCGAGGTTGAGCCGCACCGTGTAGTACGCGGTGTCCTCGGCCGCCTCGGTGACCTTGGCGTTGCGCGAAGGAACCGGCGGCAGGTCCTCTTCCTCGATGGCGGGCAGCTCGGGCTCCGGCGTGATGTTGTGGCGCTCGAAGAACGGCGCGTCCTCGAAGTCCTGGTAGGTGAACTTCTGCGCCCACACTTCCCAGAAGTCCTTGTGGGGCGGCGCGGTGAGCTCGGGCGGGGCCGCGGGGGCGGCCTTCTTCTTGCGGCGGCGGCGGCGTCGTCGCTTGCGCTCGGGTCGGGCGTCGTCCTCGTCGTCGGTACCGTCGTCGTGGTCGGCGCCGTCCTTGGCCTCGACCGTCTCGTCGCCGTCGTCGTCGTCGTCGTCGGCACCATCGGCACCATCGGCGTCGTCGACGTTCGCGTCGCGGGTCGACATGTCCACGAGCTCGACCTCGTCCGACAGGGTCTCGATGACGCCGCGTCGGCGACCGCGCAGCGTCAGCTCGTCGAGCTCGTCGATCTCGCCGAACTGATCGCGCACGACCTCGAGCTCGGCCTCGTCGATGTCGATGACGATCTCTTCCTGCGAGACGTGGGGCTCGGGCACCAGGGGCTCTCCGCCCGGTGAGTCGGCGTTGACCCACGAGCCGGGCTCGGCGCCCGATCCGCGACGGCGACCGCGGCGACGGCGACGCTTGCGGCGGCCAGCTTCACCACCGCCGGCGTCGGCCCGCTCCTCGGGGGCATCGTCCTTCTTGGCGCGCACCTGCGTCTCGGCGCCCTCCTCGTCGCCACTGCCACGGCCGCCGCGACGGCGTCGACGTCGGCGACGTCGGCGACCGGTGGGGGAGGTCAGGCTCGCCGGGTCGGTCTCGCTCTCCCCGGTCCCGGGTCTGGCGGCCACGAGCTCGACGTCGTCGGCCTCGGGGCTCGCCTCGTCGTCGGCCTCGGTCAGGCCGGCGTGGGCACCGACCGATCCGGCGAGGGCGAGGGCCGCCGTCGGCGCTGCGGTCAGCTCGGTCGCCGCCACGGAGGCGGCGGCGATCGGCCCTTCGATCTCTTCGTCACCGGCCTCGGTACCGGCGTCGGCCTCGGCCTCGGGGCCGCGTCCGCGACGGCGGCGGCGACGGCGACGGCGACGGGGCTGATCGTCGTCGTCGGTCCCCTCGACGTCCGCCTTGGCGTCGGCGTCGACCGGCATGTCGGCGTCTTCGGCGGCTTCGCCAGCGCCGTCGTCGGTCGGGTCGGCGGCGGGGGACTCGTGACGTGCACGGGTCTCGGTCTCGTCGTCTCCGAATCGGTGACGGCGGCGGCGGCGGCGTTGTCCGCCTTCACCCTCGAGCGCCCCGTCGTCGTCGCGGCGGGCCTCGCGAACCTCGTCACGCGGCGCCTCCTCGATCTGGATCTCGGCGTCGACGGCCGGCGCGCGCCGCTGGTCCTCCGGCGCCGCCTCGAGGTCACGGTCACGTTCTCCGCGTCGCCGGTCACGCCCACGGTCCTGGTCGCGATCGCGGTCACGATCGCGTCCACGATCGCGTCCACGTCCACCGCCGCGGTCTCGATCTCGGCCACGACCGCGTCCACGGTCGTCGCGGTCGTGCGCCGGCTCGACGTCGCGTCGGTACTCCAGCCCGGACTCCTCGTCCAAGCGTTGCGTCCGCGCGCTGACCTTCGCCGAGATCGCCTCCGACAGCAGGTAAGCGATGACCTGCTCGCCGCGCGGGTCCTTCATGAGGTTGCGGGCCAGCAACGTCCACTCCGGCGAGACGAGCTCGGGGAACATGGCGCTGACCTGGTCGAGCTTGGTCTCCGCACGCTGACGCGCGAGCTCTTCGGCCGGCGGCAGGTTGCGCTCCTCGAACTCCAGCGAGGGGTAGTGCAGCTTGAGGTTGTAGAAGCTGCCCAGCTGCTGGGGCCCGATGAGGTTGATCGCCAGGCCCGCACGTCCGGCCCGTCCCGTGCGACCGGTTCGGTGGATGTA
Organism: uncultured Pseudomonadota bacterium; assembly: GCA_937896535.1. Classification (GTDB taxonomy): domain Bacteria; phylum Myxococcota_A; class Polyangia; order Nannocystales; family Nannocystaceae; genus CALBMM01. The sequence continues at coordinate 22,651 of CALBMM010000129.1, forward strand.
CGACTCGGCGTGCTCGGGAAACGAGTAGTTGATGACGTGGCTGATGTGGCTGATGTCGATGCCACGGCTGGCCACGTCGGTCGCGACGAGGAAACGCAGCTGGCCCAGGCGCATGCGGCCCATGACCTTCTCGCGCGCGGCCTGGGTCAGGTCGCTCGACAGCGGCTCGGCCTTGTGGCCCTCGCGGCGCAGCGCGGAGGCGACCACGTTCGTCTCTTCGCGGGTATTGCAGAACACGAGGGCCGAGCGCGGCTCCTCGAGCGCGATCACGTCGAGCAGATCGCGGATCTTCATCGTCCCCGACACCGAGTAGTAGGTGTGCAGGATCTCGGCGGCGGCGACCTGGTCGCCCGAGAGCATGATGTTCTCGGGGTCTCGCATGTAGCGACGCGAGATCCGCTTGATGTCCGAGGGCACCGTCGCCGAAAACAGCGTGGTCTGCCGGTCGGTCCCGCACGCGTCGAGGATGTTGTGGATGTCCTCCAAAAAGCCCATCGAGAGCATCTCGTCGGCTTCGTCGAGGACCGCCATCCGCACCTTGGACAGGTTGAGCGAGCGGCGACGGATGTGGTCGAGGATGCGGCCGGGCGTGCCCACCACGGCGTGCACGCCTCGCGACAACGCGGTCAGCTGCGGCTGCATCGCGGTGCCGCCGTAGATCTCGAGGGCCTGCACACCCATGGGCTCGCCGAGCTGACGCAGCACCACGCAGACCTGCTTGGCCAGCTCGCGGGTCGGCGTGACCACGATGAGCTGCACGCCGGTCTCCTTCGGATCACCGGGCTCGAAGCGGCCGGCCAGCCACGGGATGCAGAACGCCCCGGTCTTGCCCGAGCCGGTGTGCGACTGCACGAGGACGTCGCGACCGTGGGTCATCGGCTCGAACGTCATCACCTGCACGGGCGTGGGCTTCTTCCAGCCCACGTCCGCCAGCGCACGACGCAGCTCGTCCGACATCGGCAGCGGATCGAACGAGTCGAGCATCTGCACGCTCGCCTCGACCCGAGCGGTCGTGCCTTCGACCATCTCGGGGATCGGGGCCGACGGCCGGGCGGCCACGGGCTCGCTCACCGAGGACGATGACGGGGCTTCGCCGGCGGGGACCGAAGGCTCGGCCGACGCGTCGGCGACGGTCTCGGGCGTGGGGGAAGCCTCGCCCGCCTCAGCGGCAGGGAGGACGGGGGGCGTTTCGGAAGAGGCGGAGATGGCCGGAGCATCCGCTTCGGCGTTCGGCGTATTTGCCATCGGTAAAATTCCTAGAGCGCGAGCAGCTCATGACGGGCCTGCCTTTCCAGGTCGCGGCGCTCGACGTGCGCTCGAAGGTGCGTCTCGATACGTTCGAGCTTTCGCACGCTGTCGGCGTCCTCGGAGCAAGCGGCCACGGTCTCGCGAATGAGTTGGGAAACGACATCGGGTTGGGGATCAACGGCGTCTTTCGCCGGGGATCGTTCGGTCAGTGCCACCACGCGGTCGCGGATCAGTCTGGTTCGGTACGCGCAGTCGATTTCGCTCGCTGCTAGATCGCTGCGTTGTTGTGCGAGCCCGCCGTAGATGCCCACGACCCCATAGAGGATCGCGACCAGGGCCCCGACGAGCCGCACCCACGAAAGGAGGCGAAGCCCCCGGGGTGGCGGAGAACCCTTCAGTGCGCCCGCAGTCTCCCTTGGGCCTCGCGCAGGGTCAAGATTGCGCGGTGCGATGTGACCCCGTGCGCCAGCGCACGACTACCCGTTCAGCCGCGAGGCGCGGAGGCCGAAAACGGCCCGCTCAACCCCCACAGCCCGCGGATTGCCCGGCACCGGGTGCCCGCGCCTTGAAGCGAGTGATCCCGACTTGCGACAACGTGAGGTTGGCGTTGGGGACCGTGAGTTGGCGGATCCGACATCCCCGGGCCGGCTCGTTGGCGGGCGAGAGGCACTCGCCGACCCGGCTCAGGTCCAAGGAGGGATCGGCCTCGCCGGTCTCGAGGCGGCCGGGGTGGACCATGCCGCGCTCGGACCCGATGTCGAGCGGGACCACCACCGAGCGGCGGTCGAAGGTGGCCAGCGACAGCGTGACCAGCAGGCCGTCGGCGAGCACGAGGTCCTCGGTGTGGTCGGTGGCCTGACGAAGGTCGACGATCGCGTAAGGCGCCGGCCCGCCGTCCTCGCCCGCCGCCGCCAGAGCCGTGACGACGTAGACCCCACCGGGGTCCAGCGGCAGCACGTACGCACCATCTTGGCCCGTGACCGGATCGTGGAACGTCGAGACCTCGTGGAAGTACGGACCGGGGACGTTCGTGTTCGTCTCCGCCGCGCGGCCGGAGACCTCGGGCATGGCCAGCCGCTCGGCGACGACCACCGCGCCCTTGGAGGTGCAGTCGGCCGGGTCGTCGCGGGCGGCACAAGTCTCGGCATCGACGGTCACCGTGCCGCGCACGAGCACGCGGCGTCCGAGCTCGACCGGCTCGAGCACCAGCGGAGTCGGCTCCGGGTCGGCGGGCTCGGGCGGAAGGTCGACCGACAGAATCCGCGACGCGAGCACGGAGCCGACCGGCGACTCGATGCGCAGCGTGTACGACCGCGGTCCACTCGTGTCACCCCACGCCAGGGAGCTGAGCGTGCACGCGCCGGCGCCCGTGCAGTCGACCGTGGCGGACAGACGGCCGGCGGCGCCCTCGACCGGCGGCAGACATCCCGCGTCGATCCAGGCCTGACGCTGGTCCTGGTCCAGTGAGAACGGAGTCTCCATCCGAATCGAGGGCGGCACGCCGCTGCTGGTGCGGCCGTCGCAGCTCGCCGGACCTGCGATCGTGTCGTCGAAGTCGTCGGCCGTCGCGGGCAGGCAGCCCACGTCGCAGCAACGCAGCGCCGCGCCGCCGCCGGTCACGAGGCCGCGCGACGCTCCCGTCAGCACCAACTCCACGGGCGCCGCGGTCGCAGCGTCGCGGCCCCACTCGGGCACGCACAATGCCTGCGGGATGTTGTAGGTGGGGGCCTGGGCCGCGCCCGGGGCGAAGTTGGCGGTCAGCTCGTACGTGACCGTGGGGCGCGGGCCCGGCGGGGAGACCGTGACCGTGTAGTCGCGCGCGAGCTCCATCGAGGCGTCGGTGCCCTCGCAGTACGTGTAGACCTGCGTGCGAAAGTCGCCCGCGTCGCCGGAGGTGGCACCGCCGTCGGCGGTCCGTCCGGCCAGACGCAGCACGCACTGCGAGAAGTCGGCGTCACAGGCCAGGTCCGGATGACCGCAGTCGTCGTCGGTCTCGCACATGGGATCGCGCTCGGCGAGCGGGATGTTGTTGCTGTCGAACAGGGCGAGCGGTGGGCCGTCCTCGGGATCGGCGTACCGCAGGCGCACGCCGGCGCTGGGAACCGCCGCCGTCACCGTCCCGCTCGCGTCGATCGTGACCACGTCGCCGGCGATCGAGCGCGCGCAGGTGCGGTCGTAGAAGTACGTTTGGATGAACTCCGGATCGCCGATGAGCGAGCAGTTGCCCTCGCTGCGGCCCGCCGGGATCGAGCAGTAGTTGGGGAACGGGTCGCAACCTTCGCCCTCGCAGCAATCGGCGTGCTGCGTGCACGGGGCGTCCGCATCGAACTGAAACGGCCGGAACATGCGAAAGACCGGCGGTAGGTCCTCGACCGGGCGCGTCTCCCACACGATGTGCGCGGGCGGCTGGAATGGATCGAGCGGATGGTAGCGGGGCCAGGACAGGAAGCTCGCGACCTCCTCGGCCGGGTTGCCCTCCATGTCGAACAGGTTCGGTGCGTGCTGGACCGATCGCCGCACTGGATTCTGCACCCGCGACAGTCGGTCCTGCTGGCTCACCTCGATCGTCGACTCGAGCAGGTCGTCGGGCATCAGCATGTCCGGATCGACGTCGGGTCGGTCGTGAACCTGAAACTCGAACTGCTGCACCACGTCGTGGCGTCGCACGAGCAACGCCTGCTCGTTCTCGACGTTGCCGACGAGCAGGTCGCAGCCCCGCAGCTGACTGCGGAGCAGCGCCGTGGCGCCGGCCGAGCGTTCTTGGATCTCGAACGCGATGAGCCCGCGGGGCGGGGCATCGCCAGCGACACACCGACCGTTGACGCAGACCTCACCCTCGACGGTGCACTCTTCGTCCGACGCGCACCCCAGCGAGTCCGGGATCGGCTCGAGCGTGCTGCATCCGAGGACCACGCCCAGGGCGCCGCCGGCGGTGTGCAGGCACCAGCGACGGGCCTTCACTCGACCTCCGCGCACTCGCAGCGATCGTCCATCGCCGGATCCTTGCACTCGAACACCCAGTTCGCCACCGCGTACGTGGCGCCCGCGGCGAGGTCGGGCATCGCGACCTGCGTGCCGCCGAGGATCGGGTCGCCGTTCTGGTCGAGCGCCGGCTCTCCGTCGGCATCGAGCAGCGCGGGACGAAAGAACGGTCGGTCGGTCACCATCACGGTGACGTTGTGCAGGCCCGGGGGGAGCGCACGACCGCCGTCGTCGTTGCACAGGTCGGTGCCGCCGCCGCCGTCCTTGCCGAAGCGGAAGCGCCACAACGAGTTGTCCTCGCGCGAGCTCGACGGTGCGACGAAGACCCCGGTCGACGCAGCGCTGCGATTGGTGACGAGCTCGGGCGGTCGGTCGTCGGGAAGCTGCTGACGGTAGGCGATGGCGTTTTGCGGGTCGTCGTTCTGCCCGTTGGGATCGAGCACGAAGTCCAGCAGCGCCACCGCGTACAGCTCGTCGACGGGCCGCTCCGAGGCGCGGTCGGGGTCCTCGGCGTAGATGAAGAACTCCGGCAGCACGCGGGTGTCGTGGCCGGAGGGGCACACGCAAAACGGCTCGCTGGCGCGACCGATCAGTCCGGAGTGCAGCGTGTCGGGGACCTGCGGGCAGTACGTTCGGTCGCCGGTGGGCTCGGGGGACTCGCAGATCTCGCGCATCTGCGCGGGCAGCAGCGTCGGTTGGACGATCCGCACCGCACCGGGATTGTCGAACTCGCCCTCGAAGCCGATCTCGCGGTCGGGGATGATGCACGCGCTCGTCGCGAGGACCACGAGCAGCAGGGGGGCACCGCGTCTCATTCGACCCCCACGTCGACGCAGTTGCAGCCGGTGTTCTCTCCGCCGGCGACCCCGTCGCCGCAACGGAACACGAACGCCCGGGAATCGTACGTCGCGCCGCCGGGGAGGTCCGGGGCGCCGACGATCGGGTCGAGGCGCTCGGGCTCTCCCTCGGCATCGAGGACGATCGCGCCGTTGTCGTCGATCTCGACCTCCTGGTACCACGGCCGGTCGGTCACGACGATGCGTAGCTCGTGCAGCCCGGGCAAGAGCGTGGCGCCGTCGTTGTCGTTGCACAGATCCGCCGTCTCTTGGCCGATCACCCAGCTGCGCAAGCCGGGCGGCGCACGCTCGATGACCCGCGTGTCGACGCCGGAGGTGACCAGGTCGGCCGGTTGGTCCGGCGGCAGGAAGTTGCGGTACGCGACGAACTCGTCGGGCGAGTCGGCGTCTTCGTCCACGTCGAGCAGGAACACACCGAACACGTCGTCGGTGAACACGCCATCGTCGTCGACGTCGGGATCCTCCACGAAGATCTCGAAGAACCCCGCCGCGTCACCGTCGCGCTGCGTCGGATTGCAGATGCAGAAGTTGCCCCGCACCAGGCCCGTGGGCTGGGTCGCCGGCACCGACGGACACTCGTTGAACAGATCGAGCTCGTCGCACGCCGCCGACGCGCGCTCGGTCACCGCGATCGGCTCCACGATCCGCACGGCCCCCTCGTTGGAGAAGTCCTCGCGAACGACGATCTGCGAGTCGGGGATGATGCACGCGAGCGCGCCGAGCCACAGCGGCGTCAGGCACAGCACGCGCATCGCCGAGATCATTCCTTGTCCTGCTTTTCCAGGTGGCGAAAGATCGTGCGCGGATCGACGCCCAGGTCGCGCGCGGTCTTGGTTCGGTTGCCGCCGTTGAGAGCGAGCACGCGGTTGATGTACGTCGCCTGCCAGCGGTCGCGGGCCTCGGCGAGGGTCAGCACCTCGTCTTCGGCCGCCGGGCCGCCTTCGGGCGACTCCAGGTCGAGATCCGCCGCGGTGATCTGCGGGCCGTCGGCGAGCACGAGCGCCTTCTTGATGTGGTTTTCGAGCTGCCGGATGTTGCCCGGCCACGAAAACCGCATCACCGCGTTGATCGCCGAGTTGGCCAGCGCGTTGCCCGGGTCGATGTCGCGGCCGTACTCCTTGGCGTAGCGCCCGATGAGGTAGCGGGCGATGAGCAGGATGTCGTCGCCGCGGTCGCGCAGCGGCGGCAGCAGGATGCCGATGACGTTGAGGCGGAAGTACAGGTCTTCGCGGAACCGTCCCGCCTTGACCTCCTCGCCGAGGTCGCGGTTGGTCGCGGCCACGACCCGGCAGTTGATCGGCATGGTCTTGGCTTCGCCGACGCGCTGGATCTGCTTTTCCTGCAGCACGCGCAGCAGCTTGACCTGCAGCTGCAGCGGCAGCTCGCCGATCTCGTCGAGGAAGATCGTGCCGTTGTCGGCCGCCTGGAACTTGCCGATCTGGTTGGCGACCGCGCCGGTGAACGCCCCTTTGACGTGTCCGAACAGCTCGGACTCGATGAGATTCTCCGGAATCGCGCCGCAGTTGACGGTGATGAACGCGCCCTCGCGCGGCGAGCGGTTGTGGATCTCGCGGGCGATGAGCTCCTTGCCCGTGCCGGTCTCGCCGTTGATGAGCACGGTGATGTCCGTGCTGGCGACCTTCTCGACGCGGTTGTAGACCTCGATCATCTGGGGACAGGCCCCGATGATCTCGCCGAACTTGACGTGCTCGAGACGCTCGGCGAGCTCGGCACTCTCGGACCGCAGCTCGTTGAGCAGCTTGGCGTTCTTGATGAACAGCGCCGCCTGGCCCGCGAAGATCTTCAACATCTCCAGCTGTCCCTCGCGGAACAGATTGCGGACGTTGTCGTTGCCGACGTAGATGAGCCCGAGCAGCTCGCCACGCACCATCAGCGGCACGCACATCACCGAGCACAGCTTGAGGTTGATGACCGACAGGCTCGACTGGAAGCGCTCGTCGGCGTAGGCGTCGGAGATGATCTGGGCTCTGCGCGAGGTGATGACCTCGCGAATGATGTTGTCGGACAACAGCTCCGAAGGGTCGTCGACCGGCTGGCGCTCGAGGTTGCGGGCGACGCGGATCTGGTAATCGTCGCCCTCGTCGGAGGCGAGGACCAAAAAGCCCTTCGAGGCCTTCGTCATCGCGACGATCTGGTCGATGAGCTCGTCGAGCAGTTGCTCGAGGTCGGTGCCCGACGCCAGCAGATCGGAGAACTGCAGCAGCTTTCGCGCCGCGTCGATCTGTACCTGATCGCCTTCGGTGGGCTTGGTCTTGTCGGCGTCTTGGACGTCGTCGATCGCCGAGAACACCAGCTCGTGTCCGCCGATCGTGACGATGTCGCCGTGGCGCAGCTCGTAGCTGCGTTGCTTCTTGCCCTTGACGAAGAACGGGGTGCTGCGCGCGGCGGCCTCCATCACGTATCGCCCCGGCTCGTGGGCGAGCGTGGCGTGGGTTGCCGCCACGCCGTCGCCACCGAGCACCAGGTGGCAGTCCGCCGACGCGCCGATCACCGTCAGCCGTTTGACGAGGGGAAAACGAGCGGTCTTGCCGTCGGGCGCGGTGTGCTGAAGGTACGGCATTGTCGTCAGAATTCGACCGAGACGCCGAGCCCACCGCCGTGCGGGATGACTGCCCCGGTCGGCCGGACCTTAGCACGCGGCTTCCTGGGGCGGGTTCGCCGCGAGCCGTCGCGGCCTCCGTCGGGCTCACCAGCCTCGAGCTCGCGGCGCTTGACCCGGTCGACGCTGACTTCCTCGAACTTTTGAAAGCGCACCTGGGCGAGCACCACGTCCAGGATCATGCTCCCCCAAAAGAACCACCCCACGGCCTCCTCCGCCTTGCGGCGGCGCAGCACGGCGTCGCGGCGCTCGTCGTCGCCGATGCACTGCAGCGAGCCGCGCCGAAACGCGCCCGTGCGGCGGCAACCGTCGCCGATGAGCCGGTACAGGATGAGCGTCAGGCCCACGCCGCCGAGCGCGAGCTCGGCCGACAAGAACGCCGCGCCGAGCGCCCGGTCGGTCCTGGCGCGCGGGCCCCCCACGGCGCCGTTGTAGAAGTGACCGATCCCGAACGGGATCGCGGCCAGGAAGCGGCTTCGGGGGACACGGGTGCGGACCTCGACCTCCTGCTCGGCGTAGTCCTTTTGCAGCTGCTCGTGCTTGTTGAGCAGGTCGCGGTAGGCCTCGGCATCGGTGGCCCGGTCGGACTTGCAGGCCATGAGGTCGGCCTGGCAGTTGGCGTCGATCGTGCGGCTGCGTTCCTCTTGCAGCTCGACGAACAGGTCGTAAAGCTCCGGGCTGTAGATGTCCGGCGGCATGCGCCAGGCCGGGTCGGCGTCCATCAGCCGCGACACGTACGGGGTCGCGAGCTTGCGGCGGGCGGAAAAGTCGTTGCGCGCGTCCGAGATGGTGGCGTCGGCGAGCAGGAGCAGGGCCCGCTCGGCCTCGGCAGCGTCGCGCAGACGCTCGGGGTCGTCGGCGAGGGGCTCGAGCGTGGCGCGGACCTTGGCCCACTCGCCCTTGGCCCAAAAGTCGCTGGCCTGGGCGATCGCCTCGCCGTCGTCGTCGGGGACGTCGACCTCCGGGAGCTCGTCGACCGGCACCGCCGGCGTCGGCGCGGGCGCAGGTCCCACGGACGCGACGGCGGGGGCGGGGGCCATGGCCACGACGATCGCCATGACCGAGCTCAGCAGGGCCGACAACGGCCGAGGGTAGCCGAAAGGCCACGCCGCTGTCAGGCGGCCAGGCCCGGCTCAGCGGGGGTCGAGGGTCACCCTGAACGGGTTGGGCCCGGGCAGGATCTGCTTGGTGACCGTTCGGGGCTCGTAATCGGGGTGCTTGAACTCCAGCGTCACTTCCCGCGTGATGTCGTCGCCCATCAGGATGTGGGGGAACTTGGAGACCGTGCGGTTGACGTTCAGGAGGTCGTCTGCGCAGCCGGCTCGGCAGATCACGGCGGCATCGTCGGGGACGTTGCCGGAAAACTGCAGCGTCGCGTGCTTGGGCTTGATCGGCAGCTCGACCACCCCCTGGGCGCACACCTCCGAGGTCAGCGTGCGGTGGCCGCGGAACCGCTTGTCGTCGATCGTCGCGGTGCTGCGATCGCCCTCGAACTCCACCTTGAAGGTCAGCGAGTCGCTGACGGAGTAGGACTTGCCGTCGATCTTGAACCCTTCGAGGTTCTTGGCGGTGTTGAGGGGCAGGCCCACGAGGCGGACCGTGCACGGGGTCGCCGGCGAGACCCGCACGGGCGGCGGGCGCCGGATCCGGGGCCCCGTGGCGCCGTCCGAGTCCGGCGTCGCGCCATCGCCGATCGCCGTGGCCGCGCCGGTGCTCGCGTCGTCGGGGACGGGCCCGCCCGTGGACTCGCTGGCCGCCGCCGATCCGGGCCCGGTCGAGCCGTCCTCGTCCGACGCAGCGCCGCTTCCCCCCGTGTCGTCGGCGTCGTTGTGGGCCGGAGCCGGAGCAGCGAGGCCGTCGTGGGCGACGTTGGCCCCTTCCGGTCCCGGACGCAGCAGCATCCAGCCGGCGGCCCCGAGGCCGGCGAGCGCCATCGCCACGCCGACCACGAGCAGCTGCCGCACCCGGCGCTCTCGCACCCGCAGCCGCTTGAGGAGATCGCGAGCGCCCTTGTGCTCCGAGTCGAGCTCGAGCACCCGCCCGAGCATGCGGATCGCCCGAGCGGTGGAGCCGTTCTTGGCCGCATCCGCCGCCTGCGTCATCAAGGTGGCGCAGACGCGCTCGTCGAGCTCTTCGATGTAGCCCGGCGGATCGGTGAAGTAGCGCGCGAGCTCCTCGGCCGAGGGCTCGACGCCACTGTCGAGGCAGTAGTCCTCGAGCTCCTTGGCGAGCGTCTCGACGGACTGGTAGCGGTCGTCGGGATTGACCGCGAGCGTCTTGGCGATGATTGCCTCGAGGTCGCGGTCGACGAGCGGGCAGATCGTCGACGGGGCAGGGTACTCGCCGTCGGCGATGCGGTTGAGCACCTCGTGCGGGTTGCGGCCCGAAAACGGCAGCTCTCCGGTCGCGAGCTGGTACAGCAGGATGCCGAGGGAAAACAGGTCGGTCCGCGCGTCGAGCGGCTTGCCGCTGATGAGCTCGGGCGCCATGTAGGCGGGACTTCCGATGAGCTGTCCGGTCAGCGTCAGCTTCTGGTTGTCGATGATCTGCGCGATCCCGAAGTCCATCAGCTTGAGCACGCCGTCGTGCTTTCGGATCATCACGTTCTCGGGCTTGATGTCCCGGTGCACGATCGCCTGCTTGTGCGCGTGGGCGAGCGCGAGCGAGAGGCGGTGGATGATCATCGCCGCGATCGCCGGGCGTGGCTCGAGCTCGTCGTCGACCCATTCCTTGAGCGTGGGGCCGTGGATGAACTCGGTGACGATGTAGCTCTCGGCCGCGTCGGGGCCCGAGTAGTCGAAGATCTCGAGGATGTTGTCGTGGCGCAGCTTTGCGACGGCGATCGCCTCGCGCTGCAGCCGCAGGCGCGATTCCTGACGATCGGCGAGGTGCGGGTGTAGGACCTTGACCGCCACCTCGCGCTCGAGCACTTGATCGCGGCCCCGGTACACGACAGCCATGCCGCCGCACCCGACCTCCTCGATCATCTCGTACTTATCGATGGTGGTGCCGGCGAGGTTCGCCAACGTCCATGACCTCTCGTGGAATCGTCATTCGGAGCTGCCGGGTCGTCTTCGTGGATACGACGGGGCGAGCATGGGAGTGGACAGACGAAGCCATGCGGGGAGTCGTCCGGCAGCTGTCTTGGGGGCTGACGGGCGATTCGAAGGATCGGGAGTCTAGCGCGGCCTTGCGTGGGGGTACATGTCGGCCCGCGCGTTCGCGCTGCACGCGCGCGGCTCGGTTGTCCGCGCTTTCGTGGTACACGACGTTTCAGCTCGTCCCGGATGCCCGTTTCCGCCGTCGCCGCCGACCGCCCACCCGGCCACCGCAACGCGGTTGCGCTGTTCGAGGCTCGCGTCCGCGACAGCGGCTCGCAGCCGGCGTTGCGCCACAAGGTCCGCGGGGCCTGGCAGACCCTGACCTGGTCGCAGTGGGATGCGCGGGCTCGCGCGTTGGCAACGGGGTTGCGGCGCGAGGGCATCGGCCGCGGTGATCGCGTCGCTCTCATGGCCCGCACGCGCCTCGAGTGGGTGATCGCCGACGTGGCGATCGCGATCGCGGGTGCGATTTCGGTGCCGATCTACCCGAGCCTGACCCCGGAGCATGTCGCGCACATCCTCGCCGACAGCGGGTCCAAGCTGCTGCTGACCGACGACGCGAGCGTGCTCGAGCGGGTCGCCGACGACGCGACGCCGGCGCTGACGACCGTGGTGACCTTCGACGACGGCCGCAAGGTACCCGAGCGCTTCGAGGTCCGGCGGCTGTCGGCGCTGATGGCCGAGCCCGATCCCGCCGACGGCACGTTGCCGCTCGTCGACGATGCCGCGCCCGAGGACCCGTTCACCTACGTGTACACCTCGGGCACGACCGGCGAGCCCAAGGGGGTCGTGCTCACCCACGCCAACCTCGTCTACGAGGCGTGGGCGATGGTCAACGCCGTCGTCGTCGATCACACCGACGAGCAGCTGCTCGTGCTGCCGCTCGCGCACATCTTCGCCCGGCACCTGGTTTGGGGCGGGATCGAGGCCGGCGCGGTCAGTGCGTTCGCGGAGTCCGAAGACCGTGTCCGCGTCAATCTGCAGGAGGTCGCGCCCACGTTCCTCGGCGGCGTGCCGCGGATGTACGAGCGGACCTACGCCGCGCTGCGCTCGGCCGGTGCGCGGCACGGGATGATCGGGCAGACGGCCTTCGACGCCGCGATGGAGGTCGGCCGTCGCGTCTCGGTGTGTCGACAGCGAGGGCAGGCGATCCCGCTGGCCCTGTCGATGCAGCACGCGGTCGCCGATCGGGTCGCGCTGCGGCGGATTCGCGAGTTCTTCGGCGGGCGCCTGCGGTTTTTGGTGTGCGGCGGCGCGGCGCTGTCGCGCGAGGTCGCCGAGTTCTTCCACGCCGCGGGCGTGCTCGTGCTCGAGGGCTACGGGTTGTCGGAGACCACGGGCGCGGTGGCGGTCAACCGCCCCGAGCGCTTCCGGTTCGGCACCGTCGGCCCGGCGCTACCGGGCTGCGACATTCGGATCGGCGACGACGGCGAGGTGCTCGTGCGCGGCCCGGGCGTGATGGGGGGCTACCTGCACCCGGCGCCGGACGAGCCCACGCCGCTGACCGACGACGGCTACCTGCGCACCGGCGACCTCGGCGAGATGGTCGACGGCTTCTTGCGGATCACCGGCCGCAAGAAGCACCTCTTCAAGACCGACAGCGGCAAGTACGTCGCGCCGCTGCGACTCGAGCAACGCCTGATGATGCGCGAGGGCATCGCGCAGGCGGTGGTCCTCGGCGACGGCCGGCCCCACGTCGTCGCCTTGCTCGCGCTCGACGAGGAGAACCTGCTCGCGCTGTCGGACCGGGAGGGCTTCGGCTGCCGGGCGTACGCCGATCTCGCGGTGCACCCGCGAGTGCGCCAGCTCATCGGGCGGCAGGTCGATGCGGTCAACGACACGCTGGCCCGCCACGAGGCGATCCGGCGCTTCGAGATCCTCCCCCGACCGCTCGACGAGGCCTCCGGCGAGCTGACGCCGACCCGCAAGGTCCGACGTGGCGTCGTGGAGGAGCGCTACCGGGACCTCGTGGCCCGCATGTACGTCCGCGAAGACGCGCGCGACTGACGCTGGCTTGGGCCCCGCGTGGCCCATCGGCGCGCGCTCGGCGGGCGTCGTTGGGGCCTTGACGGTGCCCTGAGGCCGGGCTAAACCGCCGCGTCCCAGACGTGGTCTGGGCACCGACACAGGGCTGTAGCTCAGGGGTAGAGCGCTACCTTGACACGGTAGAAGTCGGCGGTTCGAAGCCGCCCAGCCCTACAAGAATGGATCCCCGGCCTCCACGTTCACGCGGGGGCCGGGACCTTCGACAAGTGCCCCAGCGGGGCTCGTGGCAACGCTTGACGCCAAGTACGCGACCCGACAATCTGGCAACACTCTCTTGACCTAAATCGCGCCTCTTTCAAGGAAGCTTCGTCATCGGCCGCAGAACATCCAAGCCCCGCCGGGCGCCTACGGAACAACACCGCGTCGGACGCCGCATTCGCGCTCGCGAAGTGCGGGTCATCGACCACGAAGGCGAACAGCGTGGGATCATGCCCACTACCGACGCGATGGATCTTGCCGCCGCCGTCGGCTTGCAGCTGGTTGAGGTCAACCCCAAGGCCAACCCGCCCGTCTGCAAGATCATGGACTACGGCAAGTTCAAGTACGAGACGGCCAAGCGCGAGCGCGAGGCTCGGAAGCACCAGAAGACGCAAGAGCTCAAGGAAGTGAAGTTCCGGCCCAAGACGCACGGGCACGACTTCGACTTCAAGCTCAACCACGTCCGGCGCTTCCTCAACGACGGCGACAAGGTCAAGCTGGTCGTGCAGTTCCGCGGTCGCGAGGTGACCCACCCGGAGACGGGGCGGGCGATCCTCGACCGGGTCTGCGCCGGCGCAGCCGATCTCGCCACGGTGATCCAGATGGCCTCGATGGAAGGCAATCGGATGAACATGGTCCTCGCGCCCAAGGTCCGCCGCGATGGTAGCGGGGCCCGCAAGCCTGCGGCTCCCAAGCCGGCGCGCGACGACGCCAAGGACGCCGCGCCGGCCCCGGAGCAAGACTCCGTGGAAGCCGACGAGGACGACGACGACGACGACGACCACGACGACGACGACGACACGGAGACCGACGATGCTCCGCCGCCGCCGACCGCCGACCCCACTGCCGCCGCCGAGAACGCGGAGGCCTGAACCTCGGAAAACACGTGTGGGGGCGCACGCTTGCCCCCGCCTTGCCGTGTCCGGCAAAGCGGGGTACAAGGCCCGCCCTCCGTCGGGAGACGTTCCCATGCCGAAAATGAAGTCGCATAGCGGTGCCAAGAAGCGTTTCCGCTTCACCGCCACGGGCAAGGCCAAGCGCAAGCACAGCCACAAGAACCATATTTTGACGAAGAAGAACGCCGACCGCGTTCGACGGCTTCGTGGGACCACCGTGGTCTCCGAGCCCGACCAGGTGCGCATCGACGCGATGCTGCCGTACGGGAGGAAGTGAGCCATGCCCCGCGCATCACGAGGATTCAAGGCCCGCCGCCGTCGCAATCGCGTGCTCGCCCACGCGTCCGGTTTCCGTTCGGGTCGTCGCAAGGTCTACAAGCGTGCCGTCGAAGCGGTGCACCACGCGTGGATGCACATGTACGTCGGCCGCAAGCTGAAGAAGCGGCAGATGCGTCGGCTGTGGATCGTCCGGATCAACGCCGCCGCACGCACGCACGGGCTCAGCTACAGCCGTCTGATCCACGCGTTGAACGCGTCGGGCGTCGAGATCGACCGTAAGGTGCTCGCCGAGCTCGCCGTCGTCGACCCCGCCGCCTTCGGCAAGGTCGTCGAGATGGCCAAGTCGGCCGCCGTCGCAGCGTAGGTCGCCCGCGCGCGATCCGTCTCGTCGCAGACGGTCGCCTCCGAAACACCGTCGCCGGCCTCGGGCCCGCGGCGGTGTTATCGTTCGCGGCCGTGGACGACGACGCCACCGCGCAGCTGCAATCACTCACCGACGAGCTCTCCGAGCGTGTCGGCACGGTCGGTGATGCCGACGCTCTGTACGCGCTGCAGGTCGAGTACCTCGGCAAGAAGGGCAAGCTGACCAAGCTCCGATCCCTGATGGGGGCGGTGCCACCGGACCAGCGCAAGGCCCTCGGGCAGGCGTTCAACGCGGCCAAGGACGCGATGGAAGCCGCGCTCGCCGAGCGCACCTCACAGCTGGGTGACGCGGCCCGTCAGGCCGAGCTGTGCCGACACGTCGACCTGACGACGGCCGCGTCGGTGCGTCGGGTCGGCTCGCTGCACGTGCTCACGCAGACGCGCCGCAAGCTCGAGGCGGTGTTCCGCTCGATGGGCTTCGACGTGCTCGATGGGCCGCACGTCGAAGACGAGAAGTACAACTTCGACGATCTCAACATCGAGCCGGGTCATCCCGCGCGCGACATGCAGGACACGTTCTTCGTGCGGGCGGGGAGCAAGGGCGACGACGCACCGGTGCTGCGCACGCACACCTCGCCGGTGCAGGTCCGCACGATGCTCACGCGACCGCCTCCGGTCCGGATCATCGCGCCGGGCACCGTGTTCCGTCGCGACGACGACGCGACGCACTCGCCGATGTTCCACCAGATCGAAGGCCTGTGCGTGGACAAGGGCGTCGACATGGCGGACCTCAAGGCGACGCTGTACGCGTTCGTGCGGGCCTTCTTCGGCTCCGACCTCGACGTTCGCTTCCGGCCCTCGTACTTCCCGTTCGTCGAGCCGGGGGCCGAGTTCGACATCCAGTGTCCGTTCTGCTCCGCCGACACCTGCCACGTGTGCAAGGGCGCCGGCTGGATCGAGCTGGGCGGCTCGGGAATGGTGCACCCGGCGGTCTTCGAGGCCGTGGGCTACGACCCCGAAGTCTACACGGGCTGGGCGTTCGGCTTCGGCATCGACCGCATGGCGATGCTGCTGCACAACGTGCCGCACCTTCGCCTGATGTTCGAAGGCGACGTGCGCTTCTTGGAGCAGTTCCCATGCTGATCTCGCGAACCTGGCTGCAGGAGCTGCTGTCGGGCCCGCTGCCCGACGACAAGGCGCTGTCGGCCGTCATCACCTCGCTCGGCCTCGAGGTCGAGGCGGTGACCGAGCAGGGCGGGGCGGTGCGTGACGTGGTCGTCGGCGCGGTGCTCGACAAGCGGCCGCATCCTCGGGCCGAGCGGCTCACGCTCGTGACGATCGATGGCGGCAGGGGACCCGTGCCCGTGGTGTGCGGGGCGTCCAACGTGCCGGCGCCCGGTGGGCGCGTCGCGTTCGCGCCGGTCGGGGCCGTGCTGCCCGGTGGCTTTGCCATCGAGGGGCGCGAGCTCCGGGGCGAGCGCTCCGAAGGCATGATCTGCTCCGAGCAGGAGCTCGACATCGGTGGCGACGGCGACGGGATCCTCGTGCTGCCCGACGACTGGACGCCCGGCGATCGTCTCGCCGACCGGGTGCCCGGCATCGTCGACACCGTCTTCGAGCTGTCGATCACGCCCAACCGCCCCGACGCACTCGGTCACGTCGGCGTCGCGCGGGACGTGGGGGTCAAGCTGGGATTGACGCTGTCGGCGGCCCCGCCGACGCTGCCGCAGCTGCCGCGCCACGACGGGCTGGTCACGCTGCAGGCGCCGGCGCGCTGCGGTCGCTACTTCGGCTACACGCTGCAGGGGGCCACCGTGGCCCCCTCGCCATTGTGGCTGCGCGTGCGCCTGCATCGGCTGGGGCTGCGCGCGATCAACAACGTCGTCGACGTCACCAACCTCGTGCTGATGGAGTGGGGCCAGCCCCTGCACGCGTTCGATCGCAACAAGCTCGCCGAAGGCCGGGTCGTGGTGCGCACGGCCACCGACGGCGAAGGCATCGTGACCCTCGACGGCGCCGAGCTGACGCTGACCACCGACGATCTCGTCATCGCCGACGCCACGCGTCCCATGGCGCTCGCCGGCGTGATGGGCGGAACCGACAGCGGCGTCGAAGACGGCGCCACCGACTTGCTGCTGGAGGCCGCGTGGTTTTCCCCGCCCGGGATCCGGACCAGCGCGCGCCGTCACCAGCTCAACACCGATTCCAGCTACCGCTTCGAGCGTGGCGTCGACCATGGCGAGGGGCTCGTGGCCGCGTGCGCCCGGGCGCTGCAGTTGTTGTCGCAGCTTTCGGGCGCGACGGTGACGGGCGGGTGCGAGGCCGAGGGCCAGCGGCCGCCGGTCGCCGAGATCACCCTGCGGCCGGCCCGAACCACGCGGCTGCTCGGCATGCCGATCGCCGACACCGAGGCGCAGCGGATCCTGCGAGGTCTGGGCGTGCACGTGGACGCCAGCGATCCCGCCGCATGGGCCTGCCGCGCGCCGACGGGTCGCCCGGACCTGCAGCGCGAGGAGGACCTCATCGAGGAGGTCATGCGCCACCACGGGCTCGACGAGCTGCCCGCGCGTCACTCGACGCCCACGGGCACGACCGCCGAGGGCCCCACGGCGAGCGCGGACCCGGCGGGTCGGCTGACGCGGCGCGACGTCGATCGCCTCGTCGACGCGCTGTCGGCCAGTGGTCTGCACGAGACCGTGTCCCTCGCGTTCGCCGATCCCGACAAGACGCTGGCCGTCGTCGGCGAGGCGGTCGGGGCCGCGGCCGTCACGCTCGACAATCCCATGCGCCAGCAGTCCGCCCACCTGCGCATGCACCTGCTGCCCGGCTTGCTCGATGCGGCGGCGCTCAACGGCGCACGCCACGGGCACCCGGTGCGTCTGTTCGAGGTCGGTCGCACCTACGCGTGGGGAGATCCGGGCCATGAACCTCCCCCGGTCACGCCGCCGCGGAAGGGCGGACCGACCGCGCAGGTCGACGCCCGTCTGCCGACCGAGCGCCTCGTCGCCGCGATCGCGATCGTGGGACCCGATGCCGCGCGCGCGACCGTCGACGCGGCCCTCGATGCGCTCGCCCGTCTCGGAGTCCCCGCGACCGCCGTGCCGTCGCCGCAACCCCCCACCTACCTGCACCCCGGCATCGTCGCGAATCTCGCCGACGGGGACGCGACGGTCGGGGTGGTCGGGGCCCTGCATCCGGACCTGCTCGATCGCTGGGAGCTGTCGGGCGAGGTCGCCTACGCGCAGATCTGGATCGACCGGTTGCGGGAGCCGACGCCGCTGGCCTACCGGGCGGTGCCGCGCTTTCCGTCCACCAGCCGCGATCTCTCGATCGATCTCGACGACGCGGTCCCGGCCGCGGACGTCGTGGCATTGCTGCGCGAGCAAGACGCCGCGCTCGCCACGGGGGACGATCCGCCGCGCTTGTCGCGGGGGGACCGAGGCGACGGGGACATCGAGGTCGTCGAGGAGTACCGGGGGGAGGGCGTCGACGCGGGCCGGAGGGCGCTGCTGCTGCGACTGCACTACCGGGCGGAGCATCGGTCGATCACCGACACCGAGGTGCAGGCCCACCACGACGCGATCGTGGCCCCCACGGTCGCCGCCCTGGCGACCCGCGACGCCGCCGCGCGCCGCCGATGAAATCCCCGCGAAGCCGAAAAGGTCAATGTCATCTAGGGGTTGCGCGGGCGCCCCACATGCGGAAGGATTCCTGGCGATGACGAAAGCGGACATCATCGACCGGGTGTGCGAGCGCGTCGGCGGCTTCTCGAAGAAGGAAGCGGCCGATCTGGTCGAGCGTGTGTTCGACGTGATGAAGGGGACCCTCGAGACCGGAGAGAAGATCAAGATCTCCGGCTTCGGCAACTTCGTCGTCCGCGACAAGAAGCCTCGGCCCGGTCGCAACCCGCAGACCGGCCGCGAGATCATGATCGAGGCGCGCCGCGTGCTGACCTTCAAGCCGAGCCCGGTTCTCAAGTCCGCGCTCAACGGCTGACGCCATGGCGGCGACGGGCAAGTCTGCGGAGCTCGATCTCGGGACCGACAAGCAGTTCTTCAAGATCGGCGAGGTCGCCGAGATCGTCGGCGTTCCCGCCCACGTGCTGCGCTACTGGGAGACCGAGTTCGGCACGCTCAAGCCCCAGAAGTCCCGCGGGCAGCAGCGCGTGTACCGACGCAGCGACATCGTGACGCTGCTGCGGATCAAGCAACTGCTGTACACGGACAAGTTCACGATCGCGGGGGCCCGCAAGCAGCTCAAGGCGGCGGCGTCGAAGGTCGAGATGGCCCCGCCCAGTGGGGCGTACCTGGCTCGACGATCCCTGCAGGCGGCCAACGAGGCCGTCGCGGCGCTGCGACGGTTCGTGGAGGAACCCACGCCCAAGCTCTCCGCAGACCCCGCCGCGGCCGGCCTCACGGCCCGCGAGGCCCGGTAGATCGCGCCCGGCGGAGACGCACCGCCGAACCGCCGAACCTCCGAGGCGATGACGACGCCCCCGAACCGGCGGCGAATTTCCGGGTTCGCGGCCCGGTTGTGACCCGGTTGCGGCCCGTTTGCGGAGGTGATAAGGACCGGCTCCGTTTTCGGGGCGTAGCGCAGCCTGGTAGCGCACTTGACTGGGGGTCAAGGGGTCGGAGGTTCGAATCCTCTCGCCCCGACAAGCGAAAACGGAAGGCGGCCTCGGGGGATGACCCCGAGGCCGCATCCTTGCCTGCGGTCCACGCTCCCTCCCGCCGAAGACGACGGTCGCCGTGTCCGAGCCCCTGCTGCTGCTGACCAACGACGACGGAGTCCACGCCGAGGGGCTGCGGGCGCTGGTCGAGGCGGTCGAGCCGCTCGGCGAGCTCATCGTCGCCGCGCCCGAGGGCGAGCGCAGCGGCACCGGGCACGCGATGACCTTCCACAGCTCGTTGCGGGCGCAGCAGACCGCACGCGGCTGGTGGTCGGTCAGCGGCACGCCCGTCGATTGCATCTACTTCGGACTCATCCACTTGTGCCCGCGGCCGCCCGCGCTCGTGCTGTCGGGCATCAACGCCGGTCACAACCTGGGCACGGACGTCTTCTACTCCGGAACGGTGGGGGGCGCGGCCGAGGCGTACCTGCGGGGCGTGCCGGCGATCGCGGCGTCGGTCGACCGTGGCGTCGACCCGGTGTGGGCCGGTCCCATCGTGCGGGCGTTGGCGAAGGCCCAGCTGGCCGACCTCGCGCATCCGCAGCTGCTCAACGTCAACGTGCCCGCGGCCGGCGAGCCGCGGGCGACGCACGACGAGATCGCACGCGCCAGCGAGGACCGCGAGGTCGTGGTGACGCGGCTGGGTCGTCGCGACTACCACGACGCGGTCGAGGAGCGCGTCGACCCGATGGGGCGCTCCTACTACTGGATCGGCGGCCCGCCGCAGCACCTGCACGGCCACGAGGGCGACGACACCTGGGCGATCAGCCGCGGGCTCGTCTCGGTGACCCCGCTCGAGCTCGACCTGACCGCTCCCGATTTCTCTCGCGCCGAGGCACTGGTCCGCGGCGCCGCCGAGCTGAGACTCGGAAAGGACGGACACACATGACCGCCGAACCCACGACCGACGCCGAGCGCCTCGCGCTGGTCCGCGAGCGCATCCGCGACGTCCCCGACTTTCCCAAGCCCGGCATCTTGTTCCGGGACATCACGCCGGTGCTCGCCGATCCGGTGGCGATGTCGGCGGCGCTGACCCTGCACCTGGCGGCGCTCGAAGGCCTGGGCCGGATCGATCGCGTGGTCGGGATCGAGTCCCGCGGATTCCTGTTCGGGATGGCGATCGCCGAGCGGGTCGGCGCCGGCTTCGTGCCGGTGCGCAAGCCGGGCAAGCTGCCCGCGGCCACACGGTCGGTGCGCTACGACCTCGAGTACGGCAGCGACGAGCTGCACATCCACGCGGACGCGATCGAGCCGGGCCACAACGTGGTCATCGTCGACGACCTGCTCGCGACCGGCGGGACCGCCGGGGCGACGCGGCAGCTCGTCGAGACGCTCGGCGGCACGGTCTCGCTGGCGCTGTTTCTCATCGAGCTGACGGCGCTGCAGGGACGGTCGAAGCTCCCGGACGTGCGCACGCACGCGATCGTGGCGTACTGAACCGCGCCTCAGGGGCGCGAATCATCGGCGCCCGCGTCGTCGTCGACGGTCAGGGGGCCGCCCAGCCGCAGCTGTCGGGGCGACAACTCGTCGAGAGCTTCGACGTCGTGGCCGTGGGTCGCCAAGACGATCGCCGACCCGGTGTCCCGACGGGCGACCAACGCCTTGCGCATGCGGGCGCGTCCCTCGTCGTCGACGCCGGCGAACGGCTCGTCGAGCACGAGCAACTTGGCATCGCCGAGCATCACCGATCCGAACGCGAGCAGCCGTCGCATCCCGACCGAGTAGGTCGTCGCCAGCCGCGGCAGTGCATCGCCGAGCCCGGTCGCGGCGGCGGCCGTGTCGATCGAGGGCGCCCCGAACACGTCGGCCCACAGCCGCAGCAGCTCCTGCCCCGAGACGCCCGGCGGCACCTCGACCTCCTGCGGCAGGTACCGCAGGGCACGACGGGCGGGCAGAGGATCGGCGAGCAGGTCGTGGCCGTCGATGAGCACGCGCCCGCGATCGGGCACGACCACGCCGGCCAGACAACCCAACAGCGTCGACTTGCCGGCACCGTTGGGCCCGCGCAGGACCACGGTCTCGCCGGGCTCGATTTCGAGGTCGAGCCCGTCGAGCAACTCGTGGTCGCCGAAGTTCTTGTGCAGTCCGGTGGCTCGCAGTGCCGCCATCAGCCGCTCCCATACCCGAATCCGACGAGGGCTGCAGCGACGGCGACCGGGACGAGCACCACGGCGATCGCAGCGGGGGGCTGCGCTCGACCCCCGACCGGCTCCCGCAGCGCGGCGCGTCGACCGGGGGCCAGGCGGGTCCACACCCGGACCGTCGGCACCAGCCACGCCACGGCGAGCGCAACGACCACCGTCACGCGCGGCAGAGTCGGTCCCGCCGCCAGCCCCACCCAAGCCGCGACGATCCACAGCGTCCACAGCCGTAGGCCGGGTACCGGCGTCGTCCGCCACAGCTGCATCGCGAACAGGCGCACGTCGGGGCGGCGCAGTCGCTCGATCCAGCCGGGCAGCGGGCTCGGGATCGGCGGCCCGGCGAGCGTGCGGGTCGCCTGACTGAGCCAGGGCACCGCCTCGAACACGCCGCGCCCGTACAGGTGACACGGCAGCGGGCGCAGCAGGACGGCGGCGATCGGACCGGCGAGCGCGGCGACGAGGAGACCGGTCGGCCAGCTTCGCCCATCGATCGTGCCGTCCAACCACAGCTGACCCGGCATCGCGATCGCGGTCGCGACACCCAGGCACAGGGGGGGCACGTACAGATGGGCCGACGCCTCCGGCAACGTCCAGCCGCCCGACAGACTCACCTGCGTGCGGCGGGCGGCCGAGTCCTCGGCGAAGCGACGACCGAGCCACGCGGCGGCGGCCGGCGCCCATGGCTCGACGAGCACGACCGCGAGCGACAGCCACAGCCAGTCGCCGACCAGTCCCGCGACCTGAAGTGGGCCGAAGTGGATCGCGGTGCCACCGGCGATCGCCACGGCGCCGAGCAACGTCGTGGTGAGGGCGCCGACATGGTGCGCCGCCGCGGCGGCGCGCCAGTGCACCCGCGGCGGCAGGGGCAGGGGCACGAGGCGTGCCCGCGCCGGATCGTGGAGGTAGCCGGCCAGCCGGGGCGCCATCCCGCACAGCCACAGCAGCGGGCCGCCCACGAACACGAGGCCGCGGGCGAGGGCGAGGTCGTCGGCCGCGCCCGCCAGTGCGGCCGCCGCGACGAGCCCCGCCACGGCCACCACCAGCCACTGCTCGAAGTCCCCGAGCCGGGGCCGCCAGCGATCTGCGAGCGATTGCGCCACTGCGGTCCGATCAGTACCCGAAGGCCGTCCAGCGGCCCAAGTGCCGAAAATTGTCGCCGCGGCGGCCGCAATTGGGCGTTTCGCTGCGCCGTTCCGTGTTCTGGGGCCACTAAGCCGTCGCAATGCTACGACTGTATCGGCTGGCACCAATGTTGCTGACCTTCGAGCCGTGAGCCGCGCCTTTCTCCGCCGCCTCCGCGAAAGCCGCGGGTTCACGTTGATCGAGCTGATGATCGTGGTCGCGATCCTGGGGATCTTGGCCGCGGTCGCCATTCCGGCGCTGACCAAGTACATGCGTCGGACCAAGACCGCCGAAGCTCGGGTCAACCTCGCGAAGATGTTCGACGGGACGGTGGCGTTCTTCACGGCCGAGCACGTGGACCGCGGGGACGTGGAGCTGATCGGAACCGGGGCCAACATCTCCGATCTCGCCCCGCACCGCTGTCCTTTCGAGGCGGGGCAGGGCATCGGGCAAACGACGGCCGGCAATACGCCGAGCCTCGCGGTCAACTGCGGCGCAGGGCCGGGGGCCCGCTGTGTGCCCGGTTCGGCGGGGCCCGGGGGCTATCCGCTCACGGAGTGGGGCAACAGCTCGCTGTGGAACGGGATGGGGTTCCAAATGGATCAGGCCCACTTCTTCCACTACAACTTCACGGCGTCCAACGCTGCCGCGGGCTACGGGCAGTGTCAGTTCACGTCGCAGGCGTTCGCCGACCTCGACAACGACGGCCTGATGTCGACGTTCGAGCGCACGGGCGCCGCCGACGAAAACGGGATCAACGCCGCCGCGGGCCTCTACATCGACCGCGAGGTCGAGTAGCCGCCGCATCCGTCGGCACGGGCACACGTCGCCGAAACGAAGAGACCCCGCTGGGCCGTGGCCCGCGGGGTCTTCGCTTTCGCCAACCGGGTCTGGGCTACGCCAGAATCTCGGTCAACGGGGTGTTGGACTGCGGGGCCCCGCCACCGACGGAGGTCGCCCCGGGGTCGAACGCCAACAAGCAGCTCAGCAGCACGTCGGACATGTTGCCCGTGGCGTTGGGGTTGCTGTCCGATCCGTTCCAGGGCGTCGCCTGATAGTGGATGCCCGGCGTGACGAGGTGGCCACGCCCCGTGCCACACAGCAGGATCGGCTGGCGCGCGATCGAGTGGCTCGCCCCGGTCGAGCAGTCCGAGCTCGCGTAGACGATGCTCGAGTCGAGGAGGTTCGACCCGTCGGCCTCGGTGGTGTTCATGAACACCTCCATCGCGTCCGCGAATCGGGCCATCTGATACACGATGCCGTCGCGATACGCCTGGTTGGTCGGCCCCGCGTGGCTGTTGTTGTGGTGCACGCCCGAGATCGGCGGTGCGTTGTCCTGGAACGAGGTGTTGGACACGAACCGCTTGAACTGGAACGTGGCCACCCGCGTCACGTCGCACGCGAACGCGTACGCGATGAGCTGGGCCATCGCGAGGTTGGTGGCGATGTTCGGCTCGGGGTTGCCCTCACCGGTCTCGGTGGGCAGATCCGGAAGCGCGCAGGTCGGCGGCGTCGCGGCGATCTTCGCCTCGAGCTCGAAGACGCCTTGCAGGTGCGCGTCCATGCGGCCGTTGTCGTCCACACCGAGTTTCGGACGGAGTCGATCGACGTCCTCCTTGACGAAGTCGAGGATGGACGTTCGCAGGTCGCGGTCGTCCGGCTTGGGCACGAACTCCCCGAACAGGTAGTCCCAGACGTCCTGCGGGTTCGTCAGCGGCGTGTTCGCCACGAGGCCGTTGCCCACCTGGCGGTGAGACAGCGCAGAATAGGTCGTCCCACCGTCGCCGTCCGTCGACGCGGCCTTCGCGACGCGCACGTGCACCGAATGGATCGGGGTGCGGTCGGCAACGCCCGGCGTATCGGCGATGACCTGGTCGATCGTCGGGCCCGTCGAGTTGGAGGACAGGCCGGGGAGCTGCTGGTACGTGTACCCGTTGAAGGCCGTCATGCCCTCGTGGTGGGTCATCGTCTGGGCGCAACGGTTCTGCAGTCCGGTGCACACGGTCAGGTACTGCTGGATGGGGGCCATCGGCGCCAGCTGGGTCGACAGCTGGTAGCCGGCGCCCGTGGTCGGTGGCTCCCACTGACCGAGGACGATGCCGTCCGCCCAATGAAAGGTCATGAAGCGGATCGGCAGCGCCGAGCCATCGGCGAGGGCCGTCCCATGGTCGTTGAGCATCGCCTCGAGCAGAGGCAGGCCCACCGCGACGGTGGAACCACCCACCGCGCCGCGGAGCATCGTTCGTCGGCTGAGCTTGAACTTGGACATTTCGATAGGCTCCTTGGGCTTACTTGGGTTCGTCGACGTAGCGGAAGAGGGGACTGGCGACCATGTCGACCATCAGGCCCTTCAAGCTGTAGCCGCCCGAGCCAAAGGACTCGACGAGGTTCATGATCTCCGGCTCTTCGCCGTTGGTTTCGACGTGGCCGAGCTCGCCACGGATGAGGTTGTTGACCACGCACAGCGGCAGGCGCTCGTCGTCCTTGAGGACGGAGCCGAGCTCTGCCGCGTCGTTCCACGTCCCCACGCCGTCGAGGGTGCCGGACGCCGAGATCGGCAGGCCGTTGTCGAGATTGCGGTAGGCGCCGATGGGGTCGAAGTACTCGTACGCGAACCCGAACTCGTCCATCGCGTTGTGGCAGCTCGAGCAGGCCGGATCTTCTTTGTGGGCGAGGAGCTGGTCACGCAGCGTCTGGCCTGGCGTCGGCTCGGGGAGCTCGGCGACGACGTCCGGAGGAGGAGGAGGCACCGGCGTGCACAGCACCGCCTGGCTGACGTACTTGCCGCGCTTGGAGGGACTGTTGGCGTCGCCGTGGCTGTGCACCGCCAAGAACGAGCCTTGGCTCAGGATGCCGGCGCGGCCCTGGCCCGCGGGCCAGTCGACTTTCATGTAGTTGCTGCCGACACCGAGCGGCGCCCCCGTGTACAGCGTGGCGAGCTCGTCGTTGAGGTACGTGAAGTTCGCCGTGAAGATGTCGCGGTAGTCCCCGTCGTTTTGCCACACGACATCGTGCAGCAGCAGCAGGCTCTCCTGGCGCATCGCCTCCTGCAGCGTCGGGGTAAACTGCGGGAACATCCCCGGATCCTTGATCGTCGAGGCCAAGAACCGCAGGCGGAACAGCTCGTCGAAGAAGGAGAAGACGGCCACTCGCGCTTCGTCGGAGGCGACCATCGCCTCGGCCTGGGCTCGGACCGCGGCGGCATCGGCCAGACCGCCGCTCTCGGCGAGATCGAGCAGGGCCGCGTTCGGCGCGTGCCCCACGAGGAACAGCGACATGCGGGTCGCGAGCTCGAGGTCGGTGAGGCGACGATAGCCGCTCGCATCGTCGGGCTCTCCCACCTCCGAGGCGTACAAGAAGCTCGGCGCCTGAAGGATCGCCATCAGCTCGTACTTGAGTCCCGACTCGAACCCGGTGCCGGCCTCCCAGACCGCGCCGGTGTTGGCGATGTCGACGAGCTGCGTGACCTCCACGTCGGTCAGCGGGCGACGGAAGGCGAGACGCCCGAAGTCGGTCGCGACGGACTCGAAGCACGAGGCGTCGAAGGGACCGGCCGTGACGCACGGCACCGTGTTGGCGAGCGTGGCCGGGTTGGCGATCACGGCATCGGCGATCGCGGTCGCGGAGCCCTCGTACTGCTCGATCGAGACCGGGTCGAGGGCGAGCACGCCGGCCCCCACCGCGTCCCAGCCCTCGTGCGGCGTGTCGACCGGAGGATCGGCCGCGGCGCCGGCATCGGGCCCGAGCAACATGCTCACCGACGCCACGTACTCGTGCGACAGCAGTCGACGAACACCGCCGTTGGCCGGCTCGAACTCGATCTCGCCACCGTCCGTCGTGCCGCCGTCCATCGTGCCGCCGTCGGCCGTGCCACCATCGGCATCGGTTCCGCCGGGACCACCGTCGGCGGTTCCGCCGGAGGTCGTGCCGTCGGCACCGCCATCGTCGTCGGTACAGCCGGCGGGACCCAAGCCCAGGAGAAGAAGAGCCGCGATGCTGGCCGGGACAGACCGCGCGCGAGGGGATTCGTAGAGTTTGCGAACCGAGGGCACGAGCACTCGCCTTTCGAATGAGAGCTGCTTGTTCGTGGGCGACCGACGAACCTTGATTGGGGTCCGCGGACAGCCGCCAGCCGAGCCACTATACATGGCGGAGGCCTCCTGAACCTTCGATGGATTATGCAGTTATGTGAGGTGAGTCCGCGGGATAGGCGCCCGTTTGGTTCACCCAGGGCCCCTTGTAGGTCGAGAGGTTACACAGGGCTGCATGAGGTTCCCGGGCGACCCGATCGGGCAGCATTTGCTCCGGGTGCGCCTTCGTTGTACGGGCGTTGCCGTGGACGTCGCGGATTTGTTGCGCTGTCCGAGGTGCGAAGGCGGCCTCACACCTGCCGACTCGTCGGCGGCCGCGTGGCATTGCAAGGACTGCGGCCGCGAGTTTCCGACGGTCGCCGGCATTCCGTTGCTGCTCGTCGATCCGCACGAGGAGCGCCGGCAGTGGAGCTATCAGCTGCACGAGTTCGCACGCGAGGTCGACCGCGCGCGGGACCGCCTCCTCGCGCAGCTGTCGGGCGAGACGATCCCGGCGGGCGCCCGCGCGCGGATGCAACGCTTGCACGAAGGGCTCGTGGCCCATCGCGACGGCATCGTCGCGCGGTTCGAGGCGGCGGGCGTGACGCCCGTTTCGCGTCAGGCCAAGGACCGCGACCGCGTGCCGGGGGAGGGCACGGTCACCGCGTACTACGACCAGATGTTTCGGGACTGGGTCTGGGGCGACGCGGAGATCTCGGCTGCGCTCGCCCAGGTCGTGGCGGCGTGGCCGTCGGGTCGGTCCCTGGGGCGTTGTCTGGTGCTCGGGGCCGGGGCCGGCCGACTGCCGTGCGAGGTCGTGCGCGCGATCGGGGCCGACGTGGCCGTGGCGCTCGACCTCAACCCGCTTCCTTATTTGGTGCTGGCCGCCCTGCAGCGGGGACAGACCGTCGCGCTCGCCGAGCTGCCTCAGCAGGCTCGGACCTCCCATGACGTGCTGGTGCCCCGCACCCTGTCGGCGGAACGCCCCCCGGTCGAGCTGTCGTTGGTGTTCGCCGACGGGCTGCGGCCGCCGGTGGCCGCCGGCACGTTCGACACGGTGATGACCCCGTGGTTCATCGACCAGGTGCCTCCCGATGCCGCGGACTTGATCCGGACGATCACCGAGCTGCTGCCCGCGGGGGGGCGCTGGCTCAACCACGGTCCGCTCATCTACCACCCCAATCACACGCGCTACGCCCATCGCTATCGCGTCGACGAGCTGCGTCAGATGCTGGTGGACGCGGGCTGGACGATCGATGCGTGGTCGTACGAACCGCTGCCGTACATGCACAGTCCGGTGTCGTCGCAGGGCCGCACCGAGCACGTGTTGACCTTCGTGGCGACGCGCGGCGACGCCGTCGCGACGCACGAGCCGGCGCCGCGCCCGGCGTGGCTGGACGATCCCGACGAGCCGGTGCCGCGCCTGCCGGGCCTGGACGAGTACGCGCCGCCGCATCCGATGTTCGCCGCCGTGATCGCCCTCGTGGACGGTCGCCGATCGATCCGCGCGATCGCGGCCGAGATGGTCGCGCGACACGGATTGCCGGCCGACGCCGCCGAAGTGGGTGTGACGGGCTGTCTGCAGCAGATCGCGCGAGCCCTCGGGATCGCGATCTGACCTCGGCGCCTCGACGGATCCGACCTCGATCGGGCAGGATGCGCGCGTGAACGCGGCCTTCGAACGCGACCCGCCCCGCTGCGTGGCGGACATCGACTGGAGCGTGTGGCAACCGGTGGATCCGGCCACGCTCCTGTTCGTGCGTCACGACGATCGCGTGCTGCTCATCCGCAAGAAGCGAGGCCTGGGCGCGGGCAAGATCAACGGCCCCGGCGGCCGTATCGAACCGGGGGAGACGCCGCTGCAGGCCGCGGTGCGCGAGGTGCAGGAGGAGGTCGGCGTGACCCCGCGCGCGATCACGGCGCACGGCGTGCTCGACTTCCAGTTCGTCGATGGTTACTCGCTGCGCGTGCACGTGTTCGTGGCGCGCGACCACGAAGGCACCGTGCGCGAGACCGCCGAAGCGGTGCCGCAGTGGACCCCGGTCGACGCCATCCCGTATCCGCAGATGTGGGCCGACGACGAGCTGTGGCTGCCGCACGTGATGGACGGCGCGTGGGTGCAGGGGCGCTTCGTCTTCGAGGCGGACGCGATGCTCGACCACGTGCTGCACGTGCGGGCCGAGCGATGAACGACGCGCCGGCGCGGTGGCGGTGGTGGGCGCTGCTGTCGCTGGCCATCGCGGCGGTGCTCGTTCCGTTCGCGATCTGGGGGGCACCGATCGAGGCCGCGATCGCCCAGTGGCGCACGACGGCGGCGCCTCGATGGTGGGTCGCGTCGACGATCGTGGCGCTGCTGACCGCCGACGTGCTGCTGCCGATCCCGTCGTCGCTGGTCGCGGTGGCGGGCGGGATGCTCCTGGGCGCCGTCGTCGGGACGCTCGCGGGCGCGCTCGGGTTGACGCTGGGCTGCGTCCTCGGATGGAGCCTGGCGCGCGCGGTCGGACCGGCCGGCGTCGTGCGGATCGTCGGTCGGTCGGGCCTGGACCGATTGCGCGCGTTGACGGCGGCCTACGGAGGTCCGGCGGTGCTCGCGATGCGAGCCGTGCCCGTGATGGCCGAGATCTCCGTGGTCGCCGCCGGGGCGGGGGGGATGTCCTTGCGCCGGCTGTTGGCGATGTGCGTGCCGGCCAATCTCGCCATCGCCGGGCTGTACGCGGTCGCGGGCGAGGCGGCGGTCGCCACGGGCTGGTCGGCCGCGGGGCTCGTGGTGGGCCTGGCCGGTCCTGCCATGGCGATGGTGTGGGCGTCGGGTCGCTTGCGTGCGACGCCGCGCGCTCGCGACGTCGTCGAGCCCGCGAAAAAGGCGTGAGGTTTTTGCGCGGATCGGCCCTGTGCGCGCCGCAGGATCTGTACGATGCCATCCCCGGCCGCCGTCGCGGTCGGCCCACTCGAGGAAGGTCGCAACACAATGGAAGAGTTCATCACCCAGATGGCCGCCAAGGTCGGCATCAGCGAAGAGCAAGCCAAGAGCGTGGTCCAGTTCCTCAAGGACAACGCCGACAAGGTGCCGGATCTGCTCGGGTCCGACATGGTCTCGAGTCTCAAGAGCAAGCTCCCCGGCGGGCTCGGCGGCCTGTTCGGCGGCGACTGAGCCCGCGCTCGCGCGCGCCTGGCCGGTCTGCGATCGTCACTCGATCGGGGCGGGCGGGCGCGACGGATCGCGAAACCAGTCCAGCATGACCTGCTCGACCGACCGGCCGGCGTAGGCCCGCGACGGATACCCCACGTGCCCGCCGCGGGGCAGCCATCGCACGTGAACCTCGTGGCCGGGGCGGTCCAAGCTCGGCTCGACCGCGGCCGGGGGGACCATCGGGTCACCCACGCAGCCCACGTACGTCGACGGCACGGCGAGCTCGTGCAGACGCGACCCCACGGAGGCGCGTGCGTAGTAGTCGTCGGCGTCGGCGAAGTCGTGCCGGACCACGACCACCCGTTCGTCCCACTCGCGAAGGCGCCGTACCGCCCGCACCGCGCGTAGATCGGCGCGGCCACGGCCACGCGCGTGCACGGCCCCGTAGCCGTCCCGCAGCGCCCGCAGGATCCAGTTGCGGTACGGCCACGCGCGACGACGATCGATGACGCGACACGAGGCGGCGAGATCCAGCGGCGCTCCGATCGCCGCGATCGCCCGCACCCGCGGCGGAGGCTGCAGGCCCAACCGCAACGCGAGATGGCCCCCGAGCGAGTAGCCGAGCACGTACACGTTCGCGTAGCGCCGAAGCGACGCGCTCTCGATCGCGGCGGCGAGGTCCGACGCGAGGCCCGCGTGGTAGACGTCCTCGCCGTCGCCGGTGGCCCCGCGCAGGTTCAAGCGCAACGTCGCGCAGCCGCGGGTCACCGCCGCTCGGGCCGCGATGCGCACGTAGGGGCTGTCGGCCGTTCCGCCTAGGCCGTGCACGATCACGACGAGGTCGTCGCGGGGGCTCGGCCGCAAGTGGCCGCGCAGCGTCACGCGTCCCAGCTGCGGGTCGGGGAGGTCGACCGACCATGCGACCTCCCCCTCTGGCGCGGGCTCGCGCAGCGGGCCGAGCAGGGCCGCCCCGATCGTCCACGCATGTCCCGACCACCGCGTCGCCACGGCCAGCGACCATAGCAGGCGCGGGTCAGCAGGCGCTGGGCGGACACTCGCCCGTGCGGATTTCGGCGGAGCCGGCCCCGTACGCGCACCACATCGGCAGCGCCTCGGGGACCGAGGTCGCCCACGGCGACTCGCCGTCGGGCAACCAGTACGGGTGGTCGAGCACGAACTGCCACATCGGCGTGAAGGGCGTGACGTCCTCCGGTTGATCGAACGGGGGCTCGGCGTGGCCGCAGTTGTGGATGCACTCGACGAGCGGGTGGCCGTCGGCCACGAGGTTGGCCTCGAGATCGCCGGAGGTGTGCTGGAAGTCGACCGCGATGCACGTGTCCTGCCGGCCACCCCACAGCACCAACGCCGGCATCACGTGGGTTGCCCCTCCCCACGGCTGCACGATCCCACCGTTGCCGCTGCCGCCGGAGAGGGACACGAACGACGACAGGTAGTGCCCCCGGCCGCTGGCCAGCAGCGTGGTCCACAGCGCGCCGGCGCTGACGCCGACCGAGCTCACGCACGAGGTGGCGATGTCGAAGTTGTCGCTCGCGCACGAGAGCATGTCGTCGAAGAAGATCTGTTCCTCTTCGATGCGACCGGGCGTGTCGACGGTGGTGAACGGCCAGCGAAACAGCAGGTCGCCCTTGGCCCGCGGTGCGATCGCGATGAAGCGCAGCTCGTCGGCCGCACGCTGCACGTCGCCCTTTTCGATGAAGCCCTCGGCGTCGCCTCCGAGCCAGTGCCACAAAAACAGCAGCGGCAGTCGCTCGCCCGCCGCGATGTCGCGCGGCGCGACGAGGATGAAGCTGCGCGTGTGACCGAGGCTCGAAAGCGTGTTGTCGCCGGGCAGCAGCGGCGGGCACACCCCGCCCGAGTACGCCGGCACCGGGGGTGGGGCCTGTGCTCCGACGGGAGGCGCGTCGTGGCACGACGTGGGCCACGGAAGCTCGCCACCGTCGGAGCCGGAGCTCGTGTCGCCGCCGTCGTCGGTGCTCGTCGGGGAGCTCGTGTCGCCGCCGTCCTCGCCGGTGGTCGTCTCGTCACCGGCGATCGACGTGCCGTCCGTCGCCGGCGCGCCCGTCGTCGCGCCGGTCTCCTCGGCGGACGTGGTGGCGTCGTCGTGGAGGGCGTCGGCCGGCGCTCCGCAGCCCACGCTCGTGGCGAGCAGTCCGATCCCGAGCGCGAGCCTGCGGGCTCGCGACAACCACGTGTCGACACACCACATCACCCCAGGGCAGGTTACCTCGCCCCGGAGATCGGTTCCCAACCGATCCCCAAGTAATCACGGACACGTCCGCCGCGCCTTCGAGGGCCCCCCGCCGACGGCTGGCGGGCGCCTTCGACCGACGATCCGTGGCACGATCGCTCGTCCCGAATGTCGGATCAGTCTTCCATCGACGCGGCGTGGGGCGACCTGCTCGGCAACGACGACGACCCCGCCACGCCTGCGCCGCTGACCCCACCCACGGTCGACCCCGACCTCGACCTCGACCGCGATCCGACGGCTGGGGAGGCGCCGTCCATGCAGCTGCAGCTGGAGGCGCTGGACTCCACCGACGAGGGCGAGGTGCCGTCGAGCCTGCCCGCCGTCCCGTCGCTGCACGAAGCGCTCGAGGGCGTCATGTCGCAGATCGACTCGGACTCGGGGCTGCTGCGGATCCCCGCGCCCTCCGACGACGATCTGCCCGCGGGGCCGGCAAGGATGGACGGCCCCGACCCGACACCGGACGCCGAGCCGGACGGGCCCGCCCCGGCGCCCGGCACCGATGTCGACGACCGTGACGAGACCGGGTCCGCGGAGCATCGACTGCTTCCCCCGGCCAAAGATCGAACCACCGGCCCGCGCCCGGTCGTCCAGCGCTCGCCCGACCCCGAGCTCGCTGCCGGTGTGCCCACCTGGGCCTATGCGGCCGCGGCTGCCGTCGCCGTCGCCGTGACCGCGTGGGTGCTGACGCGTGATCCAGGGGACGAGGGCCCGGCCGCGTCCTCGTCGGGCGCTGCCGTCGCCAAGGTCGAGCCGCCGCCGCCCTCGGCCGCCGTCGCCACCCGCACGGAGGTGCCGCCGTCGGACACGCACGTGGCCGCCGCGCCGCCGACCACGCCGCCGACCACCGCCCCGACGACGCCGGTGGCCCGGCCGGAGCCGAGCGAGCACCCACCGGCCGTCGACGACCCGGTCGCGGTCGCGGCGGGTCCGGCGTGGACACCCGATCCTGCCGCGGCCGCACGGTACGACGCCGCCAAGACGCGCTACGCCGACAGCCGCAGCAACGAAGACCTCGCCGCGATGGTGGTCGCGGCCTGCGAGATGGACGACGGCCCGAAGGCGCGCGTGGCCTACCGCGGGCTCAAAGGCCCTCAGCTGCGCGAGCAGATCCGTTCCGACTGCGCCGACAGCCCCGTGGACCTGCGCGCCGACTCGCTCGAGTACACCGAGGACGAGTTGGCGCGGCAGGCCGAGCGCGCGCTCGCGGCCGGTGACACCGAAGCGGCGATGAAGCTCGCCCGCGCCAGCAACAAGCTGCAACGCAACAAGGACGCGCTGGCGTTGATCGTCCGGATCGCATGCGCCGATGCGGACGCCGACACGGCCGTCAAGATGCTGCGCCACGTCGCCGACGACGATCGCGAGCCGCTGCGCCGGGATTGCGCGGCGCGAGGCGTGACCCTGCCGGTCGAAGACTGAGTCCGCGACGCCGCCCGATTGCGGATGGGGGCTACAGCGCCGCCACGCGAACGTCGCGACGAACCTGGTCGAGCGGGTCGGCCCACCGCGCTTCCCAGCGCACCTGCAGCAGATCGACGGCCTGCCGCCCCCGTCGGTACGCCCGCCACAGATCGCGACGCAGCGTCGTCCACCGCCGCTCGAGGACGAGGTGCTTGAGCGAGCCCAGCAGCACGATGAGCGCCGAGTTGGGCAGGCGCAGGTGGCCGTACGTGAACGCGTGCACGAGGACCTCTTCGTGGCCTTCGGTGCCCAGCCCCAGCAGGACGTGCCAGATGTCGTGCATCTGTCGGTAGCGGTGCACGAGGTAGCGCGCGTCGGGGTCGGTGAGCCAGGTCGGCGACGGCGGACCTTCGTACAGCTCGAGATCGTGGCGATCGAGGTGTCGGGCGAACGCGCCCCCGAGGGTGTCCGCCGGCAGCTGCCGCAGCCTCGACAGGTCGATGTCCGCGGGGCCGAGGGTGGGGCGCTCGGCCAACAAGGCGGCGCCTTCGGCTCGGGCGCGCACGCGGACGAGCAGCGCGTCGAAACGATCGCGTCCGGTGATGTCGGCGACGAGGTGGATGTCGTCGATCCGGTTGGAGTCACGTAGGACGCGAGCGATCGCGCCGAGCACGAGCCACGTCTCGTGGGGAGTCACGGCGACCGGAGTCTGTCACGGCCGCACGCGCCTGCACGCCGCGGGACGCGCTCCACGTCCCGGCAGATCGTCTCGCGTAACATGCGCTGGACGTGCGTTGCATCGCGACCAGGGCATTTTCGCGCGATTTCGGGGCGTTGTGACGACGGCACCCGCTGCGCGCGGCCAAATCGTCACCTGAGCGACACACACGTCCCTCGCGAAGCGGAGATCCTCCGGCCGAAAGTGACCACCGAGACCTCGTCCGTGCCGCTGGGCCTGGCGCCCACAACCGACGTTTCCACGAGCGGCGTGCGCCGCCTCGTCGAGCTCGCCGCCGGACAGCGACGCTTCTTCGTCCTGCTCGGGCTCGGCTTTTTGATCGCGGCCTTCGCGTATCGCAACCCGGTCGCCGGGGCGTGGGTGGGCTTTCTGTTCGCGGGCTACGCCGCCGTCGCCAACGACAGCATCCAGACGATCGGCACCTTCATCGCGTCCAATCGCGGCAAGCCGTGGTGGATGCTGTGGCTGTTCATCGGCGGGATCTTCGTGGTCACCGTGGCGTACAGCTGGATCGTCTACGACGGCGACGTCAGCCACCAGCGGCTCGCGGCCAAGGGGTTCGAGCAGAGTCCAACGTCCTTTTCGTACCTGCAGGTCGCCGCGCCGTTGTTTCTGCTGCTGCTGACGCGGCTGCGCATGCCGGTGTCGACGACGTTCCTGCTGCTGACCAGCTTCGCCACGGAGGCCTCGAGCGTGGCCGCCGTGATGTCCAAGAGCCTGACCGGCTACGCGCTCGCGTTCGGAATCGCGATCGCCGTCTGGATGGCGCTGTCGCGCTTCATGCAGCGGTGGCAACGGACGCCGGCGCACCCGGGCTGGCGCGTGGCGCAGTGGGGCACGACCGGGGTGCTGTGGTCGGTGTGGCTGATGCAGGACGCCGCGAACATCGCGGTCTATCTGCCGCGTCAGCTGTCGCTGGCGTACTTCCTCGGTTTCGCGGGCGCGATCTTCCTCGGCCTCGGGCTGCTGTTTCGGATGGGCGGCGAGCGGGTGCAGGAGGTGGTCGACGAAAAGAGCGACGTCGTCGACGTTCGCGCCGCCACCCTCATCGACCTCGTCTACGCCTTCATCCTGTTCTACTTCAAGGTCGTCAGCGCCGTGCCGATGAGCACGACCTGGGTGTTCCTCGGGTTGCTGGCCGGCCGCGAGGTGGCGATGTCGCTGCGCGGAACGAGCAACCGAGGTATCCGCTACGCGGCCAGGCTCATGGCCAAGGACGTGTTCTTCGCGGGCATCGGCCTGCTCGTCTCGTTGCTGCTGGCCATCGCGGTCAACGAGCCGTTGCGCGCGGCGGCGGCATCAGCCCTGGGTCTGTGAGCCTTCCGCGGCGCTGGTACCTTTTCGGGGTGCCGCCCACCGCACCGGGGCCACCGGTCGACCCGGGGCCCGACGCCGACGACTCCGGCGAGTTCGACAGTCTGCTTCGCGCGATCGCGAAAGCGCCGAGCGTCCCGCTGGGGTCCGCAGACGATGCGATCCTGGCGCCCGATACGATCGTCGCCGGCACGTATCGCGTCGGTGGTGTGCTCGGCGAAGGCGCGATGGGGGTGGTCCACCGCGCGACGGATCTGTCGCTGGACCGCCAAGTCGCGCTCAAGCTGCACACGCGCGGGACCGAGGACCCGACGCACAGCCGCATGTGGCGCGAAGCCAAGGCGATGGCTCGGCTCTCGCATCCCAACGTGCTCGCCGTCTACGAGGTCGGCGTCCACGACGGGCGCGTCTACATCGTGATGGAGCTCGCCGACGGGGGCACGCTGCAGCAGTGGCTCGAGGGATCGCACCCGCCGGCGGAGGTCCTCGACGCCTTGGTGGCCGCGGGACGAGGACTGGCCGCGGCCCACGACGCGGGCCTGGTGCATCGGGACTTCAAGCCGAGCAACGTGTTGCTCGGCACCGACGGCAGAGTACGGGTCGGGGACTTCGGATTGGCGCGAGCGGCCGAGGACCGACCGGACCACTCCGTCGAGCTGCCGTGGGCACGCGAGACCTCACCCGCGCTCGACGATCGCGTCACGACGCTCGGTACGGCCGTGGGCACGCCGGCGTACATGTCCCCGGAGCAGCGCGCCGGCAAGGCTGCGGACCCTCGCTCCGATCAGTTCTCGTTTTGCGTCGTGCTCCACGAGGCGCTGTACGGGATCCGCCCCAGCATCGGTGACTCGCGCACCGACCCGAGCGCCACGAGTGTCTCGGCCGTCCGGTCCATCGCGCCGCCGCCACGCGTCCCCCGTTGGCTCGGGCGGGTGGTCGCCCGTGGTCTGGCGATCGACCCGTCCGATCGTTTCGCGGACATGCACGGCCTCATCGCCGCGCTGACCGACGACCCGACCCCCCGGCGCCGGC
>CALBMM010000130.1 GCA_937896535.1 uncultured Pseudomonadota bacterium
CCACACCGAAGCACCGGACGGCACGCTGTCGACGACCAATCGGGGCGGAAGCACGATGGTCGCCTCGACCTCGCGGCGCATCGCCGCCGACACGTCCTGCACGCGCTCGGCGATCTCCGTGATCCCGCACAGGTCGCAGTCGGTGTCGCGACTGGCGACCTTCTCGCCGGTACGGCCGTCGACGAGGCGCGCGTCGATCCGGTAGTCGGGCGCGTGGTAGTCGACGACCACGACGAGGAAATGGGTGACGCGGTGCTCGTCGGCGAACATCTGCCAGCACACGGCGCTGGCGCAGTAGGGATTCTTGGCGTCCCCCGCCGCGTCCGCCTTGAGGACGACGGCGTCGTACTTGTCGGCCGAGAACGCCTCGAACACGCGCATCGAGAGGCGGTCGAGCGCATCGCCAATCTCGGGGGACGAATCGCCGGCGATGACCAACGGCAAGATCCCGACGCGTGCGCGCGTCATGGTCTCCGTCGACGCGTTGGGCTCGTCGGTCTCGGCCGCGGTCGGGCCGTCCGACGCCAGCCGTGCCGCCGCACTCGACGGAAGGGAAGTAGCCAGGAGCGCCGCACAGGCGACGCCGGACACCCACCGTCTCACGTGCACGTCCCCATCACGCAGGTCTGGCCCATGCAGTTGTTGCCGCACTCGCCACAGTGCTGGTTGCTGTTCATCGTGTCGACGCACTGGTTGCCGCACACCGTCTGATTGGGGTTCGGGCACTGGCACTCGCCGCCCGAGCACCCGGTGCTCTGCGGGGGGCACGGAGAGAAGCATCCACCACAGTGGCTGCCGTCGACCTGCGTGTCGACGCACGCGTTGCCGCACTGCGTCTCGCCGACACCGCAACCGACGCAGTTGCCGGCGATGCACGTCTCGAAGTTGGAGCAGCTGTTGCCGCACACGCCACAGTGCTGGGTGTCGACTTGCGTGTCCGTGCAGCCACCGGGACAGAAGTCTTCTCCGCCGGGACACGCGCACGAGCCCCCCATGCACAGCTGCGACGCGGCGCACTGTTGCCCGCAGTCGCCGCAGTTCTTGCGATCCGTGTCCGTGTCCACGCACTGCTGTCCGCACACCGTCAGCCCACACGCGCCCTGGCACATGCCCTGGACGCAGAACTCGCCCGGGTTGCACGGCGCGTTGCAGCCGCCGCAATGGTCGAGGCTCGTGTCGGTGTCGACGCAGGTGCCCGCGCACTCGCTCAGCGGGTCCGTGCACGACAGCTGGCAGCTGCCCCCGATGCACAGCTCGAACGGCCCGCACGGGTTGTCGCACATCCCACAGTGCACGAGGTCGGTCTGCAGGTCGGCGCAGGTGTTGGCGCACCGCACGGGCGTCTCGACCGGGCACTCCCCCAAACACTGACCACCGGCGCACAGAAAGCCGGCCTCGCAGGGCGAGTCGCACTGGCCGCAGTGGTCGATGTTGCCGTTGGTGTTGATGCACTGCAGCCCGCACGGCTGCTCACCGACGGCGCAATCGAACACGCACATCGAGTCGAAGCAGACCTGGGCCTGTGCGCACGGCTGATCACAGTCCCCGCAGTTTTCGACGTTGAGGACCGGGTTGATGCAGTCACCGTCGCACTCGATCTGCTCGCCCATGCACTGCAGCGGCTCGCCGGTGCTCGTGGAGGGATCGGTGTCGGTGGTGGGACTCGTGTCCGTCGTGTCCGTCGCCGTGGACGTGCCCGGCTCACCCGTCATGGCCCCGGTTGCGGAACCACTGGACGGCCCCGATGTCACCTCGCCATCGGTGGAGGTCGACGCCGTCGACTCGGACGTCGAGCCGTCTTCGATCCCCACGCCGAACAGTGGGTTCTCCGTGCGACACCCCGAGACGAGCAGTCCCGCGGCGAACGCAATTCCGGCGCAAAGGGTTGCGAGATGACGTGACGTGGACATGGGCCGAAAGTGGGGCGCTAACGGCGCGACGCCATCAACGCTACCACGATGCCGACGAGCGTACGCCGTTCGGTGACACGTATTCGCCGTTTGCGATGTGACCCTTGTTCCATTTCGGGTCGAGCACCGTTTCGTGGATCCGCGCATTCGGCCCGCCGGCCGGTCGGGCCGGCACGGGGATTGGCTACGCTGCGCGGACATGACCGTCCGACTGACCAAGACCGCCAAGCGCGCCGGGTGCGCTGCCAAGCAGCCCCCGGGCTACCTGCTGCCGCTGCTGGCCCGACTGCCCAAGCTGTCGGATCCCAACGTGCTCGTCGGCAGTGCGTCGGCCGACGACGCCGCGGTCTACCGGCTCGACGACGAGCGCGCGCTCGTGCTGACCACGGACTTCTTCACGCCGATCGTCGACGACCCCTACGACTTCGGTGCGGTCGCAGCGACCAACGCCTTGTCGGACGTGTACGCGATGGGCGGCACCCCGCTGACCGCCCTCAACCTCGTGGGTTTTCCGGAGACGGAGCTCGACGTCGAGGTGCTCGGGGAGATCCTGCGTGGCGGCGCCGAGGCGGCGCGCGCCGCCGGGATCGACATCGTCGGCGGGCACACGATCAAGAGTGAAGAGCCGATCTACGGGCTCGCGGTCACCGGCATCGTCCATCCCGATCGCGTGGTGTCCAACGCCGGCGGCAAGGTCGGCGACAAGCTGGTCCTGACCAAGCCGATCGGTGTGGGCATCCTGACGACCGCGGCCAAGAACGACGAGGATCGCCTGGGGGCGATCGGCACGGCGATCGAGGTGATGAAGACGCTCAACCGGGCTGCGGCGGAGGCGATGACCGAGGTCGGCGTGCACGCGTGCACCGACATCACCGGCTTCGGCTTGCTCGGCCACCTGCGCAACGTCGGGGCGGCATCGGGCGTGACGGCGGTGATCGAGCACGCAGCGGTGCCGGTGCTCGAAGCGGCGCGCACCTACGCGACCGAGGGCATCGCGCCCGGAGGTACCCATGCGAACTGGCGCTTCTTGGCCGAGTGGGTGACGTGGCCGCAGGACCTGCCCAAGTCCGAGCAGCTCTTGCTGTGCGACGCGCAGACCTCGGGCGGTCTGCTCATCGCCGTGGCCCCCGATCGCGTCGACGACCTCGTCGCTGCACTGCAGCGCAAGGGCGTCGGCACGCACGCCGTGGTCGGCGAGCTCGTCGAGGGGGCGCCGGGGAAGATTCGGGTCGTGTAGGGCCCGGGAGGCCGGCTACATCCCGCCGTCCATCGGCGGCGGCGGCGGCTGGCCCTCGACGCAGACGATGACCGTGTCGTTGCGCGAGCAGACGTTGTCGCGACAGAACAGGTCTCCCAGACACGGACCGGCGTCGCACGACTGGCCCAGACCCGGGCGGCCCTGACAGGTGCCCATGTCGTCACAGAAGGCATAGTCGGCGCAGCGGCCATCCGGGCACGGACTGCCGGGGCCGGGCGCGAGCTGGCACGTCGAGCTGGCCGGGTCGCACGTCTCGTTGATGCCGATGCACGAGCCCTGCGACAGCATCGGGTTGCACATCTCGCCCGACGCGGAGAGCCGATAGCAGGTGTTGGAGCCGTTGACGTCGCAGCGCTGTCCGTCGCCGCAACCGTCCGTGAAGTCGCAGGGGTCGCCGTTGGTGCCGCGCAGCGTGCAGGTCCCCGACGCCGGCGGCATCCCGCTGCCGTCGTCGGGCGGCGGCTGGCAGAACGCATCGTCGCCACAGAACGCAGTGATGCGTGGGCCGTCGGTGGTCAGCGGGCAGGTCTGGCCGATGCCGAGGCTGGTGACCGCCACACACGTGCCGGTGCAGCACAGCGAGCCCTGGTCGCAGCCGTTGCGGTCGCACACGGAGTCGCCGGCGCACTCGAGGTCCGCGAAGCACGACCCGCCGGGCTCGATGATGCCGGTGAACGCCGCCGCCCGGGCGTCGGAGATCTGGTTGGCGACCTCGATCGTCGCGTCGCAGCTGAGATTGCGCAGCGTGTCGATGTACGCCGCGATCGCCTCGGCGTCGTACTCGACGCGGCCGAACGCTTCGGCGCCCAGTGCCTGCAACAGTCCCTGGTCCGGCGCCTCGGAGACGATGCAGGTGTCGCGGTCCGGGTAGAACCCGCAACGAACGAGGTACTCGCACCGTGCGTCGATCTCGTCGGCACGGAAGTCGCGGCCGACCGGCTCCTCGCTCGAGTCGGAATCGCAGGCCGGCAGCGCAGCCGCGGCCGCGAGCGCGAGGGCCCAGCGGGCAATCGTCGGGGTAGGACGCATGGCTCGCATTTTATCAGGCGCGCCTGCTCGGCCCGAGCCGGCAGGCGCGTTCAAGTGGGGCGCTGTGGGATGGGGGCCCCGACCCTCACCGCGGGCGGCGGTGGTCAGCCGACGGCTGCCTCGCCCTCGTCGTCCTTGCCGCGCGTGACGAGCTTGAAGACGACACCGCCGACCACGA
The DNA here is from genome assembly GCA_937896535.1 of uncultured Pseudomonadota bacterium. Taxonomy (GTDB): domain Bacteria; phylum Myxococcota_A; class Polyangia; order Nannocystales; family Nannocystaceae; genus CALBMM01. Next base: position 4,376 of record CALBMM010000130.1, read on the forward strand.
GCAGCACGATCGCGATGAGGCCCGGCGGGAACCGGTACTGCCAGGGCTTGCCGAGATCGTCCACCGCCGAAACGCCGGCCATGTTCGCGATCTCCTCCTGCGGGGGATCCCAGTACTCGTCGTCGCGGAACAGCACGTACTTGCCTTCCCAGGTCCACACCTCGAGGAAGAACAGCCCGAACTGCTGGTACATGTAGCCAACCGAGACCCCGGGCCCGAGCTCGGCATCCGCTTCCTTTTGTACCTCGGCGGTCAGGTCACCGACCTTGCGGATCTCGTCGCCGCTGGTGATGAGCATGAAGCCCTTGCCGGCGTGCGCCTTGGTCCCGGCGAGGCAGACGAAGAGCAGGGCGAACAGGGGGAGAACGCGCGAGAGGTAGCGGGGCATTGGCACGATGATGCCACGCGCGCGCCCCAACGGTGCGCAAAAACGAAAGCGCCGTGACCCCTGCGGACCACGGCGCTCGACCGTCGTTTTGGGCGCGGCCTACTTCGACTTCACGTTGATGGAGCCGATGTCGTAGGACTCGCCTTCCTTCATCTTCGTGCCGAAGTTCGACGACATGGTCAGCTGCCACTTGCCGCCGACCTTGACCGCGATGCCGTAGGCGCCGATCGGGACCGCATCGAAGGTGAACTCGCCCTCGGCGGAGGTCTTGCCCGAGAACTTCACCGGCGAATCCCCGCACGGCGACGTCTTGAAGAGCATGTCGGGGCTGGGGCACAGCTCGATCTCGGTGTCGCCCATTCCCTTACCATCGCTGAGGATCTTGCCCTTGAGGCCACCGGTCTTGACCGGGCCCACCTCGGGGAGATCCGGGCCGGCACCGATCGGGACGATCTGCTCGACCTGGCCGGCGAGCTCGAGCACGCTGCCCGAGTTCCACTCGACCTTCTCGTCGCCGGGGCCCACGATGGCCACGCCGATGTCGGTGCCGATCCAGGCGCGACCGGACGCGTCGACGCCGACGGCCCGAATCGAGTCGGCGGCGAACGCCTTGCCTGCCTCGAATTCCTTGGAGGTACCGGACGGCTGACGCACGAGCACGGCGTCGACCTTGCTGCGCAGCGCCATGATCCCGTTGTCGGCGAACGCGAGCAGGCCGAGGCTCGAGAAGCCCTTGAGCTGCAGGTCGACCTCTTCGACGCTGTCCTTGGCGTTGGCCTTGACGAGCGTGCTCGAGGCCAGCGCGTAGGCCGTGCCATCGGGCGCGCGACGGACCATGTCGAAGAACGGCTTGCGCTTGAACGCGGCGGAAGTGTCGACCTCCGTCCACGCCTCGCCCTCGAGAAGGTGCAGCTTGTTGGACGAGGCCACCCACACCTGCCCCTTGCCGTCGACGGCCACGCCCTTGATCAGGGTGACGTCGGCCCCGAGGACCTTCTTCTCCTCGGTGGTCCAGGCCTTGCCGTCCCACTTCGAGATCCCCTTGTACCCGACGGCCCACATCGTGCCGTCTTCGAGGACCGCGAACGCATCGACGCTGCCCGTGGTCTTGAACGAGGTCTCGGCGACCATCGTCGCCTTGTCGCCCTCGATGCGCATGATCCCCTTGCTGCCGAGCAGGTAGAGCTTGCCGTCGGCGGCGACGTGCATGTCGCGAAGGAGGATGTCGGGCGCGCCATCGACCACCTTGAACTCGCCGCCGTCGAGCTTGACCACGCCGCGATCGCGCACGGCAAAGTAGGCCGGGCCCTTGTCCCCGGCGGGCGGCGGCGGGGTGTCGCCGCCTTCGTCGGCGGCTGCACCGTCGTCACCTTCGCCACCTTCGGCCGCCGCGCCATCGTCGTCGGCCTTCGCGTCGGCTTCCTTGGTGTCGTCGGCCTTCGCGTCGTCGGCCTTGCCGTCGTCGGCTTTGGCGTCGTCGGTCTTGACGTCGCCGGCCTTCGCATCGGCGTCGGCATCGGCCTTCTTGTCTTCCTTGTTGTCCGCGGTCTTGTCGCCGTCAGACTTGCCGCTGTCGTCGCAGCCGACGATGCCCAGGCCGAGGCCGAGCGTCGCCGCGAGCAACCAGGAGTTGTCGAGTCGGAGCATGGCGAGACTTGCGCATGATTCACGCGCCTCGTCAAATGCGCTCGGGCGCGGGATGCGGACCACCGAAGAGTGGACGCGTTTTGTCCGCTGAGGGCATCCTGTCGTGGCCAGGCTCGGTCAACGAGTCACCGCCGCAACGGGGACACATGTCGGACAAGCGCGTGGTTCATTCGGGAGATCTGACGTGGACCGAGGAGTCGGTCGGAGCGTTCTTCGCGAGCCGTCGGCGTCGGCTCTCTGACGCTGCGGGCGGTGCGTCGCTGACGTGCGACATGTTGGAGCTCGCCCCCGGCAAGACCGCGGCACCATTCCGTTTTCACCTGCTTCGGGAGCGAGCGATCTACGTGCTGTCCGGTGTCGGCACCCTGCGCCGAGCCGACGGCAGCGCGAGAGTGCAGGCCGGCGACTATGTCGCGCTCGTCGCGGGTCCCGATGGCGCCGCGCAGCTGACGAACACGGGCGCCGATCCCTTGCGCTATCTCATGATCGCCGCGGGCGCTGCACCCGACGTCGTCGTCTACCCGGACTCGGACAAGGTCGGGGTCGAAGGTGACCCGCACGGTGGCGCCGACATGTACTTCGAGTCCTCGGCCGCAGTCGCTCGCTGGCACGGCGAGCCGGTGGGCGCGGTCGACGGCGAGGCAGACGCCGCCGCAGACGTCCCTGGATCGAATCCTGGCGAGAAAACACGCGCGCAGCAGGCCCAGCGGCGCGAGGACGAGCGAGAAGCGCAGATCGATGCCGAGATCGAGGCGATGAAGCGGCGCATGGGCGAGCGCCCACCCGTCTCGTCGACGCCGCGCCCCGACGAAACCGGCCCGAGTACCGACAGCGACGACATCGACGCCCTCAAAGCCAAGCTCGGCGTGGATTGACCGACACGCCTGCGCCAACCCCACGGGCCGGCGGGGGCCGCACACCGCGGTGCCGATTCGTCGGCGCGTCCGGAAAATTTCGCGACAGACGGGCGCCCGGCCGCGAATGTGGCACGATCCGGTAGCCGATGCGAGAGCGTCTACCCACGCAGCAAGCCAAGGCGCTGGAGACGATGCGCGAAGTTCTTCGGGACGACTTCCTGTCACTGGAAGTCACCGAGTACGAGCTGCGCGAGAGCTTCACCGAAGGCCAGTGCCAGATCGTCTGTCACCTCGTCGAGAAACCCTCCGACGAGCGGTTTTCGATCGAGTCCCGCGGCGTCGGCATGCTCGACGCCTTCTTCAAGGGCGTGTCCGGGCGCTACCAGCCCGACCACCCGTCGCTCGAGACGATTCGCATCGCGAGCTTTTCGGTGCGCGGCTTGATGGGCGAGCCCAAGAACGGTCACCAGGCCACCGACGCCGCCGCCGAGGCGACGATCGGGATCACCAACAGTGGCGGCGGCGAGTTCCACTTCGCGGCGGTGTCACCGTCGGTGAGTCACTCCTCGCTCGAGGCCGTGCTCGCCGCCATCGAGTACTTCGTCAACTCCGAGCGCTGCTACGTGCGGCTGTACAAGGCGCTGCGCCACCACGAGACCACCGGTCGCATGGAGCTCGTGGCGCGCTACACCGAGCTGCTGTCGCAGATGGTTCGCAACACGAGCTACTCGTCCGCGGTCGAGCGACTCAAGCGCGACAAGTAGCGCCACGCCGACGGGCGCTCGCGAGCACGAACAGCACCGCCAGGCCGAGCGCACGCCACGGCGAGCCCGAGCGTCCGGCGTGGCACTGACAGCCCGTGGGCTCGATGCGGCCATCGTCGAGAGCTCCGCCCCCGGAGGCTGCGCTGCCCGTTGCGTCGCCGCCACCGGACGCGTCGCCGGCCGAGCCCGCGCTCGCGCTCGCCCCTCGACCACCGCCACCCGAGCCTTCGCCGCCTCCGCCCGACCCGTCGCCATCGTCGCCGCCGGTCGAGTCCCCTCCGCCGCTGCCCCCGGGATTGACCCAGCCGCCGGTGCGCACGTTGTGGGTGGCGAAGAACTCGGCGGCAAACCACGCCAGGTTCACTCCCTGCGACGCCACGAAGGTCAGCGGCATCACGCCCCCCATCGCCCCGGAGCCCGCCGGCCAGTTGTGGCCCAGGCCCATCGTCTGCAGGTTCGCGATCCGATCCCCCTCGCCGTCGGCGTAGATCGTCAGCGTGCCGGCCGGGTCGGCACCGACCAGCTGCGACATGTCCGTGGCGACGTTGGTCATGGCGTCGAGGCCGTCGGACATCACCGCCGCGAACGTCTCGACGTTGACCGCGTTGTAGCCCTGCGCCACGGTGAAATCCATGCTGTCGTTGAGCACGATGCCCAGCTGCGACTGCAGATCCGCGGCGTTGGCCCCGGCCAACTGCTGACACAGCGAGGCTGCCTGCGCGCCGGTCGTGGCGACCGAGCCCGCATCGGTCAGGCCGGTGCCGAGACCGGGGGCCGCGATCGCGCCGACGCCGGCGTACAAGTCGGGCGCGAGGCAGCCGGTGACGAGGGCCTGGCCGCCGCCGGACGACAGCCCGAGGATGTACATCTGGTCGGCATCGATGCCGAGCGCCGCGTCGTCGCGCAGTGCCTCGGTCATGGTGACGAGCGGACCGGTGTGCTTGGTCGCGCGCGAGTGCAGCGGACCGTAGTAGTCCCAGCAGCCGGCGACCACGCCACCGTTGGGCACGTCCGGCAGCGCGACCACGACGCCGAACATGTCGGCGGCACCTTCGAAGTTGCCGTACTGCCGAAGCTGCGCCGCGGTCTGCGTGCACCCGTGCAGCACGACCATCAGCGCGCGTCCGTCCCCGGTCGGTGAGGTCGACGCCGGCGTGTAGATCTGGACGTTCATGCCGCCCAGCGTCTGCGTCGACCACTCGGCCGCAGCGACACCGGGGATCGCCCCCCACGTCACCGCCCCCACGATGGCAGCTTTGAACCCGATTCCCACGATGACAGTTGAATCATGATTCATGTTCAACCTCAAGCGATGAAATGCAACCGCATTCGCGACCGCGGCCCTCGTGATCGAAGCGCGAGGCGGACTACTTGCCGCGCCGCGGATCTTCGTCGGGTGTCAGGCCGTAGGCGACCAACGCGAACACGTCGTCGAAGATCCGCTTGGGCGGCTTTTTGCCCTCCCACAAGATCCAGCGCATGCCCACGAAGTCGAAGATGCCCATGAGGGCGTACGCGACCGCTTCGGGGTTGAGCTTGCGAAACTCCCCACGCTTCATCGCGCCCTTGAGTCCGGCGACGTAGCCGGCGGCCATGCGCGTGTAGTAGGCGCGATAGACCTCCTCGTCGACGAACTCGCACTGTCGCACGATCTTGTACATGTGCTCGTGCGACGAGATGAACTGCAAGAAGGCCTCCAGGCCCACGCGCTCGACCTCGAGGCGCGTGTCGATTCCGGCGACCGCCTCGCGCAGCGTGGCGCGCAGGTTGGTCCCCAGCGTCTCGACCAGCTCGATGAAGATCGACTTCTTGCTCTCGAAGTAGACGTAGAACGTGCCCTGCGCGACGCCGGCCAGCTGCGTGATCTCGACGATCGACGCACGGTCGTAACCCTGGATACCGAAGACCTGCTCGGCCGCGTCCAGGAGCTTGTTGCGGGTGCGCTGGCCCCGGGCGGTGGCCGGCTTGGCGGGAGCGACGGAGCTGTTGGACTCAGGCACGGTCTCGTCGGTGTCCGGTGGAGCGCGCGGCCGCCTCGAGCCGGCGCTGCACCTGCAGCGCCACGAGGGCGACCATGACGCTCGCGAGGATACCGTAGCAGGCCGACACCGAGGGGTTGGCGATCCAGCCGGGCAAGTGCAGGCCGAAGTGTACGAGCAGGGCGGTGCCCGACGCGAGCACCACGGGCCACAGCGCGAGCTTGCCGCGCACCAGTACGCCGAAGACGATGGGCACGAACGAGGCCGCGGCCAGACCGTACACGCCCTTTTGCGCGAACAGACCCACCAGCTGCGGGGGATCGACCGCGAGCAGGAACGCCACGATGCCCAGGGCGATCACCACCCAGCGCGAGATTCTCAGGGCGTTCTTCGCCGCCGCCGCGTCGTTGCGGCCGCGCAGCACGAGATCGTGCGTGACCATCGAGGAGACGGCCACGAGAATGCCGTCGAGGGTGGACATGCCCGCGGCCAGCAGCGCGACGAGCACGAACGCGCCGATGATCTCCGCCCCCATGCCCGTGCCGAAGGCGGTCTCGACGTAGCGCGTCACGACCGTGTCCTGCTCGCTGACGGGGACGTCCAGGCCCTTGAGGCGGGCGAAGAAGCCGACGAACAGCACGAGGCTGAACACGAGCGAGGTCGCGATCGTGGTCGTCAGGAAGGTCCGCATGTCCCGCTCGTGGCGCAGATACAAGACCTTGGTGAGGATGTGCGGCTGCAGCATCAGCGCGAACGTCATCACGAACCCGCTGACGAACACGGCGAACAGATCGCCGTACAGCACGCTGTTGGGATTCGCCGCCGCGTCGTAGCCGGGGCCGACCTCGGAAAGTCGCGACAGGAACTGCCCGTCGCCGAGCACGTCCCACCCGGACAGGAACAGCACGATCGCGACCACGACCATCATCAGCGCCTGCGCGGCGTTGGTGTAGGCGTGCGCGTAGGTGCCGCCGAGCATCACGTAGCCGAAGACGACCACCGTCACGGTCAGCAGCGACCACACGTGCGGCAGCCCGGTCATCGACGACAGCAGCAGCGCGCACGAGAATACGATGAGCACGATGAAGGCGATGCTCAGCAGGTTGATCACCGCGAAGGCCTGGGCGAAGCGCTCCGATCCGTAGCGCGTGCGAATCCAGTCGGGGATCGTCAGCGAGGCCGCGTGGTCGCCATGACGACGAAAGCCCTTGCAGACCGCGACGAGGCCGATGATCGAGCCGGCCTGGGCGGCGACCCCGTAGTGCAGGAAGGCCGAGAGCCCGTCGGTGTAGACGAAGCCGGGGTTGATCACGAACGTGGCCGCCGAGGCGATCGACGAGGCCATCGCGACGCCGACCAGCGCCGGGTGCATGTCGCGATTGCCGATCGCGAAGCTCGACATCGAGGTCGTCTTGCGCATGCCGGCCAGGCCGAGCCAGGCCAGCAGCAACAGGTAGCCGACGAGGAGGATGGTGGTGATGATGGCGCTCACGGGACGGGCTCCTCGGCAATCTCGGTCGGCTCGTCGGCCTCGATGGGGTCCTCGGCCGGGGGTTGCACGACCGGCGGGGAGGCTTCGGAATCGGGCTCGGGCTCGGACGGCGCGCGCGCTCCGGTCGGCGCGGCGGGTGCAGTCGCCGGCGCGCTCGCGTCCGCGGCGGGCAGGCGCGACACGAAGCGCTCGACCTCGGCGTTCCAGGCATCGGCCGCCTCGAACTGCGCCATGTGTCCGGCCCTGGGCAGCACGACGAGGTCGGCGTCGGGCAGGCGCGCGACGGCCTCCTCGGCGAGCCTGACCGTGCTTCCGCCGTGCAGGAACGGATTGGGGATGAGGTTGTCGTGCTTGCCGAACAGCACCAGCACCGGCTTGGCGATCTCGGGCAGCTGCGCGTACACGGGCTCGTCGAGCATGCCGGCCACCGAACGCGAGACCGCCACGCAGTAGTCGGGGAAGTCCGGCGAGGTCTTGGTCGCGATGCGATCGTCGACCATGAACTTCGCGTCCTTGGGCATGCGGTGGAAGTTGCCGGCCGTGCGCACGTAGACCGCTTCGTCGTCGGCGGCACAGGTGAACGCCGGGGTCACCGCGTTGGCCAGCCACTTGGCCTCGCCGTCCTCGAACTCCTCGAAGCCGGCCGGCGAGGTCAGCACGAGCGCCGCGTACTCGTCGGGGTACTTCAGTGCGTAAGTCATCGCGATCTGCCCGCCCATCGAGTGGCCCACGAGCACGGGGTCGCGCACGTCGAGCTCGGCCAGCAACGCGTGGACGTTCTGCGCGAAGTACGTCATCGAGTACGGTGCCGGTGGTTTGTCGCTGCGGCCGTAGCCGGGCAGGTCGAGCACGATCACGCGGTGGTGCTGCGCGAGCGACTCGGCATTGTTCTTCCAGACCGGACCGTAGCTGCCCAGGCCGTGGATCAGCACGAGCGTGCGCTCGCCCTGGCCGAGGTCGGCGTACGCGACCTTGGTGCCGTCGATGTCGGCGTGCTGCGTCGCCCACGGGTACGAGACCTCGGCCCACGTGGTGACGCCGTCGGGCTTGCAGCCGGCGAGCCCGCTCGGCGACGCCAGCAATCCCGCCAACGCCAGCAACCCCAGTGTCGTGCGCGTCGTCATCAGAACATCAGCCATTTCAGGGTCGCGAAGGTGGTCCAGGGATTGGTGGGGCGAGCGGAGCCGTCGGAGCCGACCACGATCTCCGGGGAGCGGTAGTAGTCGCCCAGCTGCAGGTACGCGCCGTGCACCGCCAGCTCGAGCATCGGCCGGATCATCCAGGTGACCTGCCCGTTGACCTCCGCGCCCATGAAGTTGTCGCCGCCCAGCGGCTGCACGTTGGCGCGCCCCGCCGCGAATCCGGCCTTGACCGAGAGCTTGTTGCGAAGGATGTCGTAGCGAGCCGAGAGCGCGCCGGCGGTCAGACCGTAGCCCGCGTTGGAGATGTCGAGCGCGGCCGCGTAGAACCGATTGACCACGTTGGCGTGGGGCATCAGCAGGTACGTGCCGGTCGAGGTGAACACCGCCCCGGGCCCGCCCCAGGTATTGCCGGTCACCACGCCCGAGTACGTGCCGTCCTCGAGCCCGTTGGCGTCGCCGGACGAGTACACGAGCTCACCGAGCACGTGGTCGTTGACCGAACGCCCGTACTTGAAGCCGACGCGCGCGTTGGCGGCCAGGCCCAGGATGTTGGTGAGCTTTTGGAACTCACCGGGCTGGCCGTCGATCTCGCCGACGATCTGCCCGAAGCTGCCCACGGCGAAGCCGGACGCGGCGACGCGGCCGGCCTCGAAGCCCGGGTTGTACGAGGAGTTGAGCCCCGCCCACGCGAAGTGTCCGCGCCACGACGGCAGGTCGTCGGGCAGGTTGAAGCGGAACACGCCCATGTAGTCGGCGAGCTGGCTGTCGGGTCCCTGTCCCAGGATTCCGAGTCCGCCCTCCCCTTGTGACGTGTCGCGCAGGTAGCGAAACGAGCTGCCCACGTGCCACGTCTCGAGAATGTGGCGATCGACGGCCGCCTCGACCAGCGACACGTCGTCGTCTTGTTGGATGTTGTTTTCCCACAACGAGTACGCGCCGACCTTGAAGCGCCAGTCGCCTTCCTTGCCGTAGACGGTGCCGCCGACGGCGTCCGAGCCCCAGAACGCGAGGCGCTCCCCCGTGGTGAACAGGGTGTTGACCGGCGTCGTGTACGGGTTGTAGGCGGTGTCGTACAGGCGCTGCAGGCCGATGTCGACCGACCAGCCCTTGCGCGGCAGATCGATCTCCACCTCGAGGTTCTGCGTCTGCAGGTTGACCTGGTCGGCGTTGAAGCCACCGCCGAAGTTGCCACCGACGCCGTTGGACGCGTCACCGAACGTCCAGTCGAGCTCGAACGACGCGCGCAGTCGGGCCTTGCGGTTGGTCAGCCGCGGCTCGTAGACGAAAAACGGCAGAAACCGCTGCTCCACGAACACCGCGCGGTCGGGCGAGGTGGTCGTGGTGTTCGGTCCGAACAGGCGGCCGACGATCTGCCCCTTGAACAGATCGTTTTCGGGGGAGACGTTGGTCATCTCCGCGCGCGTGAGGAAGTAGCCGAAGAACATCAGCTCCCGGTCGGGCCGCTTGGTCCGACCGAGCTCCTCGGTGCTCTCTTGCGCCGCCGTCTCCGGGGTGGGCGGCGGTTGGCCGGCCATCACGGCCGCCGAGAAGACGAGCGCGGAGAGCATGGCCCGCCTACTGCCTCACGAACGTCTGGGTGAGCTCCGCACCGAGACTGGTGCCGCCGAAGCCGAGCTCGGCGGTCGGGGCTTGGGCGCCGACGCTCGGGCTGGTCTGCACGACCTCGTACTGCATGATCTGCGGGCAGACCGAGTTGTCGATCGCGAAGATGCCCTCGGCGGTCACCGGCTGCGGAGAAGCCTGCTCGAGCGTGATGTTGAAGATGTCGCCCACGCCGCTGGCCTCGATCGTGTACACGCCACTCTGGTTGACCATCTGGCCGTCGCCGTCGATGGTCAGCACGGTGAACGTGTCCGCCGAGAAGGTGCCGGTGATCGATACGGCGTTGGTGAGATCGACGAGCAGCGGCGCCACGTCGTCGCCTTCGGAGACCCACACGCCCTGAATGTCGACGGGCTCGTCGCAGGTCACGCCCGCCGAGTCGTCGCCCGTGGTCGGGTCCGGCGTGCCATCGTCGGTGGCCGGGGGCGTACCGGTCTCACCATCCCCGGCGTCGGCCGAGGCTCCGCCGGTCATGGGGGTCTCGCCGTCGTCGGTGCCACCGCCGTCGGCCCCGCCGTCACCGTCGGCCGCACCGGATTCGTCGCCGGCATCGCCGCGCGCCGTGGTCGAAACGCCCGAGCCGCTGCACGCGAGGGCAACGGAAGCGAAGAGAACGAGGAGGGCCGTGCGTGTCATCGTGCGAGTTCCGTTCCGCGACCTTCGTGGTCGCCCTTGGTGTCGTTTGCGGCCGGCGAGCTCCATCGCCAAGCCGTGCATCCCATCGCCAGCCCCCCACCGGTCGCGCAGAAGACCACCAGGTCACCGGGCGACAGCGGGTCGAGCTCGATGGCGTCGTCGAAAGCCGCCGGGAGGCACGCCGAGCCCAGGTAGCCCCACTTGTCCATGATCATGTGCGTCTTGGACATCGGCTGGCCGAGGCGGTCCATGACCGTCTCGATGGTGCGGGCGTTGAGCTGGGTGAAGATGAACAGCTTCACGTCGTCGACCGAGGCGCCGGCCTCGGCGAGCGTCTGCTCGATGAGGGGTGGCCAGCGATCGGCGTTGAACGTGGCCGGGAACTTGCGCACGAACTGCACCACCGGCTTGCCGAGGTCGGTGACCACCGGCAGCGTGGCCGGACGGGCCGTGCCCCCGGTGTAGACGCCGAGCGCGTCGTGGTACTGGCCGTCGGCGACGAGCTTGCCGCCCAGCCAGCCCGGCCGGTCACTGGTGCCGAGCACCACGGCGCCCGCACCGTCGGCGAACAGCGTGGCCGTCGTCTTGTCGTCCCAGTCGAGGTAGCGGGACATGCCGTAGCCGCCGCAGACCAGCACGTGGCGAATCTTCGGGTCGGTGGCGAGCCACCGCGCGCCGATGTCGAGCGCGGTCACCCAGCCGGCACACGCGGCATTGACGTCGAAGACGCCGCAACCGGTCGCGCCGAGCTTGTGCTGGACCACCGACGCGGTCGCGGGGCTGAGGTAGTCCGGCGTGTCGGTCGCCACGATCAGCAGATCGACGTCCTGGGGCCCTATTCCGGCTCGCTCGAGGGCCTGTCGGGCCGCGGCGACGACGAGGTCGGACGTCGTTTCGTCGTCCGCCATGAAGTGCCGGGCCTCGATGCCGACGTTGTCGACCAGCCAGTCACCCACGTTCTTGCCGAAGTGGGCGTCGAGCTCGGCGTTGGTCACCCGCCGCTGCGGGATGTAGCGGCCGGAGGCGAGGATGCACGGGTGACGGTCCAACATGAATGACGATTCATGTTTCATATTAAGACTGGAGCGTCAAACGGTTTTTCGCGCGCGCGTTCGTCGGCGCCCCTTTTCCGGTCGCCGATGTCGCGGTCGCGCTCGGTAAACGACGCAACGTTCGTCACAGCGCCCGAGCGCGACGAACTACGTGGTCGGCGGCGTCTTCTTGCGCGGCGAGCCCTTGCCGACCGGTCGGGTGAGCGGCTTGATCGTGCGGGCCGCCCCACAATCGGCGAGCAAAGTGGCGAATCGACGCTCGCGGGTCTCGGGTCGCTTCGCGCTCATCACCCAGTGAATCGCGGCGCGTCGGTACCACGGGGCCTGCGCGTCGAAGTACGCCCGGGCCGCCCGGTCGGCACGCAGTCGTCGGGCGAACGACGGGTCGAGGACCGCCGCGTCGGCCTGCTCGTGCCCGTACTGCGGGGCCGGTTCCGACTTGCGCGCCTCGTACGCGCGGCGGCCCGCGGCCCGGACCTTTCCCGCAGCGTCGAGCTCGGCGTACATCTTCAGGTTCACCTGGCTCCACCGGCTCGAGGGCTGGCGGGGCGTGAAGCGAATCTTGTAGCGCTCGGCATCGATGCTGCGCCGTAGGCCGTCGATCCAGCCGTAGCACAGGGCCTCGGCCACGGACTGCGGCCAGGTCACGCTGGGCGTGCCGCTCCCCACCTTGTGAAACCCCACCCACTGCACGCGCTGTCGTTTGTGGTGGGCCGCCAACCACTTGCGCCACGCCGCGGCGGTCGCGAAGAACCGAGGGGTCTCGTCTTCGGCGGGCACGACCGGATGATAGCCGGCCGTACCCGCCGTGCATTGTTGAAAAATGATCAAAACTTTTCAACGATGACCCGTGTCTCACGCCAAGGTGTCCGACCGTGTCCATTGGATCCGCGACCCCGCGCAAGTGGGCGCCCTCGCGTCCCGCGTCCGGCAGCGCATCGTCGACCGGCTGGAGGCGGTCGGGCCCGCGTCCGTGGCCGAGCTGGCGCGATCGCTGTCGGTCGCACCCGACCGGCTGTACTACCACGTCAAGCTGCTGACGCGCCGTGGGCTGCTGCGGGCGGCGGGCACCCGGGGCGAAGGTCGGGCACGCGAGGAGCTGTTCGACCTGATCGCCCGGCGCTGGCACCTGCGCTACGACCCCGCCGACGCAGCGCTCGTCGAGGCGATCAACAAGCTCACCCGCACGATGCTGCGGCAGGCCGAGCGTGACTTCGAAGCGGGGTGGCAGGCCGAGGACGTCCGCGTGGCGGGCCCGCTGCGGGACCTGTGGTCGCTGCGACTGGAGGCCACGCTGACGAGAACGCAGCTGCGCGAGCTCGGCGAGCACCTGCAAGCGATCGTGGCGCTGCTGCGGCAGCCCGAGCGAGCGAGCCACGGTCGACACGTGGCGCTGACGTGGGTGCTCGCCCCCGTGACGCGTGCGAGCGAAGAGGAGGACGACCCATGAGACGTGTGTGCACATGGTGGATCGGCGCGTTGGCGCTGGCGTGTCATTCGAACCCGGCGACGCGCGTGCCCGACGACGCCGAAGCCACCGCCGTGGCGACGATCGATGGCGACGACCTCGCCCGTCACGTGAAGGTGCTCGCCTCGGATGCGTACGAAGGGCGCTTTCCCGGGGAAGCCGGCGAGACCAAGACCCTCGCGTACATCACCGCCGAGCTCGCGCGGCACGGGATCGCCCCGGCCGGCATCGACGGGTACCTGCAGCCGGTCCCACTGTCACGCATGACGGTGGACTCGACGAGCGCGATCACCTTGACCCGTCCCGACGGCACCGCGACCAAGCTGAGCTGGGGCGCGGATCTGCTGGCGTGGAGCGACGGTACGGTCACGCGCGCGAAGGTCCCCGTGGTCTTCGTGGGCTACGGCATCACGGCACCCGAGTACGCGTACGACGACTACGGCGGGGCGGACGTGCGGGGCGCGGTCGTGGTCACGGTAGGGGGCGAGCCGTCGGCGCGCGACGGTGACGCGACCTGGTTTCAGGGCGAGGCACTGACCCACCACGCCAGCCCCTACGCGAAGGTCGAAGCGGCCTCGCGGGCTGGCGCCGTGGCGCTGGTCGAGCTGCGGGCCGACGGCGAGCACGGCATCGCCTGGTCGGTGCTCGTCGACGGCGCCCGCGCGCCCAAGTACGACCTCGTGGCGGACCGACCGCACGTGGCGGCGCGGGGGCTCGTCCGCGCCGACCGGTTCGACGCGGCGTTCGCCGACGGCGCCGTCACCACGAGCGCGCTACGACGAGAGGCCGACGGCCCCGACTTCGTCGCGCGCGACCTGGGCATCGTCGCCGACCTCGATCTGCGCACCGCGGCGGTTCCGGTCACCTCGCACAACGTGGTCGGTTGGATCGAGGGCAGCGAGCGCCCCGACGAGATCGTGGTCTACACCGCGCACTGGGATCACGTCGGGACCCGCAACCATCTGTCGGGCGACAAGATCTTCAACGGCGCGGTCGACAACGCCACGGGCACGGCCGCGTTGCTCGAGCTGGCGGCCGCCTTCGCCGCGCTCGATGCCCCACCACGACGCTCGATCCTGTTTCTGGCGACCACGGCCGAAGAGCAAGGCTTGCTCGGCGCGCGTCACTACGTGGCGCAGCCGATCTTCCCGCTGCGGAACACGGTCGGCGTCATCAACATGGACGCGCTGTTTCCGTTCGGGTCGTCGAGCTCGATGACCGTGGTGGGGATGGGCTCGAGCGAGCTCGAGGACTACCTGGCCGAGGCGGCGCGGCAGACCGGGCGGACCCTGCATCCCGACCCCACCCCGCAGGCTGGCGCGTTCTTTCGCTCCGACCACTTCCCCTTCGCCGAGCGCGGCGTCCCGGCGGTCTTCGCGGTCGGTGGACCCACGCCGCAGCAACTGCAGTCCGATCCCGCGCGACTGGCCCGCTACGCCGACTACCTGCAGCACCGCTACCACCAGCCCGCCGACGAGTACGACGCGGCGACCTGGGACATGTCCGGCATCGTCCAGGACGTGCAGGTCTACTTTCGCGCCGGGCTCGCGCTGGCCAACGACGACGCGTTTCCGAACTGGCGACCGGACCATCCGTTCCGGGCTCGCCGTGATGCCATGCGCGAGGCCGACGCCGGGTGAGCTGACGATCGCTCGAGGACCGCGTCGCGGGCGTCGACGCGGTCCGGCGGACGTGTACCATCCGTCCGATGCGACACCGGTGGTGGCTCTGTACGCTGATCGGGCTCGGCTGTGGCCCGCAGGTGATGCTCGACGATGCCGGCGATCCCGACAGCGGCACCACCGAAGGCACCGACGACGGCGGGCCGACCAGCAGTTCGCCCCCCAATCCGACCCTCGATCCACCGACGCCCGACACCGGCGCCGGTCCGGCCGACGGTGCGGACGCCGACGAAGTCACCGGTGACCCACCCATACCGCCGGTGGACTGCTGGCAGGTCCAAGAGCTGTTCGAGGCGCCGCAGACCGCGGGGATCCTCATCAGCGATCAGGACGGCAACGGGGCCGACGAGCTGTGGCTGTCGTTCACCGAAGACAGCGCCGGACCCGGGCCGGGGCAGACCACCCTCTTTCGCGTCGACGACGACGGGACGCCCGGGGTGGAGCAGCCGCTGCCGGGGTTCCTGCTGTCGCTCGGCGACATCGAGGGTGACGGTCTGCAGGACCTCGTGCTCGTCGACTTCTCGATGGGTTTTCCGCCCGTGTTCGGCTGGGCCGTGTCCACCGATCCGGGGATGTTCTCGTTCCCGGCCACGCCGATGGATCTCGAGCTGCAGCAGGGGTTGTCCGGATTCTTCGACGCCACCGCCGACGGTCCGGCGGACGTGTTCGCGTACGACGACCAGACCGGCGTGGTGGAGCTGCGCGTCGGCACGGGCGACGGCGTGTTCGCCGTCGCCACGGGGATCGTGGTCGGCACCTACGACAACGGCTTCGCGACGCGGATCTCGGGCGCGCCCGACCACGTGCTGTTCGCCTCCGCGCAGGGCTTCGGCGGCGGTCCCGGCCGGCCCTCGCCCGGTTGCATCGGTACCGCCTACCACCTGCTGCAGACGACCGGCGGCGAGCTCGTCGACCTCGCGATGGGCGGTGCCGTGGGACCCACCGGCTTGGGCCCGCTGCTGGGCGCCCGACGCTACGACGACGAGACGGTCGTCGCGTTCACCGGCCAGTGTGACGGCACGAACGCGTTCACGCAGCTGCGCCGTCTGTGGTGGACGCCCGACCAGATGACCCTGCAATCGGACACCGTGCTGCAGCAGATGCAGTGGGCGTCGCCCGGCGACTTCGACGGCGACGGCCTGCTCGACATCGTGTTCGCGGAGCCGGAGTCCGAGCAGATGCTGTGGTCGCGCGGGATCGACCCGCTCACGTTCGATGCCCCGTCCGTGATCCCGCTCGAGCTCCCGGAGATCCGAGACAACAACGTGCGCCCGATCGACCGCGACGGCGACGGCCGCGACGAGCTGCTGCGCGGCTGGGTGCTCGTCGACGCCGAGCCGGCCCAGCTGTACTACGATCGTCTCTGGTACGGCCCCTGCGAGTAGCGAGGGCCGACAGCTGCTACCGTCCGGGTGATGCCCGGCCCCGTGATCGTCGTCGACTACGATCCGGCCTGGCCTCGGCAGTTCGAGCAGATGCGTTGCCGGATCCAGGCGGCGCTGGGTCGCCTCGCGCGATCGATCGAGCACGTGGGCAGCACCTCCGTGCCCGACCTCGCGGCCAAGCCCGTGTTGGACATCGACGTCGTCATCGAGGACGACGCCGCGCTCCCGCACGTGATCGCGAGCTTGGCTCCGCTCGGATACGAGCACCGGGGAGAGCTCGGCGTCACGGGACGTCATGCGTTTCGTGCCCCCGATGGCGGCACCCCCCGACACAACCTGTACGTGTGCGCCGCGGACGGACGAGAGCTGCGGCGTCACGTCGCCTTTCGCGACTGGCTGCGCACGCACCCCGGCGATCGCCTTCGCTACGAGGCACTCAAGCGCCGCCTCGCCGTGGCCTACCGCGACGACCGCGACGGGTACTGCGACGCCAAGCGCGGCCTGGTCGAGGAGGTGTTGGTGTCTGCGCTCGGGGAGGGCTTTTGCACCGCGCGCACCGTCTCGCGACCGTTTTGCCTCGACGACGCGGAGTATGCCCACCCGGTGTTCGGCGACGCACGTGTCATGCGGTTCACGTCCGGCGATCCCGACATCGACGTTGCGGCGACCGCCCGGCGACTGTCGGCGTACGTCGCACTGCAACGGACGCACGGGTTTTCGAAGTGGGCGGTGTGGGACCGTGCGTCCGGGGCGTACCTCGGTGACGCGGGGTTGACCATGCTCCCCGAGACCGGAGAGGTCGAGCTCGGCTACCGGCTCGGCCGCGCCCACTGGGGACGCGGGCTCGCCACGGAGCTGGCGCAGGCATGGCTCGCGCGGGCCCTCGGACCGCTGGGGCTCGACCGCGTCATCGCATTCGCGGATCCGCACAACGTCGCGTCGATCCGCGTGA
The DNA here is from genome assembly GCA_937896535.1 of uncultured Pseudomonadota bacterium. Taxonomy (GTDB): domain Bacteria; phylum Myxococcota_A; class Polyangia; order Nannocystales; family Nannocystaceae; genus CALBMM01. Next base: position 21,443 of record CALBMM010000130.1, read on the forward strand.
TGGAGAAGATCGGGATGACGCGCGACCGCGAGGACCGCCTCGCCGGGATCGATACGGTCGTGTACGCCGCCGTGGCGACGCGCTGACGAAGGCCGACGTCGCCTCGGGTGGCGGCGTACGTGCCGCCCCCGCGGGTTCGCCGCAACGATCGACCGCGTCATGGGTCGATGCGCCGGGGTGCGAGCTTCGGGGTCGACCCACGGGAGGCGAAGCACGGGCGCACGCGAGCGCGCCGATCCAACCGTTCGCTCGACCACGCATTCGGCAGGTGACCGGGACCGCAGCCACGATCGCCACGGCGCCGCGGGTCGAGGTCGCTTCGGGTGATCGCCCCACCCTCGGCGACGCGGATCGATCCGCCCGCGCACTGGGTCCATGGACCGGCGCCGTTCGTGCGCTACGCTGAAAAACCGTGGGTGAACTCGATGCACGTCGCTTGTGTTGGTCGGTGACCATGCGGGAGCGCGACCCGGCGCGCTTGGACCGGGCGTTCGACGAGCTCGTCGAGCTGTGTCGGGAGACGCTCGCCACGCGGTTCCCCGACGCGGCCGGCTACGACACGCGACTCGTTCGCATCTCCGGACCGCAGGAACTGCACGGGCTGCGATTCGAGGTCTCCAGAGGCCGCTTCAAGGGCCACGTCAGCGCCCAACGCTACGTCCGCGCGCACGGGCGTGGGGCCGGACGCGGCGGTGATCCGGTCGAGATCCGGTTGGTCGCCCACACCTCCATCGCCCCGCGCCCCGGCGGTCTCCAGGCACAGCCCGCCATGTCCGCGTGGGGTGTCGCCGGCTGCGCACTCGGGACGGTCGGCCTCGGCACCCTCGGTCTCGGCGTGGCGGGATTGATCAGCACGTGGATGCAAGCGCTGCTCTTGATCCCGGCCCTGGTCGCGTGGCGAACCTGCACCGCGGTCTCGCTCGCCCGGTCGATGACACCACCACCGGCGCTGACCGGCCAGGTGCGACCCGGCGATCCCCTCACCGCCGACGCCACCGCTCGCTGGAACCGCGCGATGCTGCCACTGGCCGCGCACCGCGAGGCGCTCGATCAGATGGAGGGGCACGCTCCGTTCCGCGATCAGGGTCGGGCGCTGTCGGCAGCGGGCTAGCGAGCTAGGGCTCCGGCAGCGGGCGGCCGATCTTGCGGGCCACCCAGCGGACCAGACGCGCCGTGTCGAAGAAGCTCGCGTAGGCCACGCCCGCCAGCGGGTAGTGAAAGCCGATGGCCATCACGGCGAACACGCCGAAGTGAAACGCCCACGCCGACACGCACCACGCACGGCCAATGCGGCGACCGAGCAGGGCCAGCGGCGCGAGGACCTCGACGATCAGCGAGACGGCCGCCAGCGGCTTGAAGATCCCCGCGTGCCCGGCCAGCCAGGCGCCCAGCGGCGAGTAGACCGAGCCGAGCTCGGCCTTGCGCAGGTTGTCGTGCGCGACGTGGTAGCGCAGCGCGTCGTGGGTCACCCAGGACAGCCCGCTGATGCGCAGCTTGGTGTAGCCGGCGATGAAGTAGGTCGTGACCGTGATCGCGCACAACAGCAGGATCGGCCACGCGTACCGAAAGCGTGCCGTCCCATCCACCGGGCGACCACGCGCGTCGAGGGACCACACGTCCGCGGCGCGCACGATGCCGAGCACCAGCACGTGCAGCACGAGCAGGTTCTCGGTGTGAAACACCATGCTCCACGAGTTGCGGTAGCTCAGCGTCCACAGAAACGAGAACGCGAAGGCCGGACCGACCACGCGAAACCGCCAGCCGAGCACGAACGCCACCCCCAGGAGCACCGTCACGGTCGTGAGCACGAGGACCACCGCGTACGGCAACGGCTGCGACAGAAGGCTCACGGGCCCCACCGGGTCGAACTGCCGCACCGGGAACGTCGCCGTGCGCACCACGTGGCCGAAGCGGACCAGCGTGTACACGAGCGCATAGGCGCCGATGAGGATTCGCAACGCGGCCAGCGACGTGGCCGGCACGGCCCAGCGGGAGTCGATGCGACTCACCCCGCGCCTCCGCGGAGCACGGGGCAGCGCGCGTGGACCTGCGTCGCCAGCGGCGCGCGGCCCTCCGAGAAGTACGTCAGCACGTCGTAGCGGTCGGTGCGGACCTCGAGCGTCTCGATGTCGGCGTAGTCGTCGTCCTCGGCGACGCGCGCGGCGGTCTTGGTGCACAGGTCCGCGGACGCGGCGGCGCCCTTGCGCGCGGCGACCTTGATCGTCTGCATCGCTTGCATGACCTCTTCGGTCTCGACCAGGCCCGGCTCGATCGGGCGGTGCTCGCCGCGGCTGGACCAGCCCACCACGTGCGCCAGCGACACCCGCGAGTCGTCCGGCGCCCGCGAGAACATCGGGTAGTTCGACAGCGGGAAGCCGTCCTCCTGCTCGGCCGGTACGATCGGACTGAGCACCGCGCCGAGGACGACGGTGCTGACGATCGCGGCGTACCAGCGCTCGGCCGAGGCCACCTCAACCTCCCTGCGGCGCGACCTCGCCGTAGGACGCGCCCGGGACGAGCCCGATCATGCGGCCCCCGTGCCCCATCGCGGCCCAGGCGTGCTGCACGTAGTCGATGCGGATCATCGGCGAGCCGTAGTGCTCGGTCATCCCGCCGACCATGGTGCGGTCGGGCGTGCACGCGAAGCAGCCGACCTCGTCGAGCTGCTGCCGCAGCAGAAACCGCAGCAGGCCCCGCATGCGCGCGTCGTTGTCCGGATCGACCTCGCCCCGTTCCTTGCGCAACGCCATCGCAGCCGCGAGCGCCTCGCCCAGGCCAGCCGTACCGGTGTTGTGGGTGGGCAGGACGTTGGAGAACCCCCAGCCACCGACGAGGTCGTAGTCCACGTCCGAAGCTTCGTCGAACTGCAGCCGCACCTTGTACGTGACGTAGTCCACGCAGAACCGCTCGTACGCGTCGTTGCGGTGATGCCCCAGCGAGGCGCGGGCGGCCAGGCAGTGCCAGTTCTCCTCCATGTAGAAGAAGTCGGTCAGGAAGTTGTCCCAGTACTCGGTGGCCGTGTAGTTCATGGAGCGGTCGACGGCTTCGCGCACCGTGCCGTGCTCGGGCAGATCCGGGTGCGTGCCGTCGGCCACGAGCTTTTCGAGCAGCGTGAGCCCGTAGACCCCCTGCCCGACCGCATACAGAGGATCGGGGCCGTCGACCGGCGCCTGGGCCCGCAGGTCGTACTCGGGGAAGAACCCGCCGCCGGGCTTTTGCATCTGCAGCAGGAAGCGGGTCATGCGGCCGATGATGTCGTCGAACTGGTCGCCCACGAGATCACGACAGGTCAGAAACGCGATCGTCGACAGCGCGGTGTTCCCCAGCCCGATCTTGTCGACACTCTTGTCGGGCGGGTACGCGAGCATGCCGATGTCGCCGACCTGCCGCTCGGTGGACGCGAGCATCTTCAGGGCCTCGATCGCCGCCTTCTTGGCGCGCGGGCGATCCTCGGCGAGCTCGCACAGCACCAGGCTCGTGCCGGCCTGGCGGGCGAGCGAAAAACCCCGATGGTCGACCACGCCCGTGAACGGGTTGACGTTGTAGGCGAAGCGCCCGTCGTCGCCCACGGCGTCGACGATGTATTGCTCGGCGCCGGCCCGCGCACGGGCGAGCGACTCGGCACTCACCGGTGGCTCGTCTTCCTTCATGCGACGCAACCGATGCAGTCGCCCCTCGGCGTCGGCGAGCAGGCTGACCGTCTCCAGCCGAACGAGGCCTTCGAGCTCGTTGGAGGTTCGCTCGACCCGCTCGGGCCACTTCAGCGCCATCCGCAGCTTACCGGGCATCACCCCGAACTGCAGGTCCGGTACGACCGGGATCGGCATCACGGAGCGAAACTGGTCGAACGCGACGAGCTGCCACGGCATCAGGCAGCGGCTCTCCTCGCACACGCCGTCGAGGCCGGGCCGCAGCACGAGCGC
>CALBMM010000131.1 GCA_937896535.1 uncultured Pseudomonadota bacterium
CGCGCCGACCAGCTCCGGGTAGATCCTCCCCGTCCGCATCAGTTGGTCGTGCGTGCCGTGTTCCACGATTTGGCCCTGGTCCATGACCAAGATGACGTCGGCGGCCATGACCGTGCTCAACCGGTGCGCGATGACGATCCGCGTCGCGTGCAGCCGGGCGATGTTGTTCATCACCTCGGCCTCCTTGACCGTGTCGAGCGCGCTCGTGGCTTCGTCGAGCAGGACGACCCGCGGCTGGCGGGCCAGGGCTCGGGCGAGGGCGATGCGCTGGCACTGCCCGCCGGACATGCTCGCCCCGCCGTCGGCGAGGATGGTGTCGTAGCCCATCGGCAGCGACGCGATGTCCTCGTGGATCCCCGCGAGCTGGGCGGCGGCCATGATGCGCTGCAGGTCCATGTCGGGGTCGGACAGGGCAATGTTGGCCCTGATCGAGTTGCCGAACATGTACGGGTCCTGCGTGACCACACCGATGTTGCGTCGCAGGTCGCGAACGTCGAGGCTGGCCATGTCGCGACCGTCGAAGCGGATCGTGCCTTCGCCCGGCTTGTGCAGGCCGACCATCAGGCTGGCCAGCGTGCTCTTGCCGGAACCGGACCGGCCGACGAGCGCGACCATGGTGCCGGGCTGCACGTCGAGCGAGACGTTGCGCAGCACCGGCGCGCGGTGGCGGTCGTAGCCGAAGGTGACGTTGTCGAGGGTGATGCGGCCGTGCAGCTGGCCGACCGGCGACACGGTGCGGGGGTCCTGCTCCTTGGTCTGCGACAGCACGTCCTCGACACGCTCGATGCAGGCGGCGGTCTGGTCCAGGCTCAGGCAGGTCTCGAGCAGGCCGCGCACGGGACCCAGCGCCCCGGAGACGAGGGCCGACAGCGCGATGAGGGTGCCCAGCGTCATGTCGCCGGCGATGACGGCCATCGCCCCGCAGCCCATGATGACGAGCGGGCCACCGGCGCCGATCGTGTCGAGCACCGCCTTGTAGACCAGGCTGAGCCGGCCGGCGCGCAGGCCGGTGTTGAGCTCGTCGACGTACAGGTTCGACCAGGTCTGAACCGCGCGCTGCTCGGCGCCGGCGAGCTTGAGCGTCTCCACGCCGTTGAGCATCTGCACGAGGTAGTTCTGCGACTGGGCGCGAACCTCGAGGCTCTCGGTCTGCAGGTCCTTGTACCGGCGGCGGATGAGCAAGTACGCGACCGTGTCGAGCGCGATGATGGCGAGCGTGATCATGCCGATCTCGACGCTGACCACGAGCAACGCCGCGACGTAGAGCATCACGAACACGCCGTCGAGCAGCGACTGCAGGGCCGTGGAGCTCAGCGTCTCCCGAATGGTGCCGTTGGAGTTGACGCGCGCGAGCAGGTCACCCGTCGACCGGCGCCGGTAGTAGTCCAGCGGCAGCGACACGAGGTGGTCCATCAACCCCAGCGTCATGCGCGTGTCGAGGTTGGTGCGCAGCTGCAGCATCAGGTGACCACGCACGATCGAGGTCACCACCTGGAACGCGAGCATTCCGAACAGCGCGCCGCCGAGGACCCACAGGAGGTGAAGGTCGCCGCGCGGCACCACGCGGTCGACGAGCACGCCCGAGAACGCCGGCGCGGCCAGGCCGAGCAGGCGCAGCAGCAGCGAGGTCCAGATGAGGCGCCCGAGGAGCTTGCGCTGGCCGAAAAGCTGGCTGAGGTAGGCCCGCATGCCCCGCTTGTCGAGGCGACGGCGGACGAACTCGTCGCCCGGCTGCAGGATGAGCGCGACGCCAGTGAAGGCCTTGCGCACCTGGGCCATCGGGACCGTGCGCCGCCCGACGGCGGGGTCGACGATCACGATGCCGCGGGGCGTCGCGCTCTCGAAGACCACGAAGTGCTGGAAGTTCCAGTGCAGGATCGAGCCGCGGGGCAGCATCTCGAGCTCGTGCACGTCGAGCTGGACGCCGCGGCCGCGCAGGCCGAAGCGGGCGGCGCCCTCGAGGATCGCCGACGCCGTGGCGCCCATCCCCGTCACGCCCACGCCCTGCGTCGCCTCTTCCAAGGAGACGTCGCAGCCGTGGTAGCCGAGCACCATGGCCAGGCAGGCGGCGCCACAGTCGGCGCTCTGCAGCTGCTGCACCCAGGGAATCCGCCCCTTGCTGCTCGCCGACCAGGCGAGCTTCTTGAGCGCCGGGTAGTTGCGATGCGTCGCCGCGTCGAAGGTCGCTGCAATGTCCATCTCAGATCACCTCACGAAGCGCGGGAAGGAGGGCGAAGATGATGGGCTCGTCGCGCAAGCGGATGCGCGCCGTACCCGACATCCCCTCGCGGTAGTGGTAGACGGTCCCGTCCAGCTCGAACTCGCTCGAAGGCAGCTTCGTGCGCACGAGGACGACCGGTCCCCCCAGCGGGATCGCGTCGGCGAGCTCGGGTCCGAGGAACCGCCGCGCTTCGGTCGGGCCGATGATCTCGTCGTCGATCGACTCGACGGTCAGGTCCTGGAAGGCTCGGCCGTGCGTCGTCAGCTCCAGCCGCAGCTTCTGGCCGGGCCGAAGCATCGGGCCCGCATCGCCGGGGATCATCGCGACCAGCGACAGCTCGGTCTCGTTTTCGACCACGGTCGCGATCCCGTCGCCGGGGTCGAGGTGCTGACCGGGTCGCACCCGCATGCCGCGGACCATGCCGTCGTGCGGCGCGACGATCTGCCGATCTTCGAGCTCGGCGCGGGCCGACACCAGCTCGGCCTTGAGCTCGGCGACGCGCAGCCGGGCGGTCTCGTCGCCGGGGTTGCGCAGCACGTTGGTCAGGGCCTGGTCGAACTGTTCCTTGTAGCGCGCAAAGCCGGCCGCCTCGCGGTGGTCGTCCAGGCGGACCAGCGGGGTGCCCTTGTCGACGAACTGACCGTCGCGGACCAGCACTTCGGAGATCGTGCCGCCGAGGGTCGTGGTCACCGAGGTGCGGCCGCGGATCTGCACGATGGCCGGGCCCTCCCGGTACGTGCCCACCGTGCCGAAGCAGACGTACATCAGCGCGACCGCAGCCATCGCCAGCGTCACCTTGTAGACGGCGTTGACCCAGCGCGGCGAGACGCGGACCACGTCGCCTTCGACCGCCGGCACGTCGTGGGCCTCGAGCGCTTCCTTGCGGAAGATCGACAGCGGGTGCGACACGCCCGTGTCCTCGGCCGACTGCGCCGCATCGTAGGCGTCGAGCAGGCCGGTCAGCGCGGCGGCGTACTGCTGGGCCCGCGCGATGTCGTCTGGCGAAAAGCGCACGACCTCGGCGCGGCGGACGACCACGAGCACGGCGTGGATCTCCCCGGTGCGCGAGGGCACCGGCTGCAGCAGCAGCTGCTCGTTGCCCCGACCGAACGGGTCGTCGCGGTGGCGAACGTAGCGCGGGTCGAAGCCGACGTTGGGCGCGCAGAAGGTCTGGCCGCAGCGCGCGGCGAGAGCGGCGAGGCCCTCGGCGGCGGTGAAGCGGTCGCCGTCGATCTCACAGCCCTCGCGCCACAACGCGTTGGAGTCGGCGTCGTAGAACAGGCAGTAGGTGCGGTCGGCGTGCAGCAGCTCGGCCGCGCGGGTCTCGATCGCGTTGCGCAGCTGCTCGCCCTGCATCGAGGCGACGCGCTCGGCCGCCATCGACGCGGGCAGAAGGCGCTGGTCGTGCGAGGTCACCGGCGGCAGCACGTGTGGCACGCCGAGGTTGTCGACCAGCGCCCGGATGGTCGCGTAGGCGAGGGCTTCGTCGCGGTTGTCGACGCGGTACGCGACCAGGCCGTCGGTGGTCGGGTCGGTGTGCCACAGGTTGGGCTGGTCGCCGAAGAACACGACCTGCAGCGGCGGCTGCCACTGCTGCGTGCGCGACTGCAGCTCCACGAGCAGGTCACGCAGCGGAAGGTCGGTGGCCGCGCTGAGCACCACCACGACCTCGGGGCGAGTCGTGGGCAGGTACCGCAGCAGATCGAAGCCGGTGTAGAAGCCGATGCACTCGTGCGTCGGCTCGATCACCGCGCGCAGCCGATTGTGGGCGTCGCCGGTGCCACCGATGATGGCGATGCGCCGTCGTGCCGAGACCGGGTGGGCGCCCGTCTGCGGGAAGTCGGGCGCCAACAGTTCCCCCGAGATGATCTGCACTGACACTGCGCGTTCCCCTTGCAACCCCGGCCGACGCCGGGCAGACCGAGGGCGTCGCCCCGCCACGGATCCGTCCCCATCGGATCTCGCGGTCGGCCGCTGCCGTCCCCGTGGAAGAGGTTGTCGTACATGTCGCGAGGTTCCCGGGACCCGTGATTTTTCCGTCGTGCCGAGAAACCGGCCCGTACGGCCGCTACTCGGTCGAATTCGCGGCCAGGACCAGGGGCAGCAGGGACGCGTGCGCGTCGGTCCACGCGGCGCGGCCGAGGGCGGAGATTGGGCCGAAGGAGGTGCTCGCGGGGAGTCCTCGGCCGCGACCGGGGCGCGAGAGCAGGACGAAGCGGCTGCGGACGTAGGGGGTGTCCGCCTCGTCGGGCGCCGGCGACCACTCGCCGACCTCGGCGTGCAGCCCGATCGCCTCCGCGGTGGCAGCCACGGTGGGGGCGAGGTCGACGAGACGATTGCTGACGTGCACGGCGATGTAGCCGTCGTCGGTCAGTCGCGACAGGTAGGCCTGCAGTGCCTCGGTGGTGACCAGGTGCACGGGGATCGCCGAGGACGCGAACGCATCCAGCACGATCAGCGAGTAGGCCGGGCCGGCGCGCGACAGCTCCAGGCGTCCGTCGCCGATCGTCACGGTGCAACGATCGCCGCAGCTCGCGAGCGCGTCGAAGTGGGCGCGGGCGAGGGCCTCCACGTCGCGGTCGATCTCGAAGAAGTCGATCGGCGTGGTGGGCGGGGCGAGGTCGGCCATGCAGCCGATGCCGAGGCCGACGACGGCGATCCGATCGCCGCGACGATCCTGCGCCGCGAACATGGTGGCGGCGGGGCTGCGACGGTGGTGGTAGGGCAGGCACTCGCCCGGGTGCGCATCGTCGACCGCGCCGTGGATCGTCCGGCCGTGGGCGAGCCAGCGCAGGCCGGTGCGGGGGTCTTCGACGACGCGGTAGGCGGCGAAGAAGCTGCGACGTACTTCGAGGGCGGGGCGACGCGACTCGAGCGCGAGCGTGCCGACGACGACGAGCGCCGCCAGACTCCACGCCGCGGGGCGCGGGCGCCGCAGACCGAGCAGGTACAGCAACGGCAGCACGGCGAACGGAGCCATCGGGATCGCCAGGCTCGCGCGTTCCACCGAATGGGCGACCGACAGCGAGCCGACACTCGCGAGCACGGCGAGACCCGCGAAGACCCACACGCCGCGGCCGATGGGCCCCTCGGTCTTCGGGAGCACGAGCATCGCGAGCACGACGACGAGCGGCAGGTCGAGGGCGCGTGAGAGCAACAGCGGGGCCAGCAGCGCGACCGCGACGCCCCCGACGACCCCGCCTACGCCGATCCACAGGTAGAACGCGGTGAGGTCGGCGGCGGGGGGACGGCTCGCCGAGGCGGCGCCGTGGAACGCGAGGCCGACCGTGACGAGCCACAGCAGCAGCAAGCCCGCGACCGGCAGCACCGGGGTCGACACCGTCATCAACGTGGGCGCGGCGATCCCGGCGGTGACGATCGGCAGCACGCGGATCGCCGCGCGTCCGATCGCCGGACCGCGTTCGCCGAACGCGAGCACCCACGTGCCGAAGTACGCGGCGAGCGGGACGACCCACAACAGGGGGACCGGGGCCAGGTCGGTGGTCAGGTGCGCGGTGACGGCCACGAGCGCGGCCGACGGGATCGCCGACCACAGGATCCAGCCGGCGATCTCGAGGCGCGACGGTGGTGGTGCCGCCGCGACCGGCGGTGGATCACCTCGCCCGCGGACCAGCCACACCACCGAGGCCGCGACGGTGACGAACGCGACGCCCCACGCGTCGGCTTGGGCGGTGGCACGCAGCCACGGCTCGACCGCCACCGGCACCGCGAGCAGACCGAGCAGGCTGCCGAGGTTGCTCGCCGCGTACAATGGATACGGGTCCACCCCGGGATGGGAGCCGGCGTACCAGCGCTGGACCAGTGGGCCCGTGGCGAACAGGGCGATGGCCACGGGTCCGGCGGCCGTGCCGAGCGCGAGCACCAAACCGGCGGCGACCGACAGCGTCGAGGCGCCGCCGTCCAGCTGCGGCGCGGCGACGCGCACCGGCAACGTCGCCACCGCTGCCAGCAGCAAGCCCACGTACACCCAGCCGGCCCGCCGCGCGTCCAGCCGCCGCGACACCACGTGCGCGAGCCCGTAGCCGACCAGCAGCGCCGCCTGAAAGAACACCAGCACCACCGACCACACCGCCGGCGTGCCGCCGTAGTGCATCAGCACCTGCTTGCTGACCAGGGGCTGCAGCGACATCGACAGGGCCGCCGACAGCCCGAGCGCGACCGCGAACGGCCGTCGCGTCGCCGTGTCGCTCAGATCTTGGTCCAGCCGTCCGGACCCCACGCCCAGGTCTCGGTGTAGTTGTCGTCGTCGGCCGGCGCGACTTGTTTTTCGATCCCGCCGTCCTCGTCGAACGTCCACTTCTCGTCCCACTTGTCGTCGCGGTCGAGGTCGACCTTCGCCCGGCTCCAACGCACGCCGTCGTCGGAGTAGATGTTGATCTTGAACGGTCGACCCTTGGTCGTGTCCTTGATCTTGTCTTGCACGGGGCGCTGGCGGGCGAGGGCCATCGCCTTGTCGACCATGCCGCCGGCCATCAACGGGTTGGTGTCCCCAGCGACGTCGGCCTCGGCCTCGCCGCCGGCGCCCGCGTCGGCGTCGTCGTTCGCGGCTTCGCCGGCTCCCACGCCATCGCTCGTGGCGGCCCCGCCGGTTTCGCCGCCCTGGCCCGCGGGTCCGCTGGCGTCGTTCGCCGGTCCACCGCCGCCGTCACCGGCGGGCGTGGCTTCATCGGCGGCGCCACGCCACGTGCCGTCCACCCACCGGTACTCGATCGGGTAGTGGGTGTCGTCGTCGGCGGGGCTGACCTGGCGCTTGACCACGCCGTCGTCGAACGACCACTTCTCGTCCCACTTCTCGTCCCGGTCGAGGTCGACCTTGGCGCGGGCCCAAATGCCGCCTTCGTTGTAGACGTTGACCTTGGGCTGTCCCGCCCCGAGGCCGTCCTTGATCTTGTCGCTGGGCGCGGACTTGCCGAGCTTGGCGAGCAGGTACGGCTCCACGGCTCCGGAAGCGCCCGAACGTGGCGAGCTCGACACGGTCCGCGCCGCTGCGTCGGGCGTCGAATCGGGTCGATCGGCGGCACACCGCCCACATTGCCAGACGCCGACGCCGAGCAGCCCGAGGCCGCCGACGACGACGAGATTGCGGAAGGTCGTGTACTTCACGGTGAGTCGTTCGCCTCGACGGCAGCGTCGGTGGGCATCATGCCGCGGGAGATCGGCACGGTGCAATTGCAGTAGCGGTACCGACACGGGGTCGGTCCGGGCTGCAGCGCAAAGTCCTCGTCGAGCAGGTTGCCGAGCGTTTCCACGCGATAGCGCCGCGCCGGATAGCAACGAAACGCGAGCCCGCGGTCGTCGACGATGAAGTACTTGGCGCCGGACCAGCACGGCTGGCCGCCGTAGTCGGGGGCGATCGCGCCGGTGAGGTTGTGGCCGCCGAGCTGCACGAGCTGCGCGCGCTCGTGCGGTGCGTAGTCGATGATCTCGCGGCCCTCCTTGTGCGGTTGGACCTTGAAGACGATGCCCTCGGCGTCGAAGCGCTGCCGCAGCGCGGACAGGCGGGGCAGGTTGTCGCGCGTGGCCACACACGTCACGCACAGCGAGCCGGACGCCGGTAGGCGCGACGTCACGTGGTGGGCACGGGCGATGAAGTCGTCGAGGGTGTCTCGTGCACCGGGACCCGGCGCATCGGCGACGTACTGCAGGTGCAGCGAGCAGCTGACCACGCCGAGGTGCTCGCCGGCGGCATCGAGGAAGGCATCGAGCGCGACGCGTCTGGCGGAGAAGTTCGTGACCACCGAGATCCGAAAGCGCAGCGCCGCCAGCCCTCGCACGATCTCGACGAAGCGCGGGTGCACGAACGGCTCGCCGCCCGACATCTTGATCTCCCACGAGCCGGGCAGGCGCGCGAACGCGGCGAGAAAGCGCGGCACGTCGTCGGCCCAGCGCCCGCGGTCGTCCACGAAACGCTGCGTGCAGTAGCTGCATCGGTAGTTGCACGTGGTGTTCATGTTCCACGAGATCACGCCGCGCGCCGGCTCGGGCGTGGCCGCGTGGATCGGGCGGTCGGCGGGGATCGCCGGGGGAGGGGGCCGCTTCATCCGCCGCGCCGCTCCACGCCCTCGATCATCCCGCGGTTGGCCGGCACGGTGCACGGGCAGATCGGGTAGCCGCACCGCACGGGCCGCTCGCGCCGCTGCAGCGTGCCGTCGTAGGCGTTGCCGAGGTAGCCCTCGCCGTAGCGCTTGGCCGACCGGCACGACCAGGCGTCGCCGCTGTGCATCAACACGAAGTAGCGCGCGCCGGTCCAGCACAGCCGGCCCGTGTACGCCGGCGCCATGTTGGCCGAGCGGGTGCGCGTGGCCACCTGCAGGTCGCCGACGATCTCGCGCACGAGCTGCATCTGCGCCTCGTCGTAGGGATACAGCCCATGCTTGACCTTCATCAGCTGCGGAAAGAACCGAAACCCCGCGTCTTCCACCTGCCGCTTGACCTCGGGCAGACGCGCCAGCGGACCGGGCGCGAGGACACAGTTGACCACGAAGCTCGCGCCGTCGTGGGCCGCCTCGCGCAGCGCCGTCAGCCTCGCGAGAAACTCCGCGACCGTCGTGAACTCCAGGTGCAGGCTCGCCGACACGATGCCCAGCTGTTCCCCACACAGCTCGGCGAAGCGCTGCAGCTGCCGCACCGGCGCCGACAGGTTGGTCAGCGTGGAGATCCGGTGCGGCGTGCGGGCCAGCGACGGCACGACGAGATCCAGAAACAGGCGCGACGCGAACGGCTCGCCGCCGGTCATCTTCACTTCCCAGCGATCGGGCAGGTCGGCGAGGACGGCGAGGGCGCGCTGCAGCTCGTCGTGGGTCGGATAGCCCACGCGGTACTTCTTGGACTGAATGCAGTAGCTGCAGTCGTAGTTGCACTGCCCGCACACCTGCCACTCCACCGTGGGCAGGTGGGGCCAGGGCGGCGCGTCGGGAGCGTCGGCCGGCACGGGATCGACGGTCGCGACCGGCACCGGCTGCGCCGGTACCACGGGCAACGACCGATGGCTCACGGCAGCACCCGCAAGCCGCGACGCGCCAGCGCCCGCCGTACTGCGTCGTCCGACGGCGGCGCGAGCTCGGGCGACGCTTGCCCGGTCACCTCGCGCCAACGCGCATCACCGAAGCGCTTGCGAAATCGTTCCGACAACTTGACGTTTTGATTGAGCTTGCCGCACTGGTGGCAGCCCGGGAAGTAGCGGCCCTGTCGCAGACGGGCGCGCAGACCCTCCCACGCCGGTCCACGCCAGAGTTCCGAGAACCGATCGCCGCGCGCGAGCGAGCCGACCACCACCTCGGTATTGCAGCAGTACAGCACGGTGCCCTCCACCGTGATCCGACTGTAGTGGTAGCCGAGCAGACAGCCGGTCGACTCGATCGGAGCCGTCGCCGCGCCGCCGGTGCGCACCTGGTCCTCGAAGACGTCGAGGTTGTGCACCACGCCCAGTGCCTCGGCGCGCGCGCGCGCGGCCGCGATGTCGCCCTCGCACAGTCGCGTGCGCTGGTCGGCGTCGATCTGCACCGCCTCGGTGCCGTTTCGCAGCGAGGCCAGCTTGAAGTTGATCCGCTCGGCGTCGTAGCGATGCGCCTGCTCCACCATCGCCACCAGCTCGTGGGCATTGGTCCGGCAGATCACGTGCACATGCTTGTCGCGGCGCCCGGCGGCCCGCATCCGCGCCAGCCCCTCGTGCAGCCGCGTCCAGTGCATCGGCGACCAGGCGGGGTGAAAGTCGAGGTACGCGCGCTCGGACGCGCCGTGCAGCCCCAGCAGCAACGTGTCGACGCTCAGCTCGATGATGCGCTCGACGTCGGCGGCGAGCAGGTTCGTGATCACCGTGACGTGCAGGCCCCGGCGCTTCAGATCGGCGAGGATTTCGTAGACGCCGGGGTGGGTGAACGGCTCGCCCATGCCCGAGACGATCACCGCCTGCAGGCCGCCGAGCGCCTGTACGTCGTCGACGAGCCGTCGCACTGCCTCGGGATCGGCCCGCTGCCGCTTCCATGCCGCGGACGGCGGTGCGTGCAGATGCGGGCTGTGGTCCCAGCACGTGACGCAGTCGGTATTGCAGCTGTTGGTGATGTCGAGGTGGATCGTCTGCGGGCCCAGGCGCACCCGACCGTCGTCGAGGCTCGCGAGCCGCTGCTGTGCCTCGGAGGGAGCCTTCACGACGCCTCCGTCTGCGACGGGTCGTCTTCGTCCTCGGACAGGCGCGCGCGCAGCCGGGCGATCGTTGCTGCGTTCTTGCCCTCGTCGGCGTCGGCGCGCGACGCATCGGCGTGCGCGTCGTCGAGGACCCAACGCGACAGACTCATCAGGTCGTGTCCACGGTCGAGCGCCTCGTCCGCCAGCCGGCACCACTGCGCGACCAGCTGGGCCGCCGTCCACTGCCGCTCCCCGGGGATCGACGACAGCAACATTGCCAGCGCCGACCACTGCCCCGCGATCGCCCCGTGCTCGACCAACGTCTGCAGCGCACTCGCCACCTCCGCCGGCCCGTCCTCGCGCGAGCCCTTGAGCTTGCGGCCGAGTGTCTGGGCGACGCGGACGAGGGCGGCATCGGGCATCCCGGCGTCGCGCGCCGTCGTCAGCAGCGACAGTGCGGGGTCGAGCTCGAGCCGGCTCCGATCGGGTCCGGCCGCCGGCGCGCGAGGATCGAGCGCGACCGCGAGATCGACGAGGTCGCCCAGGACGATGTCGTGGCCCTGCGCGACCGCGAGGGTCTCGTCGTTCAGCTCCTCTCGCGCTTGCTCGAGCACCGCGGCGGGCAGGCACAGCTGCAGGATCTCCGCCGCGGCATCGCGTGCGTGATTGTCCGGTACGGCAGCCCGGGCGGCGGCCGACATCGCGCTCAGATCCGCCTTGGCCAGGCGCTCGACCGCGCGCGACAGCGAATCCGCCGACAGCGCCGCGCGCAACGCCGCGCCCCGGGCCACGTACGCGTCCACGCGCCCGTCCTGGTCGTCGGCGATCTTGTCCTGCGGCACGAAGATCGTCGGCACGCCCGCGTGCAGCAGCTCGTGCACGGCGTTGAACCCCGCCGCACTGATCGCCGCATCGAACGCCCGCAGGTGCGCCGCCAGATCCGGCGTCGTCCACCACACGCGGTTGGGCCCCGTGCGCGGCCGACCGGTGTACAGCGGGCCGGCCGCGAACACCCACCACGCGCTCGGGTCGGCCTTCGCCAGGGTGTCGACGTGGTCGTACAACGCCTGCACCGTGTCGTCGCCCCCGCCGCCGCCGGACACGAGCCAGCACCGCGCATCGGGAGGAACGCCGAGCCGCCGCCGCGCCTCGGCGCGATCGAAGTGCTCGAACGACTCGCCGCGCATCACCGGCCCCACGTGACGCACGCGCTCCCCCGGCAGGTCCAGCGGGAACGGCCCGGCCACCTCGGCCGTCTGCGGCACGATCACCCGATCGTAGAGCCGAGCCACCGCCGCGAACGCGGGCCGTCGCGCGAACTCCGGCTTGACCGGACGCAGCACGAGCGCCTTGTGGCGACACAGGTCGAGCACGCCGAGCAGCTCCTGAAACGACCCGTTGGGAAACGTGTCGACCACGAGCACGTCCGGCCGAATGAGCGCGACCGAGTGCCACACCCACTGCTTGGCCAGCGCCAGATAGCCCTGCTTGCCGATGCCCGCATCGGCCACCACGGACTTGCTCGGCAGCTTGAAGCCCGCGAATCCTTCGCGGTGCAGCAGCGTGTCCGCCTCCGATGTCGTCAGAAACCAGTGCTCGGACCGCACCCCGCAAAACGTCGCGTACCGTCGCACCCAGCGGGCGATGGCGATCTGCCGCGACAGATGCCCGAGGCCGCGGCCGTTGACCGCGTAGCTGACGAAGCTGAGCTTCTTGGGCAGGTCCATCACGCGCTCAGCTCAAGTCGTCGAAGTCGTCGTCGCTTCGGGCCGTTTGGTCGGCCAGGGCGACCACGGCCAGGTCGTCGTTCTCGTCGTCGCGGCGTCGTGTCTTCGCGGAGGCCCGTGCCTGGTAGTAGGACCCGACCTCGGGGATGAAGCGCGCCTTGACCCGGTCGTCGGTCATCGCCGACCACCATGGTCGGTCGCCGTCGAAGTCGTAGGCGCCATAGTCCTCGAAGTTCCACAGCAGGTCACGGCTTTGCTGGTAGCGATTCCAGCGCGCGTCCCACTTCGGCCGCGGGTCCGCGAAGCGCCGGTTCACGTCGGACTCCGAGAACTCTCGATAGGCGTTCTTGGGGCGCAGCAGCTTGACCGAGTCGCGATGCGCCTTGCGCAGCGCCTTGCCGATCGCCTGCTTGGGCTCCGAGACCCAGCGTGCGTGGATCACCTGCAGGTACTCGGCCTTCGCCTCGAGCCCGGCGACGCGCTTGAGCGCGATCGCGCCCGCGTCGTACCGCGCCACGCGCTTGGCGATCTCCGGCCGCGGCAGCGGGTGCAGGTGTTCCTTGACCACGCCGCGCAGCTTGGCGAGCGTGCGCTCGGGAAGCTTGTCGAGCTTGCGAGTCGCTTCCGCGTGCTGCTCGATGAGGACCTCGACCGCTCGCACGTTCGCTCGCAGCTCGGTGTCCGTGGTCCGCAGCTGGTCGAGGGCGTTGAGCTGTTCGAGGAACTTGTCGCGCAGCTGCGTGAAGGTCTCGATGCCGAACTCCTCGCGCATCGCCGCCACGGCTTCGTCGGCGTACTTCCAGTCGCGGTAGTACGACATCGTGTACCACTTGCCCGTGTACTGATCGGTGCCGTACTCGACCGCGAGCAGGTGCTCGAACCAAAACAACGAGCGACACGACGTCACCGACGCTTCGAGCGGCGCCATGGCACTGCCGACCTCTTCGAGCTGGATCGCACCGGACAGAACGTGGACCACGTGTGCCTCGTGGTCGAGGACTTCGACCCCGACGTCACCGCGGACTCGGGGGAGTGGGATGTGCACGGGGGGCCGTCCGACGTCTGGGGGGCCCGAGGCTGGGCCCGGAGCCTGTACGTGCGGGATCCCGACGGGAACGTGGTCGAGCTCCGCTCCTACCCGTGACCGTCCACCCCGCCCCGAGCTGCGTCGTGTGCGGCATGTCCTTC
>CALBMM010000132.1 GCA_937896535.1 uncultured Pseudomonadota bacterium
GAGGCCGAACACGTGGCCGGGCGTCGACAGATCGACGTCGCCGAGGCCGCCCACGAGATCGGGCGTCGCGTCCCCGCACACGTCGGGATCGCCGGTCGAGCCGTCACTGCCGGGCGCGGTGCCGCCGTCGCTGTCGACACCACCGCCCGACCCCGTGCCGGCGGGGCCTCCCCCGTCCTCGGTGGCCGCCGTGTCCTGGACATCGGCGCTCGTCGTGCCGTCGTCGGCCGCGGCCGGATCGCCGGAGGTGTCGGGAGCCGGGTCGCCGCACGCGGCGAGCACCGCCACGGCGCCGATGGCCCAATGCCTCGCGCGGCGTCGCGGCGGCGAGATCCGGGCGGTGGGATCGCAGGTCGAGGGAATCGCGTCGGTCTCGAGGGTCGACATGGAAGCTGCTCGCTACGACGAGCGCGGCGACGATCGGTTCACGGTTTTTGTCGCCGCCGGTCGCGGACGGACGGGCCACCGCATGCACGCGCTCGCGCCATGGCCGTTTCACCACGATCGAGATTGCGCGATTGTGCGCCTCCGCGCGGCGCGGCCGAGGCGTGGCGTCGGGCGCGATCGAGCGCGGGCGAGAAAATCGCCGGGCATGACCGATCCACCATGAGGCCCCGCCCGTACTCCGTCGACAGCCGCGCGGGGATTCGGAGCGTCCCGCGCCACGGAGACCCGAAACCATGAACCACACCACCAAGATCACGACCCTTTCCTTGTGCTCCCTGCTCGCCGTCGGCTGCGGAGACGACGGCCCGGCGGCGGGTGATGGCGGGACCGACACGGACGACGCGGCGACCGGGACGACCGGCGCGACCGATTCCAGCGCGGGCCCGACCTCGGCGACCACCGCGCCCGGCGACACCACGGCCGGCGACCCCGATTCCGGGCCGGGCACCGACGACGGCAGCGGCTCGGACACCGGCGACGAAGACATGCTCGCCGCCGTATGGGCGAGTGCGAACCCGGCGGGCCTGGACGCCGATCGGCTCACCGCCCTGCCCCCGAGCATCGACGCCGTCACGGCGTCCCTGTCCATCGTCGGCGATGCGACCGGGATCCAGTCGATCACGCTCGACGCGTCGGGCGACGGCTACATCACCTTCGACCACCCCGACGGCGGCGGCATCATGATCGTCGACGACCTCGACGCCATCGCCGCCGACGCCACGCTCGGCCTGGGCGACCGCGTCATCATGGGACCGGCCACCGGCTTGGTCTCGCCCAAGGGCATCGCCGTGGTCGCGTCGCTGGACCTGATCCTCGTGGCCGACACCGGCGCCGGTGACATCAAGGGCTTTGCCCTCGACGCGCAGGCGGACGCTGCCCCCATGATCACCATCGACGATCTGGGCGGCTCGCCGTCGGTGTGGGACATGCACTACGACGCGGCCAGCGATGCCCTGTACGCGGCCGGCACCAACGGCGACGTGCAGGTGTTCGACGACTTCGCCGCCAACCTCGGCCTCGGTGGACCCGACCGCACGATCGTTCCCACCATGGCCAACAAGGCGATCTCGGTGAACCTGCACGGGATCGAGGTCGTGGGCGACGAGCTGTTCGTCACCGACGTGGGCGACGCCATGGACCCCGCCGATGGCCAGCTGCTCGTCCTCGCCGATGCCGACACCGCCGACGGTGCCGTCGACGTCGACCAGCGCATCGACGGCAACATGCTCGGCAACCCCGTCGACCTGGTCGTCCGTCCGGGCATCGCCGGGGCCGACACCGTGTACGTCGCCGAGAAATCGAACGACGCCGTGCTCGCGTTCTCTCGCGTCGCCTTCCTGGCGCCGTTCGGGCTCGCCGAGGAGCTCGAGATCACCAAGGCCGAGTCGGTCGCGCTCGACGGCACGGGGCTGGTCGTGTCGAGCAATCCCGCGGGCCGCGACGCCGATGCGGCCCTGCGGCTCGACGGCGGTCTCGGGGGACTGGCCATCGACGTGACGCTCGCTGGAATCGGCAGCGTGTCGTCGATCCAAAGCGTGCTGCAGCTCGACGACGGATCGGCGTGGGTGACGTTCGACGGGCCCGCGGTGTCCGGCGGCGCCGGCCTCTTGCGCGCCGACGACCTGGCCGCACTCGCCGACGGCGACGCGGTCTCGGCATCCGCGAGCCGCATCTGGGGACCCGCCACCGGTCTGGTCGCGCCCAAGGGCCTGACCGCCAACGCGGCCGGCGACATGATCTTCGTCGCGGACGTCGGCGCCAGCGACATCAAGGTCTTCGACGGCACGCTGGGGGACACCGCCCCGATCTTCGTGATCACCGACGTCGGCGACAGCGCGGTCTGGGACATCGCGTACGACGAGGCGAGCGACCGATTGTTCGCCGCGGGTACCAACGGATCCGCGCGCGTCTTCGACGACGTGTCGACGGGCCGCGGGGCGAGCGGACCCGACCGGGTGATCCGGCCGACCGACGGCGCGAACGCGATCGGGATCAACCTGCACGGCATCGCGTACGACGCCGCGACCGACAACCTGCTGGTGACCGACGTCGGCGACCCGATGTCGGCCGAGGACGGGGCCATCTTCGTGATCGCGGGGGCCGCCGCCGCCGACGGTGACGTCGAGGTCACCGTGGCGATCGCGGGAGCATCGACGATGCTGGGCAACCCGGTCGACCTCGCGTTCGATGGCGTCGACGCGTACGTGGCGGAGAAGTCCAACTCGCAGGTGATGCGGTGGGACGCGATCCTCGACGACGCCGGCATGCTCGACGCGGCCGCCGACGCCTCGGTGGAGGTGCAAAACGCCGAGTCCGTGACGCTGCGCTTTCGCTAGCCGGCCGGTCACGGTCTTCGCGCCCGTCGCGTGGCCTGCGGGGTCACGCGACGGGCCATGCCGCGTCCGCGCGGGCGGCCGGGCCCCACCCCCGCGGGTGTACGGACCGACCGACCCGACTTACCCTCGGTCTCGAACGCGCCCGACGACGGCGCCGTCGACACCTCGTGAACATCATCCCGATCAAGTGTCCGTCGTGCGGGGCAAAGGCGAAGGCCGACGCCAGCCGCAAGACCGTGGTGTGCGAGTACTGCGGGACCGAGTCGTTCGTGCAGCGACGCGTCGGCGTGCTCGAGCGGCCGGTTCAGGTACCCGAGACGGCCAACGATCTGCCGGTCGCCACCGAGCCGCACAGCGCCCGCTGGCTGTTGTCGTTGCTGCTGGTGCCCGCGCTGTGCATCGGGGTGCCGGTCACGGCGGGTGTCTACAAGATGATGTCGACGTACTTCATCGGCACATCGACGCCCGTGCTCGTCGACGTCGACGGCGACGGCGACAAGGACGTCGTCTCCGTCGCCAAGCGCGAGAGCAGCGACGACGCCTGGGTCGGGGCGTGGGACGGCACGACCGGGGATCGATTGTGGAAATCCGAGACGATCGGCGAGCTCGCCGACGCGGTCGGGGGCGTCGTCGCGGTCGTCGACACCACGGTGCTGTTCGTGCACGCCGACGCATCCGTCCTCGCGCTCGACGCCCGGACCGGGCAGACCAAGTGGAAGGCATCCAGCCTCGGCGAGCGCGTCGCGACGGTATGCCGCGACGAAGCCGGCTTCGCCGTGGTCGAGCTGACCGACGACTCGTTTCGCCGGCTCGCGCTCGCCGACGGCAAGGTGACCACGGTCGCGTCGCACGCCTGCTCCCCGGTCCCGCACAGCAAGCAGAAGGCTCCGCCCGACGTGGAGCTCGTCGAGCCCGTGCACGCGTTCTCGGACGGCATCCGCATCGAGCTCGCGTTCCGTCGCGGGGACCGCTGGCTGCTGACCGGCACCAAGCAGCGGGGCTCGAGCGTGCCGATGTTGCTCGGCGCCGAGCTCACCGCCGCGCAGCTGGCCGAGCACGGCGAGCTGCCGTCCACCTGGCAGACTCCGATCGCCGCCGCCGATCCGCTGAAGGCCGACGCCGATCCCGAGGACGTCGCCGTCTCCGACGATCTCGTGTTCGCCGCCTACGAGAGCGCCGAAGACGACGCCCCGTCGCGACTGACCGCCGTCTCCATCGCCGACGGCACGCGCAAGTGGGACGTGGCGCTCGACGGCGACCTTCCCCTGTCGAACGTCGCCTACGCCGACGGTCGCGTCTACGTGGCGATGTGGGCGAGCCTGTTCGTCCACGACGCCGCGACCGGCGAGCACCTGTACACGGTCGGCCGCTGACGTCCGGGGCTCGGTCGAGCTCGACCTGCGAGACTGCGACGCCCGGCGGCGCGTTGGCCCCCGCCCAGCGCGTCGCCCTTCAGGCCGGGGCGAGCATCAGGTGGTGCAGCGACCGTAGGCTCGCGTGGCTGAGCTTGGCCTTGCCGTAGCTGCACTGGAAGAACTCGCCGATGAGGACGCAGTACAGCAGCTCGGCGCGGCGGCGCGCTTCCGCGGCGTCGATGCCGGCCGCCTCCAGCAACTTGGCCACGTAGCGAAGACGCCGCCGGTCGACGCGGCGCACCACGGCCTGGACGTCCGAGTCTCGCGCGGCCCAGGCGCGTACCGCCGACTCGAAGTGGTCGAGGGGGCCACGGCGGCCGAACACGCGCTCCAACAGCGCCCACAGCCGGCCATCGGGCGTGTCGATCTCGCGGTCCACGTCCTCGATGATCGCGAGGGTCCCCAGCCGCTCCCAGCCCTCGACGACCGCGCGCAGCAGGGCGGCGCGGTCGGTGAAGTGCCAATAGAAGCTGCCTTTGGACACCCCGAGCGTCTTGGCCAGCGGCTCGACGCGCACCGAGGCGACCCCGCCCTCGGCCAGCTGCAATGTCGCCGCGCGCACCCAGTCTTC
Organism: uncultured Pseudomonadota bacterium; assembly: GCA_937896535.1. Taxonomy (GTDB): domain Bacteria; phylum Myxococcota_A; class Polyangia; order Nannocystales; family Nannocystaceae; genus CALBMM01. The sequence goes on from CALBMM010000132.1 coordinate 4,770, forward strand.
GGCCGAGAGTCGAGCCATGCTTGACAGTACGCCACCGTATGGTAGCCCTCAACTCGGCGTGACCATACGCAGCCGTATGGTCGCACCGAGGAGACTTCGATGCTCAGCTACGCCGCGTTCTCGGTCCTCGTGTTGATCGCGCTGGCCCATTCGGTCCTGGGCGAGCTGTCGATCCTGCGCCCGCTGCTGGCCAAGAGCTGGGACATCGGCATCCCCCGCTGGGCCGTCGACCGCGTTCTGCGCTTCGCCTGGCACATCACGTCGCTGGCGTGGGTCGGACTGGCCGCCACGATCATCGGGCTTGCGGCCGTGCACGCGATGGCGGGGGTCTGCGTGGTCAGCGGACTGCTCATCCTGGTCATGCTGCGCGGGCATCTGGCATGGCCGCTGTTCTTGCTCGCCGGTGCGCTCGCCTGGGCATCGCAGGGTGTGCTGCCCACGGCGGTCAGTGCCGGCCTCGCCGCGGTCGCGGCCGCGGTCGCGCTGGTGGTGGCCGGCGTGCACGTGTACTGGGCGTTGGGCGGCCGCTGGGGAGCCGACGTCGCGATCCCGCAGGGGGAAAGCGGCAAGCCTGCGTTCGACCCGGGCCCGTTTGCATGTCTGGCCGTGGCCGGCGCGCTGGTGGTGCTCGCAGGACTACTCGTGTGGCCCATGCTGGCGGGTACGGTTCCGAGCTGGGCGAGCTGGGGCTTGGGCCTGGCCGCGCTGGTGATGGCCGCGCGGGCGGTCGGCGACGGGCGGCAGGTCGGCTTTTCGAAGTCCAACCACGAGACCCGCTTCGCCCGTGCCGACGACGCGCTGTACACCCCGCTCGTGGTACTGCTCGTGTTCGGAACGCTGGGCGCACTCCACCTGGGCTGACGAGGACCGGGTCGCGCTCGCTTCGCGGCCGGCGACCGTCGCGTCTCGAGTCGTTGCACTCCGGGTGTCGAGGGTGTAGGGGTCACCGTCGTCGCCGCGATGTCCGAAGACGAGCCGCTGCCCCTGCCGATCGACGACACGCTCGGATCCGTCGATGCCCTGTGGCGACGCCCTCGCGGCGCCACCGCGCTGTACGTGCTCGCCCACGGCGCCGGGGCGGGCATGCACCACCGGTTCATGCAGGCGGTCGCCGATCGCCTCGACGCGCGCAAGATCGCGACGCTGCGGTTTCAGTTCCCGTACGTGCAGGCGGGACGCAAGCGGCCCGACCGGCCGCCGGCGATCGTGGCGACGATCGCCGCGGCGTTCGCCGAGGCCGGCAAGCTCGGTCGCGGGCTGCCGCGGTTTTGCGGGGGCAAGTCGATGGGCGGACGGCTGTCGTCGCACTTCGTCGCCGAGCAAAAGCCCGACAGCAAAGGCCTCGTCTACCTCGGCTTTCCCTTGCACGCCCCCGGTCGCGAGGGCGTGGCCCGAGCCGCGCACCTCGCCGACGCACCCGGACCGATGCTGTTCATCCAGGGCACGCGCGACAAGCTCGCCGACCCGACCCTGATGCACCAGGTCGTCGACGGGCTCGGGCCGCGCGCGACCATGCACGTCATCGACGAGGCCGACCATGGCTTTGCGGTGCCCAAGCGAACGGGCCGTACCCACGAGGACGTGCTCGACGAGATCGCCGACACGGTCGCGGCGTTTTGCGAGCGGCACGGCTGATCGACACCGCGCCGCCGTGGGCATCGGCTCCGCGCCCCGGTCCGTTACGTCGGCCGGTGTGAGCCTTGTGTGGCCGGGCGCATGCATCCGAATCGGGCCCGGTGCGACCAACTGCGGGTCCGCTCGCCGCCGAGGACGGGGGCAGCGGCCTTTGCGCCAAGCCGCGGAATCGGTCCGTGGGACGCGCTTGACACCACTGCGCGCCCGTCCAATGCTGCCGCCGCTGCGGCCCCGCCCAGCGCCTCCCACGAGGATTTTCGATGACCGACAAGATTGCTCCGCACGACGGAAAGCTCCTCATCCTGACCCCGGGCATGGGCGCCGTCGCGACCACGTTCATCGCCGGATGCGAGTCGGTGCGCCGCGGGCTCTCGCGCCCGATCGGCTCGCTGACCCAGATGCAGACGATTCGCCTCGGCAAGCGCTCCGAGTCGCGCCAGCCGCTGATCCGCGACGTGGTGCCGCTCGCGCCGATGTCCGACCTCGTCTTCGGCGGCTGGGACCTGTTCCCCGACAACGCCTACGAGGCGGCCGTGCGCGCCGACGTGCTCGACCACAAGACGCTCGCCCCGCTCGAGGACTTCCTGTCGGGCATCAAGCCGATGTCGGCGGCGTTCAACCGCGACTACGTCAAGCGCCTCGACGGTCCCAATGTCAAGAAGCTGCCGAGCAAGCGGGCCCTCGCCGAGGCCCTGCGCGAGGACATCCGCAACAAGATCTCCGAGAGCGGCGCGTCGCGGGCCGTGATGGTGTGGTGCGGATCGACCGAGGTCCACCTGACCGCACGCAGCTGCCACCAGTCGATCGAAGCCTTCGAAAAGGGCCTCGACGACAGCGACCCGGGCATCTCGCCCTCGCAGCTGTACGCCTACGCGGCGATCAAGGAAGGCGTGCCGTACGCCAACGGGGCGCCGAACCTGTCGGCCGACTTCCCGGCCCTCGAGGATCTGGCGCGCGAGCACGGCGTGCCGATCGCGGGCAAGGACTTCAAGACCGGCCAGACCCTCATGAAGACGATCCTCGCGCCGGGCTTCAAGGCGCGCATGCTCGGGATCGCCGGGTGGTTTTCCACCAACATCCTCGGCAACCGCGACGGCGAGGTCCTCGACGACCCCGACAGCTTCCGCGCCAAGGAAGTGACCAAGTCCGGGTGCCTGGACTCGATCCTCGAGCCGCAGTCGTACCCCGAGCTGTACGAGGACCTCTATCACAAGGTCCGCATCAACTATTACCCGCCCCGTGGCGACGCCAAGGAGGGCTGGGACAACATCGACATCTTCGGGTGGATGGGCTACCCGATGCAGATCAAGGTCGACTTCCTGTGCCGTGACTCGATCCTCGCGGCGCCGATCGTCCTCGACCTCGCGCTGTTCATGGACCTGGCCAAGCGCTCCAAGCTTTCGGGCATCCAGGAGTGGCTGTCGTTCTACTTCAAGAGCCCCCACGTCGCGCAGGGTCACGTGACCGAGCACGACCTGTTCATCCAGCACATGCGGCTCAAGAACACCCTGCGCGTGTTGACCGGCAACGAGCCCATCACGCACCTGTCCGAGAGCTTCGCGGGCGACCCTGCATGAGTCGCACCGGGGTGGTGCTCGCGGCGGGCTTCGGCTCGCGCCTTCGCGTCGACGACGACGCCGCGCTCAAGCCGCTGACCCCCATCGCCGGGGTTCCACTGCTGTTTCGCGCCCTGCGAAGCCTCGAGCTCGCAGGGTGCGAGCAGACCGTGGTCGTCGTGGGCTTTCGCTCCGAGGATCTGACCGACGCGCTGGCGGGGTGGTCCGGGCAATCCCCGGTAACCACCGTGGTGAACGAGCGGTACCAGCTCGCCAACGGCGTTTCCGTGCTGGCCGCCGCGCCGCACATCGATGGCGAGTTCGTCCTCACCATGGCCGACCACGTGCTCGACGACGACATGATGGCGCTCGCCCGCGCGCACACCCCGGTGCGCAACGGCGCGACGCTGCTCGTCGACCGTCGCATCGACGAGGTGTTCGACCTCGACGACGCGACGAAGGTCCGTACGGGCGAGCGTGGGCAAATCGTCGACATCGGCAAGCAGCTCGCCGACTACGACTGCATCGACACCGGCGTGTTCGTCTGCACGACGGGCCTGCTCGACGCACTGCGCGCGGTCCTCGACGAGACGGGCGACGCTTCGCTGTCGCAGGGCGTGGCCGCGCTGGCCCGCGACGGCCGGATGCACACGCTCGATATCGGCGATGCCTTCTGGCAGGACGTCGATACGCCCGAGATGCTCGCCCACGCCATCGCCCACTTCTCCCGCTGAACGAGCGCTCTCGTCGGTCCGCAGGCGCGGTGTAGGTGTGCCGGCGCCCCCCGACGTCGCCGCGGGGACGTTATAGTGCCCTCCCCCACTGCGGCACCCCGGGGGGCGAGGACGAGCGATGGCCAACGGACCCGGAAGTGACCTCTCGGTGGACGGCGACAAGGGCGGCGACGACGGTCGCGGCGGCGACACTGCGCTCGCGCAGTCGTTTTCGGCGGCGTTGCGCGCGGCCGAGAGCTCCCCGGAGAGCGACGACGCGTGGGCGCACGTCGAGCAACTCGCCGATCAACTGCAGCG
>CALBMM010000133.1 GCA_937896535.1 uncultured Pseudomonadota bacterium
GATCCCCGGGAAGAACTCGACGCGCCGGCGCTTGAAGGACGCGGTCTCGTCGTCGCGGTACTTTTCGATCGTCTCGAGGGCGCGCGGCGTTTGGCGGCGCTCGGAGGACGGTGTCGGTACCGGCGGCGGCACGGTCTCGGTGGTGACCGTCACCGTGGGCGCGGTCGCGCGCCCGCCGTCGTCGAGCAACGGGGGGCCGTCACCGGCGGCGGGCGCGACGGTCGGACCCTCGGCGGATGCCGGCACGTCGACCTCGGTCGGTCCTTCGTAGCCGCGATCCTCCGGTGCGGTGGCATCGGTCGATGCATCGTCCGTTGCGCTCGGCTCGGCCGGTGCGACCGCCAACCACGAAGCGAGTAGGGGCCCCCACATGTCGGCGCCGACCGTAACAGCTGGAGGACCGGCCGCGCGCGGGCGCCCGCGTGCTGCAAGTCACGAACGTCGCGTCGCCGCGCGCTGCAGAACGAACGTGCACACGAGCAAGCCCAGATAGCAGCCTGCTCCGATCCGCAGGGTCACCGAGATGCCCCACGCCATCGACGACGTCAGGGCCAAGCCACTCGCGACCACGCCACACGCTCCGTTGACGCCCCACATCCACGGACCGAGCTCGGGCTGATCGCCGTCGCGCAGCTTGTCGACCAGCGACAGTCCCAGCGGAAAGCACAGTCCCATGCCCAGGGCCGGCACACCGACGAGGGCGATGCCGACGAGCACGCGCAGACCGGTGGAGCCCGCTGCCGTCGCGCGCATCCACGGCTCGAGGGCGAGGGCCGCCCCGAGCACGAGCACGGCGGGCAGCAACGGATACAGCCGTCCCCACCGCGGATGCTCCGGATCGATGCGCCCCGACGACAGGCTGCCCACGCCGGTGAACAGAATGATGCCGCCCAGCAGCACGGCGAGCGCGAGCGTGGGATGGCCGAGATAGACGTTGAGCCGCGACAGCAGCCCCATCTCGACGAACATGAACCCGAGCCCGATCAGCGCGAAGTACAGGCACGCGGCCGCCACGTCGATCTTCGGGTACGCCCCCAGGGCCTTTCGCCGCGACCACAGTGGCACCACGATCGCGAGCAGGGTCAGCAACGCGCTGACCAGGGTCGCGTACACGAGCGTCTGCGTCGCGTGCAGGTTGCCCAAGAACGCGTAGTCGAGATCGCTGGAGGTGTCCGGCTGCGACAGCCAGGTTGCCGGGCGCAGCATGTTGAAGAAGAACGGACGCTCGTCGGTGGGCGGGGTCAGATCGAGCGTCTGCGATCGAGCGTAGCGCCACATGCTCGCGCGGTCGGGCTGCTCCACCAGCTCGCGCAGCAGCGGGTTGATCGGGATCCGGCGGGGCGTCAGCAGCATGTTGAAGCCGCGCACCACCGCTTCCTTCTGCAGCAGGTCGATGTCCGAGGCCGTGAACGGGTTGCGCGAGACCAGGATCGTGGCGATCGACAGGTTCTGCAGCATCATCACGTGCTCGCGCGGACGCTCGACGCCCATGCGGTACAGCGTCTCCATCGCCAGCGCGAGCATGCGCGCGGTCTCGCCGGGCGAGTCCGGCTTGTACCAGCGCGACACGGTGAAGATGCCGCGATCGCTCAGCCGGGACATGAACACGAGCCAGCCCTCGACCGTGTACAGGCCGTTCTCGGACAGGGCGTACGCCCCGGCGCCCGTCGCCGCCCACGTGTCGATGAGCGACATCGTGATCACGTCGTAGCGCCGGTCGTCGCGTGACAGGTAGCTGCGCGCCTCGTCGGCCACCAACTCGACCTGCGGGAGCTCGGCGATCCCGGAAAAGTCGCGCATCGTCGATTCGTGCAGCTGCACGATCAGGTCGTTGAGCTCGATGCCGACGACCGGGTCGTGACCCACGCGTGCCGCCTCCAGCACGTCGCGGCCGCCGCCCACGCCGATGACCGCGGCCGGACCGGTCGGCCGCAGGATGTGGGCGAACGAGGTCACGTCCCAGGTCAGGTACGCGTGCTGGCTCAGATCGCCCGGCATCCCGTCGTCGGGCGTGGTGTCGAACGCGGCCATCGTGGTGCCCGCGGCGCCGTCGATCTTGATGCCGCGCTGGCGGATCGGGCGGGCAAGCTGCGGCGGGATGTTGCGCGAGGGGGCCCACAACACCGGCGGCAGCTCGACCGTGCGGTCGACCGTGACGCGCGAGTACGTGTTCCACCCGGAGAACTCGTAGCTGGACGGGCTCTCGGCCGCGCCCTTGACGTGGCGCGGTCGCAGCGGCGGCGCGTCCATGTTCGCGTTGATCAGGCCCGCCGCGGCCAGACCGAGCGCGAGGTAGATCGCGCGCCGGGCGTCCCGCGGGCCGTCGGGGTCGGTGCGCGCCTCGGCGAACAGCACGGCCGACGCCGCGGCGCCGGCGGCCGCGATCAGCACGCCGCTGGGCGCGTCGATCACTGCGAGCAAGGGGATGACCAGGACGCAGCCCGCCGCGGCACCGACGAGGTCGACGCCGTAGACCTTCCCGGGCGGCAAGCCGGCGCGGGTCAGCGCGAGGGTCAGCACGATCCCGCTGAGGGTGAACGGCACGCCGAGCGCGATGCCGTAGCCGAGCATCGCCGCGAACCCGGCGATGTCGTCGATGGGCTCGAGCTCGATCGCCAGAGCCACGGCCGCCGCGACGGGCGTGCTCGCGGCCAGCCACGTCGCCGACTGGCTCAGGCGTCGGGGAATCTGCTCGTCGGTGTACCGGGCGGGCCGGACGAACACGAAGACGGCGCCCGCGGTCATCCCCAGCATGGCCAGCGAGATGACGAAGAACGCCAGGTGGTACCAGGCCAGCACGCTCGTGATCCGCGTCATGAGGATCTCGAGCACGAGCGTCGACGCCGCGACGACGAAGACGCCGGCGTAGGTCTTGCGGTGGTCCATCGGCGAGTCGGCGCAGGATACGGCATCGAGCCCACCCGGCGCGAACGTGGCCGCCACCGAGGGGCGCACGCGCTGCTACCATCGTCGCGACGTGTGGCGCCCGCCCGAACGGATCAAGCACGTGGCGCCCGACGGTGGCTGGCCCACGGCCGAGCAGGCCGCGGCGTCACGATGGTTTTCGCCGATCGAGCTCGGTCCACTTCGGCTGCGTCACCGCACGTGGGTACCGGCGATGGTGCCGTGGCGGGCGACCGAGGAGGGCCTGGTCACCGACGACGTGCTGGCATGGTACGAGCGGTTCGCCCGCGGGCGGCCCGGGGCGATCGTGGTGGAGGCCACCGGCATTCGCGACATCCCCAGCGGGCCGTTGCTGCGGATCGGTCACGACCGCTTCGTGCCCGGCCTGCGCGAGCTCGTGGACACGGTCCACGCCGCCAGTGAGGGGCACACGCGCGTCCTCGTCCAGATCATCGACTTTCTGCGGATCCGACGACGGCCCGAGCCCGCCAAGTTCTTCGCGCGCTTCCTCGAGCTGACCGATGCTCATCGGGCGGCGTGCCCCGATGCCGCCGACGACGACGAGGTGCGGGCTCGCCTCGCGTCGATGCCCGACCAGATGCTCGCGCGCGTGCTGTCGGCGCGCGACTACGAGGCGCTGCAGTTCGGCTTTCGCGAGCGGGTCACCGACACCGCGCACCCCCACATCCGCGAGCTCCCACAGGTGCTGCCCGGATTGTTCGCCGACGCGGCCGCCCGCGCGCAGGCGGCGGGCTTCGACGGCGTCGAGCTGCACTACGCGCACGCGTACACGATGGCGTCGTTCCTCTCGGCGCGAAACGATCGCGACGACGGCTACGGCGGCGACCTCGACGGCCGCGTGCGCCTGCCGCTGGAGGTCTTCGCCGCCGTGCGGGCGCGCGTGGGTGAGGACTTTTGCGTGGGCTGTCGGTTCCTCGCCGAGGAGGCGATCGAAGGCGGCTCGACGGTCGAAGACGCCAAGGTGTTCGCGCGCAGGTTCGCCGAGGCCGGCATGGATTTTCTGTCGTTGTCGCGGGGCGGCAAGTTCGAGGACGCCAAACCGCCGAAGATCGGCTGGGCCGCCTATCCCTATACGGGCCCGAGCGGATACGAGTGCATGCCGACCACGCTGTCGGACGCTCGGGGTCCCTTCGGCCGCGCCGTGCCGGCCGCGACCCGGATCCGCCAGGCGGTGCGTGCCGCCGGTCTGACCACGCCGATCGTCGTGGCGGGGGGGATCTGCAGCTTCGCCCAGGCCGAGGGGATCCTCGCCCGTGGCGACGCCGACATCGTGGGCGCGGCGCGGCAGTCGATCGCCGACCCGGACTGGTTTCGCAAGGTGTGGCTGGGTCGCGGCGACGAGGTGCGTCGGTGCCTGTTCACCAACTACTGCGAGGCCCTCGACCAAAAACACAAGCAGGTGACCTGCCAGCTGTGGGACCGCGAGGGGCTCGACGAGCCCGACGTCGCGTTGGCCCACGACGGGCGTCGCCGCCTCGTCGCGCCGCAGTGGCTCACCGAGCGCGTCACCAAGCGAAGATGAACGACGCGGTGTCGCCGATGATCTGCAGCTCGACGGTGCCCGGCACCGCGCACAGGTCGTAGATCCCCGCGAACGAGCCGGCCACCGATTGCAGGAAGCTCGGCTCCTGCAGCGCGATGGCCGGCACGCCCTGCAGCTGCAGTACGCCTTCGCGCATGCTCGGGAAATCCATGGCCGGCTCGCCGACCTCCTGAAAGGCCAGACCCCACGCCCCCCGCGCGGTGCGCAGAAAGCTCGCCGGGCTCAGCCCGAACAGTTTGATCGACCCGCGCAGCAGGCCCCGCAGCAGCGGGCGATCGACCTCGCGCGGCAGCAGCCAGCGAAAGTACTGGTAGGCGTCCTCGGGTCCCAGCGTGCGCCACACCGCGGCGGGGACCTCGCGACCCTCGAGGATCGAGATCCACTCCAGCCGTCCGATGTCCTGCAGCGTCTCCCAGCAGCCCCACGGAATCTCGCGCTGCAGCTTCGCGGCCGTGCCGGGACGAAACTCGTCGATGTTGGCGACCACGTCCAGTGGCGCCCAGGCGCGCATGCGCGGTCCGGTCGCGACGGGTCCACCGACGCGGGACGTTCCCGTGCGCGGCGTCGGACTGTCCGGGTCCCCGGCCATCGTGCGCTACGGCTCGTCGCTGGCGTCGGACGCCGGCGCTTCGGCGTCGTCGCGCGCAGGCTCGGGTGCCGGCTCGGGTGCAGCCGCAGCTTCCGGCAGCAGGACCTTGAACTCGATCCGCCGGTTCTTCTGGCGGCCCGCGTTGGTCTTGTTGTCCTCGATCGGCTCGTCGGGACCCGCGCCCCGCGTCTGCAATCGGCCTGCATCCACGCCCGCGTCGACGAGGTACTGCTTGACGGAGTCGGCGCGGCTGAGCGACAGGGTCAGGTTCTTGTCCCGCTTGCCGCGGTCGTCCGTGTGACCGGAGATCTCCAGCCGCAGGCTCGGGTAGTCCTGCAGCAGCTTCGCGGCGCGGTCGAGCTTGTCGGTCGAGGTCTTGCGGATCGTCGCCTTGCCCGTGTCGAACTCGATCCCCTCGATGACGCCGGTGAACTCCTTGACCGCGTCCGGGATGTCGTCGGGGCAGCCGTCGTCGTCCTCGAAGCCGTTGCGCGTCTCGGGCTCGCTCGGGCACTTGTCGGCGGGGGCGAGCAGCCCGTCGCCGTCCTCGTCGCGGATCGGACAGCCGTCGGGATCGACGCCTTCCTCTCGTGGGCACGCGTCGTCGACGTCGAGGTAGCCGTCGTCGTCGGAGTCGGGCAGCGGGCAGCCGTCGGGCGCGGCTCCGGCGACCTTCGGGCACTTGTCGACACCGTTGTCGAAGCCGTCGTGGTCGTCGTCGAAGCGCGGACAGCCGTCCTCGGCCGTCGACGCCTGGAACGGACACTTGTCCTCGCTGTCGATCTTGCCGTCGCCGTCGGCGTCGGGCGGACCCTTCTTCTTGGGCTTGCGGGGACCGAGCGCGAGCGAGAACCCGAGCAGCACCTCCACCGTGTCGGCGGGATCGTTGACGGTGATCCCTTCCTTGGGGCTGAGGACGTCGCGGACGTCGAGGCGCAGCTGGATGTTGCGGTCCAAGAACAGCTTGAGACCGCCGCCGAAGTGCATCGCCTGGTCGGAGTCGTTGCCGATCGCGTTGCCTTCGCTGCGCACCGAGAGCACACCGCCGCCGATCAAGAAGAACGGCACGAGCCGGTAAAGGCCCAGCTGCAGCACGCCGTGGGCGCGCGCGGTCGACACGAACGTGCGCTGCTCGGTCTCCACGCGGGTCGGCATCATCGCCAGCTCGCCTTCGAAGCCGAAGTGGCGCATGGGGTAGTAGCCCAGCCGCAGGCCGATCTCGCCGCTGACCCGCTCGTAGCGCTGGAACGGCAGATTGCGGTCGTGCAGCTCCAGGCGTCGCGACGGCAGCCACACGCCACCGAACGCCCCGACCTCGAACATGTGCTTGCGCGGCGTGTGCTTGGAAAACCACTGCTTGGCGCCGGGCCGGGGCTTGTTCGCCTCACCGTCCGCGCTCGCACCTTCGGTCGACACGGAAGCACCCGCGCCTGCTTCCTTGGCACGAGCATCGGTCCCCGCCAGGGCCGTGGCCGCGGCGAGCGCGATCGGAGCGAGCATGTGGACGGCGCGCATGATGACTAGAAGAAGCGGTACACCAAGTTGAAGGCGGTGATGGTGTCGACCTTGCGGACTCTCGGCAACGGGTCGTTGTCGACGCGTACCGTGAACGTCAACGCCAGCGACAGCCGTTCCTTGAGCTGGGTGGTGAACGCGTTGTCCCAGTTGATCCGCCAGCGGCGGCCTTCCTGCACGCTCTGCAGGTACTCGACGCCGGTGCGGAATCCTACCGCGTCGCTGAGCTGGTTGACGTAGCCCGCGAACAGACGCACGGCGTGGTTGAGACGCTGCCGGTCCACCGCCTGAATCGTGTTGCCCTGTGCGTCGTAGACGAGCTCGCCCTCGTCGTCGCGGGCGAGCGTCGCGTTGGGATCGCGCAAGTCGTACTGGAAGTCGTAGCCGACTTCCGTCCACAGCCGCTCCTCGTTGCCCGGGATCACGTAGAACGCGAAGCCCGGGTCCACGTTCATGCGCAGGTCCAGACCCTGGAACGGGTCGTGGCGCGCCGTGAGCATCAGGAACGTCGAGACGCGCTCGTGCAGGAAGTAGTCGTAACGAACGCGGCCCTGGATGTTGCCGACGGTCGGCTCGAGGTCGTTGTTGACGAGCGCGGCCTGGCCGTAGTTGCCCGCCGCGGCGGCCGAAAACTGGTGGTCCCCGCGCCGCAGTCGAAAGTCCGTCGCGCCGGTCACCGAGATCTGGCGGGCGTTGCCGGTGGAGATCAGGCTGCCGAACGACAGGTCCCACTCGGTCGCGTCGTCGTCGAGCGCGTCGTCTTCGCCGGCCGCGCTGCCGAAGGTGCCTTGGCCTTCGAGCTCGGTCGTCCCCGTCGTCGCTGCGTCGACGGACGCACGACCACCGAGGTCTTCGGTTTCGGACGGCTGCGCATGCGCTTGCGTCGCCCAGCCGAGGGTCAGCAGGAAGGGCAGCGCCGGCCAGGCGAGGGACGTCGGGGCAATGGCCAATGCCATGGAGAACGAGGCGGAGGAAGGTCGGCCGGAGGCGGTGGGACCGCCAAGACGCGCGTATCCTACTCGCGAATCGCGTTCGGTGCGTGGGGTGCACCGTTTCGCCGGCAATCGCTTTGTTTTCAGCCAGTTGCGGCGCTGCGGCCCCGTCGGCGGCGAAGGCCGAACGCGAGCAGCAACCAAGCCCAGGGAAGATCGCGCCGCGAGCCGCTGCGGCACGCGCAGCCGCGGTCGACCAGTCGCGCCGTCGACTCGACATCGTCGGCGCCGGGGTCGGCGTCGGTGTCACCGTCTTCGGGATCGTCGTCGTCTTCGCCCGGCCGCGGGTCGTCGTCGCCAGCACCCGGGTCGCTGTCGGCGGTGCATTGCGCCGAGCACCCGTCTGCGTCGACGAGGTTGCCGTCGTCGCAGTCTTCGCCGACGTCGAGGGTCCCGTTGCCGCAGGCGGCCGCGCCGGGGGCGACCCCGACGACGCACAGCTCGTCGATCGTCCAGCCGCCGAAGTGCAGGCCGGGATCGGAGCGAAGCAGGAACGACAGCTCGAGCGATCCGTCGGCGGCCTGCGACGTCACGTCGACGTCGTGGAATCGCCACTGGCGATCGCGGTGATGGATGACGGCGCCGTTGCCCTCGGGTGCATTGGTCGCGAAGTTGGCCCAGACCTGCTGCCCGTCGGCCTCGATCCACGCCTGGTCGAAGTAGCCGTCCTCGACGGTCAACCATCGCTGGTACTGCAGACGGACCGCGCCGAAGCCGGGCGGAATCGCCAATACGGGCGACGACGCGATCGGACCGACGAACGGCTCGTACGCGCCGTTGCCGTCGAGCTGCGTGCCGAGGACGAAGGGGTCCGGGCCCGCGGGGACGGTCGGGTCGACGCTGCTGCTGCCCGGCGGTGGTCCGACTTCGAAGCCGGCAGGGTCGTCGCTGAGCGCCCAGTCGGTGTCACCGTCTTCGAAGCTGGTGCAGTACAGCTCCACCACCTCGCCGAGGTAGCGCTCGTACCAGGTGTCGGCGAGGTTGTCGGGGAACGAACGGATCGCGCCGTTGGAGTACGTCAGCTCCACGCGATAGTTCTGCACCGCATCGGGGGCACCGGGCGGCAGCTTCGCGGAAAAGCCCCCGGCCACCACTTCCATCTCGGAGGTCAGCGCCGCGTCGTCGGGCTCGCCGCGTTGCTTGACCCACAGGCGTGCGGTGGCTTGGACCGGGCAGTCCGGGAAGCTCGGCAGCGCCACGAGCAGCGACACCTCGTCGTCGACGATGCTCAGCTGCTCCCCGTCGGGGCCGGCGGAGAACAGACCGTGGGGTCCGAACGCCGCGTTGATCTCACAGCCGTTGGGCGTGCCGTTGGACAGATCGCCGTCGTCGTCGTCGACGAGCAGCGCTTCGCCGTACATCGACGGGATGTCCACGGCACGGCGGGTCGCCTCGTAGAAGATGCGATCGGTCAGCTGCACGCCGAGCTCGTAGCCGTGCTTGGCGATCAGCAGCTCGCGCAGGTCCCACAGCGCACCGCCGATGATGAGGCCGGTGTAGTGGACCTCGCCGATGTCGTCGGGCCACTTGTGCTCGAAGCCGGGCGGGTCGAGCTCGCGCAGCGGTTCGTCGTCGTAAAAGAAGCCGCGGGCCAGGCCCGAGTCGTTGGTGAGCGTCGCCGACAGGTAGTCGCTGATCCCCTCCGACAACGCCGTGTCGAAGGAACCCACGCCGTCGACGATCGACTGGCTATGCGTCGAGTGCCCGAACTCGTGGTAGACGACGTCGGCGAGCCGCGCCGTGTTCTCGCACACCTCGTTGGCGACGAAGAAGTTGATCGAGTCGCCGTCGGAGTTGGCGTTGCACTCGTCGTCGTCGCGGTTGACCGTGACCTGGATCTGCGAGTCGAGCCACGGCAGATCGGGGTCGATCGCCCGGATGTGCTCCTTGACCTCGTTGGTGTGCACCCAGGCGGCGAGCTGCGCGTCGAGCAGCTCGTCGTCGGGGCCGCTCCACACCCCCGCCCCGCCGTCGGGGATGTCGAGGAACGTGGTGGCCTCGTCGCCGGCGGCGTTGACGACGCGCGCGAACGGGCCCTCGACGCTGGTGCCGACCGTCGTCACCGCGTCGACGAACGCGACCGTGCCGACCGCGTCGGTCGTCGTCGGTGCGCCGTCGATGGTGATGTCGGTGAAGGGCGCCGGGAGGTTCGCTCGCTCGGCCAGGGGCCCGCGCAGCGGCACGTCGTACAGCAGCGTGCCGCTGGCGTGCAGCAGTGTCTGCCGTCGTGCGACGGGGTTGCCGGTCGCGGCGTCGAGCCAGACCACCCAGCGGCTACGTGGCGCCTTCACGTCGACCGCCACGACCTCGCGATATTCGAGCCCGCCTAGACCGTCGGGGAGTGCGAGGATCTGCGGCGTCCCGACGGCGTGTGCCGTGGCCGCGTGCGAGACGTCGGCGGCGATCCACGCCCGCGCCTCGTGACGTGCCGTGGCGTCGCCGACGACGGCGGCGGTACGCGCAACGATGGCGACGTCGGGCCACGCGCGAGAGCGGACGGCGACGAGTCGGTCGCGGGAGACCTGCACGCTGAGCTGGCCACCCAACACTTCGAGGCCGGCGTGTCGCTGGGCGAACGCGACGACTCGTGTGCCGCCGTCGACCTCGTTGGTCACGAGCGTCCAGTCGGCGAGCGTGGTGCCCGGCGCGAGCAGCTCGAGGTGATCGTGCAGCAGCGCGGTCGCGAAGTGCTCGGCCGTCGTGGCCGAGGCGACCACCCCGGGCGCGGGTGCACCGTGCACGAGGATCTGCCGAGGCACGTCGGTCGCGTCGTCCCACGCGGCCCAGGACGGCCCGAACGCGTGCAGCCATGCCCGCCAGTGGCGAGCGTGCGACGGCGCGACGGCGCCCCACCGGGGATCGGTGCCGCGGGCCGAGAGCGCGCGGCCGTCGGCGAGTCGTCCGGTCCCGTCGTCGGGGAGTCCGGACGGGCGCGCGGCGAGGGCGGGCGCCGCGAGCGAGAGGGTGGCGAGCGCTGCGAGGGCAGGGAGTGTGCGGACGACGACTGGATTCACGACAAACCTGCCAAAACCTTCGCAGGTTGTAGGATTCGCAGGTCGTCGGGGTCAACCCGGCGCGCGATCCGCCGTTCGCGCAGGGTCACACGCCGCGTCGGTGAGCGGCACGCACGACCCACTCAGACGGGATCGTCGTCGGGTCCGCAGACGAGATCGCCGCCATCGTCGGGGAGGCAGACCCCGGGGTCGTCGCCCCACGAGTCGTTGCCGTCGTCGGGGGGAAAGCTCGCCAAGGCGAGGGTCATCATCGGCTCGTCACAGACGGGACCTTCGGCCAGCGATTCCGAGCCCAGCCACGTGGGCTCCTCGCACGCCGGTCGCGTGTCGTCGACGCGGGACGCGGCGACGAGCGGGTGCGCCGAGCCGGCGACCACGTCCGCCGGTCCCCGCATCGCGGCCTGATCGCACATCACGAACACGAGCGCCGCGGAGCCGAACACGGACGGCCACGCCAGCCGCGGCCACCAACGACGGCGCGGGGGTGCGGCGGTCGGCACGAGCTCGGGCACGTCCTCGAGCGCATCGGCCAGGCTCGTCATCGCGTCGAAGACCGCGGCTTCCTGTGCCAGCTGGGCGGCGCATGCACGGCAGTCGCGAACGTGGGCCTCGACCAAGCGCGACTCGGTCGTCGACAGCTCGTCGTGCACGTACCCGATCAACAACGAAGAAAGATCGCAGCTCATCGCGATGCTCCCAACTCGTCGCGCATGCGAGCGCGGAGCTCACACAGGATCTGACGAACGCGTTGCGGGGAAAGCCCGAGCTCTTCGGCGATCTCGCCGGCCTTCTTCGCGTGCGGGCCGTACGCGAGGGCGAACACGCGACGCGCGTTCGGGTAGCTGCGCTCGACGACGCCGAGCACGACCCGAAGCTGCTCGCGCGCGGCGACGCGCTGCTCGAGGTCGGCGTTGTCGATCGCGGCGTCGTCGACCGGGGCGGAGGTCTCGACCCGATCGCGCCGACGCGTGCGCCGGTGATCGTCGCGCGCCAGGAAGATCGCCTGGGTGACGACGAGCCCGGGCATCTTCAGCTCGACCAATTTCCCGGCGCGGTACTGGGCCATGATCTTCAGCCAGGCTTCTTGCGCCAGGTCGTGGGCCCGGTCGGCCGGGATCCCCCGGGCGAGGAGGGCGACGACGACCCGACGGCCGTGGCGGCGCATCTGCTCGTCCCAGTCGATCGCCTCGCGGCTGGCGTCGTCGGCTGCGCCCGCGCGAACGCTGGCTCCCGGCGCCAAGAGCTCCCAGACACCCGCAGAGGGCTCGAAGGGCGCAAGCCCCGCGGTGATGGTTCGAGCGGCCATCCTCTAAAGGAACGCTCCGGAGGCGCGGAACATATCGCAGTCGGAGCCGCATTCCCGCCGATCCCGGGAAAAAGGCCCGGAACACGGGTCAGGGTGTGAGGCGCGCGGCCAGGCGCGACTGGGAGAACGCGAACGCGACGGCGAGCAACCCGGCCACGATGGGCAGGCGCACGCCGGTCAGCACCGCGTCCCCGATCAGCACGAGAGCGCAAGCGGCGAGGAACCATGTTCGGTCTCTGCGGTCATGTCGTCGCAGCAACCACGCCGCGGCGATTCCGATCGCGACGAACGGCGTGACTCGAGCGAAGAACCCGACCCACTGTGCAGCCTCCAATTGCGAAGGTGCGGTCAGAACACCTGTTCGATCTGCGATGTCGGCAATTGGCGGGATGGACATTCCGATCGCGAGCCATCGGGCCGCGGTTCGCAGCGCTTGGTCGTATGCACTCGACATGTGATCGCGAAGAGAGGTCACAGGTTGGCAGCCGCAATCGCGAGTTGGTCGACGTCAGAACTGCAGGTGCATGTTAGCCTCGATGCGTGGAGCCCGAGCGGCTGGGTGCGTTACGAGAGCGCACTGTGACGGAAGCGTTGGCGCTGGTCGCGGAGCGTGGCGAAGACGGACTGACCATGCGTGGTCTCGCCAAGCGTGTCGGCATCAGCACCACCGCCATGTATCAATTGTACGAAGGCAAGTCCGACATCGTGCGCGAGGTCCGACTCCGCGGAATCGATGAAATGAACACGGCGTTGGCGCCGGCGTTCGAAGTCGCCGATCCCGTGGAGCGATTGCGCGAGATGTCCCGTGCCTACGTCTCCTTCGCGCGCGCGCGACCGTGGCTGTACCGGCTGCTGTTCACCAACGCGCCGGTCGCCTTCGCGGAGGAGGAAGACCGACAGGCGAACACGTCGCTGAGGTGGGTGCAGCGCGCCCTTGCCGACGGGATCGAACAGGGGCGTTTTCGCCCCGATTTGGACCTTGCGATGACCCCCCTGCGGCTTTGGGCCCGCAACCACGGGCTCATCCTGCTGATCTTGACCCGCAAGTTGGGCCGGCCTCATCCGATGCTGGCGGTCCCGGACGAGGACACGTTCGTCGAACGTTACGTCGAGCAAACCGTACGCGGCCTGATGGCCTGAAGGAAGGAGAGGTCCCCGAGATGTTGACGCGAGACGCGGTCGTCAAAGCGAGCCTCGAGCTCGGTCAGGAGTCTGGAGAGGAGGCGCTGACGATGCGCGCGCTCGCCTCCAAGCTCGGGGTCAGTGCCACCTCGCTGTACGGGATCTTCGACGGCAAGGAAGCGATCCTGCGGGAGCTTCGGGCCGGCGCGTGGAACGGGCTGGCCGACGCGCTCACGCCGGCGCTGCAGATCACTCGTCGTCGCGACCGGCTGCGACAGATGTGCATGGCGTACCTGGAGTTCGCGCGCTCCAACCCTTGGCTGTACTCGCTGACGATGGAGAGCCCCTTGCTGTTCGAGGAGTCGGTCAGCGAGAGCCAAGCGACGCGCGCCCTCGGTCCGATCAAGATCGCGCTGGCGGCGTTGCGCGAGGGGGCGCCGTCGGAGACCGACGAGGCCGAGCTGCAGCTGCAGACGATCGACATGTGGGCATCGCTGCACGGCATCGCGAGCCTGCAGGCCAGCGGCCACATGTCCGCGACGCTTCGGGGATCCGACACGTCGGACGAGGCGTTCGCGACCTCCTACGTCGACGCGCTCGTCGACACCCTGGCGCCCGAGCCGCCGCTTTCGGTGCTGTAACCGATCGTTCGCGCCGGCGTACGCCGGCAGGTACCCTGAGGCGAGATGAGGCGTGCGCTCTGCTCGGCCGCCGCGGCCGC
Source organism: uncultured Pseudomonadota bacterium (assembly GCA_937896535.1). Lineage (GTDB taxonomy): Bacteria > Myxococcota_A > Polyangia > Nannocystales > Nannocystaceae > CALBMM01. The sequence continues at coordinate 13,728 of CALBMM010000133.1, forward strand.
GATGTCGATGGGCTGTCCCGCGGACGGCGGCGACGATGCCTCGGACGACGCCGCCGCGCTGCAGTGCACGCCCGAGGACGGGCTGACGATGTACGAGCGCCGCATCGCCCCGCTGCTGACCGACGACCGGCCCAGCACCTGCAACCAGTGCCACCTGTCGGGGGTGGACCTTTCGGTGTTCGTGCAGGCGACGCCGTGCGAGACGATGGCGTGCATGGTCGAGCGGGGGATCGTCGACATGGCGGCGCCCGAAGACAGCCTCGTGCTGGCGTGGATCGAGCGCGCCGTCCCGGACGGGGGCATCACGGCCGAGACGATCGCGACCGAGCACGACGCGATGCTCGAGTGGATCGAGATGGCGGCGACGTGTGGTGCGGACATGTGCGAGCCGGTCGCCAACCCGTGCGGCACGCCGGCCCAAGACGTGGTCGAGTGCGAGATCCCCCCGAGCTCGGCACCGGCGCAACGTCCCGTCGAGGACGACGGCTCGTGCTCGGATCTGACCCTCGAGCTGCTGTGGCGGGAGAAGGTCTACGGCTGGCGCGGCCGCTGCTACCCCTGCCACTTCGACAGCTTCGACGAGGAGTTCGACGACTCGCCGGCGTGGATCACCAGCGGCGACTGCAATCTCGGCTCGCTCGCGACCCTGCGTACCGCCGAGCGCTCGGGGTACATCGACGTGCAGGATCCGATGGCGAGCCCTCTGGTGACCAAGCCGCTCGAGGAGACGCTCGGCGGCATCGAGCACGGCGGCGGCCCCAAGATGCACACGCTCGACGACCCGGCTTACCTCGACTTCGTCGACTTTCTACGCAGGTACGGACAATGCAAGACCGCCACGGACTGACTTGGATTCTCGGACTCGCTGTCGCGCTCGGGCTCGCGCCGGGCTGCGACGACGGCGACGACGACGGTGACGACGCGGCCGGGTCCACCGGGCACCCGCACGCCAGCGAGGGCGGGCTCGAAGACACCGCCCACGCCTCCGACGCCACGACCGGTGGCGTGACGGAAGGCTCGGGCGAGGCGGCCGACAGCTCAGGCGACGGAGGCAGTGGCGCGGCGACGGCCTACTGCGCGTGCATGCTCGTCAACTGCCACGACGGTTTCCACGCCAAGTACGGCGACGGCGACGACGTGGCCACACCCGCGTGCCAGGCGGACGCGGCGACGTTGCCGAGCGTGGGGATGGACGCGATGAGCGGGGACTCGATCGAGTGCCGCATGCACTTTTGCGACGAGGCGGCGATGGACGAGGCCGCTTGCGCCGCGGCGCTGGGCGACGAAGTGTGCGTGGCGCAGTAGTATCTTCGCAGCGCCCGCGATGACGACCTCGCTTCGAGTCCGATACGGTGCGTGGGCCATCGTGGCCGGAGCATCCGAGGGGCTCGGCGAAGCGTTCGCCCGCAGCCTCGCTCGGCGCGGGCTCGACCTCGTGCTCGTGGCGCGACGGGCCGACCGGCTCGAGTCCGTCGCGGCGTCGATTCGCACCGAGCACGGGGTCGAGGTGATCACCGCCGCGCTCGACCTCGGATCGGCGCACGTCATCGACGAGGTGCGGACGGCCGTCGGAACCCGCGAGATCGGGGTCGTGGTCTACAACGCCGCGTACGCTCCCGTCGGATCGTTCGTCGAGCAGACTGCGGGCCAGCTGTCGGCGGTGGTCGACGTCAACGTGCGCGCGCCGCTGCTGCTGACGCGCGCGCTCGCGGGGCCCATGGTCGCGCGGGGGCGCGGTGCCGTCGTGCTCATGTCGTCCGTGGCCGGCCTCGTCGGCACGGCGAAAATCGCGGCGTACTCGGCGAGCAAGGGGTTCAACACGGTGCTCGGCGAGGCGCTGTGGCACGAGCTGCGGCCGCACGGCGTCGACGTGGTGGTCAGCTGCGCGGGGGCGATCCGCACGCCCGGCTATGCGGCGACCTCGCACCGCGACGCACCCGGGACCCTCGACGCGTCGGCGGTCGCGGAGGCGACCGTGCGTGCGATCGGCCGGGGCCCCCGCGTCGTGCCGGGCTGGATCAACAAGATCGCGGCGCTCGTGGTGGGCCGCTGGTTGCCACGCCGGCTTTCGATCGCGGTCATGGCATCCTCGACCCGGGAGCTGTCGTGATCGACTGGGTCGGATTCTTCACGCCGTGGGTCGTCTACGCGACCGTGTTCGTGCTGCACCTTTTGCTGCCGGGGCAGTGGGTCTCCGGCTACGTGCGCGACCGAACCACGGGGTTGCCGCTGCGCTACCGGCTCAACGGTCTGCTCGTGCTCGGCGCAACGGTCGCCCTGTGGGTGCTCGTCTGTCGGCGCGGCTGGCTGGCCTGGGACTTCTTGTGGGTGCACCGCTGGGGCTCACTCGCCGGCGCGTGCGCGCTGGGGCTCGTGTTCACGTTCGCGGTCGTGCTCGGTGCCAAGCCGACGGGACGCTCGTGGATCGCCGAGGTGTATCTGGGCCGACGCGAGAACCCACAGCTGTGGGGCGGGCGCGTCGACGCCAAGATGTTCCTGTACCTGGTGGGCGCGACGATGCTCGAGCTCAACCTGCTGTCGTTTGCCGCCCATCACTTCGCGCTGTATCCCGACAGCCCGTCGCCGGGCGTCGTGGTCTACGTGGGGCTGTTTTCGTGGTTCGTGTGCGACTACCTGTTCTTCGAGCGGGTGCACCTTTACACGTACGACCTGTTCGCCGAGCGCGTCGGCTTCAAGCTCGGATGGGGGTGCATGACCTTCTATCCGTACTTTTACGCCGTGGGGCTGTGGGCCGTGGCCGACCGTCCGAGTCCGGGGATGTCCACGGCGTGGCTCGTGGCCTCGGGTCTGGTGTTCTTCGCCGGGTGGAGCCTGGCGCGCGGGGCGAACATGCAGAAGTTCTTCTTCAAGCTCGACCCGTCCGCGACGTTTCTGGGGATGACGCCGCAGACGGTGGGTACGGGGCGCGGTCTTCTGTGCAGCGGATTTTGGGGGGTGTCGCGGCACGTCAACTACCTCGGTGAGGTGCTGATGGCGACCGGCCTGGCCCTCGCGCTCGGCTACCCCGCTGCGCTCGGTCCGTGGCTGTACCCGCTGTACTACGTGGGGTTGCTCGTGCCACGCGAGCGCGACGACCACCGGCGCTGCGCCGCCAAGTACGGCGAGGCGTGGGCCGAGTACTGCCGGCGCGTACGTTGGCGCATCGTTCCGGGCATCTACTAGAGCGGCCCCTGTCCGCCTGCTACGATGGCTGCCGGGGGACGGTGGTGCTGGCATGAGGACGCGTATTGCAGTGGTGGCGATGGGGGCCCTGGCGGTGGGATGTTCAGGCACATCCGATTCGCGCGGCGATGGTGAGGACACCGCGATCACCACGGCCGCCGCGCCCACCAGTGGCGGGGATGGCACCGCCGAAGGCGGCGGACCCGCGAGCGCGACGGCCGGCGACGACATGGATGGCTCCGGCCCCGGAGACGACGACGCCAACGGCAACCTGCCCAAGTTCGACGTGGGCTCGCCCGAAGGCGAGGCGACGTGCGGCGGCGGCCAGGGCAACGGCGAGACCCACTCGTACATCTGGATCGCCAACAGCAGCCAGGGAACCGTCTCCAAGATCAACACGCAGACGATGGTCGAGGAGGGGCGCTACATCGTGCGGCCCGACCAGGCCGGCAACCCCTCGCGCACGTCGGTCGCGTTGTCGGGCAACGTGGCGGTCGCCAACCGGGCCGGGGGGGTCGTCAAGATCTACTCGAACGCGGCCGACTGCATCGAGTCCAACGGGACGGCGGGGATCCAGACGTCCACGGGCGGCGGCGACATCCTGCCGTGGGGGACCGAGGAGTGCATCGCCTGGTACACGCCCTTCGGCTACTCCACGCAGCGTCCGGTCGCGTGGGCGCAGGGGGATCTGAACCCGGCGACCTGCAAGTACGACAACGAGAAGCTCTGGACCGCGGGCGGAAACAACGCCGGCACGGCCGACGTGGTGCTGCTCGACGGGGAGACCGGCGCCGTCGAGGACATGGTCACGATCAACAACGTGATCGGCTGGGCGCAGCTGTACGGCGGTGCCGTCGACGGCGACGGCAACTTCTGGACCGTCGACCACAACTGGGACGGACCCAGCACGCTGTACCGCGTGATGCGGAACGACCTGTCGGTCCAGAGCTGGCCGGTCACCGGCCAGGTGCACTACGGGCTGGCCGTGGACACGGTGGGGCGCGCGTGGCTGTGCGGCTCGGGTGGCGCGTCGCGCTTCGACCCCGGCCCGCAGACGTGGACCCATCTGCCGCCGATCAACGGCGGCAGTGCGCTCGGCGGCTGCATGACCGACGGGCAGGGGACGCTGTGGACCAGCCCGTACCCGAGCGCGCAGCTGGTGGGCATCGACACCGAGACCGTGCAGATCGTCAACACGATCAACATCCCCGAGTACGTGCACGGGGTCAGCATCGACTTCGACGGCTACGTGTGGGGCGTGGGCTTTTCGAGCTCCAACGCGTTCCGCGTCGACCCGGCGACGGGCAACTACGACACGTTCTCCAACCTCGTCGGGGCGTACACCTACAGCGACATGACCGGCTTCGCGTTGAGCACGGCCGGCGTGCCCAGCGGCTGACCTCGCAGCCGGCGGCTACGCCGGGACGGGCTCTTTCTTCGTCTTCGGTGCCGCCGGGGGCTCGGGCTCCGACTCGGGCGTGAACGGACCCGTCGACTCGAAGGCGAAGGTCAGCTCGTCGTTCTTGTCGACGTCGACATGGACGCTGCCGCCGGTCTCGAGCTTGCCGAACAGCAGCTCGTCGACGAGGCGTTCCTTGATCTTCTCGTCGATGAGCCGCGCCATCGGACGCGCGCCGAACAGCTTGTCGAAGCCGCGCTCGGCCACCCAGTCCTTGGCGGCCTCGGTCCACGTGATGTGCACGTTGCGATCGGCCAGCTGCAGCTCGAGCTCGCCGAGCATCTTCGATGCGACGCGGCCGATCACCTCGTGCGACAGCGGAGCGAACAGCACCACCTTATCGAGGCGGTTGCGGAACTCCGGCGAGAACGCCTTCTCGAGCGCCTTGTTGGCGTCGGCCGGCCGCACGTCGTCACCCCCGAAGCCGACCTTGCGCGCCGTGATCTCGTGGGCGCCCGCGTTCGACGTCATGATGAGGATGATGTTGCGGAAGTCGGTCTTGCGCCCCGTGGTGTCGGTGAGCGCCGCGTTGTCCATGACCTGCAGCAGCACCGCGAAGATGTCCGGGTGCGCCTTTTCGATCTCGTCGAGCACCAGCACCGCGTGCGGCTGTTTGGAGACGGCATCGGTCAGCAGGCCGCCCTGGTCGAAGCCCACGTAGCCCGGAGGGGCGCCGATGAGCCGCGAGACCGAGTGCTTTTCCATGTACTCGGACATGTCGAAGCGAAGGAACGGCACGCCGAGCAGACGCGCGAGCTGCTTGGCGAGCTCGGTCTTGCCGACGCCGGTGGGGCCGGCGAACAAGAAGCTCCCGATCGGCTTGTCTTCGCGACCGAGTCCCGCGCGGGCGCGCTTGATCGCGTGCGTGACGGTGCCGACCGCTTCGGTCTGGCCGTAGATCACGTCGCCGAGACCCTCGGCGAGTCGGCCGAGCACCTGCTTGTCGTCGCTGGAGACCGACTTGGGCGGGATCCGGGCCATGCGAGCGATGACCGCCTCGACCTCCGGGACGTCGATGACGATCGGCGCGGCGGCGGCTTCGTCCTCGTCCTCGTCCTCGTCGCGTTCGTCCTCGTCGAGCGCGTCTTTGATCGACGGGCCCAGACCCATCGGCGTGTCGATGCGCGCCGCGGCGCCGACCTCGTCCATCACGTCGATGGCCGAGTCGGGCAGGTGGCGGTCACGCAGGTACTTGTGCGCCAGGTCCACCATCGCCTTGAGCGCCTCGGGGGTGTACTCGACGAGGTGGTGTGCCTGGTAGACGGCGGCCAGACCCTGCAGGATGAGCAGCGTCTCCTCGGGGCTCGGCTCGACGATCTCGATCTTCTGAAAGCGCCGGGCCAGGGCCGCGTCGCGCTCGAAGCTCGTCTTGAACTCCTTGAAGGTCGTCGAGCCGATGCAGCGCAGCGAGCCCGACGACAGCGCCGGCTTGAGCAGGTTCGACGCGTCCATCGAGCCGCCGGACGTCGCGCCAGCGCCGACCACGGTGTGGATCTCGTCGATGAAGAGGATCGCGTCGGGATCGGCTTCGATCGCGGAGATGACCGCCTTGAGCCGCTCCTCGAACTGACCACGGAACTTGGTGCCGGCCAGCACCGCGCCCATGTCCAGCGAGTACACGTGCGCGCCCTTGATCACGTCGGGCACCTTGCCCTCGTGTACGCGCAGCGCCAGGCCCTCCACGATGGCGGTCTTGCCGACGCCGGGCTCGCCGACGAGCACCGGGTTGTTCTTGCGACGGCGGCACAGCACCTGGATCACCCGCCGCACTTCTTCGTCGCGCCCGATGAGCG
>CALBMM010000134.1 GCA_937896535.1 uncultured Pseudomonadota bacterium
GCAGCTGGATGGCCTTGCCCTCGATGAGCACCGGCTCGAACGCCTGGATGCCGAGACGGTGGAGCGTGGGCGCGCGGTTGAGCAGCACCGGGTGCTCCTTGATCACCTCGTCGAGGATGTCCCAGACCTCCTCGGCCTCGCGCTCGACCATCCGCTTCGCCGACTTGATCGTGGTGACCAGGCCGCGCGTCTCGAGCTTGTTGTAGATGAACGGCTTGAACAGCTCGAGCGCCATCTTCTTGGGCAGGCCGACCTCGTGGAGCTTGAGCTCCGGCCCGACCACGATGACCGAGCGGCCCGAGTAGTCGACGCGCTTGCCGAGCAGGTTCTGCCGGAAACGCCCCGACTTGCCGCGCAGCATGTCCGAGAGCGACTTGAGCGGGCGCTTGTTGGGTCCGGTGATCGTCTTGCCGCGGCGACCGTTGTCGAACAGGGCGTCGACGGCCTCCTGCAGCATCCGCTTCTCGTTACGGATGATGATCTCCGGCGCCGCGAGCTCCTGCAGGCGCTTGAGGCGGTTGTTGCGGTTGATGACGCGGCGGTAGAGGTCGTTGAGGTCCGAGGACGCGAAACGACCACCGTCGAGCGGCACGAGCGGCCGCAGGTCCGGCGGCAGCACCGGGATGACCTCGAGCATCATCCAGTCGGGCTTGTTTCCGCTGTTGCGGAAGGCCTCGATGACGCGCAGGCGCTTGGCCGCCTTCTTGCGCTTGGCTTCCGAGGTCGCCGTGGCGATCTCGGTGCGAAGGTTGCGGGCCTCGACCACGGGGTCGATGCGGCCGAGCAACTCCTTGATCGCCTCCGCGCCCATGCCGGCGCGGAACGCATCGGGGCCCAGCTCGTCCAGCAGCTGGTCGTAGCGGTCTTCGGTCAGAAGCTCGCGCTCTTCGAGGCCCGAGTCCTTCGGGTCGATGACGATGTACGACTCGCAGTACAGGACCTTCTCCAGCTTGGTCAGCGGGATGTCGAGCGTGTTGCCGATGCGCGAGGGCAGGCTCTTGAGGAACCAGATGTGGGCGACCGGGGTGGCCAGGTCGATGTGCCCCGCCCGCTCGCGGCGGACCTTGGAGTGGATGACCTCGACGCCGCACTTTTCACAGACGACGCCGCGGTGCTTCATCCGCTTGTACTTGCCGCACAAGCACTCGTAGTCCTTGATGGGCCCGAAGATCTTCGCGCAGAACAAGCCGTCTTTTTCGGGCTTGAACGTCCGGTAGTTGATCGTCTCGGGGTTTTTGACCTCCCCGTACGACCAGTCGCGAATCGTCTTCGGCGACGCGATGCTGATCCGCAGCGCGTTGAAGTTGGTGGCCTCTTTGGGCTTTTCGAAGAAGGAGAAAATGTCTCTCATCGGTTCACCTTTTCTTCACGCGCGGGTCATTCCGCCGCCGGAATTGCTTCGTTGGGAGATCCCGGAATCCGACCCGTTTGGAGGTCGACTTCCAGCATCTCGACGTTCAGGCACAGCGCCTGAAGCTCCTTCAGTAGCACGTTGAACGACTCGGGCACCCCGGGCTGCATGGTGGGCTGGCCCTTGACGATCGACTCGTACATCCGCATCCGACCGACCACGTCGTCGGACTTGACGGTGAGCAGCTCCTGCAGCGCGTACGCGGCGCCGTAGGCTTCGAGCGCCCACACTTCCATCTCGCCCAGGCGCTGACCGCCGAACTGAGCCTTGCCGCCCAGCGGCTGCTGGGTGACCAGCGAGTAGGGCCCGATCGACCGCGCGTGGATCTTGTCGTCGACGAGGTGGTGCAGCTTGAGCATGTACATGATGCCCACGGTGACGTTCTCCTCGAACGCCTCGCCGGTACGACCGTCGAACAGGATGGTCTGACCGGTCGTGGGCAGTCCCGCCTTGGTCAGCGTCTGCTTGACCTCGTCTTCGAACGCACCGTCGAAGACCGGCGTGGCCATGTGCACGCCGCGCCGCAGCTTGTCGGCGAAGCGGATCACGTCGTCGTCCGTGAGCGTGTCGACGAACTTCTGCGCCTGATCCGTCTCGTAGATCTTCTTGAGCTGGTTGCGCAGCACGTCCGGCGAGAAGTTGGTCGCCATGTACCGGTCGATCTGGTTGCCCAGCTCCTTGGCGGCCCACCCCAGGTGGGTCTCGAGGATCTGACCGATGTTCATGCGCGACGGCACGCCGAGCGGGTTGAGGACGAGGTCGACCGGGGTCCCGTCTTCGAGGTACGGCAGGTCCTGGATCGGCAGGATCCGGGAGATGACGCCCTTGTTTCCGTGGCGGCCGGCCATCTTGTCGCCGACCTGCAGCTTGCGCTTGATGGCGACGTAGACCTTGACCATCTTGATGACGCCGGGCGGCAGCTCGTCGCCCTTGGTCAGCTTGGCCAGCTTTTCGCGGTAGATGGTCTCGATCTCGTCGAGTTCCTTCTCCATCCGGCGAGCGAGCGCCTCGACGAACTCGGTGTCGTCGGCGGTCGTCAGCGACAGCTGACCCCAGTACTTGCGTGGGATCGAGGCCAGCTGCTCGTCGGTGAGCGTGGCCCCCGACTCGCACAGCACCTGCCCGTCGTCACCGACGAGCTTGGCGGCCGTCTGCTTGCCGACGATGACCTCCTTCATGCGGCTGTAGTAGCCGTCGGACACGATGGCGATGTTGTCGCCCTGGTCCTTCATGAGGCGCTCGCGCTCGGCGTCCTCGATCTGCTGGGCGCGCGTGTCCTTGTCGACCCCCTTGCGGGCGAAGACGCGGGCGTCGATGACGATGCCCGACACGCCCGGCGGCAGCCGCAGCGAGGTGTCGCGGACGTCGCCGGCCTTCTCGCCGAAGATGGCGCGGAGGAGCTTTTCTTCCGGCGACAGCTGCGTCTCGCCCTTGGGCGTGATCTTGCCGACCAGGATGTCGCCGGGGCCGACCTCGGCACCGACGCACACGATGCCCGCCTCGTCGAGGTTGCGCAGGGCTTCCTCGCCGACGTTGGGGATGTCGCGCGTGATCTCTTCCTTGCCCAGCTTGGTGTCGCGGGCGACGCACTCGAACTCCTCGATGTGGATCGAGGTGTACACGTCCTCGCGAACCAGGCGCTCCGACACGAGGATCGAGTCCTCGAAGTTGTAGCCCTGCCACGGCATGAACGCGACGAGCACGTTCTGACCGAGCGCGAGCTCGCCCCGCTCCGTGGCCGAGCCGTCGGCGATCACGTCGCCGGCCTTGACCCGGTCACCGACGCGAACGATGGGCTTTTGGTTGAGCGCGGTGTTCTGGTTGGAGCGCTGGAACTTGACCAGGTTGTAGATGTCGGGCTTGGCCCCGAGGATCGACCGCTCCTGCTTGACCGGCTTGACGACGATGCGACCGCCGTCGACCTGCTCGACCACGCCGTCGCGGTCGGCGACCACGGTGGTGCCCGAGTCACGGGCGACGTGCGACTCCATGCCGGTACCGACCAGCGGCGCGTCCGGCCGCAGGCAGGGCACGGCCTGCCGCTGCATGTTGGAGCCCATGAGCGCCCGGTTGGCGTCGTCGTGCTCGAGGAACGGGATGAGCGAGGCGGCCACGGAGACCAGCTGGTTGGGCGAGACGTCCATCAGCGTGACTTCGTTGGGCGCGACGAGCTCGAACTCCTCGTTGTGCCGGGTCCAGACCTGCTCCTCGGCGAGCTGGCCGTTGGCGTCGCACTTGGCGTTGGCCTGCGCGATGTAGTGCCCCATCTCCTGCAGCGCCGAGTAGTACGCGACGTCCGAGGCCGCCTTGCCGCCGTCGACCGAGCGGTACGGCGTCTCGATGAAGCCGAACTCGTTGATGCGGGCGTACGTCGACAGCGACGCGATGAGGCCGATGTTCGGACCTTCCGGCGTCTCGATCGGGCAGATGCGGCCGTAGTGCGTCGAGTGGACGTCGCGAACCTCGAAGCCGGCCCGCTCGCGGGTCAGACCACCGGGTCCGAGCGCCGAAAGACGCCGCTTGTGGGTGACCTCCGAAAGCGGGTTGGTCTGGTCCATGAACTGCGACAGCTGAGAGCTGGCGAAGTACTCCTTGACCACCGCCGACACCGGCTTGGCGTTGATGAGGTCGGCGGGCATGAGCGCGTCCATCTCCTGGGACATGCTCATGCGCTCCTTGATCGCGCGCTCCATGCGAACCAGACCGATGCGGTACTGGTTTTCCATGAGCTCGCCGACGGCACGGACCCGGCGGTTGCCGAGGTGGTCGATGTCGTCGATGTGGCCGCGACCGTTGCGGAGCTCGACGAGGTACTTGACCGTCTCCATGATGTCGCGCTTGGTCAGCACGGCCGTGGCGAGGTCTTCGTCGAGGTTGAACTTGTGGTTGAGCTTGAGCCGGCCGACCGTCGACAGGTCGTAGCGGTCGGGCCGAAAGAACAGCGACTCGAAGAGGTTGCGCGCCGTCTCCAGCGTCGGGGGATCGCCGGGGCGAAGGCGCCGGTAGATCTCGAGGATGGCCTCTTCGGGCGAGGTCAGCTTGTCCTGCAGCAGGGTGTTGCGCAGGAACGGGCCGACGTTGAAGTCGTCGATGAACAGGACCTTGAACTCGCCGACCTGCGCTTCCTGCAGGCGGGAGATGTGCTCCTCGGTGACGTCTTCGTTGACGTTGAGCAGGACCTCACCGGTGTTGTCGTCGATGATGTCCTCGGCGGCGACCTTGCCGACGAGCTCTTCGGTCGACAGCGGCAGCTCCTCGATGCCCGCGGACTTCATGCGCTTGATGTGCGCACGCGAGATCTTGCGGCCCTTCTTGACGAGCACGTCCCCGGACTCGGGGTGCGTGATGTCGTGGCTGGCGCGCTGACCGGCGAGCAGGTCGTAGTCGACGATGCGCGTGATCTTCGGCGCGACGACGCCGTCCTCGTCCGGCTCGCCGTCGGTCACCTTCACGCTCTCGCGCGAGTAGAAGTAGTCGAGCAGGTCCTGCGTCGTGTAGCCGAGCGCGCGCAGCAGCACGGTGGCGTACAGCTTGCGGCGACGGTCGATGCGGACGTACAGCAGGTCCTTGTGGTCGAACTCGAAGTCGAGCCAGGAGCCGCGGTACGGGATGACCCGCGCCGAGAACAGCTTCTTGCCCGAAGAGTGCGTCTTGCCGCGGTCGTGGTCGAAGAACACGCCCGGGCTGCGGTGCAGCTGGCTGACGACGACGCGCTCGGTGCCGTTGATGATGAACGTGCCGTGCTCGGTCATCAGCGGGATTTCGCCGAAGTAGACCTCCTGCTCCTTGACGTCACGGATCGACTGGGTGCCGGTCTCGTCGTCGACGTCCCACACCACCAGGCGCACGACGACCTTGATGGGCGCCGCGAAGGTCATGCCGCGCGCGCGGCACTCGTCCTCGTCGTACTTGGGACGGTCGAGGGCGTAGCTGACGAACTCGAGCGAGCTCGTCTCGCCGAAGTCCTTGATCGGGAAGACCGACTTGAACACGGCCTGCAGGCCGATGTCCTCGCGCTCTTCCGGCGGCGTCTCCCGCTGCAGAAACTTGTCGTACGACCGCTTCTGGATGTCGATCAGATTGGGAACCTCGATGATCTTGGCGAGCTTCCCGAAGTTCTTGCGGACCCTGAAGTTGTTCTGAATGACTTGCGGCATCGGACTTGTTTCGTGGGCCAGGCTTCTGCGGCTGGGCACTGCGGAGCAACGCAGCGGGCTGGGCGGTTTTCAGACCAAGGGCGGGGTCGCGGTCGGTCGGGATTTAAGTGACCGACCGCGTAAACAACCACGCGACGCCCCCCGCGGAGGACGTCGCGCGACAAGCAGCAGCGCTACTTGACTTCGACTTCGGCGCCGGCTTCCTTGAGCTTCTTGGCGACTTCTTCG
>CALBMM010000135.1 GCA_937896535.1 uncultured Pseudomonadota bacterium
GCCCACCTGCGCGAGGGCACCCGGGTCACCGAGATCCTGCGCGACGCCGACGGGCTCGCGCGCGGCGTCAAGACGCGCGACGAGGAGATCGAGGCCGACCTCGTCGTCATCGCCAACGGCACGCCGTCCAACTTCGAGCACGACGAACATCCCCGCGAAGGCATTCGTACGATCATGGGCTGGTACGAGGGCAGACTGCCCGACCAGATCGGCGCGATGATCTGGGACCGACGACTCGGTGGCTACTACGCGTGGGCGTTCCCCGAGCCGGGCGACGTGGTCAACATCGGGCTGACCTTGCCCGAGGACCACGAGCGCGGCCACGATCTGCGCGAGCTCTTCGAGGAGATGCTCTCCGAGCACTTCGGTGACTTCGCGTCGGGCGAGCGCCAGATCGGCAAGTGGGCCGGTCACCCCGCCACCGTCACGCGACGCGTCGGGCCGATCGCATTCCGCCGCGAGGTCTTCGTGGGAGAAGCCGCGCGATTGGTTTGCCCGGCGACGGTCGAGGGCATCTCCTTCGCGATGCAGAGCGGTCGGCTGGCGGCCGAGGCCATCGCCCACTCCTTCACGCCCGACGACGGACTGTCGCTGGTGGGCCAAAAGCGCTACCAGCTCGACGTTGTGACCCGAATCCTGCCCATGTTCCTCGCGGGCGAGACGCTGTACCAGGTGATGCGACGACCCAAGCTCGTCGCCTCGATCGCGCGCATGGTCGATCCGTCACGCACCGGACGCCTGCTCGCGACGTTGACCGGCGAACGCCCCGCCGCGGCGAGATAGCCGGCGCCGGCTCACCGTCGCTCAGTCGCGACGGCGATCCAGTCGAGCCGTGGCCGCGAAGGCCGAAAGAGCCGTGTCCTCGGCGAGCATGTCGGCGTAGCCGTCGACGTCGTCGGGCTGCATCCACCGACGACTGCCGCCGATCGCCGCGAGCCGCGGACGCAGCCCCGCCGCGAGCGCGTCGAGCCCATGGCCCTGCCACAGCCACGCGGCGACCGCCGGCCGGATGGCCTGCCGGTAGATCTTGCGGGTCGGATTCGAGGTCAACGTGTACAGCAGGGTCGTCGCCGCCATCGCGGTCGTGCCCCACAGGATCGGATGACTCGTCCCGAGCCAGACGACGAACGCGGCCACGGAGAGCGCGGCCAGATTGCGACGCAGCTGCTCGCGCGACAGTGCGGGGTTGCGCTGGACCAGGCCCTCGAGGCTGTCGAGCATCGCATCGCGGGCGCCGTCGTCGTCGGTGCGCGACGGCACACCGAAGCGATCGGCCCACTCGGACGCGGCGTGGGCGTACAGCTCGAGCATCGCAGGCGCATCCCGGGCGACGCGGTCGAGCGTGGCGAGAAACGCCTCCGGATCGGCGTGAGCGACGGCCGCGACTTCGTGACCGAGGTGCACGAGCTCGGCGTCGTCGAGCACGCCCCACAGCTCGACGAACCGCGACAGCACCTCGTTGCCCTCCGTCGCCCGCTGCCACGCGGCCCACTGGCTGGCGGCCCCCCGCATGTGGGAGAGCACGCCTTGCCGGTGCTCGAGCGCCCGGTCGAGCAGGATGTCGTGGAAGGCCGACATCAGCTCCTCGAACCGGTCGGGCTGCGACAGCACCACCGCGCACGCCACCCGCGCGACGAGATCGGCAACCCGCCGGTCGTTGGCGAGCACGGCCGTCTGCGGGCGCAGCAAGATGTCGACCGCACGATCGCGATCGTCGGCCACCAGCGCCGCCCGCAGCTCGGCGACGAGCGTGGCGACCTCGTCTTCGTCGCGGACCCGCGGCGCCGTCTTCGGGGAACGCTCGGCCTTCGGATCGGTCGACGTGTGCCCCCACCCGTCCTCCACCGAGTCGACCGGCAGCACGACCTCCTCGTCTCCCCAGCCCGAGAACGCGGCCGGCGGCGGACGATCGTCGACGTACAGCGCATCGTAGGCCTCGCGCAGCCGCCGAAACGCCGTGGGATGCAGGTCCGGCTTGTAGACCTTGATCCGGCGCAAGTACGCGCGGCGGATCTCGTCGGACGACGCCCCCCGCGGCACGTCGAGCAACGTCCACGGATCGTTGGTTTCGGGCAGATCGGGGGGCGGAGTCTTCATCAGTCTCATTTGCGGAATCGGTCGATGAGCAGCAGGAGCTCACGTCGGCGAGCCTCGATCGCGGCCGGGTCCTGCTCCTCGAGCGCGAGCCGGAACACGCGCATCGCGTGGCCGAGTCGCTCGCGGTCGGACCCGCGCAGCTCGGTGAACAACGACTCGGCCCGTGACAGCGCCGTCGTGTTGGGGAGGGCGTCGCGGGGGTGGAACTTCAATGCCGCCAGGCGCACGCGGGCGCGCTCGACCTCGGCCTCGGTCATGCGGCCAGGGGAGCGCTCGACGACCAACGTCTTCGTCTCGCGAGTCGACACGATCGTCATGTCGACCTCGAGGATCCCGTTGAGGTCGTAGGTGAAGCGCACGTCGATCGCCTCCTCGCCGGCCGGCGCCGACGGGATGCCCGACAGCTCGCACTCGCCGAGCTTGTTGTTGTCGCGGCACAGCGAGTGCTCGCCCTGGTAGATCTGCACGCGGATGTTGGTCTGCCCATCCGCCGCGGTCACGAAACGCTCGACGCGACTCGCGGGCAGCACCGTGCCGCGCTCGAGGATGGGCGAGAACACGTCGTCGATCCGCCGCCGGCCGTGCGTGTCGACCACGGAGACCCCGAGAGAAAACGGGGCCACGTCCGTCGCGACGAGATCGCCGAGCGACTGATCGCCGGACTTGAGCGCGATCTGGACCGCGGCCCCCTGCGCGACCGCTTCGTCGGCGGACACCCGGGTCAGCGGTGGACGACCGAACATCTGCTCGGCGAGCTCGCGCACGATCGGCATGCGCGTCGCACCGCCCACGAGCACCACTTCGTCGATGTCTCCCGGTCCCAGCCTCGCATCGCGCAGCGCCCGTCGGATCGGCGCGTGCAGTCGCTGCAGCGTCGGTCGCCACAGCGCATCGATGTCGGCTCTGACCACGGTGAGCTCCGGAGGCGCGGAGCGATACCCGCTGCCCGTCGGGAGCTCGAACGTCACCTCGTCCGCCGCCGACAGCTCCCGCTTGACGCGCTCGCACGTCGCCAGCAAGGACGCGCGCGTGGCCGCGTCGACCAACATGTCCAGACCGTGCTCGCTCTTGGCGCGTCGGGCGATGTCCGCCGCGAGCTGCTCGACGAAGTCCTCGCCGCCGAGCCGGGCGTCGCCGGCCGACGACTGAATCTCGATCACGCCCTCGATGATCTCGAGCACCGACACGTCGAACGTGCCGCCGCCGAGGTCGAGGACGACGACCTTCATCTCGCGCTCGAGATTCTGCAGCCCGTAGGACAGCGCGGCCGCCGTGGGCTCGTTGATCAGCCGCTCGACGGCCAGGCCCGCGATCTCACACGCGTCACGTGTGGCGCGGCGCTGCAGCTCGCCGAAGTAGGCGGGCACGGTGACGACCGCCTCCGCGACCACCGTGCCGAGCGCAGCTTCGGCGTCTCGCCTCAGCTGCCCGAGCACGAGCGCGGACAGCTCTTCGGCCCGAAACTGTCGGTTGCGATACCGAAACAACCGATCGGTGCCCATGTCACGTTTGAAGTTGCGGAACGTGCGATCGGGATGGGTCAGCGCACGAGCCAACGCCGCTTCGCCCACGAGGATCGAGCCGTCGTCGGCGATGGAGACGGCGCTGGGCGTCTGCGACCGGCCCAAAACGTTGGGCAGGACCGTGGGCCGGCCGTCCACAATCGTGGCGACGAGCGAGTAGGTCGTCCCGAGATCGATGCCGACGAGTGCGGGCACTGTCTCCTACGGTAGCTGGGCGCACGTTCACGGCAAAAATTTCGGAGGTTCGCGGGCCGACGACCTCTGCTAGCTTCCCGGGCCGTGGATGGAGTGGTCGGCGACGACTTCGCGCTCTTGATGGCGTGGCGCGCCGGCGACAACAGCGCGGGGGAAGCGCTCTTCGAGCGGTACTACGACGCCGTCGAGCGGTTCTTCGCCAACAAGGTCCGCGACACGGGCGACGACCTGGTCCAGCAGACGTTCGAGGCCTGCGTCGCCGGCCGCGACCGCCTCGAGAAGGCGAGCAGCTTTCGCTCGTACTTGTTCGGGACCGCCCACAACCTGCTGCGTACACACTTCCGCAAGCAGCAGCGCGAGGCCGAGCACATCGACTTCACGATGCGGTCGGCCTACGACATGTCGCCGGGTCCGAGCACCTTTCTCGCGCGACGCCGCCAGCAGCAGATCCTGCTCGACGCCCTCCGCCGCATTCCACTCGACTACCAGATCGTGCTCGAGCTTCGGATCTGGGAGGAGATGAGCACCGCCGAGATCGCGGAGATCGTGCAGATCCCCCACGGCACCGCGCGCAGTCGGCTTCGCAAGGCGCGTGAGCTCCTGCTGCAAGCGGTCGCGGCGGTACGCCGGGACGGACCGTCGGATCTGTCGGATCTCGAAGACTTCGGTCGGCGTCTGAGGGGCGAGACCGACGACGAACCCGAAGACTGACGTTCACGCGGCGACGTGCGTCGTGCCCGACTCCACGGCGGCACGCAGCTGTTGCAGCGCACGGTTTTGCAGCTGTCGGATGCGCTCGCGCGAGACGTCGTAGCGCTCGCCGAGCTTGCGCAGCGTCCACTTGTCGTGACCGTCCAGGCCGAAGCGGTGGCGCAGGATGTCCTGCGCCTTGTCGTCGAGCTCGTCGAACGCCGACAGGGCGAGCTCGACGTGGCGCTGATCGTCCATCGCGCCGTCGAGGTCGAGGTGGTCGGGAGCGGCGAGAACCTCGGCGACCGTGCGCTCTTCCGAGTCGCCCGCCGGTTGGTCCAGACCCACCGCGCGCAGCTGCATCGCACGACGCGCGTCGTCGAGCTTTTCGGGCGTCGTCCCCAACTCGGCCGCCACTTCGGCATCGGTGGGCTCGCGCCCGAGCTCGGCCGCCAGCTGCGGCACGATCTTGCGCTCCTTCATGAACAGTCGGTGCAAGTTCGCCGGGATCCGGATCTTGCGGCCGCGATTGACCAACGCTTGCGTGATGTGGTGACGGATCCACCACACGGCGTACGTGGAGAAGCGAGTGCCGCGCTCGGGATCGAAGCGTTCCACCGCCTTGACCAGACCGAGGTTGCCCTCCTGGACGCGGTCGGCCAGCGACATCCATTGGTTGCCGAAGCGGCCGGCGATCGTGACGACGAGACGAAGGTTGGCGCACAGAAAGTGATTGCGAGCGTTGCGATAGGCGTCCGCCTCGCGCTTGACCGCAGCGAGGTAGGCGTCGGGGTCGCCGTCATCGCCGATCCACGTGCGTGCCTGCGGCGAGTCGAGCTCGGAGACGATCTCCTGCAGCAGGTCGGCCCCCTGCGTGGCGAGCACGTCCCCCATCCCAGGGTCTTCGAGCGAGATCTCGTGCGCCTCGGCGAAGTCGCGCAGCCGCGCTTGCAGGTGCTCGCGGACCGTCGACCGACTCGTCACGAGCGCCCACAGATCTCGGCGAAGGTGGACGAGATTACGCAGCGCCGCGCGTTCCTGCCCAGCCGACAAGCGCGGGTAGCCGCGGGCGTGGTCGCAGAACAGGTCGAGCGCCGTCCGCCCATCGGGCATCCGGCGCGCGTGCGGTCGTGTCTCGGCGCTGGTCGTCGTCATCGACGCAGGAAAAGAGCAACGACCGTGCCAGCCCTGGAGTGCGGTCCCCGCCGCCGAATTCGGACACGGGCGGCCGATCGGACGAGACGCGCGCACGGCGGACATGGGGCATCGACGCACGCCGTGTCAGTTCCGCACACCCGGCCCGCACACCCAAGATGCTGGACGCGCGAACTTGCCCGATCGCGCCGAGCTCCTAGGCCGCGCGTGATGTCTCCCGCGCGGCGCCCCATCGAAGACCCCCGACCGACGCCGCCTGCCCCGCAAGCGCCCCCCGACGACGCGCCTCGGCGCGGGCCGCCGAGCGACGATCGAGAGCCCGTCGGTGACCCGCCTCCCGATCCGGATCGCGAGATCCGACGCGGCCCCGACATCGATCGCGACCGCTGAGCGAAACGCTTGCGGATCGGCGGCGGCGCCACAGACCGAGCCATGTTCCTCGCCGCGCAGGATGGTCTCGTCGTCGACCTGCTCGGTCGCCTCCTCGACAAGCTCGAGAGTTGGCTGACCGCGCTCGTCGACATGCTCCCCAACCTCGCCGTCGCCGCCCTCACGGTGGTCGCGGCGTCGTTCGCCGCCAAGTGGATCGGTCGCTCCGTGCACCGCGTTCTGTCTCGCGTCGTGCACAGCGAGCAGATCGCCGGCCTGCTCGGCAAGCTCGCCTACCTGGCCGTCATCGCCGGAGGGCTGTTCGCCGCGCTGAGCATCCTTCAGCTCGAAAAGACGGTCACGTCGCTGCTGGCCGGCGTCGGGATCGTCGGCTTGGCGCTGGGCTTCGCGTTCCAGGACATCGCCGCCAACTTCGTGTCCGGCGTGCTGATGGCGGTACGACGCCCATTTTCGGTCGGCGACCTCGTCAAGATCTCGGACTTCTTCGGACGCGTGGACAAGGTCGACCTACGGGCGACCCGCCTCACGAAGCTGTCCGGTGAGACGGTGATCATCCCCAACAAGGACGTATTTCAGAACGCGATCGAGAATTTCACCGACACCAAGTGCCGTCGCGTCGACATCGAGGTGGGCGTCTCCTACGGTGACGACCTCGAGCATGCACGCGAGGTCGCGCTCGATGCCGTATCGTCGCTGTCGGAGCGCGACACCTCGAGGGACGTCGAGCTGTTCTACACGGGCTTCGGCGCGAGCTCGGTCGACTTCACGCTGCGGTTTTGGATCGTCGACGCCGACCAACAGCCGTACCTGAGCGCACGATCGGCCGCGATCCTCGCGATCAAGCGTGCCTTCGACGACGCTGGAATCACGATTCCGTTCCCGATCCGCACGCTGGACTTCGGC
This sequence comes from uncultured Pseudomonadota bacterium, assembly GCA_937896535.1. Lineage (GTDB taxonomy): Bacteria > Myxococcota_A > Polyangia > Nannocystales > Nannocystaceae > CALBMM01. Next base: position 6,954 of record CALBMM010000135.1, read on the forward strand.
ATCGTCGGTGGCGCACCGCTGACGGAGATGCTCCGCCCGGTGTCCACCGACGAACGCCAGAAGACGGCCTCGGCGTAGGGGCTACTCGACGGCCTCGTCGATCTTCTCTTCGGCCTTGTCGGCCGCCTTCTCGATCTTGTCGCCGACCTTCTCGAGACCGTCGCCGGCCTTCTCGGCCGCTTCTTCGGCCTTCTCTTCGGCCTTGTCGGCCGCCTCTTCGACCTTCTCACCGGCCTTGTCGGCCGCCTCTTCGATGTCGTCGCCGACCTTCTCCGTCGTCTCCTTGGTCTTTTGGACCGCCGCGTCGATCTTCTCTTCGGCCTTGTCGGCCGCCTTTTCGATCTTCTCGCCGGCCTTGTCGACGGCGCGTTCGGCCTTCTCGTCGGCCTTGGTGTCATCGCACCCGGCGAAGGCGAACATTCCGAGAATGGGGAGCACGTAGATCCGTCTCATGCCCGGCACTCGGTGCACCGTTCGTGCCAGGCGCGCGATTACGTCGACTCGAGCACGGTCGGTGGGGCCAAAACGTCGAGTGCCGCCGGCTCGATGCGTACCTCGTGGACACGGCCGGGCAGGTACTCGCCATCGGCGACGGTGGCCACGTCTTCCTCGAGCTCGATTCGGACACGCGCGCGAGCGCACAGGTGTGACACCTCCGCCGCCTCGGACGCACCGTCTCGGATCGCGTTCCACAGCACCGACAGCCCGTCGCCGAGTCCCTCGGCGTGAATGACGAACACGTCGGCGTGACCATCGTCGAGACGCACGTTCGGGCCCCACCGCAGCTGGCCGAAGCCCACGGCGGCCAGATTGGTGACCACGACGGTGGCCGCATCCAGCACCACGCGGCGTCCGTCGACCTCGAGGGCGAAGCGACGCGGGCGGGGGTCGAACGCCCGCGGCAGCGCGTTCCAAACGTACGCCAGACCGCCGGCGCGCTTTTTCGCCTCGGCGCTGGTCTGCTGGCCGACCTCGCCGAACGTGCCCACGCCGATCCGACACAAGCAGCGTCGACCAGCGTAGTGCATGGCGTCGATGCGACGCGTGCCCCCGGCGGCGACGACGTCGCAGGCCGCGGCCAGCTGCATGGGGATGCCGAGCTCGTTGGCCAGCACGTTGGCCGTCCCGGTCGGGATGATGCCCAGCCGCACGTCTCGCCCGGTGAGCGCGGTGGCCACGGCGCTCACCGTGCCGTCGCCTCCCACCGCCACGACCACGTCGGGTCCCGTCGCGTCGATGTGCGCCCGAACGAGCCCGACGAGGTCGCCTTCGCCGGGCGTCTCCCACACGGCGACGTCGGGCAACCGCGCCCGTAGCTGCTCGGTCACGCGCGCGACGTCGGCGCGTCCCGAGCCTGGATTGACGATGGCCAGTGGCCGTTGGGGTGGTTGCGATTCGGCAATGGCAGTCATCAGCCGGCCTGCGGCACTTGGGCGCGCGCGGTGAAGCGAACGTCCGCGCACACCTTCACGAGATGATCGACCGCATCGCGGCTCGGCAACCCGTCCGGCGGGGTCCGGCAGTGATACGCCTCGTCGCCGGCGCGGGCGGACATGAACAAGTGGTAGCGTTGCTCGGCGTCGCCGCCGGTCTCGTACACGAGCGTCGCGCCGTCATCGCGCAAGAATCGGCGAAACTCGTCGCCGAAGGCACGCACGATTCTGGCCTGCTCGCCGAGGATGTCGACGTCGCCGCGACCGACCAGCAAGTGGTAGTCGGGTCCGGCGGTGATCTCCACCTCGCCGGCGGTGGCTCGCACCGCCGCCGCTTCGGGGGCGCGCACGAACGCGGCCATCCCGTGCGGCGCGAGGTCGATCTCGACCTCGACGTCGTCGGCGTTCGATGCCGCAGCCGCGTCCGTCGGCGCGTCCAGCTTCGGCATCGTCGCGGGGTCGTGGCGGTGACATGCCGCCACGATCAGCAACGCCGCACCGATCGACGGCGCGGCGTTGCGTCGGCGCGACCTATTCGTCCGCATCGTCGCTGGCCGCCGCTTCGGCTTCGGCCCCCTCCCCTTCGACGGTCGCGGTCGCGGCCGCATCTTCTTCGGTCGCCACGGCCGACGCGGTGTCGTCGTCGCTGGCAGCCCCGGCCGACACGTCGTCGCCCTGCGCGGACGCGTCGGCCTCACCCGGCACGGCGGTGGCGGATGCCGTGTCCTTGTTGCAGCCAGCGAGCGCGAGAGTCACAGAGGCGACGAGGAGGAGATTGGTCTTCATGCGGCGACCGTGGTGCAACGGGCGTGCCGGCGCCGCCGCCCCGCAGATCCACGAGCTCCCCGAAGGCACGGCGTGCCACCGCGACACACCGCGCGCCCCCGTCACGGGCGGGGTGGTCTCACCGGCGGCCAAGTCCTCGGAATCAAACCCCGGCACGCCGCTTCCATTGTGCTGCGACCACCGTTCACCCGCTTCGAAAGGCAACCCCGATGCTCCGTGCTTCCATCGTCTTGTTCGTCCTCGCTCTCGTCGCCGCACTCTTCGGTTTCGGAGGCATCGCGGCCAGCGCGGCGACCGTCGCCAAGTGGCTGTTCCTGGGCTTTTTGCTGCTGGCCGTGGTGGCCCTGATCGCCGGCCGTCGCGTCATCCCGTAGGCGCGCCACTGTGGCGATCGTGCGTGTGCGCCTTCGCTCACCTGTGCGTGAGGGCTCACTCGACCGCCGCACGACGCCACCGGACGCCGTATCCGCGGCCGGCCCCGGTCTTGCTAGGGACCGGGGCCGTGCCGCTGTCTCCGCACCCACCCGAACTCGCCGCGCCCACGTCCGCTCCCACGGGGGCGGCCGAATCGCCCCGCCGCGACCGGCGCAACTCGTCCGGGTACCATGCCGCCTCGTCCATGCCCGGCCGCATCCTAGTCGTCGACGACGAGCCCACGGCCGTCGAGCTCATCGAGTCGCTGCTGCAGGCCGACGGGTACACGACGGCGGCCGCCGACAACGCCTCGCAAGCCCTCGCGGTCGCCGAGCGCGAGGACTTCGACGCCGTGCTGACCGACATGCACATGGCGGGCATGGACGGCATCGAGCTGTGCAAGCAGCTGCGCGTGCGACGGCCCGACATGCCGGTGGTGGTCGTCACCGGCGAGACGAGCCTCGACGCCGCCATCGCGGCCCTGCGCGCCGGCGCCTACGACTTCCTCAAAAAGCCCATCGATCCCAAGCTCCTCGCGCCGGTGGCCGCGAGGGCGGTCGAGCACGGGCGCCTCGGCCGCGAGGTCAAGCGCCTGCGCCGAGCGCTCGAAGACTCCCGCAAGTTCGGCGACATCCTCGGCGAGAGCGCGCCGATGCGGCGCGTGTTCGAGATGATCGATCGCATCGCGGACGCGGAAGCTTCCGTGCTCGTGACGGGGGAGAGCGGCACCGGCAAGGAGCTCGTCGCTCGCTCGATTCACGAGCGCAGCGGTCGGGCCAACGGTCCGTTCGTCGCGCTCAACTGCGCGGCGGTCCCCGCGACGCTCATCGAGAGCGAGCTGTTCGGGCACGTCAAAGGCGCCTTCACCGACGCCAAGTCGGCCCGCGACGGTCTGTTCGTGCAAGCCAACGGCGGCACCCTGTTCCTCGACGAGATCGGCGAGCTTCCGCTCGAGATGCAGCCCAAGCTCCTGCGCGCGATCCAGGAGCGTGAGGTTCGGCCCGTGGGCGGAACCGACGTCGTGCCGTTCGATGCCCGACTGGTCACCGCGACCAACCGCGACCTCGAGTCCGAGGTCGAGGCGGGTGCGTTCCGCGAGGACCTGCTGTATCGCGTCGACGTGGTGCGCGTGGAGCTGCCGCCCCTGCGCATGCGCGGCCGCGACGTCTTGCTGCTCGCGCAGTCGTTCGCCGACCGCTTCTCGGACCGAGCCGGCCGGGAGATCCGCAGCATCGATCCGGAAGCGGCCGAGCGTCTGCTCTCGTACGACTGGCCCGGCAACGTTCGCGAGCTCGAAAACTGCATCGAGCGCGCGGTGGCCCTGTGCCGTGGCGAATGCATCACCGCACAGGAGCTTCCCAAGAAGGTGCTCGAGTTCGCCGCCAAGCGCGTCATGCTCGCGACCGACGAACCCAGCGACATGCCGACGCTCGAGGAGCTCGAGCGGCGCTACGTGACGCAGGTGCTGCACGCGATGGGCGGCAACAAGTCGCAAGCGGCCAAGGTCCTGGGACTGGACCGGCGCACGCTGTATCGGCGTCTGGAGAAACACGGGATCTCGTGAGCGACTCCGACCGAGCGCCCGGCGATCTGGTTCGGCGGATCTCCCATGCCGTGCGCTCTCCACTGGGCGTGATCACGGGAGCGCTGCGGCAAGACGACGCCGATCTCGATCCGGCGATACGCGCCCGGATGCTCGACATCGCGGCGCGTGCGGCCACGAAGATCGAGTACCTCGCCGACCGTCTCGCGCTCGCGGGCCGTCTGCAGTCGGACGCCGCGCCCTCGATGGTGGCGTGCGAGCTCGCCGAGCTCGTGCGCGCCGCCGTGACCCGCATCGAGACGCTGCGGGCGCGACGAGGCGTGACGGTCGACGTCGGCGAGCCACCCGACGACGTGCGGGTGATCGGTGATCCGCCGTTGCTGACGGCGGCCGTCTCCGAGCTCGTCGACAACGCACTGCGTTTCGCCAAGACGCGCGTGCGGGTGGACGTGCAGCTCGACGAGGGGCACGCGTGCGTCCGCGTCGAGGACGACGGCGCGCATCTGGACGCCACGCAGGTCGAGGCGGGGTGGACGCGAGACCAGCCGCTGTCGGATCGGAGCGGCCTGGGCATCGGCCTGTGGCTCGCGACGACGATCGCACAGCACCACGGCGGACGCGTGACGCTGCACGCGGACTCGCCCACCGTGTTCGTGCTGACGTTGCCCAGGCCCTGAGCGGACGCGCACGCGTGTGGCGTCACCGCACGTTCCGCCGACGACCGTACGCGTAAAAACACGAGATTTTCGGCGACGTCGATGCGGCACGTCGACTGCAAAGTCGACAGGCCATGGCAACGAATGCGAGACGAAACCCGCAACCGTTGACGACGCGTGAACGCGCGAGCCGCCTCAACGACAAGTTCGTCGCGAACGCATGGCTCGAGCTCGACGACTGGTCGCGTCTGCGCCCGGTCAGCGACGACCTCGAGCCCGATCGCGAGGGCGTGCCCCCCCGCCGATACGTCGTCCCGCCGTCCGAGGCGCGACCGCCGGTCGCTCGGACGCAGTACGCGTTCGGCGGGGTGCACACCCGACCGGCCTGATCGTGCCCACCCATTCCCTACCCGAACAAGGAACCAAACCCATGAAGCTCATCCCACTGTCCACCTCGCTCGCCGTCTTGTCCGCACTCGGACTGTCCGCCTGCGCGAACACGCCGCGAGATGCCTACACCCAGTCGGCCGCCACCGTGCGCGCCGCCGAAGCCGTCGGCGCCGCCGAGCATCCGCGTGCCTCCTACCACCTCGAGCTCGCCAAGGAGCAGCTCGCCGTGGCCGAGCCGCTCGTCGATGGCTCCAATGCCGACCGCAAGGCGGCCGCCAAGGTGCTCGCCCGTGCCGAGGCCGACGCCGAGCTCGCCCTGGCCCTGGCCGAGTCGGCCGAGCTCGAAGAGGAAGCCCGCGACGTCTGGGCCGGCATCAACGAGCTTCAGAAGGATCGCGACTGAGCCGGCGCTCGCCGCTCCCCACCCAACGAGGAATCGAGACCATGACCAAGACCATCATCTTCACCACCCTCACGTGCGTTGCGTTGGGCTGTGCGACGACTTCGCCGAGCCAGCACCTCGTCGACGCGCGCGCCAACTATGCCAAGGCCCGCAACGGGGCCGCGTACGAGTACGAGCCCGACCTGGTCCACGACGCGAGCGTGGCCCTGGACAAGGCCGACGAGGCCTACATCCGCAGCCCCGGTTCCGAGAAGGAGCGCCACTTGGCGTACATCGCCGACCGCAAGGCGCTGCTGGCGATCGCGGCCGCCGAGGGCCAAGTCGCACGCGACGACCTCGAGGAAGCCGAGCACGCCCGCACGAAGGTCCTGCAGGCCCAGCGTGACGAGGCGCGGTCGCGACTGGCGAACGCCTCCGACCACCTCGAGGACACTCGCGACGACCTCGGCGACACCCGTGAGGAGCTCGCCGAGGAACGCGAGGCCCGGCTCGCGATCGAGTCGCAGCTGCAGGCGGCGATGGCCAGCCTGTCCGAGATCGCCTCGATCAAGGCCGAGCAGAAGGACATCGTGATCACCCTCTCGGGCGAGGTCCTGTTCAAGACGGACGAGGCCACGCTGCTGCCGCTGGCCCGGACCAAGCTCGACAAGGTCGCCGAGGTCCTGCGCGAGCAGCAGACCGAGAAGACCTTCATCGTCGAGGGCCACACCGATGCGCGGGGTACCGACTCGTACAACGAGGACCTGTCACGCCAGCGCGCCCTCGCCGTGCGCGACTACCTCGTGGGACAGGGCGTGGAGTCCGAGCGCATCCGTGCCGTCGGGCGCGGGGAATCGGAGCCCATCGCGTCGAACAAGACGCCGGAGGGCCGCGCGAACAACCGCCGCGTCGAGATCGTGGTGCACGACGACCCCGACCGCACGGCCAGCCGAAAATAGCGGTCTTCTTGCGCTAATGTGGCGCCGATGACCAAGCCACCCCGCTTGCTGTCCGTGCCCGCGACGCACGATGCAACGAATCGCTCGATCCCCAAGGCACCCACGGGAATCGCCGGGTTCGACGAGATCGCCGGTGGGGGCGTCCCTCGAGGGCGCCCCACCCTCGTTTGTGGTGCGGCCGGGTGCGGCAAGACACTCTTTTCGCTCGAGTTCCTCGTCCGCGGGGCGCTCGAGTTCGGCGAACCCGGTGTGCTCGTCTCGTTCGAGGAAACGCCCGCGGAGATCGCCGCGAACGTGCGGTCGATCGGCTTCGACGTCACCACCCTGCTCGAGCAGGGCATGCTGGCCGCCGACTACATGCAGATCGATGCGGGCCTGGTGCGTACGGGCGCGTTCGATCTCGAGGGTTTGTTCGCGCGGATCGACGACGCCGTGCAACGCGTGGGCGCCAAGCGCCTCGTGCTCGACACGCTCGAGGTCCTGTTCGCCGGGATCGGTGACGACGGCCTCGTTCGCTCCGAGCTCGCGCGCCTGTTTCGTTGGACCAAGGAGCGTGGCCTGACGACCGTGCTCACCGGCGAGCGCGGCACGATGTCGCTGACACGACACGGGCTCGAGGAGTACGTGTCCGACTGCGTCGTGCTGCTGGAGCACGAAATCGTCGACCGCGCGTCGTCACGACGACTGCGACTGCTCAAGTATCGCGGCACGTCCCACGGGACCGACGAGTATCCGTTTCTCATCGACGAGTACGGCTTCTCGGTGCTGCCGATCACCGAGATGAGCTTCGATGTCGAGGCGCCCGAGGAGCGGATCTCCACCGGCGTCGCCGACCTCGACAAGCTGTTCGGTGGAGGCGGCGGGATCTATCGCGGCTCGGGGGTATTGATCTCCGGCAGCTCGGGCACCGGCAAGTCGACGCTCGCGGCACACTTCGCCGCCGCCGCGTGCGCCCGCGACGAGCACGTGCTCGTCTTCGGCTTCGAGGAGTCACCGCAGCAGACGATCCGAAACATGCGCAGCGTGGGCCTGGACCTGGCGCCCTACGTCGCCGACGGCCGGCTCACGTTCGAGGCGCGCCGCCCGGCCCGCCAGGGCTTGGACAACCACCTGGTGCGGATGCAGCGGCTCGTCGAGCAGTTTCACCCCAAGCTCGTCGTCGTCGATCCGATCTCGGCGCTGCTGCACGCCGGCAGCGAGCTCGACGCGCGGGCCGCCGTCGTGCGTCTGTCCGACCACCTCAAGGCCCGCGCGATCACGGCGGTGTTCACGTCGCTGGGCTCGGGCGAGCAGCAGCAAGACGGTGCCCACGTCTACGTCTCGTCGATCATGGACACGTGGATCGACCTGCGGGGCATCGAGTCCAACGGGGAGCGAAATCGGGGGCTGCACATCCTCAAGGCGCGAGGGATGAAGCACTCCAACCAAATCCGCGAGTTCGTGCTCGGCGACGACGGGGTGAGCCTGCTCGAGCCGGTGCCTGGCGCAATCGGCCTGACGGGGTCGGCGCGCATCGAACATGCGGCCGAGCTCCGCGCCAAGCGCCTGCTGCGAGACCGAGAGATTCAGACCGCCAAGGACGCGCTGGAGCGGCGCCGAAGGGCTCTGGAGAGCCAGAAGGAAAACCTCGTGGCCGAGTTCGAGGCCGAGGAGAACAAGCTGCGCGCGATGATCGCCGAGGCGGAGCTTCTGGCCGCGGAGGACGACCGGACACGTCGCCTCGTGGCCGAACACGTCGCGGCGCCGGGGGACAAGAAGTCGCCCTGAACGATTGCGCTTGATGGTGTGCACCGTAGAACGAGGATGTACGATGACTTTGAGGAGAGAATTCTTGAGCGACCCCGAAGACGGGATGACCGCGGGCCGGGAGCCGAAGTACCGCCTGCGCTTGTACATCGCCGGCAACTCTCCGCGTTCGCGGCGAGCGGTGAAGGTGCTGCGCAAGCTGGCGGCGACACGGCTGCAAGCCGAGGCCGTCGAGCTCGAGATCATCGACATCTACCAGGAGACCGACCGCGCCCGGCAGGACCAGGTCATCGGCGTGCCCACGCTGATCCGTGAGCTGCCCGAGCCGTTGCGCCGTCTCCTCGGTGACTTGTCGGACGAGCGTCGTGTGCTGATGGCCCTCGACCTCGACGAGGACGACGAGCCCGAGGCCTGAGGGTCCGGCGCGGCTACTTCGGGGCTTCGCCGCGCAGCGCCGCTTCCACGGTGAGCCGATCGACCGGCTTGACCAGGTGCACGTCGCAGCCGGCCTCGAGCGCCGCGACTCGATCCTCGGGCTGTCCGTAGCCGGTCAGCGCCACGATGAGCATGCGTGGCGACGACTCGCGCGCCCGCAGCCGTCGCGTGACCTCGTAGCCGTCGATTCCGGGCAGACCGATGTCGACGAACAGCACGTCGAAGGTTCGTTCTTCTGCGGTCTCGATCGCGTCCTCGCCCGTGAACACGGTGGTGACCTCGTGGCCGCTGGTCTCGAGCAACAACGCCATCATCTCGGCGGCATCGACGTTGTCGTCGCACACCAGCACGCGCCGCGGTCCGGACGGCACAACGACCTCGATCGGCTCGGAGTCGGCGCGCTCGACCGCATCGGGCGACGCGAGCGGAAGGTCGACCACGAATCGCGCGCCCTTGCCCTTGCCGTCGCTCTCGGCGTGCACGCGACCGTGGTGCAGCTCGACGATCTGCTTGACGAGGGCGAGCCCGAGTCCCAGCCCTCCCACCGCGCCCTCGAAGCGGACGTCTTCCTGCACGAACGGCTGGAAGATCGTCGGCAGCATCGAGGGGTCGATGCCTCGTCCCGTGTCCTCCACGGCGATCCGAGCCCGCTCGTCGTCGTGCGTCACCGAGACCGAGATCGTATCGCCGACCCCGGTGAACTTGATCGCGTTGCGTAGCAGGTTGGTGAGCACTTGCGTCAGTCGCACGTCGTCGGCTTCCACCATCACGCGCTGGGTCGGCACGTCCGTCCGCAGGTCTCGCTCGCCCGGCTCGTACGCGGTACGAGCGACGTCGAGCGAGGCCTCGACGACCTGCCGAATGTCGATGGGAGCGAGCGACACCGGCAACGACCCGCGGGTGATCCGCGCGATGTCGAGGAGATCGTCGACGAGCCGACGGATGTGGATGACCTGACGCAAGATGGTGCCTCGAGCGCGGGTGATCGTGGAGGGATCGTCGGGTTGAGTGGCCAGCAGCTCGGCGGCGTGCTGGATCGGCGCGAGTGGGTTGCGCAGCTCGTGGCCGAGCATCGCGATGAACTCGTCCTTGCGCTGGGCCTCGGTCTCCAGCGCCGCCTGCTTGCGACGGAGGCGCTCGGCGATGCGGTGGGCGCGTTGGTCGTGGACCGTCACACACACGATGTCGCCGTCCGTCGACTCGATGCGCGTGGCCGCGATCGAGACCGGCACCCCGAGCCCACCCGACAGCAGCCGCACGTCCAGCCGCGCCGCCTCCTCGGCGGCCAAGATCACGGCGGCCGTGTCCCGATCCTCGGCGACGATGAAATCGGTCAGGTAGCGCCCCAAGATCCCGCCCAACGGCATCCGGACCAGATCGGCGAACGCGGTATTGCAGTACAGGATCTGACCGTCTTCGCGGTCGAGGGTCAGCGCGCCGTCGGCCATGCGCTCGACCATCAGGCGAAACGTGCGCTCGGCCGACTCGTGGGTGTACAGCGTCTCCGACTCCGCGCCGCCGAGGATCGCGTCGAGCTGGCCGCTGCGAAGGGTCGCGAGCGTCGCCTCGAGCTGCGCCACGCGATCGCGAAGCGCCTGCACGTCGTCGGAGGAAGCGGTCATGGCGGGGCGAGAAGCGCTAGAGACGACCTTAGGTCAAGTACGCGACGCGCGTCGAGGTGCACCCGGCGACGGCGGCGCGTCTCATGCGGGGTCGGACTCCACCGAGGGAGCGTTGGCGGTGGGGCCGAGCGAGCGCACGATCCCCAGCACGGCGGTCAGCAGCATGATCACCAGAGCGATCATCATCCCCGACAGCGTCGCGATCAGAGAGCTGATGGAGTAGTACACGCCCTTGAACCAGGCGCGGGGAATGTTGTCGGCGCGCTCCAGCGGCACGCTCATCAGCAGGAGCGTGAAGATCGACAGCGCGAGCACTATCGCGCTGAGGATGCTGATCCACCGTAGCTGGTCGAACACGACCTCGTCGAAGCTGCGGTCGTCGCGTCGGATCAATCCGATCGCGGCGAGCATCAGGGCGATGATCGTGGCCGACGCGCCGGCGATCGTGGAAACCAGGTACAGGCCACCGGAGACGAGCGAGTGCAGCAGCACCTTGGCCTCGTAGGCGTTGTACGCGGTGCCGACGGCGAATCGCACGGCCCCGGCGACACCGATCGAGAACAACCCACCGACGAGCGCCCAGATGTCGCCGCGTACGAAGAATCGTCGCCTGGGGTTGCCGCTCACGATTTGGCCTCGGGCTCGACCCAGCGTTCGGCGACCTGACGCGCCCAGTCTCGCCGCTGCAGGCGCCACGGCAGCTCTCGCAGCTTGCGGTAGGCGGCGGCCATCTTCGCGAGGCGCTCGGGCTGCGCCGCGAGACGCTCGACCCGCACCCAGCGATTCCACGAGCTGGCCGGTGTCCAGCCCGGGTGGTCGATCTCGCAGTTGGGCAGGCGATAGTGGAAGGTCGGACGCGGATTGACGAGCTGGGCGTCGTCGATGTCGCGCCCCTGCAGGCAGCTGGGCCGCAGGTGCGTGAACAAAGGCAGCAGGTCCAGCGGCCGGTTACGGGTCGGCGAGTGTTCCAGATAGTCGGCGATGAGCTGGTCGAGGCTCGGCGCATAGCCGGGGTCGAGCACGATTCTACGGTACAGCTCCGAGAACGGACGAATGTACGGCGTCATGCGCCGCGTCCAGTTCACGTGCTCGACCTCGGCGATCCAGTCTTCGAGCAGGAAGTACGCCTGCAGGTGTCGCAACAGGTTCGACGCGGTCAGCGGAACCGGAACGTCGGGATTGAAGTGCAGCCCGAACGCGTATCGCAGAGCCGCGTCCGTTCCGAGGCCGCCAGCCTCGCGGACCGCCGCCCAGAGAGGATCGAGGCGCTCGAGGTCGTCGATCGCGATCGGAGGCGTGACGATCTCGAGCGGCACGACCTGCTGCGCCACGGAGACGACCGCATCGTGGATCGGCTCGGGATCCAAGCCGAGCTCCTCGAGGCGCTCCGACCACGTCCGGTCCTTGAGAGGGCGCGCGTCGAGCTCGACACGAAAGCGCCCGAAGGTTTCGCTGTCGACATGCGCGACGGTCCGCAGGTCGTCGCCTTCGACGCGGCCGTCCAACGTCGCGGCAACGAGCTGCGCGACCTCGCCGACCTGCAGGCCCGCGAGCTCGATCTCGATCCCGACACGCCGCGGGTCACCGCTGCTCGTGCGAAAAACCGGAGGAGATTGATACGGCATACGGGGTGTCGGTCACCCTGGTGCACGCTGCGTGCCACGACGGGTCGTACGCGGACGGGGCCGTAGCGCCCGCCCACTGTGGCGTCACCGCACACCTGAGCGAGCGCGCTCGCCCCGTCCACTACGCGAACCGGCGAATGGCGACCAGACCGAGCAGGCCGGCGATCGCCCACGGGACCCAGCCACTACGCTGCGTCGGGTCGACGGCGCACGAAATCGAGCCTCCGGCCTCGGCCTCGCACGTGCCGGCTTCGCACGCGCCTTCGGCATAGCCTTCGACCTCGATGTCGAGCGCGGCCTGGAGCGCGGCGACGCACTCGTCGAGGTTGTTGCCCGCATCGACGTACTGGCCGTCGCAGAACAGCGCGCCTTCGGGGCGCTGGCACTGCGCCTCGCAGCCGCCCTGCAGGTCGGCCTCGCACATCGCGTAGCCATCGGCCTGGCACTGCGCTTGGCAGTCGATGTTGGCCTGCGCCTCGCACGAAGCGCTGCACGAGGCTTCGCAGCGCGCGTCGCAGCTGGCGCTCGGCGGGGTGACGTCGCACTCGGCGTCGCATCCGGCGGAGCACGTGGCCTCGCACGCGGCTTCACACTGCGAGTCGCTGCAGCTGGCGCTGCACTCCCCCTGACAGTCGGCGTTGCACGAGGCGCGGCAGTCGAACTGACCGGGGTCGGCGACGCACGACGCCGTGCACTCGCCCTGACACGACGCCTGGCAGTCCAGCGACGCTTCGGCAGTGCACTGGCCTTCGCAGTTGGCGTACAGCTCGGCCGCGCACGCTGCCTGAAGACTCACCGGCTCGCACTCCGCTTGGCACCCGCCGTCGACGAGGACCTCGCACCGGGCGTTGGCCTCGACGTGAATGTCACCGCATGCATCGATGCCGGCGTACGCCGAGCTCGAGTAGGTGGCCGTGATCGTGACAGCGGCCATGGCGAGGCCGAGAGACAAAGCGTGGCGGCGAGTGTTCATGCACCGCCGCTGCTGCAGCGACCGTGCCAGGGGCCGGGTCTGCGTGATCGACCGAGAAGGGGCACGGGCCGGCGACGCCGGGCGCGCGAGCCTGACGCACCGTGCCGTCACGACACACTTTCTCGCCACGCATCGGTGCGCGGCGAGCGATCCGACGTTGGCATCGACGATGCACCACATCGAGACATGATGAGGACGATCCACGACCACGAGCTTTCCCTTTTTGTTTCCGCCGCGGCCCTGAGCCTGAGCGCCGCTTGTGCGAGCGGGCCCCAGGCGAGCGCCTCCGCATCCGCCGAACCCGGCGACGCGCAAGTGATGGCGACCGCCCAGACCCCCGACTCCGACATGTCGATCGAGGAGACCCCGCGCGACACGAGCGACGACGAGACGAGCACCCCGGACGCCGAGCCCACGCCCGAGTACACCTCGGTCGAGGTTTTCATCGACCCGACGCTGCTGGCCGCGTGCGGTGTCAAGCCGCCCAAGGTGTTCTTCGAGACGGACTCGGCCGAAGTCGAGGAGGTCGGCGACAACAAGCTCGACTACGTGGCCGAATGCCTCAATCGAGAACCGCTCGACGACGAGTACATCGAGATCGTCGGTCACGCCGACCCCCGCGGCACCGAGGAGTACAACCGTGAGCTGGGGCTTGACCGGGCCAACTCCGTGGCGTCGCTGTTGTCCAACTACGGCGTCTCACGCGAGCGCATCGACACGTACTCGCTCGGTGAGCAGGGTGCCGACGACGATCCGGACGCATGGCGCACCGACCGTCGCGTCGTCGTGCGTCTGGACAGGTAGTCCGCGGGCTCAGGCGCTACGGCGTCGCGCCGGGGCGTCGGCCGGGGCGCCCGAAGGGCTCGCGAGCCCGAAGCGTCGGCGGATCACGCGGGTGCGATAGCCGAAGATCCAGTGCAGCTTCGCGGAGATGAACAGCCGGTTCGCGATCGCGCCCACAATGCCGAGCGGAGGCGCGTACCAGACGATGTCGGTCATCTTCGTGCGACCGTCGGGCATCTGCTCGAAGCGGTGCTCGTGATACCAGGCCGCGTAGGGCCCGCGGTACTGCGCGTCGACGAATCGCGCCTCGGGTTCCCAGATCTCGATTCGCGTCTTCCAGGTCATGGGCACGGGGCCCAGGCGGATGCGGTAGTCGATGTGCGTGCCCTCGTGCATGTCGATCGGCGTCGGCGTCCGGATCTCGAAGGACAGGTCGTCGGGCGTGAGCGCGCCGAGGTTCTCCGCCTCGCGGAACAGGTCGAACACCTCGCCTCGCGGGGCGTCGACGACCACCGTCTGGCGCAGTCGATAACGAGGTCGACGGCCGTCGAAGTAGGCGACCGACGACGGCACGTCGGTGACGCGCTCGATCGAGATCGCGCCGTCCGCAGCGGGATGAAGAATGTCGTGCAGCGCCGCGTCGAGCTCGGGGTACGCGAAGGCGAAGCCCGCCGCCGACGCCCGGGCCGGGACCGCGCGCTGGCTGTCGGTCAGCACCTGCGACATCGCGCCCATGGCCACCCGCAGCAGCGGCGTGGGCACGCGGGCCCACGCCGGACGATGCAGGGCACGGGCGAGCGCCCGTGTGAACGCGGCGTTGGTCACGGGCTCGGGCGCGCACGCGTTGTAGACGCCCGACCACGCGGCGTCGGTCACCGCGCGCTCGATCAGCGAGACGAGGTCGTCGAGGTGGATCCACGGCATGAACTGATCGCCGGAACCCACCGCCACCCCGCCACCCCAGCGGGTGGCCGGCACGAGCTTGCCGAGCGCGCCTCCCTGCTCACTGAGCACGATGCCGAAGCGAAGCTTGACCACCCGCGCCCCGTGGGCCGCCGCTGCGTCGGCGGCCGCTTCCCAGTCGCGACACAGCTGCGCCAGGAAGCCGTCCCCCAACCGCGCGGACTCGTCGAGACGCTCGTCGCCGCGGTCACCGTACGCCCCGACGGCGCTCGCAGACACGAATGCCTTCGGAGGCGCGTCGGCCAGCCCGCACGCCGCCACGATGCGCTGCGTCACGCCCACGCGACTGCGGACCAGTCGGCGCCGGTGTGCGGCCGTCCAACGCTTGGAGATCGGTGCCCCCGCGAGGTTGACCACGGCGTCGCACCGCGACAGCGCGCGCGCGAGGGCTTGGTCGGAGACGTCGACGGACACGAGTCGGGCCTCGGCGCCCAACACCTGACGAGCCGCCGCCTCGTCGCGGACCCACGCCGTGACTTCGTGTCCGCTCCGACGCAGCCGCATGGCCAGCGCACGTCCCACGACTCCGGTCGCTCCCGTCACGAATACGCGCATGGCCGGAGTCTGGGTGCGGCGGACGACTTGTAAAGGGATCGGCTCGCCCGCGCGCATTCGGCCGCATCCGCGGCGTCGAAAAAAAGATTGAACCGGTCGGGTCCGGTGCGCACTGCCGGGATGAGCGCGGTCGGGCCGTCATCCCCGACCCCGGAGAAAAAGACCCAATGTACGCTTCTACCCGCTTCCTGACCTCCCTTGGCCTCCTGTGCGCCTTCGTGCCCGCCTGCTTCGACGCCGGCGATCCCGGCACGGGCGACGACACCGGGGGCAACGATGGATCCACCGGCGAGATGTCCGATGTCGGCGACGACGCCGACCCCATGCCGCAGCCGGACCCCGACCCGGACCCGGATCCGCAGCCCGACCCCGACAGCACCACGGGTGGACCGACCGACGACACCGGCGCCGACACGGATCCGGATCCGACCACGGGAGGCGAAGAAGACGACGTCACGCCGCCGACGGTGGTCATGAGCTCCCCGGCCGACGGCGAGCTCGGCGTGGCCGCCGACGCGGTCCTGAGCATCACCTTCTCGGAGCCGATGAACAAGGCGAGCGTCCAGGCCGCCTACCAGAGCACCGACCTCCCGGACGTGTTCGTGACCATGTCGTGGAACGACGCCGGTGACCAGCTGCTCATCACGCCGAGCAACGAGCTGCCGCTCGGCTCCGGAACCTCCGCGATCGACATCACGCCGCGCAGCTACGCGTTCACGATCACGACGGCCGCGACCGACCTCGCCGGCAACGAGCTCGAGCAGGACGTGCAGATCGAGTTCTGGATGCTCAACCGGATCAGCGAGCAGATCGACCTGCTCGGCTCCCTCTCCGGTCGCGTCCGCGAGGACGGTGACATGAGCTTCGGAATCATCCAGGCCGGCGACGCCGGCAACCCGCCCAACGCCCAGTACCGCGGCTTCGCCTCGTTCGCGCTGTACGATCTACCCGACGACATCGTCGAGATCTCGGCAGCCACGCTGCTGTCGACGCAGTACGCGGTCGCGGGCTCGCCCTATTCGGATCTCGGTGAGCTGCAGATCCACGACGTGGAGTACTTCACGTTCGGGCTCGAGGCGTTCGGCGCCCCGTCGCAGGGCAACCTCGGCATGCTGTCCAACGACAACGCCGACGGTCAGC
>CALBMM010000136.1 GCA_937896535.1 uncultured Pseudomonadota bacterium
CCTGGGGATCGACGCTCTTGGCCTCCGGACCACAGCCCGCGACCCAGATCACCGCGGCGATCGTTGCAGTCTTGGCTACAGACACTGGATGTTCCTCCGGTCGGTGGTGGCGGCGCCGCGGGCGTCTCGCGCAACCAGCTTCAGCTCGTGCGCCTCGGTGAAGGTGACCGAGGTCGTGCCGGGCGCGAGCAGAACCTCGTCGACGAACCGTCGGACCTCGGCGAGGTCGGGGTCGGACACGGACGCGGTCAGGCTGGTGACCGAGCCGCAGTCGATCAGCGAGGGGATGGTGATCGACGCCGACGGCGGGGATGCGAGCGCGCTGCCGTCGCCCGGATCGACGAGGTCGATCTGCGCGATGACCGTCGCGGTGCTCGCGTTGCACGGCACCTCGATGCCGATGGTGAGGTCGGTGGCGGAAAACGTCGCGCCATCGGCCTGCAGTAGCACCGGCTGTCGGTTCCGGCGGCGGCGCGTCTAGTGCTGGCCGCCGAAGTCGAACGCGCTCTCGAGCACCAGCGCCCCCGCGGAGAACGCCTTGGCGTCCTCGGAGGTGCCGGACTTGGCGATGCCGAAGGCCGGCTGCGCCAGGCTGAAGACGAAGTTCTCCAGGCGTCCCCTCGCCGTCGAGCCGTCGTCGCACTGCATCCCGATAGTCATGGACGACGCCGCGGCGCCCGTCAACGAGCCGAGGACTGGGCGTCTCGGGGATCACTCGTCGAACTCCACGCAGCACGTGGTGTCGACGTCACACGCTGGCGATCTGCCCGGGATCGGAAGTTCCGGCAAGCGGTCGAGCACAGGCGGGTTCGCTAGAACTCGCCGTCGTCGCACTCGAGCGGCTCGGGGTCGCCGTCGCAGTGGTATTGCTCGCACGCGCAGTCGTAGTAGACCTCGTCGTTCGGGTCGAAGCAGGTGACCGTTCGGGTGCACAGCCGGCCCCGGTACACCGGGTCGAAGAACACGACCTCCGGGTCGTCCGGGCGCTTGTCGTGGCGCACACGGGTCCATGTGAACTCGTTACATCCGACCCGGCGAATCGCGTATCCGTCGTCGATCTCGCCCTCCGGTGGGCGGGCCCACAGCGTGTGGTCGTCGAACGGCTCCCACGGTAGCTCGGTGCGATACGATGGCTCGCTCTCGCAGGTGTGGGTCGCCTCGGACACGTACGACCCGTCGGCCTGGACAAGGATATTCGCGAAGGTGGGGCGGTCGTGGTCGCCCTCACGATCCGACGTGAACTCCCCGATCATCCACGCCTGGGGATCGACGCTCTTGGCCTCCGGACCACAGCCCGCGACCCAGATCACCGCAACGATCGTTGCAGTCTTGGCTACAGACACTGGATGTTCCTCCGGTCAGTGGTGGCGGCGCCGCGGGCGTCGCGGGCGACGAGCCTAAGCTGATGCGCCTGGGTAAAGGTGACCGACGTGGTCCCGGGCGCCAGCAGGACGTCGTCGACGAACCATCGGACCTCGTCGAGATCACCGTCGGGGTCAGCCACGGACGCGGTCAGGGTGGTGGCCGAGCCGCAGTCGACCATGGACGGGACCGTGATCGCCGCCGACGGGGGAGACTCGAGCGCGCTGCCGTCGCCCGGGTCGAGGAGGGTCGTAGTCGCCGGACGCGTACCCCGACAAGTCCAGCGTCTCCATCGCCGACGTCGGCTCGTTGCCTCCGCCGGTCTTCATCACCTTGCCCGGCGCGTACATCACCGCCGAGCCCCCGGGGATCGACGATGCGAACCTGCGCGCGCCCGTCGGATCCATGGGGTCGGGAGCCCAGATGAACTCGCCCATCGGGTTGTTGTAGTCCGGGATTAGGACGCGGCCGTGCAGCGTGTCGGTCTGTCCACTCGCGTTCTCGGAGCCCGCGTACAGCACGTCGCCATTGGGGAGCAGGAACATGAACGGATAGTTCGGCACTCCGTCGCCGTTCAGTGTCGGGAACAGCTGCTCCGCGCCGTTCGTCTACGCGCACCTTTCGGGCGCCGCAAGCGCCCCCTCGCGAGAGGCCGACGTCGGAGCCCCGTCGGCGCTTCCAGCCTTTGGCAGTTGCGGGGCACCGGCTCTGAGCTCGGCTTGGTCGCGCGCATCGTCGGCAAGGACTGAGCTCGGCCCGGCCGAGCGCGCGCCTCAGTCGATCGCCTCGACGAGCTGCGACAGCAGCGCGACGCCGTAGCCGGTGGCGCGGTCCTTGGGGAATGCGGGGCCGGCGAGGTCGACGTGGCACCAGCGCCGCTTGCCGCGGGCACCCGAAAGGTGCGCGTAGACGAACTGCGCGGCGCAGCTGGACTGCGCGTTCATGCGATTGGCGACGGAGTTGCGCATGTCGGCGACCGGGCTGGCGAACTCGCGCTGAAACAGCTCGGGCGCGAAGATCAGGGGATGGGTCAGGTCGCCGCTGGCGTAGCCGGCGTCGATCGCCGCCTTTTCCAGGTCGGCGTCGTCGCTGACGATCGCCGCGTGCAAAAGGCCCGTCGAGATGAGCTGCGCGCCGGTCAACGTGGCCGCGTCGATGACCACGTCGGCGGCCAGCTCGCGGGCGGCCCAGCTGACGCCGTCGGCGAGCAACAGTCGGCCCTCGGCGTCGGTGTTGTTGATCTCGACGGTCTTGCCCGAGTGCATGGTCAGGATGTCGTCGGGCTTGTACGACAGCCCGTCGTTGGCGTTTTCGGCCATGCACAGGATCAGCGTGACGCGGTGGCGGCAGCCGGCGGACACGAGCACGCGAAACGCTCCGAGCACCGCCGCCGCGCCGCCCATGTCGGCCTTCATGCCTTCCATCGAGCCGCGGGGCTTGATGTGCAGACCGCCGGTGTCGAAGGTGACGCCCTTGCCGACGAGCGCGACGTGGAGCTTGGCCTTGGCCGGCTGGTAGCTCGCCACGAGCATGCGCGGCGGGCTCTTGGCGGAGCGGCCCACCGCGTGGATCCCCATCAGACCGCTGGCGAGGAGCTTGTCGCCGACGATCTCGGTGACCTTGACCCCCGTCAGTCCCTCGAGCATCGCGCGGGCGGCCTTGGAAAAGCCCTCGGGGTCGAGCTCGGTCGGCGGCGTGTCCACGAGCTCGGCCGACTCGCGGGCGAACGTCACCGTGTGCTGCACCGTCTCGGGAACCTCGAGCGCGTTGCCCTCGGCGTCGACGACCACGATGTGGACCTTGCGCGTGGACGACTCTGCCTTGCGGGAAAACGACGGCAGGGCGCGGCCGATCGCGTTGACGGCGGCGAGCATGTGCGCGGCATCCTCGAGCATCAGCACGATCGTGCACTTGCCCTTGGAGGCGAGACCCGCCGTGGCCACGACGTTGCGAATCGCATCGGCGCGGGCGGGGCTGTTGTAGCGCGAGACCTCGTCGGGCAGCGTGCCCAGGCGCAGCCACTGGGTCTCGGTGTCGAGCGTGGACACGACCTTGCCGCGGGTCCCGGGATCGCCGTCGGCGGCGAGCTTGCGCAGCACGTTGCCCTTGCGCCGGCCGAGCACGCGGTCGATCCACTTGGCCTGCTTGCCGACGGCGCGGGCGGGCGCGACGACCAACAGGTCGCGGGTCTTGCTGAGGGCGGACTTGGTGGTGGCCGAAAAAGTCAGGCTCGTCACGGGGCGAAGTATGCATCGGTTTGCGCGACGCGTCTCACCCGGCCGGCCTCGCACGATCGCGTGCCCATCGACGCAGCGCATCGACGTCTTCCGATCGCGTGCGCGACAGCCCGATCGTCGCCGTCAGCGCGGCGCGCAGATCGTCGGCGGCCAGCGGACGATCGTCGGCGAACGCGGCGAGTCGTGCTTCCACCAGCGCGGCTTCGATCTCGGCGCCGGAGAGGCCGTCGGCCGCGCGTGCCGTCTCCGCGAACGCCTCCCACGGCGAGGCCAGCGGCGGGGCTTGTCCCAGCGTGCGCGCGGGCCGGGTCAACAGGTGCACGCGCAGGATCGCCTCGCGGGCCTCGGCGTCGGGCAGATCGACGAAGAACGTCTCGTCGAGCCGGCCGCGTCGCAGCAGCTCCGGCGGCAGAGTGTCGATGCGGTTGGCGGTCGCGACCACGAACACCGGGTGCTCGCGCTCCTGCAGCCACGTCAGCAGACCGCCCACCACGCGGGCGGCCGTGCCCGCGTCCGACGCCGCGCCTTCGCTACCGGCGAGGCCCTTTTCGATCTCGTCGAGCCACAGCACGACCGGGGCGAGCCGATCGACGAGCTCGATCGTGCGGCGCAGGTTCGCCTCGCTGCGTCCCACCGTCTCGCCGAACAAGCGGCCGGGATCGAGGCGCACCAGCGGCAGCTCGAGTATCGCCGCGCACGCGCGTGCGGCCAGACTCTTGCCGCAGCCCTGCACGCCCAACAGCAGCACACCGCGAGGGGCCGCGATGGCGGCGGCGCGGGCAGCCGGCGACAACGCCCGGGCGCGACGACGCAGCCAGTGCTTGAGCGACCCGAGACCTCCCACCTCGTCGGCGGGGACCGACGTCGTCAGCTCGAGCAGGCCGTCGCGGTCGAGGCGAAGCGCCTTGTGTCGCGTGACGTGGGCGACGATCGCCGCCGGGTCCGCGCCGGCGTCGACCACCGCCTCGGCGATCATCCGCTCGAGGTCGCGCTGTCCCAAGCCCAACGCCGCCGCCGCGATCGCCGATGCACCGTCCGCCAACGCTCGCTGCGCGCCGGCGTGGCCGCTGTCTTCGAGCACCGAGGCGATCCACGTCACGCACGCGCGCAGCTGCGGAAGCGTCGGCAGCGGCAGCGGCTCGACGACCAACTCGGGGATCGCGAGCACTTCGTGCGGATCGGCGGCCCCGCGCGGCTGCACCAGCACCACCGCGGGCCCTTGCACCCGCTGCGCGAGGCCTCGCAGGCGACGTCGCGTCGCCGCGTCGGCGATCGCGGCCGGGGCATCGAGCAGGATCCACAGTGTGTCGTCGGAACTGCTCGCGAGCTTGGCCAGCAGCGCGTCGAGTGGGGTCTGCGTGCCGCCGCGGTCGATGCCGTCGGCGGCCGACCACGTGTGCACGGGCCAGCCCAGTGCTTCGCCGAGCTCCTCGACGAGCTCGACGGCCCGTTCCTCTTCGTCGGTCGTCAGCGCCAGCGCGCGCACGCCGGCGACGAGCGCTCGGCGAAGTCGCGAGGCGAACGCATCCGGCTGCGGCTGCGTCATCGCATCGTCTCGGTCTGACCTGCGGCCCACGACAACCAGCCGCGGACCAGGTGCACTTGGGCCGGCGGTCGCAGGTTGCCGTCGGGTCGAAAGGACCAGCCGTTGAGCCACACCCGCGTCCCCTTGAGCGGAGCGAGGCGACCGTGCAGCCACTGCACGTCGTGCGCGGCCGCTGCCGCCCGGCCGGCCAGCGTCCCGCGCTCGGCGTGCAGGCGCACGCGGTAGACGAGCTTGCCGTCCAGTCGCAGGAAATCCATCGCCTCGCCGAAGACCGCCCACGCTCGCTGCAGCGCGTCGGGAAACGCCTTGGCGCGCGAGTGTCGAAAGTCGAGGGCGAGCATCGCCGGAAAGGGCGAGCCATCGCGACGGACGCGACGCACCCCGTGGCGCATCGCCTTGTAGACGCCTTCGACGACACCGGGCACACCCGAAGGCAGGGCGAGCAAGGCGTCGATCGCCGGCCCGTCCGACTGCGACGACAGTGCGGCGGCCGCTCGGCGCATCAGGCCCGGCACGAGCGGGAGGTCTTCGACGAGCTGCCAGCAGGCCTCGGCGCTCAGGGGTCCTCGCCCGGCTCGGGTCAGCAGGTTGCCGACCCGGGTGGCGGCCTCGGCTCGTGGGTCCGTCATCGCCGTGGACTCCCCCGCCGTGCCATCACCGCTCTCGCATCGCGCGAGCCATCTCGCGGGTCTGCTCTCGCTCTTTGATCGTCGCGCGCTTGTCGTGGACCTTCTTGCCACGTGCGAGCCCGAGCTCGACCTTGATCCGACCGTCCTTGAGGTAGATCGCCAGTGGCACGATCGTCAGTCCGTCTTGGGCCACCGCGGCCTCGAGCTTGTCGAGCTCCTTGCGGTGCAGCAGCAGCTTGCGTGGTCGGATCGCCTCGTGGTTGCGCGCGTGGGCCTGCACGTACTCGGCGATGTGGGCCCCCTCCAGGAACAGCTCACCCTTCTTGAACGAGGCGTACGACTCCGCGAGGCTGATCTTGCTGTCGCGGATCGACTTGACCTCGCTGCCGGTCAACACGATGCCGGCCTCGATGCGCTCGAGGATCTCGTAGTTGAACGCGGCCCGACGGTTGTCGGTGAGGGTGGCCCCCTTCGGTGCCAGCCCCTTCGGTTTGCCCTTGGTGGCCATGACGGGAGGGCGCGTAGGCTAGCATCGGATCTTCACAGGGCCCGCAGCAGCGCCAATGCCCCGATTTCGGCCGCGCCGGCCCGCAATAGCGCGTCGCGGCACGCGTGCAAGGTGGCTCCGGTGGTCGTCACGTCGTCCAGGAGCAAGATCCGTTGCCCCGCCACCGCCGCGGGCCGGCGGACCGAAAACGCCTCCTGCACGACCGCCGGGCGCTGCGCGGCCGGTAGCGTGTGGACGGCGGGGCCGGCCCGTCGACGGTACAGCCACCGTGGGCGCACGCGCGCGGCGTCCTCGCGGACGGCCGCCAACGCCCGGGCCAGCTCGGTGGCCTGATTGAAGCCGCGCCGCAGCCCGCGGGTCCAGTGCAGGGGCACGGGCACCCACGCGTCCCAGCCGCGGTCCAGGATGCTCGCGCGCGCCATCGCTTCGCCCAGCGGCCCGGCCGACGACAGGTCGCCACGGAACTTGAGGCGCCACAGCGCGGTGGCGAGCACCCCCTGGTACCCAAAGCACGCCTCGATGCCGTTCACGGTCGCCGTGCCGGGCTCGAGTCGATCCAGCGTCGGTTGGCACCGCCGACACAGCGCGGGAATGCGCGGCTGCTGCAACAGCGCGCCGCAGCCCAGGCACGTGGGGGGAAACAACCAGGCGGTCACGCCGACCTCATCGGCCGCCGCCGTCGATCGTTGCACGCTCAGACGTGATGATAGGGATGGCCGGCCAGGATCGTGCCCACGCGGTACAGCTGCTCGCACAGCACCACGTGGGCCAGCCGGTGCGGCAGCGTCAGCTTCGAAAGCCCCAGCTGCGCGTCGGCGCGGCGCCGGTCGCCGTCGGAAAATCCGTGCGCGTCGCCGATCGCGAAGGCGACCTGGCGTCGTCCCTCGTCGCGCCAGCGGCGAATCCAGTCGGCCAGTGCCTCGGTGTCGACTTGCTTGCCCCGCTCGTCGAGCAGCACCAGCGGCGGGCCGAGCGTCTCGATGCGCGACCACATCGCCTTGGCGTCGCGAAACGTCTCGCGCCGGATCGGCAGCATCCGACGGCTGCGCTCGACCCACGCCTCGCACAGTCGGTCGAGCCCCGCGTCCTTGAGCTTGCCGACCGCGAGAAGGTGCAGATCCATCAGTCGTCGGCCAGGGGGCCGTCGTCGTCGTCGTCGTCGTCGTCGTCGTCGTCGTCGTCGAACTCGTCGTCGAAGCCGCCGAAGGTCAGGTCGCCGCGGTAGGCCGGCAGGTCGCCCGGCGTGTCGAGCTTGTCGAGGTCACTGG
Source organism: uncultured Pseudomonadota bacterium (assembly GCA_937896535.1). Taxonomy (GTDB): domain Bacteria; phylum Myxococcota_A; class Polyangia; order Nannocystales; family Nannocystaceae; genus CALBMM01. The sequence goes on from CALBMM010000136.1 coordinate 7,551, forward strand.
TGTCCATGACCTCGGACGGCAAGCCCAGCTCCGCACGCGGCGCGTCGCTCCACATCGACTCGAGGTCGTAGTGGGCGCGCACCGGGTGATAGAAGACGTGGACGATGAAGTCGTCGAAGTCGAGCAGGTCCCACATGTGTTCGGACAGGCCGTCGGTCCCGCGGGCGCGTCGGCCCTTGGCGGTGACTTCCTTCTGCACGGCCTCCGCGATCGCCTGCACGTGGCGCTCCGACCGACCCGACAGGATCATCACCCAGTCGGTGTAGCCGGCCAGCTCGGTGACGCGAAGCACCACCGGCGCGCGGGCGAGCTTGTCCAACGCCGCCTGCAGGGCCACTTCGACCTCGCTGGGCAGATCGGCGCGGGCCCAGTGCTGCGCCGCATCGGTTTTCGTCGCCTTGCTCAAGGCCGGAGGTTTTAGCGGACTCGGCTCCGACGCCCAAGCCCATTTTGGCCTCGCGACCCGCGCTCGTGCCACGTGGCCGGGGGGCGCGCGAGGGCCGGACTCACGGGGGTGGGGCGGCCAAGCCGTCGAGCAGGGTGCGCGCTTGCGCGTCGTAGCGCGGCCGTTGCGGCAGCGGGACGGCCTCGGAGGGCGCCTTGGCGGCGGCGCCCGGATCCTCGCCGGCCGCGGCCGACAGCTGCAGGTGCCCGGCTTGCGGGGTGCCGTCCGCGCCCGGCACGGCATAGCTCACGTCGAGGTCGGCGCTCATCCACAGGCCCGACGCGGCGTCGATCCGCACCGTGCCGCTGATCTCCTCAATCGTCGCGTCGGCGCGCCACAGCTGCGTGGGTCCCTTGGCGCGCTTGGACTCGTCGACGGACTCGGCGCGCGACAGCGTGACCTCGATCGCGTCGCCGCCGTCATGTCCGCCGCCGGCCACGGTCCGCGCCGACATCGTCGCCGCGGGCGCGACGAAGCCGACGACGTCGCGCGGAGCGAACCACGCGTCGTCGAGCCATTGCTGCCACAGCGGCGACTCGAGCGGGTAGGCGACCCAGGGACGCGGGGGGTGACGAACGTACACGCGCTCGCCGGCCACGATGACATCGCGTCCGCGTCCCCCTCGCCCTTCGGGCTGGTCGGGGACTTGGTTGGCCTGCGTCAGCTCGAAGCCGGGGTCGGTGGCGGTGCCGGTCCAGCGCAGCGTCAACTCGTCACGCACGTGCTGCGGGCGGACGACGGGACGATCCAGCGGAGGATCGGGATCGTCGGTCGGCGGCGCGACGGGCCCGAGGTCGATCTCGAGGATCCAGTGCACCTGGTGGCCCGACCACGCGCGGCGGGCCACGTCGTGCGGCTGTGCGAGCGCGGCGACGAGCGCGGCGCTGGCGTCGTCTTCGAACTGCGCCGGCCAGTCGACCGACGACGCACGGCCGGACGCCGACGCGTCCGGTTCGGCCGCTTCGCCGTCGTCACCGCACGCTGGCGCGAGCGGCAACGCCAGCACGCACGTGATCGCGGCGATCGTCGGGGACATCCGGAGGGACATCCGGCGCAGCATACCCTCGGTGCGCGCCCCCAGCGACGGGCGCCGGGGGCTCGTCGAGCGTAGACTGCCCATGGTGCCGCTGACCTGCCTCGCGCCCGCCGTGTTCGGTCCCGGGATCCCGCCGACCGAGCACGTCGATCCGGCCCTCGTCGCGATCCTGCTGGCGCCGTGGGCCAAGATCGTCGCCTTCTTCTGGGGCGCGATCTGGGGCAGCTTCGCCAACGTCGTGATCTACCGGGTCCCGCGGGGGATGTCGGTGTCGCGTCCGCGTTCGCGCTGCGGCGGGTGCGAGCGTCCCATCGCGGCGTGGGACAACATCCCGATCGTCTCGTACCTGCTGCTGCGCGGAAAGTGTCGCCACTGCGGCGAGCCGTTCGCGCTTCGCTACCTCGTCGTCGAGATCCTCGCAGGGGTGCTGAGCTTTGCGCTGTACATCCAGCTGGTACAGGTGCCGCTCGTCGCCGGCGGCGCGCCGGGGATCGTCGGCTGGCTGGCGTGGTTTGCCTTCGGCCTGTCGCTCATCATCGTCACGTACACCGACCTCGACTGGTGGATCATTCCCGACGTCGTCGTCCTGCCGATGGCGCTCTTGGGTCTGGTGCTCGCGGGCATCGACGATGCGTGGCTCGGTGTCCCGTTGACCGAGGCCCTCACCGCCGCGGTGGCGGGCTGGGGCACGTTCGCGGGGATCCGATGGTTGTACATGCGCTTTCGCGGCATCGAAGCGCTCGGGCTCGGCGACGCGAAGCTATTGCTCATGGTCGGAGCGTTCTGCGGCATGCCGGGCCTGGCGTGGTGCATCGGGGCGGGCGCGATCCAGGGGCTTCTGATCTCGGTGCCGATGCTGTGGCTGGGGCGCGACGTCGCCAACACCACGCTGCAGGACGCGCACGGCGACGACCCCGAGATCGCCGAAGATGTGGGAGAAGGGGTGACCGGGCGCCGTGTGCCGTTCGGACCCTTCCTCGCCCTCGCCGCGATGGAGTACGTGCTGCTGCGCGCCCAGATCGACGGCGCGATCGCGTGGCTGGCCGGCGCGGGGTGAATCGCCCCCAGGGCACACTGCAGCGGCGGTGGTACCCTTGCATCCGCCGATGAGCGCAACTGGCCCCGGACGCGCCCCCGATCTGTTCACGGCGCTCGAGCTCGAGCCGGCCACGGCCACCGTCCCCCTCGAGCCGCAGATGCCCTCGGAGGCACCCGGCCTCCGTGGCGTGGCGATTTCGGCGGAGCCGGTGGCACCGCTTCCGCCCGCCGATGCCTCCCCGCGTTCGCTCTCGGCGCGAAAGCGTCTCGACGCGCCGCCACGCGGGCCCACCGTCCCCGCGGCGACCGAGCCCGTCGCCGTCGCCCCCCCGGTGCCGACGCGGGCGAGCGCGCCGTCGGCTTCGCTGTCCAAGCCGCGCACCCGCCCCGCGGTCACGCCCCCGGGCGTGGCACCGCCCGGCGTCGCGCCGCCCGGCGTGCGTCCCTCGCCGATGCTCGGGGGACTCGCCGATCTGCTCGAGCCCGACGACGTGTCCGACGTCGACGACAATGCGGCGCCGCTGATCGATCTCGACGCCCCGTCGCCGTTCGCCGCTCGCTCGCCGCTGCAGGCGAGCGCATCGAGCTCGATTCTGGGGCGACCGCCCGTGGGTCCGGCCACCGGGGCGGACCTTCCCGTCGTCGAGGTCGACGGGCTGCGTCCGGACACGATCGTACCGCTGCCCGCGCGAGGCTTGGTGCAGGACAACTCGTGGGACGTGCCGGCACCGCGCTCGCGCTCGGGGATGGTCTACGGACTCGTCGCGCTCGCGCTGATGCTCGGCGGGGCGCTGGTGTGGGTGCTGTACACGCAGACGGACATCTTCGAGGGCGACGTCGTCGCCAAGCGCGACGCGCAGGCGAAGGCCGATGCCGAAGCGGAGCTCGCCGCCAAGCAGGCCGAGCAGGAAAAGAAGGCCAAGGAGTACGGCACGCTCACGGTGACGTCCAAGCCCGAGGGCGCACGCGTCTGGATGGTCAAGGACGGTCCCGCGGCCACGTTCGAGCGATTGCCCGCCGACGGGCAGTACATGATCGCGGTGGTCGCCGATGGTCACGTGCCGCGCACACGCCTGGTGCGAGGCAGCGAGCTGAGCGCGCCCGTCGTGATGGACCTCGACCCGCTACCCGAGGGCCAGACCGCCGCACCGATACCCGAGGGCCCCGTGCCCAAGGTCGGTCGCGATGCCGACAAGACGGTCGACTTGCAGCTGCGCAGCAATACCGAAGGCGCCAAGCTGGCGTTGCTCATCGGCTACACGCCGGGCGTGACCGTCGTCGACCTCGACGTCGGGCAGTCGCACACGTTCTTCGTCACCGCCGAGGGCTTCGAGCGCCACGAGCTCGTGGTCAAGGGGCGCCACTGGGAGGAGCAGGGCGATGCGCTCGTCTATGACGAGGTCGTTGCCCTGCAGCCTACGCCCGAGGGGACGCCGGACGGGGACGACGCCGAGATCGCGATCGTCGACGACGAGTGACGCCCACGGCGAACAGGCCGACCCACAACCAGGCTGCGGGAGTCGACGGCGCGTTGACGTAGACGCGGCACTGACCGTCGTCGCCGGGCTGCGTGGTGTCGAGGCAGTCGCACGAGGTACAGCCGTCGGCGCGCAGGTCGACCCCGGTCTCGTCGGCGAGCCAGCACAGTGCAGGGTAGGGCGTGCCGTAGTAGCCCCCGTCGCCGCACGGGTCCGAGCCGCGAGAGGTGATTCCGGCGAGGCGAAGCGTGCCGTCGGGAAGGCGTACGAACGCGGGTCCGCCACTGTCGCCCTGGCAGGAGTCGCGGTCCTTGCCGCCCGCGAAAAACTCCAGCTCGTCCGCGGAAAATTTCGAGATGGTCGTGGCGACCTGTCGCTTGATGCCCAGGCCCTTGTCGACGCTGCCGTTGTCGGGATCTTCGCCGTAGCCGACGAGGATCACCTCGGCGCCCGCCCGCATCGTCGCGTCCCACTCCGACTGCGTGGCGATCGGACGCATGAACTCGATGCCCGTGAACGCGGCCTCGATTTCGACGAAGCCGTAGTCGTGGATGTCTTCCTTACAATCCGCGCAGAAGTCGGGATGGACGCCCCAGCGGACTGCCTGCACGCGTCGGTTTTGTGACAGCTCGGGGCCCCAAAACACCCACACCTCCTGCCCGAAATCGAGGCCCGCGAGGCAGTGGCCGGCGGTCATCACGATGCGGTCGGAGACGACGGTGCCGGTGCAAAGGCCCTGGTGCGCCAAGATTGCGACCACCGGGTCGAACTCGCCTTCACCGGTCTCCTCGCCCCCGACGATCTCGACACCCGTGGGCAGCGTCGTCAGGCCGCTGACGTCCGCGGCAGCTAGCCACAAGGTCGCCGCCGAAAGCCACGGTCCCGAGATCAACATTCGTTCTCCACCTCGGTCCAAGATAGCAGAGCGCGCGCCTCGCCAACGGGCGATCGAGCCCGCACGACTGCCTTTCACTCAGACGATCGTGGTAGCATGCGATCGTGACGATTACGCCGACAGCGCGTCTTCAGAGTCTCAGCAGGACCTTCGTCGCCGCTGGCGTCGCGGCCGCCCTGGCGTTGGAACCCGCCATCGCGGCGGCGCAGACCAACGCCCCGGTGGCTCCGCTGACGGTGGCCGGTCCCGTGACGGCCACGCCCGCCTCGCTGTTGAAGCCCAAGAAAAAGAAGAAGGGTGGCGGCAAGAAAAAGGGCGGCGGCAAGAAGGCCGCGCCGGAGAAGAAGGGGCCGGAGCTGACGCCCGGTGATGCCGAGGGCAAGCGGGAAGCGATTCGCGGCGCGGCCCAGAGCGACATCGATGCCGGCAACTTCGCCGACGCGGCGCAGACGATGGAAAACAACGCCGCGCAGCTCGGCGATCCGGTCACCTTTCTCGATGCGGCCGACCTGCGGATCCGCGCGGCCGAGAAGGACCGCGACATCGCGCAGGCGGAAGCCGCGATCGCGTCGGCGCAGATCGCCGCCGACATCGCGGGCTTCTATCAAGAGGTGGATGCCGGGACACAGTCCAGCGACTGGCTCGTCATCGAGCCCGCTGCGGCGGGCGACCTGTCCTCGCGCGCCGATACCACCATCGATCGCGCCGAGGCGCTCATCGAGGAGATCGAGGCGGAGAAGGCCGACACCGAGCCCGCCGCGGTCGCCGACGGCAAGTCGCCCAAGGTCAAGAAGCAACGCGACAAGAAGCCGGGCGTGGCGCTCATCGCCGCGGGATCGGGGCTGTCGGTGCTCGGCGCCGCGGGTGTCTCGATGGCGATCGCGGGGCTGGTGATCAGCTCGCAGAAGCAAAAAGAGGTCGAAGACACCATGCTCCCCGCGGAGCAGGACAAGGTCGATCAGCTCGACAAGGAAGGCAACCGCGCCAACCTCATCGCGTTCGTCGGCGCCGGCATTGCGGTGGTCGGCTTCGGCGTCGGTATTCCGTTGGTGATCGTCGGTGCCAAGCGCCGCAAGGAAGCCAAGAACGCACCGGCCTCGGCGCATCTGCGCATCTCACCGAAGTTGTCGCGCGGCACCGCCGGCTTGGCGTTGTCGGGCAAATTCTAGAACGAGGCGGGGTCGTCACGGTCACGGCGCAGCCCGATGTCGGGCGCGCCGACGGCTGTTCCGAGCCCGTCAAATGAGGTAGATGGCACTGGGAGACCACAGGGAGACAATGAACTACGAGATCCTCCGAACAGGTTTTTTCGCGTTGGCGGTCGGGATGGCGGCGGGCGCGTGCGGTGGCGACGACTCCGACGGCGACACCACGTTCAACACCACCAACCCCACGGCCGGCACCATGACCGGTGGGGAGACGATGGACGACTCGGGCGGTGACACGGCCAGCGCCGGCAGCGGCGACTCCGGTGGCGCACCGGTCTGCAACGAGACGCCGAGCACGAGCTTCGCGACGGACATCTTCCCGATCATCATGGCCAACTGCGTCACGGACTGTCACGCGGCGGGCGGCTTCTGGTCGTCGTGGTCGCTCGAGGGAGACGCCTCGGCGGTCTTCGGCATCATCGTCGAGGGCGACGGCACCGGGGCGACGCAGCTCCTGGCCGATCCCGATGCCGAGCTGATCGTCCCGTGCGATCCGCAGAACAGCTACCTCTACCGCAAGCTGCTCGGCGAGGGCGACCAGCTCATTCCGAGCACCGCGGGACTGCTGTCGATGCCGGTCGAGTGTACGACGCCGGATCCGGATACCCCGTCGGCGTGTGAGGCGTACACCGAGACGCCGCTGTCGCAGGCCGACCTCGATCTGATCGAGACGTGGATCCTCGACGGCGCGCCCGAGTAGCGCGCGCGGCCGAGAGTGTCCGACGACGAAGAGCCCCTCGCGATGCGAGGGGCTCTTTTCATTTGGTGCTGACGCGGTGACCCAACCCGACGCGCGCGCGCACGTAGGTCTCCGACGCGGCGAACGAGACGAGGTCGCGGATTTCGGCGTCGGCGGCCACCCGCTCGCGCAAGGCATCCGGCTCCATCTCGTCTTCGTCGAGCAGCGTGACGAGGGCCGCCCAGATGTCGCCCCCGAGGGCGAGGCCGACGCGGTTGCTGCCCTGGGCGATCCAGGTGCGCCACGTGCGGGAATCGAACGTCTCGTCCTCGTGGTCGCGGAACACCTGCGACAGCTCGCGACCGACCTTGCGCGGTAGCTTGCGAACGAGCTCTTGGCTGAGCTTGGCCACCTCGTCCTCGGACTTTTGGTGGTGCTTTCGTCGCGAGTGACGCGGGTGGTAGGCCTGCAGGGCAGCCGACACGAGCGTGGCCACCCGGCCACGGGGCAGGCCCGCCGCGAAGATGCCCTGCGGCCCGCACATGTGCAGCGCGCGGCCGAGAGCGAAGCGCAGCGCCGCGGTGTCCTCGATCGCGGTCGCCTCGCCGCGGGCGAGGATCACCGGCGGATGGGCGTACTGCACGCAGAACAGGTCCGCGCCCGCGACCCCGTCGGGCTCGAAGGCAGGCTCGATCTCGTGGGCCTGCGCGTCGACGAGCGCCACCTTGCTGGCGCCGAGTCGCTTGAGCATCTCGGCCCACGTCTGAGCCAGCGGCGTGTCTCCCAGCGGAGAGACGCGGGCCTCGGCGGGGACGTCGAGCTTGGGTACGTGCTCGCCGAGCACCGACGACGCGCCTTCCCACATCAGCTCCAGGGCGCGCCCGATGCCGCCGTCGGCGAGGCGGGACGGCTTGAGCGCCTCGACGTTGAGCGGGTCGGAGTCGCCCTCGGACACCGCGTGGGCCTCCAGAAACAGCCGCGCGGGCTCGTTGGACGGCTCGGCGAGCGCCAGCACGCTGTACAGCGCCCACGCCTGGTCCAGCCGACCGCTCTGCCACGCGTGGTCGGCGAGGGCGGCGAGGCTGGGCACGTACAGCGGGTCGGTCGACAGCAGTGCGCGATGGTTGGCCAGCACCTGGGTGCCTTCGGTGCCGGCGGCCTCGTACAGCGAGGCGAGCTGGCGACGGTCATCGGCGCTGAGCGCCCCGGAGTCGAGCGCCGATGCCCTCTCGAGCGAAGCGATCGCCTTGTCGGGCCGTGAAGTCTGCAGCTCGGCCAGCCGAAGCAGCAGCGTCACGCGGGTCTCGGTGTCGTCGTCGCTGGGGGCCGTGCCCGCGAAGAAGTGCTCGACCAGCGCCTCGATCTCGTCGACGCGATCGGTCGCCTCCAGGACCCGGGCCTGGGCGAGCACGGCCGGGGCCGAGTCGGACACGAGCTGGCGCGCCTTGCCGGCGTAGCTCTCGGCGATGTCGAGGTGGTCATCGGCATCGAGCGCGACGCGAACCCCTTCCAGCAGCAGGTCGTGCCGCCGCATCCGGTCGTCGTCTTCGTGCAGCAGCAGACGGTCCAGGCAACGCAGCGCGGTCCCGGCATCGTGCTCGGACGCCGACCGGAAGGCGATCTCGAGCTGGGCCGGGTCCACCAGCGGCGTCTTGGTACCCTCGAGCAGCTCCAGCCCCAGCCGCAGGTTCTCGAAGGTCGCCTTGCGCAGGTCGGCCTCCGTCTCGCCCTCGGCCGGATCGGCACCGTCGGCCACGGCGGCCGCGGCGTCGTGAAAGAGCATGCCCGCTTCGATGTATCGCTGACCTCGCAGCCCTTCGTCCTCGGTCTGCATGGCGAGCTTGTTGGCATAGCGGGCCGCCTCGTACAGCAGGCCGCGCTCCTGGCACAGGCCGATGAGAGGCTCGAGTGCGGCCGTGTTGGACACGTCGAGCTCCACGGCCCGACGGTAGCGATTGAGTGCGGCGCCCGGTCGACCCAGCTCGCGCTCGGCCATCGCCGCGACCACGAAGGTCTCCGACAGAAGGCGCGACGTTCGCTCGGTTCGCTCGATCCCCTCGGCGAGCAACTGCTCGACATGGTCGGCGGCGGTGACGGCGTCGCGGTGTCGGCTGGCGTCGTAGCGGTTCTTGACGATCGCGTAGCGGATGTCGAGGTTTTCCGGGTCCAGGCGCAGCGCGGTGGTCAGGCGTCGGTACGCCTCGCCGGCGCGACCGGTCGCCTCGAACACCCGGGCCAGCAGGATGAGTCCGTCGACGAGGTCGTCGGACGCACCTTCGAGGCTCAGATCGTCGACGGCCGGCTCGAGCAGCTTCTCGGCTTCGCCGTACTCCTGCGCCTCGATGAGGATCCGGCCCATGCCCAGTCGCGCCCGCACGAAGTGCGGGTCTTCCTTGAGCGCGGCGTCGAACCGCTCGCGGGCCGCCTCCACGTCGCCCGTGCTGCGGTAGGTGATGCGGCCCATCTCCGTCAGCAGCTGCGCGCGGATCGACGAGCCGGTCAGCTCCGCGAGCTGTCGGTCCATGAACTCCATCGCGCCCACGGTGTCGTCGTCTTCGACGCGCAGCGCGACCAGTCCCTCGAGGGCACGCGCGAGACGATCGGCGTTGTCGGGCTCGTCGGGCTCGCGCTTGGCCTCCGACAGCACGCGTGAGTACAGCCGCAGGGCCTTGGCCCCGTCCCCGAGTCGCCGGCGCAGCAGGTCCGCCGCCTCGAGCAGGTTCTCGGGGGAGCCGAGGTCCTGCAGCGCCTGGGCGAGCACCGGCAGGTCGTGCAGCGCGCGGGCCAGCCGCGCCAGCCGTCGCAGCAGCTCCGGGTGGTCGGCGTCGCGCTCGAGCGCGTCGCGGATCACCACGATCGCGCCCTTGGGGTCGTGACCGTCCTCGTGCAGGACGTCGGCGAGCGCGATGGCGAGGGCGATGCGGCGGGGCATCGACTCGGAGCCTTCGCCCTCGTCGTCCTCCTTCGGATCGTCGTCGCGAATGCGGGCGGCGGCCAGACGCTCGCGCAGCACCGCGATTCCGTCCTCGAAGCGACCCTGCTTGCGATACAGCCGCGACAGGCCCAGTGCGACCTCGTCGTTGTCCGGAGCTTCCTCGAGCAGCTGCTCGAGCGTCTCGGTGGCCCCGCGCTCGTCGCCCAGGCCTTCCTGCAGCACCCGTGCCTTGGCGACCAGCAGCGAGATGCGCGTCTCGGTGTCCTCGGGGTCGGTCCGCGTCAGGCGTTGCTCGATGAGCTCGGGCAACGCTTCGAACCGGCCGCCCTCGAAGTACAGCTCCTGCAGCCGTCCCTGCGCGTGCTCGAGCAGCTCCTCGGGCAGCTGCGGATCCTCGTGTGCCTTCGCGAGCTCCGACCACGCCGTGATCGCACGGTCGGGCAAGCTCAGTCGCTCCTCGTAGATCATGGCGACCTGGGCGAGGGTCTCGAAGTAGAACTCGCGGTCGTCGAGGGCCTCCCACGCGTTGCGCATCGCGTCGATCGCCGGCTGCCAGCGTCGGTCGGCGATGAGCATGTCGATGTAGGCCTCGTGCGTGTCGCGGCGCAGTGGGTACTGGCGCACGCACAGCTCGAGCCGGTCGATCGCCTCTGCGTTCTTGCGCAGCCGCACGTGCAGCAGCTCGGCCAGCTCCAGCGTTCGGGCGACCCGCTCGTCCTCGTCGAGGTCGTCGTGCTCGGCCTCGAGCAGCTCGGCGAAGTTGGCGACGTAGTCGCCGTCTCGACCCTCGGCCTCGTAGATCTTGCCCAGCGCGACCAGAGCCTGCACGTGCGTGGGGGACACCTCGAGCACCGCGCGATAGCGCTGCTCGGCCACATCGAGGGCATCGCGTGCCTCGGCGAGTCTGGCCAAGCGCAGGTTGTGCTCGATGATGTGTTGCGGAACGGTCGCCTCGGCCAGCAGGTACTCGTACGCTTGCCGGAGCCGATCGAACACGTTGTGGCGCTCGGCCAGCTCGCGCATGCTCGACAGGGCCAGCTCGTCCTCGGGGACCGCGAGCAAGGCGCGCTCGTGCGCGGCGAAGGCGGCTTCCACGTTGCGCGCGCCTTCTTCCCACAGCCGGGCGAGCGCCAGCTCGACCGTCACGGCATCGGCGATCGCCCGACCCGACTCGGCGTACGCGCCCGCGACCTCGTCCCAAGCACTGCGCACACGCGGTCGCGGCGGCAGCACGGGCGCGCTGAGACGGGGGAGGGGAGGCAGCCCCGCGTCGGCGGTGCGCGGCGGGGGCGGCGGCGGTGGATGGGGCGAGGCCACGGCCACGGTCCCCACCTCGGCGACGCGACCCGCGGCCGCCTTCGACATCGAGATCGTACCCTCGTCGTCGACCACCTCGACGAGGTCGTCTTCGATGAGCTCGACCTCCATGAACTCCCCGATCTCGTTGATCTCGTCGATCTCGACGATCTCGGCCGAGTCCGCCCGCTCGACGGGCGTCGTGGGCACGGGAGCCTTGCGCGACTCGGTGTCGCGCACCAGGGACGCGACGCTGATCTCCTCGGTGATGCGACCCGGCACCGCCGTCGGCGCCGCGAGATCGAGCTTGGGGCTGTGTGGCGAAGGCAGCTCCGACAGCAGCTTGCCCACGTCGAGCCCGCCGCGATGCAGCCGCTCGAGGTCCTCGACTTCCGGGATCTCCAGCTGCGGCATCAGCAGCGGATCACGAGGCACCGGCGGCGTCAGGTAGGCACCGGTCTGCTCGGCCAGGCGCCAGATCGCCAGATGCGTGTCGTCGAGCTCTTCGCCGCGCTCGGGCAGCGTCGGGTCGCGGCGCCAGGCGGCGAGTCGGGCCCGCAGGGCGTACTCGGCCCGCTCCAGCGGCCCCTCGTACAGCTGCGCGATGCGCTGCAGCAGCGTGGCCTGCAGGTCGTGGTCGCCACGCGCCGCTTCCAGCTGTGACGTGGGCAGCACGAGGAACTGGCCCCACAGGTCGCCTTCGTCGGCGAGGCGCTCGAGCTCGATGAGCGCGCCGTCCTTGTCGTCGACGCACCGGTGTACGCGAAACCATTCGGCCATCGCGCCCGGCAAGTCGTCCAGTCGTTGCTCGCGAATCTGCGCCCGCTCTTCGAGCAACCGGACCTGCTCGTGCTCGGCGTCGATGCGCAAGATGACGCGCTGCAGCACGCCGAGCAGCAGGTACGCGCCCAGCGGCGGCACGTCGCCGGCGCGGCGCTCGTCGATCTTCAGCGACAGTCGCCGAATTTCGTCGAGCGAGCGGGTGCCCCCGTCGTCGAGGTCGAGTCCCGCGGCGAGGACCCGCAGGGCACCCACGGGATCTTCGAGACGGTCGTCGAAGACCTCTGCCGCCCGCTCGAGCACCGACAGCGCCTCGTCGGCGTCCTGAGCGGTCAACGCCTCGCGAGCGCGCCCGAGGTAGTGCTCGGCCAGCTGCGGCCACAGCCGATGTCGCTGCGCGATGCCCAGCAGTCGCTCGAAGGCGTCCTCGGCCAGGCTGCTGCGGGTGTCGGTGAGATCGCGATAGGCCTGCTGCAGCCACTCGAAGGCCTTCTCCGGATCGTCGAGCTCCTCCTCGTAGATCCGGGCGATCGCACAGCAGGCGTCGAAGCGTCCGTGATCGGTGACGGCCCGCTCGAGACGTCCGCCCCACAGCTCGATGAGCGCCGGCCACAGCTTGTGGGCTTCGGCGGTCTCTTCGAGGCGCTTGGACACGTCTTCGTCGGTGGGGCGGTGCCGGTGCGCGCGCTGCAGGTAGCCGACGGCGCGCGGGGCGTCGTCGAGTCGGTCGAGCGCGATGTCGGCCGCTTCGCCGAGCCGGAAGACGAGGTCGAAGCGGCCCGAGTCGATCGCGCCGAGCCCGGCCTGCTTGTCGATCTCCTCTTCGATGATCGACAGCAGCTGTGGCCAACGGTCGTGGTCCTTGGCGAGCGCTCGGAGCCGGGCGTAGCCGTCGGTGCCGTCGCGCTCTTCGTCGACCGTGACGAAGTAGCCGCGCCGGGCCCAATCCATCGCGCGGTCCGGGTCGTCGAGGTGACCCTCGGCGATCTCGGACGCTTCGAAGCAGACCTCGATCTGTCCGAGCACGTCGCCGAGCTGCGACATCTGCTCGAAGCGCGCGTCGAGCAGTCCGAGCAGCTGGGCCCACAGCCCGTAGTTGCGGGCGGCCGCACGCGCCTGCTCGAGCAGTCGCTCGTGGCCGGGGTCGCGCGCGAGTGCCTGCCCGAGGTAGTCGAGGGCACGCACCGGGTCGGCGAGCTGGTTTTCGGCCACCTTGGCCATCCGCTCGAGCGTCTCGGTCTGCGACTCGACGTCGGGCGTGATGTCCAGGCGCCGCGTCAGCGTGGCGAGGGCGGCGGCGTGGTCGCCCACGTCGATCTGCAGGCCGGAGAGTGCATCGAGCACGCGGGGCTCGGACGGGAACTCTCGCGCGCAGCGATCGAACGCCGACATCGCCGCTTGCTTGTCCGACAGCGAGTCGAGCCACGTCGTCGAGATGGTGTCGTAGAGCCGACGGCGCGCCTGCGGATCCTCGGTGGACAACAGCAGCAGCTCGGCCTGCCGGACCACGTCGCGCGGTCGGTGGGCGCGCTCGTAGAAATCCAGCAGCGTGCGGCCGACCTCTTGGTTGCCCATCGCGGTGTCCGAGGCGATCTGCTCGAGCACGCCGATGGCTCCGTCGGGGTCGGCGAGTTGCTCGCCGAGGAGCTCGGAGCGCTCCCAGGCGATGCGGAACGCGTCGTCGTCGGTCTCGGCGAGCTCTTGGAGCTTGCCGAGCACGGCCACCAGCGACTGCCACATCTGTTCCGCGCGATAGATCCGCACGAGGGCCTCGAGCGCGCCGCGGTGGTCGGGTCGCGCGCGCAGGACCTTCTCGAACGAGCTCTTGGCCAGCTCGGGATCGTCGATCGACGCCTCGGCGAGCTGCGCGAGCCGCAGCAGGTAGTCGACCTGACGGATGATCGGCGTCTGCGGCGAGCCGGCGGCGTCCGACAGCAGGGTACCGAGCTCCTCGAAACGGCCGGCGTCTTCGAGCACGCCGATGACCCGGTCGACGACCTCGAGGTTGGTCGGCTCGAGCTCGAGCAGCTCGCCCCAGAACTTGGCCGCGCGCAGGTCGTCGCCGAGCTCCCGCTCGGCGATGCGCGCCATCCGACGCAGCAGCTTGGACCGCGCTTCCTTGTTGGCGGCGTGGCGCAGCTCTCGATCGAGCGCCGACAGCAGGTCGACCCAGCGATGCTCTTCTTCGAGGATCTGCTGCAGCCGCGCGAGCGCCTCGCGGTCGGACGGGTTGTGGTCGAGGATCTGCTCGCACGCCCAGACCGCCTCGTCGGGCATCTCGAGCTCGTGGTGCCACAGCTCGGCCATGCGTCGCAGCAACGCGACCTGCTCGGTGTGGCTGCGCGAGCGCTCGTACTGGTCGCGCAGCAGGGCGATGACCTGCTGGTAGTCGCCGGCGCGGTCGTACAGCGAGGTCAGGGCGCGGGTGGCCTGCACGTCGCCGGGCGACAGCTCGAGGATCTCGTTGTACAGCTCGATCGCGCGCGTCGGATTGACCTGGCGATCGCGATAGACCTGCGTGAGGCGCTTGAGGATGTCGAGGCGCTTGCGCGGGTCCACCGTGCGCTCGAGCTCGGCCTCCTGTACGCGCACCATGTTGTCCCACATGCGCGCTCGCTTCTCGATGCGCGCGATGTTCTTGGGCGGTCGCGGATCGCCGGGATACACCTGCTGCAGCTGCGTCCACGCCTCGAGGGCGCCATCGACGTCGCCGAGGCGTCGCTCGCAGATCTCGGCGAGCTCGGCGAACTCCTCGGCGAAGGCCGGGTCGTCGAACGGACCGCCTTCCTCGTACGCGCCCGCTTGCTCGATCTGATACAGGATGAGGTCGCGCAGGTGCGCCCAGTTGTGCTTGCGACGCCAGTGCTCCTTGTAGCCTTCGAACGCCTCGGCGTTGAACGGCTCGCGCTCGAGCACCTTGTAGAAGAAGACGGCGGCGCGTTCGTCCGCGCCGAGCTCGTCGCGGTACAGCAGGGCGGTACGCAGCAGGACATCGGTCGAGACGGAGTCGGGCTGACGCTCGATCTGCGCCTCGAGCAGGCTGGCGAGGGCGTGGTGGTCGCCGGCGTCGGCGTAGATCGCCTCCAGGCGCTTCCACGACTCGCCGTCGGGATCCTGGAAGCGGCTCGCTTCCTCGTACAGCACGCGGGCTTCCTCGCGGCGGTGCAGGCGACCGTCGAGCAGGTCGGCGCGCCGCAGCTGCAGCGGCACGGCGTCCGGACCCGAGAAGTACAGCAGCCACTCGCGATACAGATCGTCGAGCGCCAGCCAGTCCTCGGAGTCTATGAGCGTGTTCTCGAGCGCGGCCGAGGCCTGCTGGTGGTCGGGCGCGAGCACGAGGGCGCGGCGCAGCAGCCGAAGCGCGCGCTCGTTGTCGCCACGGCGGCGGGCGAGCTCGGCGGCCTTGTAGAAGATGTCGGCGGCCTTGGCGGCCCCCCCGTCGGCGGCCTTGCCCGAGCTCAGGTACAGCAGGCCGAACGCCCGCAACGCCGCGATGTCGTCGGGCACGACCTTGAGCGCGGCCTGAAGGTGACGCGCCGCGCCGGGCACGTTGCCGCGGTGGCTCGACTCGATCTCGGCGAGCCGCCGGTGCAGCTCGGCGACGCGATGGGGATCTTTGCCCGCCGACAGCTGCTCGAGCTCGGCGTTCATCACCTCCGAGGCGCGGTCGAAGGCACCGGCCGACAGATACAGCTCACCGAGGCGCGCGGTGGCGTCGACCCGCGACGGGTCGGCATCGAGCGCGCGCTCGTAGTGACGCACGGCCTCGCCGGTGGCGAGCATCTCGTGGTCGAGCAGCACCGCGAGCTCGACGTTGCGCTGCGCGACGTCGGCCGGCTCGACCGCGTGGCCGAGCTGCCAGCGCAGCAGGTTGACGAGTGCCGCTCGGTCGCCGTCGGCTTCGTACAGCTTGCGCAGTCGCTCTTGGGCGCGGTCGTTGTCGGGGCGCAGGATCA
>CALBMM010000137.1 GCA_937896535.1 uncultured Pseudomonadota bacterium
CCTCGGGGACGACGGCGGACGAGCGGGTCTACCTGGGGTCGTTCGAGCTGTACCGTGAGCGCAACGTCGACAGCCCGAACCTGCTGGGGGACGTCGACCTCGAGCGGGAGACGCTGTACATCTCCGACGACACCGGTCGGGTGGTGATGGTCGAGACGTTGACGATCGACGAGGGGAGTGCCGTGTCGTCTCCGGTGAGCATCTCGCGGTACCAGTACGGGAACCATCTGGGGACGGTGGCGCTAGAGCTGGATGACGACGCGGCGGTGATTTCTTACGAGGAGTTCCATCCGTACGGGACGAGCGCGTATCGGGCGGTGGACTCGAACATCGAGGTGAGCGCGAAGCGGTACCGGTACACGGGGAAGGAGCGGGACGAAGAGACGGGGCTGGACTCGATGGGGGTCCGGTACTACGCGGCGTGGTTGGGGAGGTGGACGTCGGCGGATCCGATAGGGCTAGGGGACGGTGTCAATCGTTTCGCGTATGCCTCGGGAAACCCGGTGGGAATGAACGACCGTAGTGGCACGTTCGCCGAACCTGGCGACCAGCAGTCCGCGGCTCGTCAGCAGCGAGAGAGCGCCGGCGAGTCGTCAGAGCCGTACCTGCCTGCGCCTGGCGCAGTGGAGGCCGCTGATCGGAAAGCCATCGAGGCAACCACCCCAGCCAGTGTTTCTGCCGAGTTGGAGAAGGATTTCCCCAACGCCGCGCCGGGCCTATTTCGCGATCTTTCGCCCGGAGAGGTTCGGGTGGACAGGATAGGAGGTACCGGCGGACGGGATGAGATCATCATCGCGCGAAACAGCGGCACGAGAACCACCGGAGCGTCTTTTCGACTCTATCCGACGGACGTCGACTACCTCAAGCAGAGTGTAGGGGACGCGGACCAGGCTCAGTTCCTGTCGGAGACGTTTGCCTCGATCAACGAGCGGAAAATCGAACTCGTGAAGCGTGGCTTCTCGCCAGGCCTTGCGGATGCGATTATCCGCAAGAATGACCAGGCCGCTGTTGCGGAGTTGACAGGTGCGCTCCTAGGCTTGCTGACGGCGGCAACAACTGTTGATGGCGTGCGTTCGGTGCGCTGGGCGTCTCCAGAGCGACCGACCTTCGTACGGTACGGAAAGGTCTCGCAGATCGATGACGCAAAGTTCGGCTACTTCTTCGGAAAGGTGAAGCCCGACGCGCACAATACGGCGCGCGCCAACCAGAATGCGCTACAGATGAGCCGCCTCGGGGTCAAGGACACCCCAGCTGGCCGAGACATGATTCGAAACCACCTTGAGCACGTTGTTCGTCAGAAGGACAACGTCGTGGGTCGCGTTACAAACCCCCACGGGACTTTCGAGACTCGACAGAGCACAATGATCGGCCCGTCCGGCAAAGCTGGTAAGCTCGAATCCACCTGGGAAGTGATGCCTGACGGTACCCGGCGTCTGACGACGGTAATCGTGAAAGGCGGACCGAAGACCAACACGAGCAGAGCCTGGCTCAAGGCGCATCTCTCAAACTAGGAGCGCGAGATGGAGTTCTCACACCCAACATACCTAGATTTCCAAGCGGCCTTCGGTTGTGCGCGGCGGAGCATGGAGGACCCGCTCGTGCACGCCTACGACATTGAGGATGGTTCCGGTGGCATCGCGCGAGTCTCGTTCCACGTGGTGGCGGGCTCGTTTCAGCTAGATCTGATTCGCGAAGAGGCGTTGGTTCTTCAACTTGTCGATGAAACCGCCATGTCGGTGTCGATTAGGAAGGACGCGGAGACCGCCCATTCCGAACTCGTTGTCGACTTTTCAGGAGCTCTCTCCGTCGCAACCCTAGCGCTTGTGCAGTTTCCGACTGTTTGTGTTCGGATGCTCAGGTTGCACTGATCCGTCGGCTCCTGCGCTGCGCCAGGCGAAGGGGCTTTGCGGGGCCGTCCTGCTACAATACACAGAGATTTCTGCTGGACAAACGGGCTCCACTCTGTTGACTTCGATGCTGTGACTTCGAGTCGCCTCACCCCGGTCGTCAATACCGGCGCTTGTTTCCACCGCTGCGACTTCCAGGTCCACACGCCGCGTGACCTGAACTTCGCAGGCAAGCGGCCCAAGACCGAGGAGCAGCGTCGGGAGTACGCGCAGGCGTTTGTCGCGGCCTGCCGCGAGAAAGGGCTGGACGCGGTCGGCATCACCGACCACCACGACATCGTGTTCTTCAGCTACATCCGCGAGGCTGCGTTGGCGGAGACGGACGATGCCGGCAAGCCGCTCCCGGATGAGGAGCGGTTGGTGGTTTTTCCCGGTATGGAGCTCACGCTCGGGATCCCGTGCCAGGCCATCATCCTGTTCGACGCGGAACTTCCCCTGGAGTTCCTTCCCCTCGCGTTACCGGCGCTCGGGATCACACCCGCGCCAGCGGAGGATGCGAAGCATGCTCCCGTTGTGAAGCTCGACATCATGAGCTTCGAAGACCTCTACGCGAACCTCGACAAGGTCCAGCCGTTGCGCGGGCGCTACATCGTGTTTCCACATGTCGGCGACGGCGGTTACAAGACGCTCATCCGCAAGGACTTCGAGCAACACTACCGGTCGATGCCCTGCGTCGGGGGCTACTTCGACGGGGAACTGCCGAAGGCGCCCAGGGCGAAGGGCGTTCGCAGTATCACGAACGGCGAGGACAAGGCCTGGGGAAACAAAGCGCTCGGCCTTTTCCAAACCTCCGACAGCCGGAGCCTGGACTTCAAGAAGCTCGGCGCGCACACGACCTGGGTGAAGTGGGCGAGTCCGACCGCGGAAGCGCTTCGCCAAGCATGCCTGGCCAGACACTCGCGGATCGCTCACGTCGAGCCGAAGATCCCATCCGTCCAGCTGACGCGGCTGGAGGTGACGAACAGCAAGTTTCTCGGACCTGTCGTTCTCGACTTCAATCCCCAGTACAACGCGGTGATCGGCGGCCGCGGGACCGGCAAGTCCACCATCCTCGAGTATGTCCGATGGGCCCTCTGCGACCAACCACCAGGCGCTGCGGACGGAGAGGAGGAACTCGCCGACTTCCAGCGCCGGCGCAAGGGGCTGATCGAAGGGACCCTTGTCCCACTCGCTGCGTCGGTCGACGTGTCGTTCCTGCTCGATGACGTCCTTCATACTGTTCGCCGCCGCGCGTCCGGTGAGCTGAAACTCAAGATCGGCGATGCACCCTTCGAGACCTGCACGGAGCAAGACGTTCGGGAGTTGCTGCCGATCCGAGCCTACAGCCAGAAACAGCTCAGCGCTGTCGGTGCACGCCTGGACGAGTTGCGCCGCTTCGTGCACGCGCCGATCCAGGAGAACTTGGAAAGCACTGGCGAGAGGCTCGACACGCTCGCGGCGGAGCTTCGAGGTACGTTCGAGCGTTGGGTTCGCGTTCGCACACTTCAGGCCGAGCTTGCCACGCACGACATGGCGCGGCGCTCACTTCGAGAACGGATTGATGCGCTTCGAGCCTCGCTCCGGGGTCTGACTGACGAGGACCGAGCGATCATTGCAAGACAGGCGACTTTCGAAGCAGAGGAACGCGTGGTGAAAGCTCTGGCGCGCGACGCAGACGCGGCTGCGGGCGCGCTCGCCACGGCATTGAGCACCCTTCAGAGCATCCCGCTCTCGCTCGAGGGAAAGACCGTCGAGCATGCGGACCTGATCTTCGGAGCGCATGGAACCCTGGAACGATGGGTCGATGGCGCGCGCAAGACCATCGATTCCCTGCGGCTCGCGTTCTCGAACCCCGGTACCCAGGGAGGCCTGGAGGACTACTTCTCCAGACTGGACGAGTGGCGCGCCGCCCGGGACGCACACCGCAAGGAGTACGAAGCCGCGACGGCACGTGCCGCTGCCCACGAGGACACGCTCCAGCAGATCCAGGTACTCGAAGACCGGCTTGGCGCACTCGACGAGGCCGCCAGCGACAAGGCGTCGCAGCTAGGCAGGCTCGGCAACCCGAGTCACGACTTCACCACGGCGCGAGACGGTTGGAAGGCAGCTCTTCGCGAGCGCGCCGACCTTCTCGAGACGCAGTGTCGCGACCTGACGTCCGTCGCGAAGTCGAGGTTGCGCGCGACCCTTCAGCGCGCGGCCGATCTAGCGCCGCTTGGCGTGCGTTTGCGGACTGTCCTCAAGGGCACTAAGACCCGTTCCGATCGGGTCGAGAAGCTACTGGAGCAGCTGTCGTCGGCCGACGATCCCCTGGAAGCGTGGCACACGGTCCTCGACGAGCTGCTCGGGCTCGCGTGGCTCGAGGTCGAGGACGAAGCCGCGGCGAAGCTCCCGGCTGCGCCGGGCCTCGACAGTGCAGGCTGGACGCACCGTGACAAGCTCGCGCTCGCCAAGCAGTTGCGCCCCGAGACCTGGCTCGAGCTCCACCTCTTCGACCTCAAAGACCTGCCAAAGTTCGAGTACCAAGCGAGGCCCGACGACTACCTGCCGTTCGAGAGCGCCTCCCCGGGCCAGCAGGCGACGGCCCTGCTCTCAATTCTGCTGCTTCAGGACGGCCCACCGCTTCTGATCGACCAGCCCGAGGACGACCTCAACATGAAGGTCATCAACGAGATCGTCGAGACTCTTTGGCAGGCGAAGACGCACCGACAAGTGATCTTCTCGAGTCACAACGCCAACCTCGTCGTCAACGGTGACGCCGAGCTCGTCATCTGCTGCGACTACCGCACGAGCGGGGCGGAGTCCGGTGGCACGATCAAGCGGACCGGCGCCATCGACATGCCCGACATCAACGGTGAGGTCGCCGACGTGATGGAGGGCGGCGTCGCCGCGTTCAAATTGCGACACCAGAAGTACGGATTCTGAGGTCCGAGCGGTCACGCCGGTCGTGTGTCGCGATCAGGCAACACGCCAGAGGTATGTCGTCCTCTTGTTGCCGGCTCTCGTGGTGGCCCTGCCTGCGCACGTGGGCCCACGTTGGCGTTGGCGACGCCATGCGTTGACCTCGTGCACGCCTCTCGTAGACTGCGTGGGTGCAAGTCCCCCACATCCTGTTTCTTCCGGCCCTGGCCACGCTGGCGTCTGGGTGCGGCGCGTTCGACACGCTCGATGAGTGCGAGGACAACCTCGCCGTCGCGGGGGCGCTGTCGGTCGACGGCGCGAATGTCGACTTCGACAACGCCGAGCTGTTTCTCAATTTCAGTACTGCCGCAGGTGACGATGCCTGCATCTACGAGACCAGCGGCTTCCTGGCCAAGGGCGGTGAGATCACCGGATGTACGTTTCACCTGTCGACCACGCCGCTTCTCGACGGTTCCGGCCGCCTCCAGCTCGACGAGGTCTCGCTGCTGGTCGATCCCTCGCAATGCCCGACATGGTCAGTCCCGGAGGGGTCGTACTTTGCCGAGCGGGCGGACGGACCCATCGGGACGGTTTCGTTCGACTCCGAGGTCGATGTTGGTGATGTCGGCGGGTGCTACGAAGGGACGGTGACGATCGATCTCGTCGCGTTCACGGCGGGTAGCCAGGGCGGGTCGGTCGACGTGGCTGCGTCGACGATCACGGTGTCGGGTACCAAGCTCGCTACCGGCCAAATGGCCTCCTGCGCAACGCCCGGCTGATACCGTCGGTCGGCTCGTGTTGCAGGGGTCCGACATCGCCCCCGGTGCGCCCACGCTTTGCGCCGGTGCGCTCACGCGCGGAGCACCACTGGCGGATTGCGGTGATACGCTCGTGGGCATGGTTGATCGGATTGGGGTCCCTTCGCGTTGTCCCCAGAGTGGACGTCTCCCCCTCTTCGCGGCGCTCATCATCGCCGCGACCGCGGCATGTGGAGGCGGGTCAGCCAACGGAGGTGAAACGGGCTCCGCCGATGCGAGCGCTTCGGGCTCGAGCTCCACGTCGGCCGCCAACGATGGGAGCACGACGAATGCCAGCGCCGCACCGACGGACGGCTCGGATGGTGGCGGTCCCCCGGAGCTGGGAATCTGCGCGGACCTGCTCGAGTGCGTCATGGCGGCGACGCCCGAGGTGATCGCCGGGACCATCGCCACGTACGGCGAGGAGGGGTCGTGCTGGTCGCTGCCCGGCGTCACGGAGGAGAACTGCTGGACCGAATGCCAGGCGCTGTTGGAGACGCTTCGCGACGCGTTCCCCGATCTCGCCGAGTGTTGGGAGTGTCAGGGCGACGAGGACTGCCCCGAGGCGTCGTCGTGCTATCCGGTCGATCACGTCTGTGTCCCCTGGGAATGCCAGGGGCCCGAGGACTGCCCGGCCGAGGAGCCCTACTGCTTGATCCCCACGCACACCTGCCAGCCATGGGAGTGTGCGACGGACGAGGACTGCCCGGCCGAGGAGCCGCACTGCAGCCGATTCGACAACTTCTGCTTCGCGGAAGACACCGTCCACTGCGGGGACCCAGAGCTTTGCTACGAGGAGCCCCTCGATGGGACGCTCAAGCCGTGCGCGACCATGTATGACCCTGGTCCGTGCCCGACCCGAGGGGCGGTCGCCTACTGCACGGACACGAGCGTCGGTGCTGACGTGACCTACTATTCGTTGCAGGCTTTCGGCGGTGCGGAAGAGCACTGCGGTCTGCTCAACGGGACGTTTACGCTGGCCTGATCTCGCTAGCTCGGGCGGTGTTCTCGTCGAGGTGTTCCGATTCGGGACACACGCGCTTGCGAGCTTTTGGATACCCTTCCCACGAGACTACTACACTCGTGGAGAGGTCCGATGAGCGCCGACTCAAATCTGCGTGGTGCGATCTTCGAGGAGTTGGTGGCGCACTTCGCCCGCCAGGCCGGCTACGCCGTCTGTGAGGCGGACGTGGGCGACGAGCAGCTGTACTCGCGCGGCGGGATGCCGATGGTCCACGGACTCGGCGAGGGCCACAACGCGGACGTGCTCCTGGTGCCCCCGATGACGCTGCCGATGACGCCTGACACCCGGCTCTTGGTCGAGTGCAAGGGATACGCAGGGCGGGTGGGTCTCGATGTGATCCGCGGCGCGATCACCATCCGCAACGACCTCAACGCGTACAAGCGATTGTCCCCGAACCTGCTGGAGGAGCGGCGAGCCGGGCGACGCCGGCTTCCGATCGAAGTGTTCCCCTACTACCACGTTGCCGTGGCTGGGCTCCATGGGTTCTCCGGCCCCGCGCAGACGTTGGCGGCGACGTACCACGTCGAGCTCCTGGACTATCAGCGTCTTCCGATCCTGGGACGGCTTCCGGACCTCGTGAGCGGTTTGCGTTTCGCGGTCGGTATCAAGAGCTCGGAGTCCGAGAACATCCGCGACCTCACGCCCGCTCAGGGGGCCGTTCTCCGCGTGCGGCAGGCGATGTCCGCCGCGCTGCAATCGGAGGTTGCCGGCCCGCTATCCGAGCGCCTCCGCGACGAGCCCTGGATCGACGACCGGCTCTTCTCAGATCTCCACGAGATCCTCGATATCGCCTTGCGAGTACAGGCGTGCTACTCGGTCACCCTTCCTGACGGCACGAGCCTCTTGATGCTGGCGCAGAAGCCGATCGAGCTCGACCCAGGAGTGACCGAGAACTTCGAGTTCTCGATCAGCTACGACCGCGCGTCGATGAGTTGGGAGCTCCACGTACGCGCCGCGCGGCTGCAGTTCCAATTGCCACCCGAGCTTTTCCGTGCGTGGCGTGAAGGCGACTTCACGCGCCGTGCCGCGAGCGCGATCAAGCGGGAGCACTTCAACCAGGTCGAACTGTTCGGCTTCATCCACAACGTACGCACGCGAAAAGAGGAACTCCGCCACGTCCGCGGCTACCTTGCTCAACAGTCCCTGCAACGCACGGCCGTGGATTGGGAAGAGGCGCAGAAGCGCTCGAAACGACGGTCGCTCACGGACGGGCCGAAGTTCTAACTCTGTCTCCGTCGGTTCGGGCCAAACAGCTGGATTCAGAGCTTGTCGAGCTTGACGCCCCAACGCGTTTCGATGCGCCGATGCGAGGCCTGGATCGCCGCCTTTCTCCAGCGCTCCCCGCGATACGCGACGGTGCGTACGTGGTTGTGCTGCGCGTGGTGGCCATTGTAGACGAGGACGTGCAGCCCCTTCTCCCGCAGCGTCAAGGAGAAGTCGAGATCGACGCCTCCCGTGATGAACGCGGGATCGAACCCTCCGGCACGAAGCCCGCGCGCCGACATCATCGAACAGCCGTAGCCGGTGTGGTCGACGCGCGTGTATGGGCGCTCGACCGGTAAGCGGTGTCGGGCCAGACGTCCTTCGTCGATGAGGAGGCGGTTGTAAGCGAGACCGTCACTGTGCAGTGCGATCGCCCCCACGTCGGCGTTGGTGACGAGCGTTGCGTACATCGGATCGAACCCCCCCGGAGGGATCGTCATGTCGTCGTCGAGGATCGCCATCAGTTCGTCGTCGGCGACCTTCTCTTGCACGAAGGCGCGTGGGACTCCAACCCCGCGGTTCTCCGCGAAAACGACGATCTCGTGTTCGGTGCCTTCGAGAAGCGCGCGAGCCCGCTCAACGGTCGAAGCCGGGGCCTGCTGAATCACGATCCAGTACTTGCACGGCCACGAGAACCTCGCCTCCAACACGGACTCGACGGCAGGGTAGAGCGTTCGCTCTGGTGGCCGCAGCCCGAGGTGGATCGTCAACAGATGCAAGCGAGGGGCCCTGGCGATGGGAGAAGCCACGGCATCGATGTACTGCGACCGACGAAAGACGCCGTAGGGAGGTAGCGCCGCAACTGCCGGTCCGTCCGCCGCGACGAGGCCACCGAGGCCCGCGGCTTCCTCGGCTCCCAGGAGCCAAGGTGCGTCGGCGGTCCACGCCGGGCCGAAACCACATACGGACTCGTTGCGCGCAAGCGCGACGCCGACATCGAAGGCACTGGCGTGCCAGCGCTCGATCGGGATCACCCGGAGGCCCGGAGTGTCTCCAAATGACCGCTCTCCAAGCTCGGTTCCCGGGACGACCACCACGACCTCGTCTCCTTCTCTCACGGTCAGGCGCGCGAGAGTGGCGGAGACGCTCTGGAAATCCGCATCGATCGCAAGCACGAACGAAACCGCAGGGCGGGGGTGCGATGTCGTCATCGACCCTCCTGATTCGTGCTTTGCCGCCGGGTCGTGGGTCGTACCGCGCGGTTCCGGTGGATCCCTACGGCGACGTCACGGTCACGCTCCTGGATGCCGCAGTGCTCGAGGATCGCGACCACGCCGCGCCGGTTGTCGAGGGCGCCGAGGTCGAAGCACCGCACGCGTTCCGCGTGGGCGGCGACGAGTTGATCGACCGTCGCGTAGTACTCCTGCCAGTATTCGCGCAGCGCGTCTCTGCGAGCCAGGGCAGGGTCGTACTTTGGATAGCAGCGGTCCCACTTCGCATCGATCCGCCAACGCGTGCCGTCGTGTCTCTGCCAGTGATTGCGGTCCTGCACCTTGGCCTCGTAGCTCCGTACGGTCGCCTCTCGATCGCGTCGCATCGCGACGACGCGCACGCGGGGGTCCTCAAGCAGTTCCCCGACGTGCGGCAGATAGCTGAAGCACACGTCCCCGGAGACCGTGAATGGTCGTGTCGCGAGCTCGCGCAGGCGCGCAAATACCTGCGTGGAGGTGGCGGTCCACGACAGCGGTTGGAGCTCGTGCGTGACGCACGTACGGCTCTGCCGAGCGAGGAGCTCCCGCAAGGAGACGGTCCCACACCGGCCGGTGCCGATCCCGATGAGGATGACCTGGGGTATCACGGGCATGCGTGCGCTACTCCGTCCGGCCGCGACAACGCGATCCGCACAAGCGTTCTCGCGTGCGCGAGGACATCCGACGGCGTCGCTGTCGTGCGGAACCCAGACCGTCGCAGAGCGCGAGCACGCACCAGTACAGTGTCGTTGGTCCGTGGCCGAGCGTCCGAGGACCAGGTTAACCAAGGGACATAGCCCCCGGGGCCCTCGACGTCGGCGGGGTCGACCAGGACCGCGTCCACGCGGTCGTCGCTCCAGAGCAGTCCCGCCATCGCGTCTTCGATGTCCCCGCCGGTTGGCGCACTTCCGGAGAGAAGGACGAGGTCGCTGTCCGCGATCTGCGAGGTCGGCTGATCTCCGACCCGATGGAGCACCGAGGGAAGCAGACGCTCGGCGACCCTGCCGCGTTTGTAGGATGCGCAGCGCTTGCGCAGTAGTTGCCGGTTCTTCGCGACCTCCCGTCGGTGGGGGGAAGGGGGGTGCCACTGGTGGACGACAGCCGCGGAGAAGGAGAACGAGACCCGCCGGCCGGTCAATGCAAACTTAGCCCCGAGGTCTGCGTCCTCGGCTCCCCAGATCCCGTCGTACGCGCTGGCGAACCCGCCGAGCTCCAGGAAGTCCTCGCGAGCGAAGGCCACGTTACCGCCGTACACCTTGCGAAAACCGTTCGAACCGCGACGCTCTGCATAGTCGAAGCGGCTGTCGGGTCTCACACTCCCATCCGGACCCAGCCACTCGATTCTGCCGGCAACGAGTCTTCCAGGCTCGACCTCGGAGCGCAGCGCCGCGAGCCAACCGTCGGTGGGGAGCACGTCCCCATCGATCTTCACGACGATATCGTGCGCAGCGCGCAGCACCCCCACGTTGCAGAGCGTCGCGAGGCGGTAGCCATCGTGCGGTACCGCCACGTACATGAGGCTCCCCGAGGTGGTGGCGCGACAGGCCTCAACCACTCCTCGATCGAAGCCGCCGTCATCGAGGACGATGACCTCGTCGCTCGGTCCCAACTGCGCGACCACTTCGCGGAGGGTGTTGCGCAGAAGCTCGCCCTTGTTGTGTGTCACGCACACGACCGAGACGCCCGGTGTCGCCGTGCCGGTGTCCGAGCGCATGCCCAAAATTACCACGGCGTCCGCCTCGAGCGTCACCATCGTTCGTGAACCGGCCGACGGGCCGGTGTCCAAAATACTCACTTGCGTGCGATGCACATCTAACCAACGACCGACGTTCGTTCGTCGCGGACATGTGGCGGTGTCGCAGGGCCCGCGACTCTACGAGTGTTCGGTCGTTCCTCGCTTGCCGGCCAAGAGTCGATCTACTAAGACGAACGGGTCATTGGCCGTCGGCACACGGGCCCCCACGTTCGCCGACTTCGTGGTCGTGTCGATACCGCGTCGGTGGCTCGGCCGAGGGGGGCGTTGCCGCGAACGGAGGCAGGCCTGTCTCTGTGTGTCGTGAGGTCGCGGCCTCACCCCGAAAGGTGCCGTTGCGATGAAGATCGGAGACGAGGGCGACGACGTCAAGCAAGTCCAGAAGGCCCTGCTGAAGAAGGGCTACGTCTTGCCGCGCTGGGGGGCCGACGGCGATCTCGGCAGCGAAACGTGGCAGACGCTGTACAACTACGCCACAGCCAACAACCTCGCTTGGAGCGAGGACGACTTCGAGGCGGAGTACGGGTCCGTTCCGCAAGAGGTAATCGAGCACCTGCTGTACGACGAGCATGCCCCGGCCACCGAGGCCGAGAGCGACAAGAAGGACAAGCAGTTCTTCGATGTGACCGGCGAGCACGCCCTGCTGAAGGGACGCAAGCAACCGCGCGACCCCCAGACCGTGCACACGATCGTCCTGCATCAGACGGCGATCACCTTCGGCACCACGAAGCGCCAACGCGAGACGTACGGCAGCAAGGAGGCCGCACGACGAGCCCGCTTCTACAACGTCGCGTGCCACGTGGCCGCGCTTACGACCGGCGAGGTCCTCTACGTCAACCGGCTGCCCGCCTATGTTTGGCACGCCAACGTCGCCAACGCCTTCTCGGTCGGCATCGAGGTCGAGGGTCTCTACGCCGGGGTCGAGGGCCGGGCCAGCACGATCTGGAAGGGCGGGACACCAACGGTGCGAACGGAGCTCACCATCGACGCTGCGCGCCGGGCTGTCCGTTTCACGCTGGAAGAGGGCCTGCGACTCGGTATGCCCCTGCGCTGGATCATGCCGCACCGCTGCTACTCGAAGGGTCGGATGGCGGACCCCGGCGAGATGCTGTGGAAGGAGGTCGCCCAGTGGGCGATGGCGAACCTGGGCCTCCGCACCCGCTACGACGTCGCACTCAACGGCGGCAAGCAGATCCCAATCGAGTGGGACGACAATGCGCTCTACGACTACCGCGGCAAGAAGGTCTCCTGATGGTTGCGACGGTGCCAGCGCGCAAGGCAGTCCAGGCTTTCTCTGAATGAAGTCAATGCACTTCGACCGCTTCACGATGCACTGCATGCGCGGATGCGCGATCTGCCTGCACGGCGCAAACATCGACGGTCCAGGGCAACTTTACGTCGTAGCGCGTCGTTCCCTTCCGGCGCGAGGGCAGGCTGGACCAAGGAGGACGAGGTCGCGACCTGGCACTGCGACGGCGAGGTCGTGTTCTTGATCGCGCATGATCGGCTTGAGCGCGTAGGTCTCGATCTCTTCTTCGTCCGGGACGACCGGAGAATCCGCGACTTCAGCACCGCGGTCGAAAAATGCGGTCGACGGCGACGACGAGACTGACGATGCCATCGCAAGGGCTTTTGTCGACGGAGCGCGAGCGGCTACCGGCGTATCCGAGCAAGGCAACGACTGCCCATCTCGTGGCTCAGCGTGCTCGTCGAGACTGCCGACCCGAACGCGAACGTGTTGGCATGCGCGCTCGTCCGCATGCAGCACGAACGGCGCCGCCTACGGCTTGATGCAGATCTCTGCGTCTTTGGACCCCGGGCCGGGCTTCGGAACCGTCTCTTTGACGTAGACTCTGCCCGACGGCTCCGCCTGAATCACGACCGTCTGATCCCACCCCGTCGAGTAGACTTGCTTGGTCAGCACGCGCGTGGTGAAGCGCCCCTTCGAGTGGTAGTCGGGGTAGGGCTCGCCAACCAGCACCTCCCGCGTTGCGCGCCTAGGGTATCTGCGCAGGGTTCCTTCCTCCAGCATATCGACGACTCTTCGGCGGGGATGCCGGTGCTGGTAGGCCGTGAACCTATCCTTCGGGGCCCGGAAGTAGCACGCGCCGTTCGAGAGCACCGAGATCAAAGGGGTCGAAGCGTCCATGAAGGCGTCGGTCGTACCGTTCTCCGAACCGTGGTGGCTGACTTGGTAGACGTCCACATCAAGCATCGTCGTCCCCTGGTAGTAGTCGACCAGCGTGTCCATCGCATCCCGCTCGAGATCGCCCGTGAAGAGGAAGGAAGCGACCTTTCCCCCGTTGGATTCTCCTTCAAGACCGTAGTCGACACGGATCACCAACGAATGGTTGTTCGCGTTGTCGTACACGCCGGCGTCCCAGCCAGGATTCTCCTTGAGCGCCGCGCTCAAGATCCGAATCTGTACGTCCACTCTCTTCTTCTCGCCACCGATCTCTACTTCACAGGTGGAAATGGGATCGATGGAGGAATCGGTAAGGCCTGTTCGGCCCTCGACCTCCACGACCTCTGAGTCGGAGACAGGGCGTGAGGTCATCGTCCGGGAGCGCTTCGCCGCCTTGTGGTAGTCGTTGACCGGTCTTGCGCCCGAATCGCTTTCCCGCCCGGTGTGAACGAGAACGCCCGGCTGGTATTTCTTCGCTACCGCCGCAAGTCCCTTCGTGTGATCGTGGTGGTTGTGGGTGATGTAGACGGCAGAGAGGCGGCCCTTGAGGTCGGGGCGGCGTGCGAAGAACTCGTCTAGATACGTGATGAGGAAATCGTCTTCCTTTCGCTCGAGCCCAGCGTCAACGAGTACCGCTCCGCATGGAAACTCGAGAAGCGCAGCGTCTGCTTGCCCGACATCAATAAAATGGGCTTGCATGCACCCATCGCATGGTGCCGGTTGGGCTGCACGCGCAGTTCCAGCCGTACCGAGGCTCGCAAGCAAGACCGCAACAGGAACGAATCGGATCATTGGGCCGACACTACCATGCCGCGCACGTGCCACATGCAGTAAGCGCTTGGAAATTCTCCATGGGAACCGTGCGGCGTGGTCGGACAGGAAATCGCAGAAACAGCATTCGACCCCGGGTCACAGTGCTGATGGGTTACGAGACTCAACTCGAATGCTGATGCTCGGTAGACTCCATGAGTGTCCAGGGTTGCGCTTCGGTCGGGAGGGAAAGGGCGTCGCGTGAGAGCTCCGAATGGACCGCACGTGCATGCAGGCTTCCTCGTAGTTCACGGGATCGGAAATCAAAGGCGAGGAGAGCTACTCACCGAGGTTGCCGACGCTCTCACCGACACCATAGATAGCTGGATTCGCACGATGCCGGTGCGACGGGAAGGGAAGTCTGTCGAGGACCTTCCGTACGCGGAGGATGGACCAGGGGCGACCATTGCCTTGTCGAGCCTCGTGGGCGGTCGGATGGGTTCCGATCAAGGGCGTGGCGATGGACCCGCACATTGTGAAATCGAAGTCAAACTACCGCCGCCCGATGAAAACCGGCCGTTCAGACTCCTGGGCGCCGAGGCACATTGGGCGGAGTCGTTTCATGCGCCCACATTCCGGCAGCTCCTACTCTGGTCCGTTCGTATCGTGCCATGGGCGATCCTCGAGCACTTCCTGCGCCGCTGGGTCGCCGCCGGACAGACCGCGCACCGTAGTCGCATCCGCCATGCGTGGCTTTGCGCCGTCACGATCGTATCGCTCGTCGTCTCCCTGCACCTCGCGCCTGTGTTCATCGTCGCTCTTGCCATTGCCTGGGCGCTTTCTTGGATCCCACTGGAAGCGGCGCAGTCCCTCGCCAGGGGCACCGTCTCCTTGCTCACTGGGACCCTTGGCGACAGCTACGTCTTGCTCAACAGCGCTGGGCGCGAAGCGGCGATCGCAGATACCGTCTTGAATGACCTGAGGTGGCTCATCAGATCGGTCGACGCGCGGGCTACGGCCGGAGAACCGGAGGCGCCGGCCAGGATCTGGATCGTGGCGCACTCCCAAGGAGGTGCGATCGCCGTACGTGTGATCCAGCGTCTGCTTCGGGACGCTGGCAACACGGCTGCGGACTTGCGTGATCGCATCGGCTTGATCACGCTGGGGTCTGGCTACAACAAACTCAGCGCGTTTCGGGAGGTCATGCGCGTCAACGATCCGACGTGGCTCTCTTTGATTTTTGTCTTCATGCAGCTTTTCGCATTGACGGCGCTCGTGCAGCTCGTGGTTCACCTTCGGCAGGGGGGATGGTTGTTTCCCATAGCCGTCGGCCTCACGAACGTTGGGGCCATCGGTCTCGGCTATCTCATCGTACGCAAGATAGCCAACTGGCGCTTGGGGAAAGAGCGCGCCCTGACGGTGGAGTGGTCCATCGGAGTTGCCGTGGTCGTCTCGATCGGCACGGTGGTTCTCGTAAGCGCACTTGCCCTCGCACTGAATTCGCCCGCGCTTCACGTTGGTCTCGCCGTGACCTCGGCGATTGCGGCGACATCGATGGCCGGCGGCTTGGTGCTCTCACACATGCGGGTTTTTAGTGGGAGCCCAAGCTACAATCGGACGCAGCCTCTTCGGGATACGTCACTCGAACTCGAGCGCCTGCAGTGGCTGGACTTCTACGCGACGCACGATCTCGTCCCGAACGGACCGCTCGAGATTAATGGCCTTAGTTACAAGAAGACGGAGAAGTACCCAGGCACGGAGTGGACGTCGTATGAGGTCGTCAACCGCGGTTCAATCCTCTCGGACCACACGTCGTACCTCGCCAACGGGGTTGGCGTCGTGCTGCCGATGGCCGACGCGATGCTCGACGGCGCGCTCCTATCCAACGATGCCGACCGCGACGCCTGGCGACGAGTCCGACGTGAGCGAAAGATGGGCGCGGCGATCCGGCCTGCGCTCGTGATGTCGGCCGCGCTGATGGGTTTCCTGCTCGCGCTTTACCGCCTCAACTGGGTGAATAGCTGGACGCCGCCGTCTGGCGGCCTCGTCGGGGGGCTCGCGTCGTTCGTGGCACCCGACCTGGTTCGCATCGTGCTCGTCCTTGCGCCGCCGATCGGCGCGGCGTTGCTTGCCGGGATCATCTGGCGGCTGGAGCTCTCGTTAAGAGCGGCCGCTCTCATCCGAGGCGCGCGGTTTGGAACTGTTCCGGTGGCGACGCCGGTCCTCGTCGTGCTCGCGTTCTTCATGTGGCGGTGCATCCACAAGGGCGGAGAGGATCCGACGACGGATCCTCTCTACCCGGGGCACACAGCAAATCTCGCCAAGCAGATATTCTGGCAACCCGTCGAGCGGCGGCTATTGCCTCCTGAGCGTGTTCTTCCCCCGCGGGTCGATTCGAAGTCACGCTAGCAAAGCAGGTGCTCGTCCCGTTGGCAACTTGGCCTGAGCTCCGCCGTTCGACTGAAGTCAGCGCTACCATTCGGCATGGGCCGCCCAAGTGACTCTCAGCAGCTGCAACGATTCCTGGACGAGCTTGAGGGACAAGACGGCGGGTCAGCAGGCAACTACGCCATGATGGAGCTACTCGGGTGGCAGCCAGACGAGTACTGGCGCCTGCGCGAGAAGCTGCTCGAGGATGGACGCATTGTACGGGGGCGCGGCCGTGGCGGCAGCGTCGTACTCGTCCCCGCAGAGGGCGAGGCGTCGGACGACGACGACGTGACTCATGGCGGCGTCCTCAACGAGAACCCCTCGGAGCTGCCGGCGGAACGGAAACTCTATGATCCATGCCTCAGCGTCCTGCGAGATTCGTGGTCGCAGGAGCAGGGCCTAGAGTCGCTCCATCTCGAGATCACCGCGAACCAGGGGCGCCGCAAGACCGGTGGGATTTGGACCAGGCCCGACATCACGGGAGTGAGCATCAGGGTGTTCAAGTACTGGCCCGGTCGCGTCTACGACCTCTGGACCTTCGAGATCAAGGCGTCCGGCTCGTTCGACGTCGTCGGGATCTTCGAGGCGGCGGCTCACAACCGGTACGCCACCCATTCTTACGCGATGTTCCACGTCGACCGCGACTACGATTCGCGCGGTGAAGCGATCTTGCGCATGGTTTCCGAGGCGCAACGGCTCGGCGTTGGCTTGATCCTCTTTACCGATGCGGAGGACTTCAGCACTTGGGACGTGAGGGTGGAGAGTCGGCGTCACACACCCGACCCCGCGCTGCACGAGGAGTTCGTCTCGACGCAGCTCAGCGATCTCGGGCAAGAGAAGCTCCTGAAGTGGAGCAAGGCGTGATGCTGCGGCGGGCCCGCGGATTCTCAATCAGGGCGTCGCGGTCGACAGGGGCTGCCGCTTACATCAGCAACGCTCTGCGCGAGCTGTGCCCACAATGGCTCCACGCGCCCCCGCAAGAGACGCACAGGCCTTCGAGCCATCCCGGGGTGTCACGACCCCCGAGCGTCGCTCGATTTCGTCGCCATCCTTACCGTCTCAGGCTCCCATCCACGAGCTCGACGATCGTCCGCGACGAACGGCGCTCGCCCGTCAGGGCCTCCGCAGCACGACGCAGTACGAGAACTGGTATTGCTGGGCGACGGGCTCCGATCGCAGTCCTCTGCCCTGAGGTACAATTCAGTGGAGGGCGTTCGAGTTGTCACCGCCGACCGCGTTCGCACAGGAAGTCAAAGACGCCTTGGCGAAGCGGGCCGGCTTTCGCTGTTCGAGGCCACACTGCCGCTGCGTGACCGTAGGACCAAGTCGCGAGGGAAAAGACAAGTTCTCGATGCCTGGGGACGCTGCGCACATCTTCGATGCGTCGCAGGGTCCACGTGCACGCAGAGTGTGGGAAGGGGCGAGCGCTGACGAGCTCCACGACATCGCGAACGGGATCTGGTTGTGCCCAACTTGCCACCGACTCGTCGACCGAGATCGGGTCTCCTATCCAGCCCCAGTCCTGCTTCGGTGGAAGCGGCAAGCCGAAGGCAGGGCCGCGCGCGAGCTCGGTACCAAGCCCGATGGTCTGTGGGGCGAGCCCGTTCGATACATCGTTGGCGTGGGGTGGCAGGGGATCAGGGAGGTCGGGCGTGGCACGCGAGGGGTGCTGGCCACGCAGTTCGGATATCGGGTCGTCGAAACGCCGGTGATGCAGCTCGTTCGAAAGCTGATGCGCGAGGACCTCGAGTTCCTCGAAGGGGACTTGGTCGCCCTCGACGTCGCGGCACTCGCCTCCGCGGGTGCGGATGTTCGCGGTCTTCGGGAGCAATCGCCGATGCCGCGATGGTTGAGGGCCGCCGGGATTCGGGAGCGGGAATGCGTTCGCGCCGAGTACGGCTGGTACCTCCGGGAGGAGGCCGGGTGCGACGGAACGGGGGAGCTCGAGGCGTTGGTCGGTTCGGCCCTGTCTTCGACCACTCGCGGGGCCAAGCGTCGGGCTCGCCTCGCCAAGATGACGGCTTGGATGGCGGACGCTCTCGGGACTCGTCCTGCTCACGACGATCAAGCCGAAGTGTGTGTTCCGGTACTGAAGATCCAGGAGCCGGAGATCGTCTGCCTCGCCGTCGAGAATCGCTTCTCGCCACACGATTCGCTTGAGCTGCTCGGAGACAAGGTGCCCCTGACGTCACGGGTGGAAGTCGGGCGCCAGGACATGCTCTTTCCACTGGGGATCGT
Organism: uncultured Pseudomonadota bacterium; assembly: GCA_937896535.1. GTDB lineage: Bacteria > Myxococcota_A > Polyangia > Nannocystales > Nannocystaceae > CALBMM01. The sequence continues at coordinate 18,418 of CALBMM010000137.1, forward strand.
GTTCGACGGGGCCGCCGCGTTCGGCCCTAGCGGCGAAGGCGAGGACCTCGGTGACATCGAGGTGTCTTTCGAGGAGCCCGATACCGGCACCCCGCCGGAGCCGGGGTTCAGGTGGTCCGACCGCAGCCTACGTCTCGTCTCGACAGGGCGCGCTGCTGTGCCGCTGCCGCAAGTCGCAGAGATGTTCGCTGGGCCGTCACTCGCTCCGCAAGCGATCAGGGTCACGGATGAAACCGGCGGGGTTGTGGAGCTATCCCCGATTCGTGACCTGCGTCTGGTCCGCGACTACCTCGGGGTGGAGATCGGGGGACGGAGCTGCCCGGAGGTCTTCGTCCAGCGTGGTGCAGGTCCCTGGCACCACCACGGGCCTGTGCTCGTCGGTGCTGGCGACACGACCCTTTCCCGAACCGAGACGAGTGACCTCGGTGCCGTAGAAGCCGGACAACACATCGGCGTTGTCGTGCGCGAAGTCCCCGGAGAAACTGCCTTCGTGCGGTGTGCCCTTTTCGTGAGATCGGCGCGGGGCGACGTGGAGCTCGGCCGCTGCGAGCCGATGGTGCTCGTCGCCTCAAACTTGGTCCATTTCGAGGCGACCGCATCCTGTAGTGGAACCGTGCACCTCGAGGTGTCTGGGTACTTTCTCCGGACGTTCCCGGACGAACTACGGCAGGTCTCGAGAACGCACCCGGGGCGCAGGGCCTTCGCTGTTCCCAGGTGAGCGAGGCGAGCGTTGTTCCGCTGGCATGGGGCGCACTTGGATCCGAAACCGAGGTAGCAGGCAGGTTGGTCTCGCCAGGAGTTGTCTGCGAGGTTAGGTGGGGCCTTTGCATTCCCGACACGGTCTCCGGGCGGTGGGACGTCGGCGTCGGGGCAGTCAAGTGCTTGTGCGCGGCGATCAAGCGGCGAGCGAGGGCGTTCTTCGGCGGCGTGCCGGAGGTAGTGCTGCCCGACGACCTCAAGTCGGCGGTGATGCGCGCGGCCTTCCTCGTGCGCACCGAGCCGATCCTCAACCGCAGCTACCGCGAGCTCGCCCAGCACTTCGGCTTCAAGATCGTCGTCAGGAAGGCCTCGGGCGTCGGAGCTCCGCCAGCTGCTCCGGCGTGAGGACGATCCCCGCGTCGCGAGCCGATTGAAGCGTACGCAGACGCGCGAGAGGGTTCATGTCCGTCTTTGCGAGACGAGCACGGAGCGCCTGGACTCGCAGCGCGTCTCGCCGTGCGCGCTCCACCTGGGCCGGGAGCTTGGCGAGCTCGTCCTCGAGTTCGTCGATCCTCGTCGCGTACCGCCGTGCGCGAGCGCTTACCGTGGAAAGCTCTCGCTCCAGGCACTCGATGCGATCATCCGCGCTTCGGAGCTCCGTCCGCAGCCGCCGGATCCTCTTTAGAGCTTCGGCCCAGTGCTCATCCATCGGCTTCGCCCTTCCTCTCCGCGCCCCCGGCTCCGCCGGACAGATCGCCGCGCCGGATGCGGATCTGGTTGCCCACTCGGAGATGCGGGATCGCGCCGTCCCCGCACAGTCGGTAGATCGTGTCGCGCGAGACGCCGAGCAGCGCGGCCGCCTCCCGCGGGGTCACCAGGTCACCAGCTCGAACCGGTAACAAGGAGGTAGCAAACCCACGCTCGGATCCGCCGGTTCGCGCCGGTTCGGTGCGGCTCGGCGCCTCGCTCCCACCGCGGGATAAGGGAGTGATTGCGGCGCCTTGCGGTTCGTTGCAGTCGCTGTCGCCTCCGCCGACGGCTGGCTTCGAACCAGAGGGTCGGAGGTTCAAGTCCTTCCGGGCGCGCCACAGGGCCAGCTTTTGCTGGCCCTTCGCGCGTCCGGAATGCCTTGGGCGTCGCGCATTCGCCTTCGGCTCTTGCGCTCAGGCTCAAGTCCTTCTGGTTTCGGGCTTCGATGCGGGGGTCGTGGGTCGGTTCGGCATTCGCCGAACCGGCGCACGGAGGGCGTGGGGGGTTTGGCGCGCGAGCGGTAGGCCATAGGCGTTGCGCATTCGCCTTCGGCTCTTGCGCTCAGGCTCGAGTCCTTTGTGTGCGGGCTTCGGCGGGGGATCAGCCGCCGTACGCGTCGCGCAGGGCGGCGCGTGTCGCCTCGTCGATGACGCCGTCGACGGGCAGGCCCATGCGTTGCTGGAATCGGCGAACCGCCTTGGTCAGCGGATCGCCAACCGCCTCGGAGGAGACCTCGTCGGAGTCTGCGGGGTCAGCGGTGGCCCCGAGGTTTGCCAGCCGAGCGTAGACCCCCTTCGCCTCGGTCACGGGGCCGAGCCCGCCGATCGCAAACTCGCGGCGCTCTGTGCCGGCGAGGACCAGGACCGCACGCGTGGCCCCGCCTCGCAGCGGAGCCTCGAGGACTTGCCCCTCCTCCGTGATCTCCCCACGCACGACCTCGTCGCCGACGGTCAGCTCGTACGCGACCGGCCCCATCATTTCGACGAGCGCCCCGAGCCCCGCCACGCGCAGGCGGATCCAATCTTGAGCGCCCCGCGCCGTGAACACGGCGCGCTGTCCCGTCGCCACCGTCACGCCCGAACGCCCACCCTCCGGGATCGCCACCTCGTCGCCGACCATGAGCAAGTCCGGCGAACCTCGCTGCTCGCGCAGCGGTGCGTTGGCCTCGTGGTCCCAGATCTCCGACCACCGCTCGAACCCATGCGCCGCCGCAATGGCCCCGATCCAATCTCCGGCCTCGACGATGTGTACTTTCATGTGTCCCCTTCGACGAAACGGTGCCGGTTCACGCGCTCGAACGCGGTCATAGTCCCATCCTCGGCAGCGGGGGCTCGCTGATCACGACCTGGCCGTCCGGCCACTCGGCGATGTGCCCCTTGATCAGCGTGTACGTCTCCTCCGGGACGCCGTCGTTGATCGGCGTGTAGCGAATGGTCATCGACGTCCACCACGGACGTCCGGGCTCCCAGACCTGCGTGACCACGCGTCGCAGGGCGATGTCCTCGTCGCCATCTTCGAGGAACGAGGTCGTGACCTCCCGGCCATCCGGCGTTCGTGCGACGCGCTGCGTTGTCGCTGCATCGTCCTGCCCGACATCGAACAGCGGGAACGACGGCCACGCTGCGGAGTACGCGAAAATCGAAGCGAACGACCGCTCGAGGTAAGGCAACTCCTCCGGGTGGTCGCGGTATACTTCGACCCGTCCCGAGTAGATCAAGCTGCCCGCCCTGTCGATGAGCAGATCCCGGGCGCCGGCGGGTTGCGGTTCGCCCTCACGCAACTCTCGAACCATCACGTGCACGGTGTCGGCATCGACTGCGTCGACCACGTACTCCCAGTCGATCTCGATCACCTTGTCGGGACGCCGGACGATTTCGCGACGCAATCGCTCGTTGAAGCGCACTACCCATCGATCACCGAGATTCCAGACCGGGACCAGCCCGGCCGACTGCGCCATCTCGATCGCGACCGGCGACACACGAGCCTCCCGCTC
>CALBMM010000138.1 GCA_937896535.1 uncultured Pseudomonadota bacterium
CTGCTTGAACAGCGTCGCCGGACCCGCGACCTCACCGTCGCCGGCGAAGCCGGCTCCGCCGCCGCAGATGACCTTGACGAACCCGTTGGTGGTGTCGACGTCGAGCAGCTTGTGGTTGTGCCACGCGACGACGAGCAGATCGCCGTCGGGCTTGAGCAGGAGATTGGTCGGGTGGTTGAGCAGCCACTGGCTGCCCTCCGCGCCCGCCGGCGTGATGCCGTCGAGCGGGCCGTCACCGGGGAACACGGGCTCGGTCGAGCCGACCATCGAGTCGATCGAGTCGTCGGGCAGCACGCGCCGAATCAGGAAGTTGTTGAAGTCCGTGAACCAGGGCGTACCGTCGGGAAGGAACAGCAGGTCCTGCGGCTGGTTGAGGAACGTCTCGAGGCGATGCTCGCCGTCCCCGGAAAAGCCCTCCTCCCCCTTGCGACCGATCCAGGTGCACGCGTGTCCGGACTCGAGGTTCTTGCACGCCGCGTCGATGTCCTCGGACTCGTCGCAGCCGGAGACTGCGAGCATCGCGGCGGCCGCCAGCGCGGACGCGAGAATCGTGGATGTGGTGCGGTTCATGGGTAAAGAGCTCGCTTTCGTCTCCAAAGAAATCAATCCAAGTCGGTTCTCGTCACGGGCCGTCGGCGGTCACCGGCGGTCCAAAGTGTAGCAAGACGCCATCGGTCAGCGGCGGGGCGAGCGTCTGGCCGCCCACCGCCCACAAACCGCCGGCGTCGTCGATCCACGCGCCGTGCAGGTTCTGCTGCACGGGCAGGCCGTGGTCTTCGGCAGCCCAACCCGACGCGCTGCGGGTGTAAACCGCCCCGAACGAGCCGACCGCGATGCCCGTGCCGTCGGCACCGAGGGCCACGCCGGCCAATCCCATCGGCGGCGGCTGCGGCGTGACCTCCGTCCACGTGCCCCCGGCGGCGAGCTCGACGATGAAGCCGGTCGCGGTACCGCCCACGGCCGTGTACAGGCCCTCGCTCTCGGACACCGTGAACAGCGACGAGCCGACGCCCGTGACGCCGGGCGTGAACGCTGTCCCGTCCCAGTGCAGGGCGACCCCGTTGCTGCCCACGGCCCACGCATCGTTGGCGCTGGCGCCGAACATCTTCCAGATGGCTGCATCCGCGGTCACGTCGGCCGGAACGGAGGGCTCGGCCGTCCAGGTGTCGCCGGACAGTCGCCACGCGAAGCCGCCGGCCGACGCCGATGCACCGCCCACGGCCCACACGTCGTCGGGCGAGGCCCCCCAGATTCCGAACACGGTCTCGGTGCCGGGCGTGTCCATGAGCGTGAAGTCGCTGCCGTCGTAGCGCAGGATCACGCCACCGTCGCCGCCCATGTAGATCGGGCCACCGTTGAAGCCGAAGACCCACCACAGATCGCCCTGGCCTTGCCCGGTGGGAACGCCGGACCACGCGTCACCGTCGTAGTGGATGACCGTGGGACCCGTGCCGTCGCGCGCGTCGGCGCCGACGGCCCACACGTCTTCGGGGCCGGTGCCCCACACCGACAAGAGCGCGCCCGGAAGACCCGAGCGAACGAGCTGCCATTGTGCCGGCGGGTCGGGGTCAGGGTCGTTGCACCCCGCCACCAAGCCGATACCCACGAAGAACGAAAGCCAACGGACGCGTAGCCGCATCACAGAATGGTCAGGCTAGCAGGCGCGCAGGTGGCGCTCAAGGCGGCGACCACGTGAGGAGACGTGTGGACGTCGCGCGTCGCGGTTCGCGACATGGGCGCGCCCGCGAGCATCGACGGCGTGGATGGAGTGCGCAGGGCGCAGCGGTGCCACGACCGTCGCGTACACTCGAGATCTGACCATGCGCATGCGACTGCAAACCCATGTTTCCTTGCTGATCGTGCTCGCGGCGGGTTGCCCCGGCGACGACACCACCAACGCCGACAGTGGCTCGACCTCCGACGCGAGCACCGGCACGACGACGATGAACGCCACGTCGACGACCGCGGGCACCGGCGTGATGACGAGCAGCAGCGGCGCCGACAGCTCCACCGGAGATCCGACGACGGGCGAGACGTCCAGCGCGACCTCGACCACCAGCGGCAGCGACTCCGGCTCGAGCGGCTCCACCGGGGAGGGCGAGTCGAGCTCGTCGGGCGCGGGGATCGTGTGCGGCAACGGCGTGGCCGAGCCCGGCGAAGACTGCGACGAAGACGACCTCGCCGGCGAGACGTGCGAGACGCAGGGGTTCTCGGGCGGTGACATCTCCTGCTCGCCCGCGTGCACGCTCAACCTCTCGCTGTGCGCCAATGCGACCCTCGATCTCGGCGACGAGAACTGCACGCTGGATGCCGAGTGCACCACCGGCGTGTGCTGGGACTTCGCGGACTACGATCCGTTCTGCGGCGGCTCGGTCTGCTCGAGCAACTGCGTCAACGACCAGCAGTGTCAGAACGTGTTCGCGGCCGCGGGCGCTCCCTTCCCGCAGAACGTGGCGTGCGGTCCCGACGGCCGCTGCGACCCGATCGGCTCGGGCTTCGGTGCGTTCTTTTGCGCGAGCGCGGACTGAGCGAGGTCAACCGGTCGACGCGCAGGTCTCGATCCGCGTGTGCGCGGCGGCGTGGCACTGCAGGCTGCACGTGCGGTCGTCCGTGGGGCGGCCCACGTCCGACGTGCATCGGGTCTCGCAGCTCGCGAGACCCATGAGCGGATCGCGAATACACACCGGCGCCACGTCGATCTGCTCGTCGAGGGCGGCCATCGTGGCACCGACGCAGTTGAGGGCGCACGTGGCCATGTCGCCGCCGACGTAGCCGCCGCAGTCGGCCAGGCATACGTCGTAGGTGGCGAGTGCGAGATCGGCGGTCGCAGTGCCGTCTCGCCCGGCGGTGACGTGCGCCACGAGGCTCAGGCTCGCGGTCGGCTCCGCCGCGGCCGAGTCGGTCGTGGCGAACGAGAACAGCATCGAAGCGAAAACGGGTGCGGCGAGCACGAGGGCGGCGCCCACGAGCGCCGATTGGCGACGTTGGCGACGCTCCCGGCGGCGACCCGCGGCGGTGAGGGGACGTCGTGTCATGGCGCCGGTCTAGGCAGCGACGCGGGTCGGTCAACCCCCCCCGGACGCGACGAAACCGCCGGGGCACCTGGCCACGGCGGTTTCGCATGTCCTTCGCGGCCGCTCAGCTGCAGCCGGAGGTGCTACCGCAGGTGTCGCACTTGAGGCACGAGCCGTTGCGGACCATCGTGAACGACTGGCACGCCGTGCACATGTCGCCGGTGTAGCCCTGCATCCGCGCCTTGGAGACCTCGACGCTCTGGGCGGCGGCGGCCTTCATCGCCTCGGAGCGCTTCTTGGCGGGCGTCGCCGGAGCGGCGTTGCCGGCGGCGGCGGCCGCGGCGGCCTGCGAGCGATCCTCGAACTCGATCGGCGACTTCTTGGCGGCGGCGACCATCCCGGCCGACGGCGCGAGCGCCGACAGCTTGAGCGGACCCGGCGTCACGATGTGCTCGTCGACGACCTCTTCCTCGCGGTAGTCGACGCCGAGCTCCATCTGCTCGTCCTCTTCGCCGGTGGTGTCCGGCGCGAGGTCCTCGGGCATGACGTGGGCGAGGTCGTGGCGACCGAGGTAGCTGACGGCCAGCTCGCGGAAGATGTAGTCGATGATCGACGTCGACATCTTGATGTGCGGGTGACCGAGCACCGGGCCGTTGGGCTCGAAGCGCGTGAAGGTGAAGGCCTCCACGTACTCCTCGAGGGGCACGCCGTACTGCAGGCCGAGGCTGATCGCGATCGCGAAGCAGTTCATCAGGCTGCGGAAGGCGGCGCCCTCCTTGTGCATGTCGATGAAGACCTCGCCGAGGGTGCCGTCGGCGTACTCGCCGGTGTGGATGTACACCTTGTGCCCGCCGATGACGGCCTTTTGCGTGTACCCGCCGCGACGGTCCGGCATGCGGCGACGCTTGGCGAGGTAGCGGTACACCATCTTCTCCGAGATCTTCTCGACCACCTTCGGGTTGGCGGTCGCCGCGATCTCGTCGATGTACGGCGCGTCGTTGGCGGCTTCCTCGTCGTCGATGTCGTCGGACACCTCGTCGATGAGCGCGGCCGACAGCGGCTGGCTGAGCTTGGAGCCGTCGCGGTACAGCGCGATCGCCTTCAGGCACAGCTTCCACGACTGCAGGTAGACCTCTTCGACCTCCGACACGGTCGCCTCGGCCGGCATGTTGATCGTCTTGCTGATCGCGCCGGACAGGAACGGCTGGGCCGCCGCCATCATGTGCACGTGGGCCATCGCGGCGATGAAGCGCCGACCGTAGCGGCCGCACTTGTTGGCGCAGTCGAAGACGGGCAGGTGCTCGGACTTCAGATGCGGCGCCCCTTCGACGGTCATCGTGCCGCAGACGTAGTCGTTGGCGAGGCGGATGTCCTCGTCGGAGAAGCCGAGCTCACGCAGCATGTTGAACGTGGGGTCGGCGAGCTGCTCGTCGGTGAAGCCGAGCGTGTCGCGGCAGAAGTCGTCGCCGAGCGTCCAGCGGTTGAACACGAACGCGATGTCGAACGCCTGCGGCAGCTCCTTTTCGAGCTTGAGGATGAGCGCGGGCGTAAAGCCCTTGTCCTTGAGCTCGGCGTGGGAGATCCGCGGGCTGCCCACCAGCGAGCCGGCGCCCTTGCAGTAGCGGACGATGTCGTCGATCTGGCCCTGCTCGTACCCGAGGTGACGCAGCGCCGGCGGCACCGACTGGTTGATGATCTTGAAGTAGCCGCCGCCGGCGAGCTTCTTGAACTTGACGAGCGCGAAGTCGGGCTCGATGCCGGTGGTGTCGCAGTCCATCAGCAGGCCGATCGTGCCGGTCGGCGCGATGACCGTGACCTGCGCGTTGCGGTAGCCGTGGGCCTGGCCGCCTTCGAGCGCGACGTCCCACGCCTTGCGGGCCGCCGAGAGCAGGTACTTGGGGCAGTGCGTCGCGTCGATGCCCTGCGGCGTGACCGACAAGCCCTCGTACTCCGTCGACGGCGCGTCGTAGGCCGCACGGCGATGGTTGCGGATGACCCGCAGCATCTGGTCCTTGTTGGGCGCGTAACCCGGGAAGGGTCCGAGCTCGGCGGCGAGCTCGGCCGAGGTCGCGTACGAGACCGCGGTCATCAGCGCCGTGACCGCGCCGCAGGTGGCGACCGCCTCCGGCGAATCGTAGGGCTGGCCCGAGACCATGAAGTAGCTACCCAGGTTGGCGTAGCCCAGGCCGAGCGTGCGGTAGCGGTAGCTGAGATCGGCGATCCGCTTGGACGGAAACTGCGCCATCAGCACGGAGATCTCCAGCGTGATGGTCCACAGCCGACACGCGTGCTCGATCGCCTCGACGTCGAAGCTGCCGTCGGTACCGACGAACTTCATCAGGTTCAGCGACGCCAGGTTGCAGGCCGTGTCGTCGAGGAACATGTACTCCGAGCACGGGTTGGACGCGTTGATCCGCCCCGACGCCGGGCACGTGTGCCAGTCGTTGATCGTGGTGTCGAACTGAAGGCCCGGGTCGGCGCAGCTCCAGGCACCGAAGGCGATCTTGTTCCACAGGTGGCGCGCCTTGACGGTCTTGGCCACTTTGCCGTCCGTACGGCGGCGAAGCTCCCAGTCGGCGTCGTTTTCGACGGCCTCGAGGAACTCGCGGGTGAGGCGAACCGAGTTGTTGGAGTTCTGACCCGAGACGGTCGAGTAGGCCTCGGAGTCCCAGCCCACGTCGTACTCGTCGAACACGACGTGGTCGACGCCCTGCTCACCGAGCTGCAGCGCGCGCTGGATGTAGTTCTCGGGCACGTGCGAGCGACGGGCCGAGCGCATCGCCATCCGCAGCTTGCGGTTCTTGGCCGGGTCGAACCGATCGTCGACGTCGAGGTCCTTGGCGGTATTGCCGGCCGAGAGGATCTCGTTGATGTGCTCGTTGCAGGCCTTGGAGCCGGCGACCAGCGCCGCGACCTTCTGCTCCTCCACGACCTTCCAATTGATGAACTGCTCGATGTCGGGGTGGTCGATGTCGACGACGACCATCTTGGCCGCGCGCCGGGTCGTCCCGCCGCTCTTGATCGCGCCGGCGGCCCGGTCACCGATCCGCAGAAAGCTCATCAGACCGGAGCTGCGGCCACCGCCCGACAGCGGCTCGCCCTCGGCGCGGATGTTCGAGAAGTTGGTGCCGGTGCCCGATCCATACTTGAACAGCCGGGCCTCGCGAACCCACAGGTCCATGATCCCGCCGTCGCCCACCAGGTCGTCGCCCACCGCCTGGATGAAGCACGCGTGCGGCTGCGGCCGCGAGTACGCGTCGGCCGAGCGGCGGACCTTGCCGGTCTGCGGCTCGCAGTAGTAGTGCCCCTGCGCCGGGCCGGTGATGCCGTACGCCCAGTTGAGCCCGGTGTTGAACCACTGCGGGCTGTTGGGCGCGGCCATCTGCATGGCCAGCATGTAGAGCATCTCGTCGTGGAAGGCCTTGGCCGAGTCCTCGTCGGCGAAGTAGCCGTGGCGCCAGCCCCAGTACGTCCAGCAACCGGCGAGGCGTCCGAAGACCTCGCGGCTGTCGGTCTCGCCGGTGACTTGCTCGTCCTCGGGCAGCTCGGCGAGCGCATCCTCGTCGGGGATCGAGCGCCACAGCCACTCGGGCACGTCCGGCTCGGGCGTACGCACGGTCCGCGAGGGGATGCCGGCCTTGCGGAAGTACTTCTGCGCGAGGATGTCGACGGCGACCTGCGACCAGCCCTTGGGCGTGGGGATGTTCTTCGCCTCGAAGACCACCGACCCGTCGGGGTTGGTGATGCGGGACGAACGATCTTCGAATTCGATGGCGGACAGGGCGTCTTTGGACGACTGCGTGAACAGGCGAGTGACCTTCATGACGGACTCCGGAAGGGCCGAGCGAGCGGGCGCGAGAGAGAGGAGCGAGGAGGAGATGCTCCGGGAGAGGAGCGGAGGGAGCGGATGCCGTTGCCCTGGCTTTGGGGGCGAGGCGAGCGTTCGGAGGAGGAGGGTCGAGTGTTCCTGATCCGTATCCTGAACAAAAGTGCAGAGATCGACCGAAGGTTCCGCGTCTTCGGCGCGACAAAGTCCCCGTAGGCGGCAGGCGCCGACGTCTTGGTACGCCGTCCCCTTGCCGCTTGGCGTGGGAACCCGTGTCCCGGAGGAGCTGGGTCCCGGTCTCTGGCGCTGGTGGCCGACGCCAGAGTTTCTGACCACCCCATCTTGGGGTGGCGGTCCTATAAACCACAAGATGTAGGGGTCGCGCAAGAAGTCGACCCCAATGCCCGAGCTCCGATGACTCACAGTTCCGGCCCGTGGGCCGGTAATGTTCAGGTCCCCCTTTTCCCCAAATCGCCCACAGGCTTATCCACATCTCGAGGCCTGGATGTGCGATTTCGCGCTGCCGACGGAG
>CALBMM010000139.1 GCA_937896535.1 uncultured Pseudomonadota bacterium
GCTACATGCACAGCGTGGCCGAGTACACGTGCGTGATCGGCCCCTCGAGCTTGGTGCAGCTTTTCGAGCTCCATCGCGGGGCTAATGGGAGGATGCGGAGAAGTGTTCCCGGGTCGGGGGGCCCGAAGCCAGCACCATGTCGCGCAGGCGGGGGGCGAGGTCACCGAGCTCGGGGCGGTGGACGAACGACCACTCGCGGCACAGGGGCCCGGTCGTGGGGCGAAGGACCCGAAGGCCGTGGTCGGGGGACTGCAGGTAGCGGTCCACGATCCACTCGCTGAGCACGGCGAGCCCGAAGCCGGCGCGCGCGAGCTCGACCATGGCCTCGGTGATCGGCAACCGACGCACGCGCAGCCGGGGGCGCCGGCGGCCGTACAGCTGACGCATGAACCAGTCGTCCTCGGTGCGCACCGCCGGCGCGAGCAGATCGAACTCGGTCAGCGCGTCGGGATCGAACGTGTCGTCGACCGCCAGCGGGTGACCGGCCGCCGCGACGAAGACCAGCTCGTCCTCGAACAACTGCTCGCGGGGCAGACCCTTCGGGGGACGACCGGTGACGAAGGCGGCGTCGAGCTTTCCCGCCTCGAACCCGGCCGTGACCCGGTCGGTGAGCTCGGGCCGGATCTCGATCCGGATATCCGGTGACGCGCGCTCCAGCCGGACGATCGCGCGCGTCAGCCACGGGTAGATCATCGAGCACGACGCGACGACCCGGATGCGCCTCGGACCGGCCAGTGGCGACTTGAGGCGGTGCTCGATCGAACACAGCGAGCCCAGCATCTGCGGCGCCTCGTCCAAGAGCACGCGCCCGGCCGCCGTGGGCTCGAGGCCACGCGTCGTTCGCTCGAAGAGCTCCACGCCAGCGTGGGCTTCCGCGGCCGCGAGGGCTCGGCTCACCGCCGACTGCGTCAGATGCAGCAGCTTTGCCGCCGCGGCCGTGGTGCCCGCCCGGTGCACCGCGAGGACCACCCGGAGGTCACGAACGTCCAACGACGGGGCAGGGAGGCTCTCGATGCGTGCCACGCATCCATCGTATTCGATTTATGCGTTGGACGCATCATGGCGCGCTGTCTACGTTGGGCGCGGAGACACCCGATGAAGCTGTACTTTTCGCCCATGGCCTGCTCGCTGGCCAGTCGCATCACGATCTACGAGAAGGGACTCGACGTGGAATTCGTGCGCGTCGATCGCTCGACCAAACGCCTCGACGACGGCACGGACTATCGCCGGATCCACGCCCTGGGTCTCGTACCGGCGCTCGAGACCGACGACGGCAACCTCGTGACCGAAAACGCCGCGGTGCTGCAGTACCTGTGGCGTCGGCCGCCCGGCGAGCTGTCCGAGGACGAGCAGACCGGTCTTGCGCAGTGGCTGAGCTTCATCGCGACCGAGCTGCACAAGGCGACGTTCGCCCCCTCGTTTCAGGCGGCGGCGCCGGCGGAGGCCAAGGCGTTCGGGCTGCAGCTGGCCCCGACACGACTGGCCTACGTCGATCGGCATCTGCAAGACCGCGAGCATCTGCTCGATCGGTTCACCGCCGCGGATGCATATCTGTACACGGTCCTGAACTGGACCTGGCCGACCAAGGTCGGCCTCGACGACCACCCCAACGTCGCTCGGTACTACCGCGCCATGTTTCGGCGCGACAGCGTGCGGCGGGCCATGGAAGTGGAGCGGCCGATGTACGAGTCGCTGCAGGCGGCGTCCTGACGAGGCCGCTGGGGCGTGCCGCTGCCGTCTACTGCGGCTCTTCGGGCTCGAGGCGCTTGAGGAGCGTCTTGCGGTCGATGCCGAGCAGTCGAGCGGCCGCGGACTTGTTGCCCCCGGTGATCTCGACGACGTGTCGCGCGTAGCGTCGCGCGACCTCGTCGAGGGTCAGGATCCGGTCGCCCGGCAGCACGTCGCCGAGGGGGGCGACGTGGTCGCGGACTCGAGCCGGCAGATCGTCGGGGGTCAGCGCATCGAAGCGGGCCATGACGACGGCGCGTTCGATGCAGTTGTCGAGCTCGCGGACGTTGCCCGGCCACGTGTACGACAGCAGGCGCTCGGCGGCCTGCGGGGTGATCGAGGTGACGGGGCGCCCGTGCTCGCGTGCACTGCGATGCAGGAAGTGGTCCGCCAGCTGCAGCACGTCCTGGCCCCGATCCCGCAGGGGTGGCACCTCGATCGTGATCACGGCGAGCCGGAACACGAGGTCCTCGCGCAGGAGGCCGTCGGCGACGGCGGCCTCGATGGGCCGGTTGGTGGCGGCGACGATGCGCGCGTCGAACGGGACCTCCTCGTCGGCCCCGACCGGTCGAACGCGTCGCTCCTGCAGCGCGCGCAACAGCTTGACCTGCAACCGCAGCGGCATCTCGCCGACTTCGTCGAGGAAGAGGGTGCCCTCGGTCGCCCGCGCGACGAGGCCCGGCCGGTCCCGCACCGCGTCGGTGAAGGCGCCTTTGACGTGGCCGAACAGCTCCGACTCCAACAACGCCTCCGGGATCGCGGCGCAGTTGATCGCGATGAACGGACCGGACCGCCCGCTGAGGCGATGCAACGCCTTGGCGACCAGCTCCTTGCCGGTCCCGGTCTCGCCCGTGATCATCACCGATGCCGCGCTCGTCGCGACGCGAGCCACCAGCTCACGCAGCTCTCGCACGGCCGGGCTGCGGCCCAGTAGCCACGTCGCGTCGTCGGCGGGGGCCGTCTGTTCCCGCAGGCGCTGCAGCTCCAGATGCATCCCCCGGTGACGGCGCGCGCGATCGACCGCGTGGGCCAGCCGCTCGATCTCCAGCGGCTTGACGAGCAGATCGAACGCTCCGCTGCGCAGCAGCTCGACCGCGGCGTCGAGGGTGCCGAAGGCGGTGGCGATCACGACCGGAACGTCGGGGCGCTGACTCTGCGCGCGCCGGCACAGCTCGAGGCCGCCGCCCCCGCCCATCCGGAGGTCGGTGACCACGACCCCCACCCGGGGGTCGGCCAGATGCTCGGCGGCCTCGTCCACGCCGTGGGCGACGACCACCTCGAACCCGCGCCGGGTGAGCCCGTCGGACATGACCCGAGTGAAGGCACGGTCGTCGTCGACGAGGACAATCGCGTCGTGGGTTGGATCGTTCGCCGCCAGCCTCCCTGCGATCCGTGTAGCACGTCGTCGTCGTCGTCGTCGTCGGCGCGCCCCGCTGCCGGGTGGGGAAATTCTCCGCAGGTCTCCGCGTCGTCCCCAATCGCCCGGCGCGCCGCCACGGCAATCCGAGCGGATACGCGCTGGTACGGGGCATGCAGCGTCCATGCCCATGATGCAGCCTGACCAAGCCTCCACGCTCGTGTCTGCGGCACCTCCGGTGCCCGACCTTCTCGTCGCCGAGGACGACACGAACCTGCGTCGCCTCGTCGCGTTGGGATTGCGTCGCGCGGGCTTCAGTGTGATCGAGGCCGAGGACGGCAATCGGGCGCTCAACATCCTCGCCGACCGAACGCTGGAGCAGACTCCGTTGCGCGGCGTGGTGATGGACGTGCGCATGCCGGGACACGACGGTCTGTCGATCCTGCGGGCGATCAACCGTGACGGCGGCGAGCTGCCCTTCGTGGTGGTGACCGCCTTCGGCGACGATCAGCTGCACCGCCGTGCCATGGACTACGGGGCGCGGGCCGTGCTCGACAAGCCGTTCACGATCGACCTGTTGTGCGCGACGGCACTGCGTCACTTCGGCGTTCCGGCCGGGGGGCCTCGCGCCGGATACCCGGCCGAGCGCACCGTGGTCTACGCGCCCTACGATGCGCTGCTGCTCGATCGCTATCTCGAGGTGTTCAACCGCGTCGTGGCACGACACCGCACGACGGCGGCGGGACCGACGCTTCCCAACGTGCGCGGTCGAGTGCACGTGCGCCTCACGGGCGGACACGACCCCGCGACGACGGTCTTCACGCTCCGTTGGGAGCGCGGCCGCTTCGAGCGCTGCCAGGCGACCGGTGAAGAGCCGGGTTGGCTCACCGTGGACATCGATCGCGATCATCTCGAGGAGGTCATCGCGACGCCCTGGCGATACTTCGCCGCGCCGCAGCGACTCGCGCTATGGATCTGACCGATCGACCCCGGGCATGCGCCTCGTTCTCAACCTCGTCGTCGCTTCCTTGCTCGCGAGCACGATCGTGCTGGTGGGCTATGGCTATCTGAGCCTGCAGGTCCACCGCGTCTCGCTGGCCGAGGACATGCAGCGCGACCACAAGGCGATGGTGGGCATGCTGGCCGAGGCGGTCGAGGAGGTCTACGCCGCCCATGGCGAGGCCGCGGCGCGGCAACTCGTCGACGAGATCAACCGTCGTCGCGACAACGTCCACCTGACGTGGCTCGACGTGCCGGAGCTGATCAGCGAGGGGGTCGCGCACGAGATCGACGATGTCGAGCCGAGTCTGCGCACGTCCGCGACCGTGGTCGTGGGGGGACAACCGGTCGGAGGACTGCTGCTCGTCGAGTCCATGGCCGACGCCGAGCGCGTGTTGGCACAACGCCGCGTGCGGATCACCGTCGCGGCGGTCCTGATGATCTTCGTGGGCACGGTGGCCGGGGCCGGGGTCGGCGTGGTGCTCGTGGGGCGACGCATCCGGGCTCTGGTGGCGCACGCGCGCCGGGTCGCCGATGGCGATCTCGACGGGCGCATCGAAGTGTTCTCCGCCCGTGACGAGCTCGCCGAGCTCGGCCGGGAGCTCAATGCGATGACCCTCAAGCTCGCCGACGCGCGCTCGCGCGTGCGGGAGGAGGGCGAGGCGCGCGTGCGGGCGGTGGAGCAACTGCGGCACGCCGAGCGGCTGATGACCGTGGGCAAGCTCGCCGCCGGGATGGCGCACGAGCTCGGGACGCCGCTCAACGTCGTCGGCGAGAGCGCGCGAATGATCGCCCGCGGCGAGACCGATGCGGACACGACGATCGAGTACGCCGGCATCATCGCCGAGCAGGCCGATCGCATGACCCGCATTCTGCGCCAGCTCATGGACTTCGCGCGGCGCCGTCCGCCGCATCGCCACGTCGCCGATCTCGTCGACGTGGCCACGCTCGCCGTGGAGCTCATCGGGCCCCTTGCCGAGCGAAAACGCGTGCGGCTCGAGCTGGCGGCCGCTCGTCCCTGTCGCGCCGAGATCGATCCCGATCAGATCCAGCAAGTGCTCGCCAACTTGCTCGTCAACGCCATTCACGCCGCGCCGGAGTCGAGCACCGTCACCGTGTCGGTCACCGAGGGCGAGCCGACCTCCGTCGACCGGGAGTACGACGGACCGCACGCGTGCGTGGAAGTTCGAGACGAAGGCCCGGGGATCCCCACCGAGCTCGTCGAGTCGGTCTTCGAGCCGTTCTTCACCACCAAGGACGTGGGCGAGGGGACGGGACTGGGACTGTCGGTCGCGTATGGGCTCACCGAAGAGCACGGCGGGTGGATCGAGGTCGACAGCGTGGTCGGGCGGGGGACCTCGTTTCGGGTCTGGCTGCCGCTCCAAGTGCAAGACGGCGCGCCGGGCCCCGAAGCCACTTCGGGCCCGTCGGCCAGCTGACCGATTTCGCGAGCCGCGGGCCGATGGCTCGCCCCACGGTGGGTGAGTAGCCGCGGTCGCCGCGTCGCGGGTAAATTGCTGCAACGCTTCGGCGCGTCGCGCGTCCCCTTCGACGCCGACGCCGCCGTGCCTGACGCTGCCATGACTGCCGGATCCGAGCCAGACCCCAAGCCCTCCGCCTCCACCATCGCCTTGCGCGAGGACCTCGATGCCTTGCAGGGCTCGGGCAAGGGCAAGCTCGTCGCGCTGATCGGCCTCGTGGTGGTGGCGCTCGCGGGGGCGGCGTGGGCGTTTTGGCCCGGTGGGGGGATCGGCACTCCCGACAGCCCCGGCAAGGTGCTCGTCGTCACCGAGAGCGCGAGCCCCGAGCCGTTCCTGCAAGCGAAGGGCTTCGAGGCCGATGCGCAGACCTTCGAGAACCTCGAAGCCAAGGCCCACGCCGAGGTGGAAGGGCTCGACGACGTGGAAGGGGTCGCCGCGATCGTCACCTTCGCCGACCAGTTCGGCTTCGGCTACGTCGTCTTCGACCGCCCACAGCAGTTCGACTTCAAGGGGCTCGAGCTCGAGTCCGTGCCCACGTTCACCGACGACGATCGCTACGCGGTCGTATCGGTCGGCGATCTCGCGAGGCCGGCGAAGATGACCACCGGCAAGCGCATCCTCGACGCGCTGTTCGAGCAGGACGAGCTGAAGGCACTCGTCCCGCCCAACGAGCCGACCGACGTCGATGCGATCGAGCTGCGCGACAAGCTGCGCGAGGCGATCGACGCGCTGTCGTCGGGGCCGACCCGCAAGATCGCCCCGCGGCGACTGTGACCGCCCGCCCCGAGCCACGCGCGCAACGGGGCGACGGGCGTCAGGGGATCGCCGGGTAGCTCAGCGTCTCGGCCACGAACGCGGCGCAGCCGTCGGGTGCGTCGCCGCCCGAGGTGGCGCCATCGCCCGACGTCCCGCCGGTGGACCCGGCGCCCGCCGAGCCCGCGGTCCCGTCTTGGATGAGCGTGACGATCTGCGTGACCGAGGCATCGCCGACCGTCGCGATGCCGATCGCCGGTCCCGCGCAGCCGCCCGCGCCGCCACCACCACCCCCGCCGGCTCCGCCGGGCATGCCGTCGGCGCCGGGCTCGGGCTCTTCGCCGCAGTTGGTGCACGCGCACGGCGGCGAGCCGCTGCCGGCGCTTCCGCCGTTGCCCCCGTCGCCACCGGCCCCGCCGTCGCCACCATCACCACCGTCACCCAAGAAGACGATCGTGTTGGACACCACGATCTCGGAGTCGATGAGCACGAAGGCGAACGAGGCACCGCCCGCGCCACCGGCCGCCCCGCCGGTGCCGCCGCAGCCCCCCGCGCCACCACCACCACCGCCGCCCGAGCACGGCTCTTCGTTGCCGGCGATGTCGCAGCCGAACGGGTCGGAGTCGAAGCCCCCCGCGCCGCCACCTCCGCCGCCACCACCGTTGAAGCCATCCGTGCCGGAGGTCGACGACGAGGCGATCCAGAATCCGTTGATGTCGAAGGTCCCGTTGGCCGACATCGGAGCGGAGCCCGCGGCGCCCGACGAGCCCGGACCTCCGGCCGTGCCGACCTGACCGGGTGAGGCGCCGTCGAAGCAGCCGTCGCAGTTGCTCAGCCCCGCCGGGCCGCCCGTGCCGACCACGCTCGCGTCGCCGCCCGCCGAGCCGTCGTCGCCGTCTTCGGACGGACAGACGCTGCCGACCCCGCCTTCGCCTCCGATTGCGCCGCACGCCGACGCGCCCGAGGCTCCGGCCGCGCCGTCGACCGCGTTGCCGCCCATGCCACCGTCGCCACCGTCGGCGCCATTGGGCTGGTGGGTGCCGTCGCCGGCGATGCCACCCGTGACCTCGCAGTGGCCGATCGTCAGCAGATCGCCAGGGCTGTTGCGGACCCACACGGCGTAGGTCGTACCGCCGGCCGTCGCCGCGTTCGGACCGAAGATCGAAAAGCCATCGACGAACGTGGCGTCGGTGACCGAGCTGGCGACGATCGTGCGGTCAGTGTCACCGACGATCGTGGTCTCGTTGAGATTGATTGCGCGCGACCAGTCGGTCTCGTCGTAGCCGCCGTACAGACTCGTGCCGCTCGCGAGGGTGACCGTCTCGCCGTACGTGCCCTCGGCGACGAGCACGTCGCGTGGCGGATCGAACGATTGCGAGATCGCGACCGCGAGGCCCAAGGACGCGACCGGATCGTCGGGCGAAAGACCCGTGTTCGCCTCGCTGCCCAGGTTCGCGCTGACGAACACGGAGCACCCCAGCAGGCCGTCGATGCCGTCGCCGTTGGCGTCGTTGCCGTTCGGGTCGGGTGGGTCGATTTCGTTGCACAGACAGTCGGTGTCGTCCCGCTCGCAGCCGATCATGCCGCCCGAGGTACTGTCGCCGTCCGTCGTGTCGTCGCCGGTGGAGGTCGAGTCGGCGACACCGCTGGTCGAGCCCGTGGTCGCGGTGGTCGAGCCGTCGGCGTCGCCGGAGCCGGCGCTCGTCGACGTCGACGCATCCGCATCCGCATCGGTCGCCGTCGCGGTCGTCGTGGAGGACGTCGCGGTGGAGGTCGTGTCGCCTCCTGTCGTGGCGACGTCGTCGACCGAACACGCGCCCAGGACGAGTCCGAACGCGCCGTGGCGCAAGACGTTGCGGGGAAGGCGTCGCACCCCCAGATCATCGCGCGTTGTCGACGGGCGGGCCAGCCGCGCGAGCGACTACTTCGACGGTGTGCGCAGCCACGCGAGGGCGGCCGCGAGTGCCGGGTCCGAGCCATCGGCCGCGAGATCGGCCGAGGGGAGGGCCACGTCGGCCACGAACGCCTCCCGCGGCGTACCGTCGACGTGCAGCAGCCGCTCTGCACCGAGATCGACGCGGGCCGGCGCGTGCTTCAGGTCGAAGTTGTACAGGCCCCCCAGCAGGTCACCCATGTCCGACGCGAACGTCTTGGCCCCGGCCGCGGCGTGCATGCCGATGACGAGGCCTTCGCCCATGCTGCCGGTCCAGTGTCCGCCGAGCACCGCGACCTTGCCCGAGAACGTCGGCGCACGCGGCAGCACTTGCTCGACGAAGCGACGCGGGACGGTCGTTGCCCGCTCGACCCCGGGAATCTCGTGCACCTGGTAGGCGCGCGTCGTGGTGACGAAGTGTCCGATGATCGCGCGCGCGACGTCGGTGTTTCCTCCGCTGGGGGTGTTGCGCAGGTCGAGCACGAGCCCGGGCGCGTCGCCGATCTCCGCGATGGCCTCGTCGAAGGCGGCGATGAGGTCGTACTTCCCGAGCGAGTTCTCCGGACGCAGCACGGGGACGTCGCCGGCGCGCGTCACGGTGAGCACGGGCCGTGCGTCGACGTCTCGCGCGAGCTCGCGGGGATTGGCGAGCGTGACCGACCGGCGCGCGCCACCGAGATCGAAGTCGAGGATCCGCGTGCCCTCACGGCGGCCGTTGGCGGCGAGCGTGATCGCGTACGCCTGCTGGCGCGGGGTCCGAGCGAGCACGGCGCCCTCCCAGACCGCCGCGATCGCGTCCGCTGGCGTCCGACCGTCGACGCCGACGAGGTGCCAGCCCGGCCGGACGCCGGCGTCGGCGGCGGCAGATTCTCGGCGGACATCGGCGACCACCCACGCCTCGCCCTCGTGGGTGAGGACCAGGTCGGAGCTGGTGGGATAGATGTTGGGATCGTCGTCGGCGAAGGGGCCGATGATGAAGTGCGGGTCGGTGAAGGCGAAGGTGCTGCGATGGACGACGCGGCGGAAGGCCTCCGGGGAGTCGGTCGCGATCGCCTGCGCGCGGGCGTGTCGAAGCTGGGCTTCGACGTCGAAGTCGTCGCGGTCGAGGTACGCGTAGGCCTCCCGCATCAGCCGCTCGAGCTCGTCCCATGCCGCCGCCGGGTCGAAGGGCGGATCCTCGCCGAGGGCCGGCACGGTGGCGGCATTCGGCTCGGCGAGTGCGGGGATCGTCGCGGCCGGGGAGGGAGCGCAGCCGAGGACGACGGCGATCGTCACGCCGAGTCGCTTCGTGGCGGTTCGCATCGGGGCGCAGCATCTTGCAGGACTGCTTCCCTCGCAAGCGTGACGATCGACGTTGGTCGATCGATCTCGGGAACTCCGACGCGTCGCCGCCGTATCTCCAGGTTGGGAACGGGTCAGCGATCGACGACACCACGGTGTCGTCGACGGAAAGCGCCCGATCCTTGCGACAAACCAGCACACCCACCACCACCAGCACCACCACTTTCGTCGTCGCTCGGTTCGCCGTGACACTCGCCGTGTCGATCGGTCTCCTCTCGCCGAGCCGCGCTCGCGCCGGCGTCTCGGAGGCCGACGCACCCACCGCGGCGCAGATCGACGCGATGAGCGGCGAGGAGGTCCTCGCGCAGACGGGGACCAACGAGGTCCACGTCGACCGCACCCCCGTGCCGCTGTCCATGAGCCCGGAGGGCGTCAGCGACCCGTTTCCGGATCAGCCCCGCCGCGCGCGACCGCGGGATGCAGGGATCGTGCTCGGGCTCGGCTTCGGCTTCGCGGTCGCGAGCACGATCACGGCGCGTCTGACGTTGCTCCCCGATTGCGAGGACGAAAACGACGTGATGACGTGCGCCGTGCCCGACGGGCAGGACATCGGCGTGCGCGGCGGTCGACTGTTCGGGACGATCGGCTTCAGCGTCGGGGCGGCGGCCTTCGGTGCGTTCGGAGCTCGCGAGCTCGGCCAAGTCCTGCAGCAGGCCGACGGGGCGCTGGCCCGACGCAGACGGGTGGCCGTGGGGCTCGGCACCAGCTCGCTCGCGATCGGCCTGACCGGCGCGATCGTCGGCGCGACGCTGCTCGGCGTCGGGGCCCGCCGCGGCCTCGCGGCCGCGCGTGCCTTCGAGAGCACGACGGGAGAGGTGTCCTCGGCCGAGCTCGCGGTGCTCGAGGACACGGTCGGGCAGGTCGAGGTTGCACGGGCGGGGCTGATGGTGCTCGCGGCATCCCCGTTCTTCGTGGCGTCCGGGATCTCGCTGCTGGTCCATCGCCCGCGACCGCGGCGCGTCGTGGTGACGCCGACGCTCGGCGCCACCGAGGTCGGCGTGACCGCGAGGATCCGGTTCTAAAACGAGTAGTCGAGGTCGTAGTCGGCGCAGATCTTCGCCGAGGAGCTCAGCGAGATGTAGACGTTGGCGTCCTTGCCTCCGAAGCCGGAGCAGTCGTAGCCCTCGATCAGCGCCGCCGATTCCCCGCAGCATCCGGGGCGTCCCTGCGGTGAGTCGAGCGGCGTGGAGGCCCGGCCGCACGTCAGGTCCTGCACGTCGCCGCCGCTGGCGCATTCGAGGAAGACGCACACGTCGATCGGGACGTCGGCGGTCACGACGGCGGCGGGCTGCTCGGGACAAAAGCCGGCATCGTTGCCGGCAAACCAGTACCAGTCCGCCTCGGGCCCGACGATCGTGCCGAGCGCCGGCTCGGTCGCCGCCGCGTCGCACCCGAGACCGGCGAGCTCGATCGCGTCGTCCTCGAGACTGTGGTCGACCATGTCGATCGGTGCGCAGGCGGGCTCTGCGACGCAGATCCCCTCCACGCACACGAGCGGGTCGTCGCACAGCGAGCCGATGTCGCACAGGCAGCCCTCGCCGCCCGGCGGACATCCACCGGTATCCGGGTCGGGGCCGTCGCCGGAGCTGTCGGCGGGACCCGTCCCGCCGGTCGTCGGATCCGGATCGGTGCCGCCGGAGCTGTCGACGGCGTTGGTCATGTTGGTCGGATCGGTCGGATCCGTCGTCGGCGGAGGCGTCGTGGTGGGCGAGCCGTCGTCGGTGCTGCCGGCGGTGCCGCTGCCGTCCTCGGTCTCGGACTCGGTGTCGGCGGCCATCTGGGCGGCCGGACCGCAGCCGAGCACGAGCAGCACTCCCATCGTCGCGTGTCGCAGTGCACTCCAAGGCATGACCTCACGATATTCGATGCACGCCGGGACGTCACCATCGAGCGCTGGGCATTCGGTGCGGGATCGGAGAACCTGCGCGCGGGTCGATGTCGAAACGAACGTTCCTGTCGCCCGGCCACCGCGGGTGCGTGGTGCTGCGAGGGCATCGTGCGGATACGGCCGCTCGTGCCCACGCGGGGCTGCGCGGGCTGTCGGCCGATCGCGTCTTGTGGGTCTCCGCGGGTGGGGACGAAGCGCGGCTTCGCGCAGTCGCACCGCGACGGCTCTCGCGCGAGCTCGGACGCAGCTTCGACGCGGTCGTCGTCGACGCGCACGACGGGATCGATGCCGACGTGATCGGACAGGCGCACGGCCTGGTGCGCGGCGGTGGATCGTTGCTGCTGCGGCTTTGGCCCGCGACGGCGTCGACGCCCGTCGCGGCTCGGGCACCGCTGACCGCGTATCCGTACGACGTCGCCAAGGTCGGCGAACGCCTGACGCGACGCCTGCTCGCCGCGCTCGAGCGGGTCGGGACGGGGTCGTGGCCGGCCAGTCCCGCGACGCATGTCCCGGCGACGAACGCGGAGCAAACGGCGCTGATCGATGCGCTCGTGCAGGCATGGCACACGTCGGCGCCGACGTGCACGGTGGTCACGGCCGATCGTGGGCGCGGCAAGTCGAGCGCGATCGGGCTCGCGTTGGCACGGCTGGATCCGGGGATCCGCGCGGGCGTGTGCATCACCGGGCCGACCGCGGTCTCCGTCGCCGAGATCGAGCGGTTCGGCACCGACCGGCCCCGATTCACGCCGGCGCTGGAGGTGTCGCGCGCCGACGTCTCGCGCGCGATCGTGATCGTCGACGAGGCGGCGCAGGTGCCGGTACCGGTGCTGCGGCGGATCGTCGCCCGGCACCCGCAGGCGCACCTCGTGTTCGTGACCACGGTGCACGGCTACGAGGGAACGGGGCGGGGCTTCTCACTGCGGTTCGTGCCGTGGCTGCGAACGCAGCGACCGTCCGTCGTCGAGCGCAGCCTCGTCGCGCCGATCCGGTGGGCCGCCGACGACCCGCTCGAGCGCGCGGTGTTCGAGGCACTGGTCCTCGATGCGACCACGCCGTCGACGGTGCAGATCGTCGCGCCGCGACCGGTCCGGCTCGATCGAGACGCGCTCGCCGCCGACGAGACCCGACTGCGTGAGGTGTTCGGCCTGCTCGTCGCCGCGCACTACCGCACGACGCCGACCGATCTGCACCGCATGCTCGACGCGCCCAACCTCGACGTTCACGCGATGCTCGACGACGGCCGGGTCGTCGGGGTCACCCTCGTCGCGCGGGAGGGCGGTCTGCCGCCGGCGCTGGCGCAGGCCGTGACCGACGGCCGCACGCGCCTACGGGCCCACGCCCTGCCCGATGCGCTGCTGGCCCACATGGGGCGGGCGGATGCCGGGGGGCTCGCGTACGTGCGCAGCGTTCGGATTGCAGTGCCGCCGACGCTGCGGCGCAGCGGGATCGCGACGGCGCTGGTCGAGCACGTGCACCGGCACTACGAGGCCGACGTGTTCGGCACGGTCTTCGGTGCGGAGACCGGTCTGCTCGCGTTTCGGAGGTCCGTGGGCTACGCGCTCGTGCGGGTGAGCGCGTCGCGGGGCACGCGGACCGGCGAGCCCGCGGTGATGATGCTGCGCCCGGGGTCGGAGGCGGGTCGACGCTTGGTCGCCGATCTCCGCGACGAGCTCGCCCGGGTCCTCGACACGCAACTGCGGCTGTTGGCGGCGGACGACGAGCTCTTGCTCGATCCGGACCTGGTGGAGGCGATGCGGTGGGAGCTGCCCGACGTGGCCCCTTGGACCGATGCCGAGGTGGTCGCGCGCGCGCGCAGCTATGCGTTCGGTCCGCGCACGTTCGAGTCGTGCCCCGTCGCCGTGCGCCGCTTGGTGCTCGCTGATCCGGACAGGATGCAGACGCTGTCGCCGATCTCGCAGGCGATCGTGCGAGCGCGCGTCCTCGACGAGCGCGGCTGGATCGCGACGGCGGCCGCGGCCGGGCTCGAGGTCCCCGCCGCGATGCGGCAGCTGCGACGGGCCGTGCGCGCGCTGCTGAGCGGCGAGCTCAGCGGCGCGCCGTGACGAGCATCCGGGGCCCGATACACTTGCCACGGCTGGTGCGGTCGACGTCGGTGAACGTCTCCACGTCGGTGAATCCGGCCGCGTGCAGCTCGGCGACGACCTGCGGCACCGACAGCAGTGCGAACGTCCGCTCGTCGGTGGCGGTCGCGACGGACTCGCCGCGATGCTCGACCACGAGGGTGTCGCGCTGTCGCATCACGGCGGCGTGGTAGTCGAACGTGTGGTCGCGGATCTGCGAGACGTGCACATCGAGCACGGCGCGGGTCACCGGCACCGGCTCGACGTAGTTGCGCAGCCGGAAGGGGAAGTTGTCGCCGGCGATGGCGAGGACGCCGGCGGGGCGCAAGCTGGCGTGCAGGCGCGTCGCGAGCTCGGCTCGCGCGGCGGCGTCGACAGTGCGCGACCACGTCGAGCCCAGGCAGGCGACGAGGTCCAGGGGGGCGTCGGTGGGGACGTCACCGAGCTCGGCGAAGGCAGCCGGCGACGTCGCGCCGTCGGCGGACCGACGCGGCGGCAGTCGTCGGATCGCGGCTTCGCGTAGGGCGGGATCGTGCTCGATCCCCCAGGTCGTCCATCCCCGACGCGACATCGCGGCGAGGCGTCGGCCGGTCTCGCACCCGAGCTCGAGCATGCGGCCGCCGTCACCGAGCCCGGCGCGGCCGGCCACGAACTGCAGCCACTGCACCCACGGGCGCGGTTGCTCGGCGAACACGTCGTGCAGCCAGGCGTTGCGGCGGGCGGGGTCGGTCCACGGCTCGCGGGCGAGCTTGAGGGCGCGGCGAGCATCGTCGTCGCCGGACCACCGCATGTGGACATGGGTCGGCGTCTGCCCGTCGGCGACGAATCCGAGCCGGGCGTACCACTGCCGGGCCGGATTGGGCTGCAGCACGCGAAGGACGACGTCGCGATCGCGGGCGCGGGCGCGGGCGATGATCTCGCCCAGCAACCAGGTGCCCACGCCGCGTCCCTGGGCTTCGGGGACGAGCTCGATGTCGAGGACCTGCACCGGGTCCTCGTCGTCGTGAACGGTCAGCGTGCCGGCGAAGCGCCCGTCGAGCTCGACGACGCGAACCGCCGGATCGCGAAACCCTTCGAGGAACCGCTGTCGCTGATCGGCGGGATCCCACGTACCCCACAGGGCCTCCACGTAGGCGCGATACGACGTCTCCTTGAGCGCGAACAGGCGCTCGAAGTCGTCGGACTCGGCGGGGCGAAGCTCGATGTGCATCGGGGCGGTGGGCAGCTAGATCGGGCTGCCGCCGATCGTCTTCTTGAGGACGCGGCGCAGTCGCGGGTACTGACTGGGGGTGCCCTTGGGCGGGAAGGTGCGCCGCAGGATGTTGAGCACCTTGGTGGTCGAGCGCGGGCGAAACAGGTTGGAGAACGCAAACCAGTGGCCGGCCGGCGTGATCGCGCGACGGCGGCCGCGCGTGACCGTGTCGAGCATGTGGTACGCGGCGCGCCGCGGACTCCACACGTCGTTGCGTTTGGCGTAGTCGCGCGTCGGCGCCATCATCTCCGTCTTGACCAACGGCAGGTAGATCGACGACACGGTGATGCCCTCGTGCCGAAACTCGGCCGCGAGGCTGTCGCCGAACGCCCCGAGTGCCGCCTTGCTCGCCAGGTAGGCGGCGAAGTAGGGCCCCGGGATCAACACGCCCATCGTCAGCACCAGACACACGTGCCCGCCTCGCTCGCGCAAGGCCGGCAGCAGCTGCAGCGTGAGCCGTACGGCCGCGAAGTAGTTGAGCTGCATCGTGCGCTCGAAGTCGTGGAAGCGATCGAGCGAGTCCGCGAGCAGCCGCCGGATCGACCGCGCCGCGTTGTGGATCAGCACGTCCACCCCGCCGTGCTCGGCCAGCACGCGCGCCGCCAGCTCGTCGATCGCCGCGAAGTCCGACAGGTCGGTCGCGTAGACCACGGCCGTGCCGCCCTCGGCCCGGATCTGCTCGGCGACGGCGCCGAGGGCTTCGGCGTCGCGGGCCACGAGCAAGACCGTGGCGCCGGCGCGCGCGGCCACCCGTGCCGTCTCGGCGCCGATCCCCCGGGAGCTGCCGGTGACGAGCACGGTCTTGCCCGAGAGCGCGTCGCGATACCGTTGCAGGCGGGCTTCGTTCATGGCCCGTGCATGGGAGCACAACCCGCCGCACGGCGCCATGCGCGGGCCGCGGGGCCCTGTCGCATCCGGCGAGGCGTCGTGCGAACGTGCCGACGATGACCGTGCAGCTGCTGGGAACCGTGACCTCTCCCTACGTCCGTCGTGTGCGCGCCGTCGCTCACGCGCTGTCGATTCCGGTCGAGCTCGTCGACACGTTCACCGACGAGGGGCAGGCGCAGCTTCGCGCGATGCACCCGCTGTGGAAGGTTCCGGCGGCGAAGGTGGGCGGGCAGGTCGTCTACGACTCCCGCGTCATCGTGGACCTGCTCGTGCGCCAGCACGGTGGCGAGACGCTCGCACCGGTCGAGCCGACCGATGTCGAGACCGCCAACGTGCTCACCGTGATCGACGGCGCACTCGATGCGCTCATCAACGTCTTTTATCTGACGCGCGACGGCATCGCGGCGGCGGACGGCACGTACGTCGCCAAGCAGGTCGCCCGCGCCGCGGCCGCCATGACGTGGCTCGAGGCGCGCGTCGACGACGTGTGGGTGTCGCCCCACCGCCGGTTCGGGATTCCCGAGATCGCGCTGTGCACCGCGATGGGGTGGATGGCCTTCCGCGACACCTATCCGATCGCCGACCACCCCGGGCTGATGCGTTGCTTCGCCGCGCACGACGAGGTTGAGTGCCTGGCACGGACACGCCCGCCGAAGTAGGGCTACGCTACGTCCCATGAGTGACGCGCGTCTGCCCAAGGAAAGTGTCGAGGCGATGCTCGCGGACCTGCCCGGGTGGGAGCTGTCCAATGGCCAGCTCCACCGGCGCTTCGTGTTCGACGACTTCTCGCGAGCGATCGGCTTCATGATGAGGACCGCGCTGGTGTGCGAGCAGCTGGACCATCACCCGAACTGGTACAACGTGTACGGACGCGTCGACGTGCAGCTGTGGACGCACACGGCCGGCGGGGTCACCGGGCTCGACGTTCGGCTCGCGCAGAAGATGAACGAGATCGCCGCCCAAGTGGGCGAGTCGGCCCGCTAGCGAGACCGGCTCGATTCAGGCTTCGGCGCCGGGGCGGGCCCACTTGGCGACGAGCTGTCGGGCCACGCGCAGGGCGTCGTCGTCGAGCGAGGCGATGTAGTCGGCGAGCGGGGCGAGCTCGGGATCGGCCGACAGCCGGGCCCGCACGCGCGCCGGATCGTCACCGTCGCGCAGACTCGAAAGCAACGCTCGCTGGTAGCGAGCGAGCGTCGCCTCATCCACGCGCCGCCTCCACGATCTCGCGCACCGCGGCCACGTCGGCGCGGAGCTCGGCCTGGTCTCGTGGCGTGCCCAGGGTGGGGCCGAGCCGCTCGACGATGACGACCTCCACGCCAGGGCAGCGTGCCAAGGCGTCGTCGAGCAGGTCGAGCACGGGGCGCGGCACGGCGTGGTCGTGGGTGTCGCGGCGAAACGAGCGGGTCAGTCCGAAGTCGCCGGGGGCACTCCAATTGCCGCCGGAGACGTGGATGCATCGCGCTCGCGCGAGCGGATACGTGGCCAGCAAGGTGTGGGCGTCGGTGTCGAAGTTGGTCGCCTGGCACCAAAGGTTGTGCAGGTCGAGCACGAGGTAGCCGTCGACCGCGTCGAGGATTTCCGTGAGCATCGGGCCCTGGTCGTCCACGTCGCGTGGCGACAGTGCGAGCGCGAGGTTTTCCAAGCCCACGGCCACGCCGACGGCGTCGGCGAGCGCCCGCAGGCTCTGGACCGCGGTGGTGACGGCCCCGCGTCCGTAGGGCACGGGCAGCGGCGCGCCGCCGTCGAGCTCGCCGGCCTCCATGAAGCCGACGTGCTCGGACACACCGCGCATCTTCCAGCGCGCGCAGTCGAGGCGAGCCCGTGTCAGCCAATCTTCGCGTTGCGCCGGCTCGACCGAAAACGGCGACATCGTCACGCCGTGTCCCCACAGTCGCCCCGCATCGCCGAAGTGCGAGAGCAGGGCATCGGCCCACGCGGGGCGACCGGCGTCGCTCCAGCCCATGTCGAAGCTGTACTCGAGCGCGTCGATCTCCCCGGCCTCGAACGCCGGCAGGGTGGCTTGCGACCACCCGGCCTCGAACATCAACGACAAGCCGACGTGCACCATCGAGCGGACGAGCGCCTCGCGGACGAGGATGCCTCAACCGCGGCCGCAGGGCGGGCAGGGATCGGCGCCCCAACCCGGGCTCGTCACGACCGGCGACGTCTCCGAGGCGGCGATGTGCGCGACCTTGCGCTTGACGTGGGGGCGAGGCTTGGGCGCCGGCAAGGCCGAGCTCGGTGCGGCGAAGGGCACGAACTCGGTCACGTCTTCGGGCGGTGAGGCGGGGGCGGCGAAGCCCGCGAGCGGCTCGAGCTCCGGGGCGGTTTGCTCGGGCGGGGTGGCGGGCTCGCGCGCGTCGTCGGGGTCGGCGTCGCGGGTCTTGGCCTCGTCGACCGCGGTGGCGACCTTGCTCGCGAGCCCCTTCGGCGGCGCGGCGGGCAGCTCTTGGACGACCCGCGCTGCGACCGTCGGGGCGGCGGTCTGCGGTGCGTCCGCGTCCTCACTCGCCTGCGCGAGGTCGCAGCCGCCGGCGAGCAGGGCGCCGACGCCCACGCAGGTTCGCATTTGGTGCAGCACGGTCGCGGGAATCATCATCGTGCTGAGCCCGAACGGACCGCCTCGTGGGTCGGGTCTACCCATCGCGTCACAAAATCGCGAACGCCCGCGGAGGCCGCGTCCCGCGGATTGCGTCGACCTTCGGAACGGTGTTCTCGGCGCTCAAATAGCCACTGTGGGGCCGTCCTGCTATCGTCCGCCGCGCATGTTTCGCTCGAAATGGCTCGCGCGGTCGATGCTGCCGGTCGCGCTCGCGGGCTGCCCGGAATCGAGCGTCGACGGAGAGGGCGGCGACCCATCCGGGTCCACGACCGACGACGCGGACCATGGCTACGGGGCTTGGCTGCCGGCGCTCGAGCTCGGCGAGGACCAGGGCGCGTTGCTGAGCGTGTGGGGCGACGGTCCCGACGACGTGTGGACCGTGGGCGGCCAGGTCGAGGCGGTCGGTGACGCGGGCGTCGGACTGTTGATGCACTCCGACGGCACCGCGTGGACCCAGGACTCGCTGCCCGACGGCACGCCGTTGCTGAACTGGGTGCACGGTGCCGAGGGCGAGACGTGGGCGGTGGGCAATGCCGGCGCCACGCTGCGACTTCAGGGCGAGACGTTCGCCACGGTGCCCTCGCCCACCGACGTGCCCTTGTGGGGCGTGTTCGTCGTCGCCTCGGCCGACGTGTGGGCGGTGGGCGGCGACGCGTTCGACTTCGAAGGCACCGGGGTGATCCTGCACTGGGACGGCACCGCGTGGACCGACGTGCCCATGCCGCCGCTGGACCGCTCGAGCACCGCACTGTTCAAGGTCTGGGCGGCCGCCAGCGACGACGTGTGGGCCGTGGGCGATGCCGGCGTGATCGTCCACTACGACGGTACCGCGTGGACGCAGATCCCTTCGGGGACCGACAACGATCTGATCAGCCTGTGGGGGACCGGGCCCGACGACGTCGTGGCCGTGGGCGGGCGCTCGACCGCCACGGTCGCGCGGTGGGACGGTGCGAGCTGGACGAGCAGCGACATCGCCCAGATTCCCGGCCTCAACGGGATATGGATGGACCGCGACGGCATCGCGAGCCTGGTGGGCAACCGCGGCTCGGCGGCGCTGCTGCTCGAGGGGACCGACCAGCTCAACGCCGATCCGACCACGGCGGAGCTGCACGTGCTGCACGCCGTCTACGGTTTCTCCGACGGACGACGGATCGCGGTGGGCGGCAGCCTCGACCGATCGCCGCCGTACGTCGGGGTCATCGTCGAGGCGCAGTAGCCCCCGGATCCAAACCATCCCTCGGCGGCCGCGCGTGGTCGCAAAGGGCGATTTCGTCAGACCCGGCCCCACGCTCGTGCGTACGACAGCGACGCCACGGGCTCGGCTGGCTGTCAGGAGGGCAGTCGTCGTGCGTTTGGCGAGCGACAAGCACAGGGATCCGCCATGCGAAGACTTGCACTCACGTTCTTGATGGCCACGCTGGCCGGCGTCGCCTCCGGCTGCGCTCACCAGCCGGCGCCCGTCGTGTCCCCCGACGCGCCCCTGGGCAAGGTGGTCGTCTACCGCAACGGTGTCGCGTACTTCGAGCGCCACGCCGTCGTCGATGGCGAGCTGTCGCTGAAGGTGCCACGGGCCCGCGTCGACGATTTTCTCAAGTCGCTGACGGTCGTCGATGTCGCCGACGAGACGCCGCTGGCGATCTCGTACGCGACGCCGCGCGAGACGAGCGGGCAGTACGTGGACATGACGATCGAGCTGCCCAAGGGGCGTCGCGAGGTGCGGATCACCTACGTGACCGAGAGTCCGGCGTGGAAGCCTTCGTATCGGGTGGTGCTCGGGGCCAAGAACACCGCGCGGCTGCAGTCGTGGGCCGTCGTCGACAACGTGTCGGGCGAGGCATGGGACAAGGTCAAGGTCGGCGTCGGGTCGACCTCGGCGCTCTCGTTTCGCTACGACCTGCACAGCGTGCGCGTGGTCGAGCGCGAGACGATCGACCACGGCAACCGCCTCGCGCAGGCGCCACCGACGGGCGGTAGCGCCTACGCGGTGGCGGGCGAAAAGCAGCGCGTGCTCGCGAACTTGTCCGAGCAGGATCTCGAGGTCGTCCCGAGCGGGCGCGACTTCACGGCGGTGGTTGAGTCGTCGCGCACGGCCTCGATGGACTCGGCCGGCATCTCCGTCAGTGCGGAGGAGTTCCGCAACATCCCCGTGGGGGGCAGCTACGGCAAGACTTCGGGCAAGCGCCGTCGAGCGCGCCGCAACAAGGACAGCCGCGCCCCGGTCGCGGACCCGGTGATGGGCGCACAGGTCCAGGGGGCCGCGGCGCCGGTCGGCGCGCTCGACCGACTCGCGATGGAGCTGCAGTCCTCGGGCACGCGGATCCGCATCGAGGGCAACGCGGTGACGGGCGAGACCACGCAGATGCAGTCGGGCCTGCGGCGCGCCAACACGTTGCGCGAAGCCCTGGTCTCGCGCGGCATCGCGACCGACCGCATCGACGTGATCGATGGTGGCGGCGTGGTGACCGACCCGTCGCAGGCCATTCGCGTGGTGGCGGTCGACGACGTGCCCACCGCGACCCAGGCTGCGAGCGAGGGCGGCGACGACGGCTCGCCCCAGGGCTCGGCGCACTTCGTGGCCGCCGATCCGATCACCCTCGAGGCGGGCCACTCCGCGATGGTGACGCTGCTCGACGAGAAGACCGCCGCCCGGCGCGTGTACGTGTACGACCCCGACTCCGAGCGCGGCTCCAAGAAGTTCGCGTTCAACGCGGTGCGCATCGAAAACCCCAGCGACAACACCCTCGATCCCGGTCCGGTGACCGTGTACGCCGACGGCCAGTTCCTCGGCGAGGGTCTCACCGAGCCGATCCCACCGCGGGCGACGGCGTTGGTGCCGTACGCCCTCGACCGCACGCTGAAGGTTCGGCCGAAGGTCGACACCAAGGAGGAGATCCAGAAGCTGGTCAAGGTCGAGCGAGGCATCGCGACGACGCAGACCAAGCGGATCCGCAGCACGACGCTCGAGATCGACAACCGCGGAACCCAGACGGCGACGATCTACGTGCGCCACGCGGTGCCCTCGGGATGGGAGCTGCAGGACCCTCCGGCGGACGTCGAGCAGCTCGGCGACGACTACCTCGTGCCGGTCGAGGTCGGCCCCGGCAAGCGGGCGACGTTGACCCTGGCCGAGGCGATGCCGATCACGACGTCGATCGATCTGAGATCCTGGGAGGGCTTCCGTTCGGTGGAGGTGTACCTCGACGCGGGCGAGGTCGAACCGGAGCTCGCGGCGCAGCTGCGCAAGGTGCTCGCCGCGCATCGTCACCTGCGCGACCTCGACGACGAGCTGGTCACCCAGCAGGAGCAAATGGACGTGCTGCGGGAGCGGGTCCAAGAGCTGAACGTTCAGCTGGTGACGCTACGCAAAGTGAGCAAGGCCCAGTCCCTGTCGGCCCATCTGGCCAAGCGCATGAAGTCGGTGAGCGACGACCTCGACGACGTGACGATCGCCGTCACGGAGCTGCAGACCAAGCAGCTGACGGCGCGTATCGAGCTGAGCAACCTCGTCGCCGACCTCACGCTGCAGCCCGAGCCGAGTGTGAGCGGTACGACCGCGAACGCGGCGCCCTAGCCGAGCCCCCGAGGGGCTCGACTCCATGCCCGTTCCCGAGCCCACCCCCGCGCCGCGTCGCCCCGCTGCCACCATCCCACGCGCAGTGCTATCGTCGCCGAATGCGGTCGACCCCGCCCGCCCGACTGGCTCTGCTCACCGTCACCGCCTGCGCCTGCGCCTGTGCCGGCGGCGGAGACTCGGGCATGCAGCCCATGCTCGCGACGGTCGGCGGCGCCACGACCGACGATCCTCCGTCCTCCTCCGGCCCCGACGACGATGCCGGCTCCGCGACCTCGGGCATGGACACGGCCGACGGAAGCGGCGCCGACTCGAGCGGCGGATCGACCGGCGAGCTGCTGCCACCGGATCTCGGCGACGGCACGTGGGAGTTCGAGAACGTCTCGAGCACGCAGGCGATGTCGCTGCACCCCACGCGGACGCGCCTCGACGACGGTACGGAAGTCCTCGGTTGGGCCGAGACCGCACTCGACGACATCGGTCTGCTCAACATGTTCGCGGCCATCGAGAGCGGCGATCAGTGGTCGGTCTCGCCGCTGACCAACGCCGACCGCCAGCACACGTTCCCTTCGATGGCCGGCGGCGAGCTGGCGTATCTGGTGTGGATGGGCCAGATCGAGATCGACGGCGACCGTGACTTGTTCTTCGCGACCGCGACGCCGGGCGGCTGGACCACCCCGCGCAATTTGACCGACGCCTTCGACGTGCCGACGCCGCACAACGAGAGCGAGCCGGCCATCGGGCACCGCGGCGGCGGGCAGCTGTTCATCGCCTACACCTCGGCCGAGCAGGTCGACCCGCTCGGGCCGTCGGCCACCCCGGGCGTGTTCGTGGTCGAAATGACCGCCGACAACGACCCGGCCGGGCAGACGTCGCTGGTCACGCCCGCGCAAGCCAACTGCACCGACCTCACCGCGGCCGCGGCCGGCGACGGCACGGGCCACGTGATCGCCAAGTGCACCGACGGGGGCGTGGGCGTGTTGATCCACGGTACCGACCGCAGCGGCGACTGGGACGACGACACGCTGTCGGGCACCACGACCGGCATCCTGTCGCCCTCGATGGCGGCGGGAGCGGACGGCAACGTGCACCTGGTGTGGATCCAGGACAGTGACTGCGGTGCGACCGCGTGCGACGACGTGTTCTACGCGTCGACGACCGACCACGTCTTCGGCACCCCGGTGCAGGTCACCGACACCGCCAATCTCGACGAGCGCTTCCCGAGCGTCGGGATGGACGCATGGGGTCGCGTGCTCGTCTTCTCGCAGGCCCGCATCGACGGCCAGGCCATCCTCTATATGTCGGTCTCCGAGGATGGACAGACGTTCGCGCCGAGCGTGCGCATCTCGCCGCAGGACACCCTCGACGACTACCAGAACCCGCAAGCGGTGCTGTTTTCGCCCGAGGGCTACCCGAGCTTCGCGTACGAGCGCGTCGTCGACGGGTCGGACCCGCTCAACATCGAGATCGAGGTGGCGCGCTTCGTGCCGAACTGAGCCGGCGTCGTCGCGGGCTCAACACGCCTCCACGGCGGTGGCGTGCACGCGGACGCGCGTGCCGCTGCGCAGCCACTGACCCTGGTTGGGGTCGATGGTGGCCTCGAAGAACACCATGCCCGACGAGGCGTCCACCTCGGGGGAGATGCGGGACACGTTGGCGTTGGCGACCTCGGAGATGCCGTCGGCGCACAGCTTGAGGACCGCGCCGACTTGCAGATGCGACGCTTGGGTCTCGGGGACGGCGAACCGAACTTCGATCGCTTCCTCGTCGACCAGCCGCAGCATGCGGCTGCCGGCCAGTACCGTGGCACCTTCGTCGACGTAGGTCGCGGCGACGCGTCCGGTGAACGGCGCCGTCATCGAGGTGCTGGCGATCCGCTCCTGCAGGTGCTCGACCGAGGCGACGTGCACCTGGGCCTGCTTGGCCGCGGCACCGATGGCCGCACTGGCGGACGCGCCGCTGGCCTGGCTCTCGACCACGGTCTCCGACGACACGTAGCCCTGCTCGGCGAGGCGAGCGTCGACCTTGGCGCGGCGGCGGGCCTGGCGAGCGGTCGCGCCGTACTGTGCCGCGGCGGCGCGCTGGGCCTTCGCCTGGGCCTCGGCGCGCTTGACCTCGTGGTACAGGTCCGGCGCGTCGATCTTGGCGAGGAGCGAGTTGACCGACACGAAGTCGCCGAGGTCGACGTGGAGCTGCTCGACGGTCCCGGCCTCGGGCGCGACGATGTCGATGCTGCGACCGGCCACGACGATGCCGAGGTAGCCGTCGGCGTCGAGGTCGGTGCCGTCGTCGTGGATGATGATGTCGACCGGCGCCGGTGCCTTGGCGTAGGGCAGGACGAGCTCCGAGGTGCACCCGGTGATCGCGGTGGCGGCGAAGGCGAGTGCGGCGAACCTCTCAGTGCGTGACGACATTGGTCTTCCCCC
>CALBMM010000140.1 GCA_937896535.1 uncultured Pseudomonadota bacterium
ATCCCCTGCTGCGCGAGGCCACGGACGTGCCCTCGCGCGCCGGCTTTGGTTCTCGTCGACTCAGGTCCCGACGAGTCGCTGATCTTGCTTCGCAGACGCGAAGTGAGCCGCCGATCGACTGCCCCCGAGGGCCCATCGAACCTGCGGGACGGACACGACACTCCCTATGCAAGTCGGAGACCCCCTGTCCGGCCCCCAGGGCCCCCAGGCCCCCAGCCCCCCTGGCCCAAGGCCCCATCTGGCCCGAGAGGGCTGGCTACATCGTGTCGTACAGGCCGTTGCTGATCTCGATCTGATAGCCCGCGCAGCTCATGTCGCCGACGTACGCAGGGTCTCGGATCACGCGGACGAAGTAGTCGGCCGTGTTGTCCTGGCAGGGACTGAGGTCCGTTGCGGGAGGGTTCGCAAGCGTGCACGGACACTCACCCGCGAGGACGTTGTTGATCGTGGCGCGGAAGTCGGTCGCCCAAGACCAGTCGGTGGTGCAGTCGGTTCCCGGGGCGGGCACTTGGTCGCAGCCGCCGCGCGCGACCTGGAACGCGAACTGACCGCCCGGGTTGCTCAGGAATCGAACCCGGACATGGTAGTTGTCGCAGCCGTTGTCGGCTCCGTCGACGGCTCTGAACCTGTACCAGACGTCGCGATCGACCGGCAGCACGTTGCCCGTCACCAGCGCCACCTCGCCGTCGTCGGGGATATCCCCGATGTCGATCGCCATGCCGCACGTCAGACCCTGATTCGAGGGCGGCTGCCCCAAGCACTCGCACCCCGTCGTGTAGTCGGCATCGAGGTCGTGCTGCTCCGGCTCGCACTCGGCGATCGTGCAGCCGTCGACGCCCGGCGCCGGAGGTATGCACGCCCACTCCCCGACGTTCGGTGCAGTGACGCCCATCGGGGGGCACATCGCGTCCGGGTCGTACGGGTCGATGAAGCCCGCGCAGTTCTCCGCCACGCCGTTGCACAGCTCCGTCGAGTCGTCGCCCTGCACGGTGTCGTTGTTGTCGTCGCAGTCCGGACCCGGCGCACAGTCGCCGTAGATGTCGCAGTTGGTCCAAAAGTCGTCGCCGTCACTGTCGACGCAGTTGGCACAACCCGCTTCGGTCCAGTTGCACCCGTCGGTGTCGTCGCAGTCGGGCCCGTTGACGCCGTCGGGGAACGCATCGCAGCCCACCCACCAGCCGTCACCGTCTGCATCCACGCACGACGCACACCCTGCTTCCGTCCACGCGCCGGCGTTGTCGTCGTCGCAGTCCGGACCCGCGTCGCAGTCGCTGCCGTAGCCGTCACCGTCCAGGTCGACACACTCCGACGGCGGCGGCGGCAGATCTCCGGTGTCTGCCGTGTCGGAACCGGATCCATCCGCGCCTCCGGTCGGGTCCACGCTCGCGCCCGTCGTCAGCGGCGTGGTCGCGGTCGAGTCCATCGGCGGACCGCTCAAGCCGGTGGTCGCGGTGCTCGTGCCTTCGACTTCGGCTCCGCCTGCACACGCGGCGAGCCCCGTCATCGAGGCAAGCGACAAGATCCAAGCAACCCGCACCGCGCCGACAGCATACCGCGTCGCCCGTGGGCGCCGAAGCTTCGGTCGACAAACCCGTGCCCGAGTCGTGGCCCAGCGGGGGTAGGACAAGCGCACACCGACCCGACCCCGCCGCCGGCGTTCGGGGCGGGCCTCAGCCGCGAATGTCGTCGATGTTGAGCGCGACCGCCTGTGGGTGCTCGCGCAGCCTGCCGACCCCGGCATGGCTCACCACCGTTCGCGCCAGGCTCACGCGCCGCAGCTGCGGCATCGACAGCAGCGTCTCGACCGTCTTGTCCGTGACGAGCGTGCCGTCGAGTCGAAGCTCCTCGAGGGCCGGATGGCCGGCCAGCGCTTCGATCCCGGCGTCGACCACGTCGGTGCGATCCAGGCTCAGGACCCGCAGCTGCGCGAGCGCGGCCACGGACGTCAGCCCGTCCCGCGTGACCCGAGTCCCGTCCAGGTACAGCTCCTGCAGCTGGGTCAACGTCGAAAATCGCGCCAGCCCCACATCCGACAGCTGGGTGTCGGCCAGGTTCAGCGAGGTCAGCGAGGTGAGCTTGGCGATCTCCTCGGCCGCCCCGTCGACGATGTCGGGCATGTCGAGGTCGAGCTCTTGCAGGTGGACCAGCAGCCCGAGCTTGGTCAGCTTCGGGTCTTCGATCGGGCCGCTGAGCGCCAGCCGCCGCAGCTTCGGCAGCACGGCCAGGTTGGAAAAGCCCGCCGCACCGATGTCACGGTCGAGCAGCACCAGCTCCTCGAGCTCGTCGAGCTTGCCGATCGCCTCGAGACCTTCGCCGGTCACCTGCGTCTCTCGCAGCTCGAGGTGCCGGATGTTCGCCGAGTGTCGCAGCGACTTGATCCCGGTGTCGCCGAAGCGCCGGCACGTGCACACGAAGCGTTCGATCGGCAGGTCTCGAAACAGGATCGGCGTATTGTCGTTGAACGAGCCACCTTCGAGCGTCAGCTCGCGCAGGTGCTCGAGCCCCTTGATCTGATTGAGCGAGAAGTTGGCGATCCGAGTCCCGCGCAGCTGCAGGGTCTCGAGGGCATCGGCCCGCGCCAGCGTCAGCATCGCGTTGTGGCCGGCCCACTCGCCCTCGAGCGTCACGTGCTGCAACGTCTTGGGCCACAGGTCGAGCATCATCGACAGGTCCGAGTCCTTGGCGAGGTCCTGCAGCACCACGGTCGTGAGCGGAACGTCGCGCAGCGGCTTGAGACTGTCGGTCCCCATCGTCACGCGGCGCAGCGTCAGCGACTGCAGTCCGGTCAGCTGACTGAGGTTGCCGATCGTCACGGCGTCGAGCTCGAGCTCGGCCAGCGTCAGCTCCTTCAGTCGCGAGCCGAACGCGCTCAGGCCCGCATGAATCGAGCTCGGGCATCCGGAGATTCGCAGTCGCGTCAGCGCCGGCGCGCGCTCGGCCAGCGCCAGCAGATCGATGTCGTCGCACGTCGTCGCCGCATCGAGCTCGCCGAGCACGCCGACTTGGTCGGACTCGGACACGGCGAGGTCCAACGCCTGCGTCTGCGACAGGTCCACGGTCGACAGCTGCGCGCCGTGGTGGACGACCAACGCACCGCTGGGATCGGTGGAGGGCGCGAGCACCACGGGGTCGGGCGCGGAGGGAGCGCGGGCTGGCGACGCTTGTTCGGCGTCCGGCGCGTCGCCACGACACGCCGCGCCGACCAACAACGCGAGGGCCAGTGCGCGCACCGGGGGACCATAGCGATCAAACCCCCTTGGGCCCATGGCTTTCGCGCTCCATGCGCACGGCGCAAACGACGCTGACGCGCCGCTCCCGCCAAAATTTTGGCCGTTCCGCAAAGCACGCTTTGGGCCGTAGAACGTCGGTATCGGGCCATTTCCCGCCTTTTCGCCGTTCGGCGTGTTTGACGCGCCCCAGACGGTTATGTACAACCTACGCGTCGCCGGGCATTGCGCTCGGTCGCCCGGTCCGAGGTCGAGCTGATGGCAATGAATCGAATTGAGCGCGTTCTGCGTCACGACGGCATCGTGGCGGTTCTCGACATGACTGCGGAGCAAGCGCAGAGCGGCGACCCGTCGTGGGTCGGCGACGACACGTGGAAGGAGAGGGTGATGGCCGTGGTCAAGCTGCGGTCGATCGCCAATGAGCCCTCGGTGCGGGCGCTCATCGGTGACCACGCGGTCCTCGTCTCCGGCGATGACAAGCACGTCGTCGGCGTGGTCTTCATCAAGGGACACCCCGTGGTGAAGTCGGTCGTGCGCATGGTCCGACAGCTGCTGCGTCAGCCCGGCCCGTCGCCCACGCCCTCGAGCCCGTCGCCGACCGGCGGCCTGTAGCCGCACATCGCGAGAGGCGTTCGGCCCGTCCGGTCGACCCGAACCAAAGGCGCGCGACAGCGACTGGCCTCGAGTCGTTGCCGTCGACGTGCAACCGCACGCCAGCGCGACCGTCCCTCCGGCGCTCGGGTCGATCCCCGGGCGCGACGAAGAAGGACCGTCCCTCATGCTCCGGCAGATCGTTCAGCAACACTTTCCGCCGCGGCATCGGCCCGCCGGTATGGTGGATACCGGGCTGACCGTCGCGCTCGGTCCGCACGCCGCCGAGATCGGCGCGCGCGCGACCGCGTACGCCGGGATCGGCCTCGATCTCACCAGCGGTGAGTGCCTCCTCGCCGGCGTCGCGAGCTTCGAGAGTCATCGCGGATACGACCAGCGGACCGCGACGATCGTCACGAACCGCCGCACGATCTTCTCGGGCTGGATGACGGCCAAGGGTGAGCTCAACGACGTGGCCGTCGGCGTCCATCACGACGAAGTGCATCGCGTCGAAGCCAAGCGCGGCGCACTCGCGGTCAAGCTCGAGGTGCACGGACCACGCGGCGTTTCGGATCTGTCGCGCTTGTCGGTGGAATACAAGGGCGCCACGGACTTCTTCCACGCGCTGTCCCAGATCCCGCTGGGCCAGCGCGCCGAGCCGCCGATCCCGTTGCCCGTCGCCGGCGCCGACGACCCCGCCGGTGCGCAGGCGGCCAACGCCGGGCTCTGGTACCCCGACGCCCGCGCGGGGGTGATGCTGCACAGCCTCGACCAAGCGGCGCGCGAGGGACGGATGGACGGTGCGACCGCCCTCGATCTCGTTCATCGTGTCCAGCTCGCGCACCGCACGATGGTGAGCGGCTGCGCCGGCTATGGCCACGCATTGATGTCCGCGATGTCGGCCGACGACCTCGCGTTCTGCCTCGCCAACTTCCTCGGTCCCCCGATCGGTCGACAGATGTTGCAAGGCAACGTGGCGGCGTACGACTTTCGCTACAGCGACAACGACCCACAGATGTCTCGCGCGCTCGCGGCGGTGGGCGTGGCCGCGTACGTTGGCCTCGGCGTGGGCTTTTCTCCCGGCCGAATGATCGCCGCCCAGTTGATGAAGAAGGACGATGTGCGGGCCATCCGACTGTGCGTCGCCGACGTGCCGGGCGGTTGCTCGTACGAGCTGTACGCGAACAACAAGCGGCTCGAGCGCGGGGAGGGCCAGCTCGCGCTCGGGATCCACCAAGGCTTGGCGCACAGCGCCTACGACGTGCTCGAGCGCCGGTGTCGGCTGGGCTGGAACGTCCCGTTCGCGCAGCTATTCGGGTGAGCCTTCAGCGCCGCCGCCGTTGCCGTCGGCGGCGGGGGTCGCGAGGATCTTCGCCTTCTGGGCATCGGTCAGCGGGTCGTTGAGGATCACGTCCACGCGCGTCTTGTCCCAGTCGCCCCCGATGTTGGACACCTCCACCCGATACTGACGCCCGCCGATCAGAAGGCGCGCCTCCGAGTTGAACCACGACCAACGCTTGACCTCTTCGGTGGGCGCACTCTCGGTTGGCTTGCCGGGCAGCTTCAGCCCCACCTTTTGAAGTGCGGCCTCCGGCGAGAACGCGTCGTCGCCCCGCAGGCCCTCGAAGACGATCGAGGCGGCCTGGCCGTCTTCGTAGAGCATCTCGATCGTCTCGAAGTGTCCGGTCTTGTCGGCGTAACGCTGCCACGCGTGGGCGCACTCGAAAAAAGCTCGATCCGGTACGAAGCGCACGCACGACTTCCGCTGTCCGCCTTTGCCCTGCACCGGTCCGAGGTGGGACTCGGCGGTCTTCGGGTCGGCGCCGAGCATCGACGCCAACGGAAGCGGCGCGTCCTCGAGCACCGACCCCAAGCTCGCATCCGCCGGAGCGTCCGCCTTCGCCGGCGCGGGATCTGCCTTGCTCGGCGGGGTGTCGGCCTGCGTCGGGCTGTCGGCCTTCGCGGGCGCAGGATCGGCCTTGGCCGGCGGCGAGTTCTCGGCGGGTCCGCGACCCACCTCGGGACAGCCGGCCAGACACACGGCGGACAGCAGCAGCACGCGCTTCATCGTGCCGCGCATCATATACGCGTACGCGCCGCGGCCTACGTGCCGCTGGCCAGCGCCTCGGTCACGGGGCCCGACGCGCGGCGAACCTCGAGATCGAGGCTGAACAGGTGCTCGTCGACCGTGAAGACGACACGGTAGCCGTCTTCTTCGACCTTCTCGAGGAAGCCACGACTGTCGAGATGAACCCGGTGGGTGCGGCTGCCGCTGTACCAGACGGCGCGTCGACTCGTGACCGACAGGTCGTGCTCGAGCACGACCGGCGGCGGCGCCTTGCGGCTCGGGGCCGGCCCCAAACGTGGCGTGGCGTTGAGGGCCAGATCGATCTCGAGGTCGCCGTCTTCGAGGCGGATCGTCTGCTCGACCGTGGCGTTCATGCCCAGCAGCGTGGTCACGACCGGCTGCGACAGCAGCTTGCCCTGCTTGTCGACCTCTGGGTCGGGCGCCCCGACTTGCATCTGGTTGTCCGGGTACATCCGCAACGTCGCGCGCACCTGAGCGGCCTGCGGATTGGACAGGTGGTGCGCGAACTCTTGCGGCGGTGCGTCGCCGACCAGCTGCGCGACGTTGGCCGGGCCCACGCGAACTTGGTCGGGCGGCGTGAAGTCGACCGCGTTCGTGATCACCAACAGCGCCGCCGCGGCGACGCCCAGGTACGCATTGCGGCGCAGAAATCCACCGACCGTACGCAACCCGCCGCCGACGCGTCGGGCCTTGGACGCGAACTCGGGCGCGCTGGGCTCGGATTCGGGCTCCGGGAGCCGGGACGCAGGTTCGTCCATCGGGGGGCACGCTGGCACGCGACCCCAGGCAGGGCAATTAATCGGCGATCGCGAGGGGGCGCGACAGGCAGCGGATCGCGTAGGCCGCCACCGCGAACGCGACCGAGACGTTGAGCGAGGTCTTGTGTCCCGCCATCGGCAAATGCACGGTCCGCTCGCAGTGCCGAAGGATCCGCGGATCGACGCCCGACACCTCGTGGCCGAGCACGAGCACGACGGGGCCGGGGACCGCCTGCCCGAGCACGTCGGGGTCGAGCAGATTGGCCGAGTCGGTGCCGCCCTCCATCGCCCACAAGCGGTGCCCACTCGCGGCGAGCTCGGCCGCGAGCGCGACGGGATCTCGCCCGTGGGTCCACGGCACGGTGCGCTCTGCGCCCAGGGCG
The DNA here is from genome assembly GCA_937896535.1 of uncultured Pseudomonadota bacterium. GTDB lineage: Bacteria > Myxococcota_A > Polyangia > Nannocystales > Nannocystaceae > CALBMM01. The sequence goes on from CALBMM010000140.1 coordinate 7,049, forward strand.
GTCTTGGCGAGCTTGGGGTGGTCGGGGGTGGCAGTGATGCCACCGAGGTAGACGTGCTCCACCCCCGCACCGTCGGCCGTGCGAAAGATCGACCCGACGTTGCGAAGGCTGCGAACGTTGTCGATGAGGACGCGAAGGCGCGGCCCCGCGCGGTCCTCGGGACCCGGTGCCGCCGGCGTGCTCCACGGCTCGTCCACGTCGGTGGTCGGCTTGCCGCAGCGCGGGCACGTTCGACCCAGCTCGCTACCCTCGGCCACGGGGAACCGAAGGCGGCACGTGTCGTCGGTGCACTGGCGAGCCTGGTACCTCATGGCGACGTTCCGAATGCTACCCTGACGAGACGTTGGCCTACCGCGACGACCGCCAAGCGCTGCAAATGCAGCTGTCGGAGCTCGAGCAGGAAAACCAGAAGCTCCGCCGGGAGCTCGACGGGGTCAAGTCACAGCTCGTCGATGCCCGGGCCGAGCGACGGGAGCAACAGCGCTCGCGGACGGCCGGCGTGTGCCCGTCGTGCGGGGGCTCGTTGCTCCCCGTGGCGGTGTTCGCGGGCAACAACAATCGCAATCCGATGCCGCTGCGCATGAGCACGCTGCGGTTCGGGGACCCGGCGGGCGGGTTCACCAACTCGGCGCCGGTGCAGGCGAAGGTATGCGGCAGCTGCGGCTTCATCCACCACTACATCGATCTCGCGAGCGCCGCGGCCGACCCGAACACGCAAGAGATCCCGCTGCACCTCGAAGAGGCGCAGGCCAAGGCGCCGGACGAGTAGCGCCTACTCGTGCTCGGCGAGCCAGCGCTCGGCGTCGATGGCCGCCATGCAGCCGGTTCCCGCCGCCGTGACCGCTTGCCGATACACCTTGTCGGCCACGTCGCCGCACACGAACACGCCTTCGACGTTCGTGTACGAGCTGCCCGGCTTGGCGACCTTGATGTAGCCCGCGTCGTCCATGTCGAGCGCGCCTTCGAACGGCTGGCTGTTGGGCTGGTGGCCGATCGCCAGGAACACGCCGGTGACGTCGAGCTTCTCGTCGGGGCCGCCCGTGGTGTCCTCGAGCAAGACGCCTTCGACACCGTCGACGCCCAGCACTTCCTTCACCGAGCGATTCCAGTGGATCGTGATCTTGTCGTTGTCGAAGACGCGCCGCTGCATCACCTTGCTGGCGCGGAACTCGTCGCGGCGGTGGATCAGGTGCACCGACCGGCACATGCGGGTCAGAAACATCGCCTCTTCCATCGCCGTGTCGCCGCCGCCGATCACGACCACGTCCTGGCCGCGGTAGAAGGCGCCGTCACAAGTCGCGCAGGCGGTCACGCCCTTGTTGCGCAGCCGTTGCTCGCTCGGCAGTCCCAGGTACTTGGCCGACGCACCGGTCGCGATGATGATCGCGTCGGCGGTGAACGTGCCCTCGTCGGCCACGACGGTGAACGGTCGCTTGCTGAAGTCGACCTTGCGAGCCACGTCGTAGATCACCTTGGTGCCGAATCGCTCGGCCTGCTCCCGGAACTCCTCCATCATCTCGGGACCGGAGATGCCCTTGGGGTAGCCGGGGTAGTTCTCGACGTCGGTCGTGGTGGTCAGCTGTCCGCCTGGTTCCGGACCCGCCAGCATCACCGGCGACAGCTCGGCGCGCGCCGTGTACAGCGCCGCCGTGTATCCGGCGGGGCCAGCTCCCAAAATGAGCACTTTGCTGTGATTGGATTCGGCCATGGCGTCAATTCTGCGTCGTGAGGGCCGGCAGCATAGGGCGTGGGTCGGGACCCGGCAACCCGCCAGGCTGGTATCATGTGAGCGTGGAACCTCGCGCGAGGGGCTGGGCCGCCGCGCTGCTCGCGGCCAGCGCGTGTACCTTCGGGGCAGCGGGTGGAAGCGGAGCAGGCCTCGGCGAAGGCGAAGCCGACGGCGATGCCGAGACCGATCCCGCGACGACCGAGGGCGATGGCGATGCCAGTGCCGACGACACGTCGACCTCGGGTGCAGATGCCACGAGCGTGACGGCGGCGGGTTCGGTGACCAACGGCGAGACGATCGGGGATCTGACGTTCGCATCGGCGCCGGCGATGGATCTCGGCGACGTGCCGATGGGCCATCAGTTCGCGCTGGGGCTGCGCAACCAGGGCGATGGCCCAGTGCTGGGCATCGACGCGATGGAGCTGCCCGCGCCCCTGTCGTGGGCCGGCGACGGTGTCTTTCCCGGCGTCGGCGGCGACTGTGTCGACACGCTCGAGTCCGGACAGACGTGCCAAGTGATGCTGCAGGTCGGCGCCGGTCTGCCCGGTCGCTTCCTGCGAACGATCACGGTGGAGCATACGATCGGGCAGGCCGCGATCGACGTGTCCGGGGGGGCGATGGGCGACGGACCCAACCTCGTGCTCAACGGCGGCGCGGAGGAGGGCGGCGGCCAGCTGCCGAACTGGAGTGCGGTCGGCGGCAACTGGACCTCGATCACCGAGCTGTCCGCCGCGGGCAGCCGATGCTTCTTCGCGGGGGAAGGTCAGAATACGGTCGTCGCGCTGTATCAGATCGTCCAGATCCCGGACGCGTCCGAGGCGCTCGTCGCCGGTGGCCTTGGCTTCGTCGTGCAGGCGCAGACGAGGGCCTACGGCAGCAACGACGACCCGGGCGCGGTACGGGTGCGATTCCTGGACGTGGGCGGGGTCGATCTCGGCAACGGCATGTCCGCGTGGTCGAGCCCCGGTGGCTGGACGGCGTACGAGGAAGTGCTGTCGGTGCCGCAGAACACCACCGCCCTACGCGTGGAGCTGCTGTGCAACCACGTCGGCGGCTTCAACTGCAACGCCTACTTCGACGAAGTGCGTCTGTTCGCCCGCTATCCCGTCGGCGGCTGAGCCGACGCCGGACCCCTTCGAACCCAGCGGCTTCGCTGGTACCTTGTGCGCGATGCGACGAACGATCGCGCCCGCGTTGCTGTTGACGGTGGCCGCGTGCGGCAAGCCGCCGACCCCCCCCAAGTGTCCCGAGCCCAAGCCGTTTCAGTTCGACCTGCCCGATCAGACACCGGAGGACGTGGCTCGCGCGTACGTGCGCGCGGTGTCCGAGGCCGAGCTCGACAAGGCGGCCGCGCTCGTCGACTCGCGCGCGGTCGTCTTCGAGTCCGGCAAGGACCGCGGCCCATGGCGTGACTACCGGCAGAACATCCTGTCGCCCACCCTCAATCGCTACGAGGAGTTCGAGATCTGGTCGGGCGAGGCGACCACGATCTACGGCGTCGACAAGTCGGTCGCCGTGGTCACGCTGCCGATCGAGTACCAGGTCACCTACCTCAAGGGCGGCCAGCAGCAGAGCTCGGGTTCGGTGACGTTCGGCGTGCAGCTCGTCGAGGGCGAGTACAAGATCATGCACCTGCACTGGTCCGCGCTCGAGGTCGACCTCAAGGCCGCCGGAGGCAAGTAGCTCGTCATTTCGGTGCGGCGAGCCACGCGTCGACTTCGGCGACTGCGGCCGAGTCGCCCCGCTTGTCGTGGATGCGGCGTGCCCGCTGTGCCGCATCCTTGGCGGCCTCGAAATCCGACAGGTCGTGGTAGCCGTAGGCGAGGGCGAACCATGCGGTCGCGGTGGTGGAGCCGTCGGGGTCTTTGACGTCGAGGATCGCGGTGGCCCTTTGCAGCGCCTCGACCCCTTCGGCCGCGCGCCCGAGGTCGAGGAGCTTGGAGCCCACCCCCGACAGCGAGTCGGCCGTCAGCGCGCTGTCTTCGCCCCACGTGCGTGTCGCGAGCTCGACCGCCTGCTGTCGTAGCGCGAGCGCTCGCGTGTGGTCGCCTTGCTGGCCGGCGATGTACGCGAGCAGGTCCATCGCGATCTTGGTGTACTTGGGGTCTTCGTCCTCGACGGCGTCGGCGATCTCGAGCACGCGCTCGCACGGCGGCTTGGCGTCGTCGAGGCGCTTGGCTCCCACGTAGGTCCGACACAGCGCCTTGTGAGGCTCGCTCAACGCCCGATGATCGCGCCCGTGCGCCTTCTCGAAGATCGCGATGGCCTGTCGCAGGTGACGCTCGGCCGCCGCGACGTCCTTTTGCGAGCTCTCGAAGACGCCGAGCATCATGTGGGCGCGGGCGAGGTCGGGGTGACCGGGCTCCAGGGATCGCTCGCGGATCTGCAGCGCGCGCTGCAGGTGCTCGCGGGCCGCGATGTTGCGATCGAGCTTCCACAGCGTCGCGCCGAGCTTGCCCTCGAAGGCCGCCGTGGTCGGATGTCGCTCACCCTCCGTCTTGCGGCTGATCTCGAGGGCGCGCACGAACACCTTCTCGGCGTCGGCGTTGCGTCCCTGGTCGTACAGCAGGCCCCCGAGGAACGACAGCGGTCGGATCAGCTCACCGTCCTCGGCGCCGAAGCGCTCGGCGACGCGCACCGCCTCGGTGAATGCGGCCTCCGCCGCCGGCAGGTCGTTGCGCAGCTGGGCGATCGCGCCGCGCGTGAGCGGGAGCAATACGTGGGCGGTCATGGTGCCCGACAGCCGCGACACCGCGCCCTCGGCGAACCCGAGCATGCGCTCGGCCCCGTCGGCGTCGCGGCGCTGCGTGTGCACGTAGGCCAGATCGAGCCACGCGTGCGCCTCGATCGCGTCGTGACGTCCCGCCTGCGCGGCCTTGATCGCCGCGTCGAGGGTGCGCTCGGCGTCCTCGGTCAGATCGTCGAGGCGCTGCATCGACGCGAGGGCGTACAGCGCCTCGGCCTGCAGCGGGGCGTAGCCGATCTCGGCGGCCCGCTCGGCCGCGGCCTGGGCGATCGCGCGCCCCTCGGCGAAGCGACCGACGGCCCGATGCGCCTTGGCGCGGTGCACCTCGGCCGTCGTCTCCACGACCGCCCGTCGCGTGGCGGGATCGTCGGGCAGCGGCTGGCGGCGCGCGAGCGTGCGGACGTCGGCGCAGCGCTCGATCGGCTCCAGCGACTTGGCCAGCGTGTACGCCTGCACGCTCGCGTCCGGCGCCTTGTCGATCGCCAGACCGATCGCCGCCTCGGTCTCGTCGCGGCGCTCGTCGAGGCACGCCGCGCGAAGCTCGTGGGCCTCGGAGGTGGTCGTGCCGGGCGCACACAGCTCGTCTCGTGCGGTTCGCCACTGCTGCGCGCGTACGTCGAGCACCCGCGTGAGCGGATCGGCACTGCCGGCCCCGTCGCCGAGCGCGAACGAGTCCCGCAGCGCCTTCTTGCTGTCCTCGGACCACACGTCGTCCATCGTCGTGGCGCTCGCGCACCACGTGGGGGTCACCGCGGGCGTCTCGGGCCGCGAGGGGACCGCGGGGGACAACGGCCGGGTGAGTGACCAAGCGGCGCCGATCGTGCCGACGACGACGACCACTACCGACGCGCCCGCGAGCCACATCCACGTGCGATGCCGCGGCGGATTGGCGACCGCATCGAGCGCCGCGATCACGTCGATGATTGCCGGACGCGCCGCGGGATCGACCGCCAACCCGCGGGCCACGACGTCGCGTAGCTTCGCCGGCAGTCGGGGATGCGCGAGCGCGGCGGCCGTCGGCCCGCGGTGCTTGGCCGCGACGAGGTCGGAGCCGGTGAACGGCGGACCGCCGGTCAGCGCTTCGAAGGCCGACACGCACAGCGCGTACACGTCCGCCGGCGGGCCGACCACGAGACCGGCGTGCTGTTCGGGCGCCATGTACGTCGGCGTGCCGGCGCCGAGCGTGGACGCGAGGTCGGTCTGGCCGTGGCGATCGGGCGTCGAGGGATCGATCGACACCGCGCGCCCGAGGCCGAAGTCGGCGACCTGCACCCGCCCGTCGCCGCGGAGCATGAGGTTGGAGGGCTTGACGTCGCGGTGCACGATTCCGGCCGCGTGGGCGGCGGCGAGACCCCGGGCGGCGTCGGCGAACCATGCGGCGACGCGTGTCGGAGGTGGGCGCTCGCGCTGCAGCTGCGTGCCGAGGTCGACCCCGTCGACCTTCTCCATGCTGACCCACACGCATCCGTCGTCGATACCGACGTCGTGGACGGAGACGACGTGCGGGTGCGACAGCTTGGCCAGCGCCTGCGCTTCACCCAGAGCCGCTCGCCACTGCACGCCGAGGTCGTCGCCGTCGCGGGCGGACGCGAGCACTTTCAAGGCGATCTCGCGCTCGAGCACGCGGTCGTGCGCCGCGAAGACGTGGCCGTGCCCGCCTTCACCGAGCCGGCGCACGATCACGTAGCGGCCGATCCGCCGGCCGGGACGGAGGTCGTCGTCGGAGCCCCTCGCGGACCGGGGGCGTGTGGGATCGTCGCCGCCCACGGACCCCGCGAGGATACTTCGCCGCGTCACACGATCGCGGGGACCCGGTTCTTGAGGCCCGCAATGCCGGCGGCCACGGCCGCGAGCGCCGCTGCGCCCATGGCGTGCATGCCCAGGGCCGCCGTGGCGCCGTCCTTGAGCTTGGCCATCAGCAGGCCCCACACCGCCAGCGCGACGATGCCCACGACGATCGCGGCGATCGACTTGCCCTTGCCGCCGAGGAGGCCGCCGAGACCGCCGAGCAGACCCGCGAGCAGGGCGGGGGCGAGGAAGACGACGAGGGCGTCCTTTTTGACGACGCCGACGAACGCACCGGTGGTGACCTCGCCGACGGCCATCACGGGGAAGGCGAGCGTGCAGAGGGCGAGGACGAGAGCGAGGATGCCGAGAGTTTTCTGTGCCATGAGCCCCGACATCGCAAGCGGCGTGCCACCGCGATCTCGCGTACTTGCACGTCACCGACGGCCGGACTGAACGAGTCGTCCAGCGGCGGTGAACGAGTCGTCCAGTCCTCGCGCGTTCGTCTGGGCGCGGCGCGGGAAGGTCACGCGCGAAAGCCCATGGCACGTCTCTTGCGATGGAGGCGGGCATGCGAACTCGAGCAATCATCGGAGTCTTCACTTTCGCGTCCGCCCTCGCCCTCGCGACCGGCTGCGGCGGGCCCAAGGACATCGAGCTGTCCGAGCTCGGCGTCACCGTCACCGCGCCGGCAGGCTGGAGCGTCGAGATGGCGCGCAGCTCGTCGATCGGCGCCGGCTCGGCCGAGCTCAAAAAAGACGGCAAGACCTTCGGCTTCATCGACACGAAGGTCGTGATCCCGTTCGGGGCCGACGACAAAGCCTGGCCCAAGGACGCCGCCCACGAGCTCGCGCAGCTCGAGGCCGCCTTCGCCAAGCTGTCGCCCGAGGGGGCCGAGTCGTTCGCCGGCGGATTCGGCCTGCGCTACACGAACAAGGACAAGGCGAAGTTCTTCTACGTCGTCAAGGCCGGCGACAAGGAGCTTTCCTGCACGCCCAACGACCACATCGACCCTTCCGACATCCCGGACGCGATCTCGATCTGCAAGTCCATCCGAGCATGAGGGGGTTGCTATCGTATCGCGGTGGTCGACGAGCCCACCCGACCCCGCCGCCCGCGCGACGGCCCCACGTTCCCGCGACTGCTGATCGTGGGACCGGCGGGCGTGGTCACGGTGGACCTGTCGCCGGGCCGCACGGTCACGATCGGACGGGGCGATGCCGCCGACGTCGTCGTCGACGATCCGGAGCTGTCGCGACGTCACGCGGCGGTGAGCTTCGACGGGGCCGTGCAGCTGACCGACCTCGACTCGTCCAACGGCACGTGGGTGCGAGGCACTGCGTTGCCGGCCCAGCAACCCGTGGCGCTCGCGCCGGGCGAGGCGTTCGAGATCGGTGCGACCACGGTGGTCGTCGAGCACCCCGGTGCGTCGGTGTCACCCACGGGCCTGTCGGCCCCCGGAATCGAGGCCGTGCGACGGATCGCCGATAAGGTCGCCGCGTCCGGGATCTCCGTGCTGCTGCTCGGAGAGACCGGCGTGGGCAAGGGCGTGATGGCGCGGCGGATCCACGAGCACTCGCCGCGGGCACACGGCCGCTTTCTCGAGCTCAACTGCGCGGCGCTGCCCGAGCCGTTGCTCGAGTCCGAGCTGCTCGGTCACGAAAAGGGTGCGTTCACGGGCGCGACGACCTCGCGACCCGGCCTGCTCGAGGTCGCCGACGGGGGCACCGTGTTTCTCGACGAGGTCGGTGAGCTCCCGCCGTCGATCCAGGCCAAGCTCCTGCGCGTGATCGAGGAGAGACAGGTCATGCGGATCGGCGGGCGGACGACGCGCACGACCGACGTGCGTTTCGTGGCCGCGACCAACCGAGACCTCTCGATCGAGGTCGCCGAAGGGCGCTTTCGCAGTGACCTGTACTACCGCCTCAACGGCATCACGCTGTACATCCCTCCGCTGCGCGAGCGTCGTGACGAGATCTTGCCGCTCGCCGACAAGTTCTTGCGCGAGCGCGACGCGGAAACGGCCGCGCCGGCGTTGTCCGAAGACGTGCAGCGCTACCTGATGGCGCATCCGTGGCCCGGGAACATCCGGGAGCTGCGCAACATCATCGAGCGCGCCGTCGTGCTGTGCGACGGTCACCAGATCGGCCTCGAGGACCTCTTCGTCGCGCACGGGCGTCCGTCGAGCCGGCCGCCGCCGCCGGTGGAAGCGGCGATCGGTGTCCCGGTCACGCCGCCGCCGGCGCCCGTGCCGGCCGATCCCGAGCGCGAGCGCATCCTCGACGCGCTCGAGCGCTTCGGCGGCAACCAGACCAAAGTCGCCAAACACCTCGGGATGTCCCGCACGACGCTCTCGGCGCGCCTGGATGCGTACGGGATCCGGCGCCCCAAGAAGGGCCGCTGACCGAGGCCGCCACAAACGTGCGGCCGGGGGCGGCGGCCTGGTAGCGTTGCACCCATGCGGGGTTGGGGCTGGGCCGTCTTCGCAGCGCTCGTTTGTAGCGCGGTGGGACTGTGGGCCGTCGGAGATGCGCTCGGGGCGGTGATCGGGGCCGCGGTCGGGTTTGCGGCCGGCAGCGCGCGGCGGGATCGCTCGTCGGAGGCCGAGGCGGCGCTCACCACCGAGGCCGCCCGCGAGAAAGTGCTGCGCAGCTTTCCGAAGAGGGACCACGAGATGACCGCGGTGGCGCTCGACGATCTGCCGCGGCTCGACCTCGCGTTCTACCGCCGCGTGACCGCGGAGCTCGAAGCGGAGGGTTTTCGCGTGGGCGCGAACGTCGAGGACGTCACGTCGTCGAAGCTGCAGCCGAGCCTGCGCACGGCCACCCGCGTGCTGCTGGGGCCACGGGCGCAAGTCTGTGCCCACATCACCCACATCCCCGCGGGCGGGCGCGACCCTTCCGCGCTGCCGATGCACGGATCGGCCACCGAGGTTCGCGTCGTCCGCTTGCTGACCGAGCTCGACGACAACGCCGTCCTCGTGACCCTCGTGACCGACGAGCCCCCGCTGCTGGCGGTCCCGCCCTTCGTCCACCGCGAGGTCCTGCCCGCCTCCACGCCGCTCGCCGAAGCCGTGGCGCATCATCGCGCGCGGATCCAAAACGCGTCCGGTGTCCCGATCGAAGTCCCCGACATGGAGACCTGGTACGAGCGCGCCCGCGCCCGCATGCGCCGCCTGACCGAATTCCACCACGAACGCGGCGGGCCCACCGACAAGGAGCTCGCGCGCATGATCGGCGACCGACATCCGGAGCCAACCGAGAACGCGCCGAGCAAGCCCGACGCCGGCGGCTGAGCGCGGCGCGCAGATCTCGACGGCTCGGGTCGTCGATCACGCGAGGCCGGGCAGGGGACCCGCGCCGTCGTCCCAGCTGCCGCCGAACGTGTCTTCGGACACGCCCATCGCCTGCAGGATCGACACGAGCAGGCGATGGTGTCGCGTGCCGGTCTCGTACGTGAGGTACCGGCCCGTGTCGAAGTAACCCTGCGCGCCGCCGGCGAGGATGAAGGGCACCGTGTTCATCGTGTGGTTGCCGTGGCCCACCGCGCTGCCCCACGCCACGAGCGTGTTGTCGAGCAAGCGCGTGCCGTCGGCCATTTGCACCGCGGCGAGCTTGTCGAGCAGGTACGCGAACAGGACGGTGAAGTCGTGGTACGCGGCGGGCATCAACGTCTCCCACGCGCCCTGGTTGTGCGACAGGTTGTGGAACGAGGTGGCGTTGGGGTCGAGCCAGTCCACGCGTCCGCCGTCCTCGTCCTTGATCTGCAGGCTCGCGATCCGGGTGCGGTCGCAGGCGAGGGCGGCGACCATCAGATCGATCTGCGCCCGGCCGATGTCCATCAAGAAGGCGGAGTCGTTGGGACTGTAGGCCGGCGGGGGCTCGACGGGGGCCGAGCACGCCGCCAGACCCTGCAGCTGCGACTCGATGGCGGACACCGAGTCCAAGTGCGCCTCGATCTTGAGCCGGTCGTGCATGCTCACCTTGCTCGAGAGGCGGTCGAGCCGCTTGCCCACGAGGTCGAGGGCGCTCTTGCGCCGGGCCATCAGCTGCTGCACCTGCAGGTCGTCGCCCTCGTAGTCGCCGAACAGGGTGGTGTAGGTCTGGAGGGGATCGATCTCCGGGGCGTTGGGCTGGCCCGGGCCGCGGTAGCTCATGCAGGCGCGAATGTTGTCGCCGCGGGTGTCGACCCCGAGCTCCAGCGAGCGGAACGGGGTGGGGGGCGCGAGCACGTCGGCGACGCGCTGGTCGATGGTGATCCCGCCACCCCAGCCGACCGTGCCGTCCTGTCCGCCCTCGGGCAGGCACGTGCCGTCGTTGGCCGGGTCGTCGCAGTCCAGCGGGGAGGCGCCGCTCCACAGCAGCGCCATGCCGGCCTGGTGCGGGTCGCCGGGGATCTGCGTGGAGCTGTACCGCAGACCCAGACCCTCGATCACGATGAGGTCGGACTTGTGGGGCTGCAGCGGCGCGGTGATCGGTCCGTCGAACGTGAAGTCCGTCGATGATCCGGTAGGACGCCACTGATCGAGGAACGTGCCGAACGGGTGATAGAAGAGGATGAGCCGCTTCGGAATCCCGCCGTCCTCGGCGTCGGCATCGAGCATGGGGATGAAGGGAGCGAGGGAGGCACAACCCATCCCCGCCAACAGAGCACGTCGGGTGAACTTCGCGTGGCGCATCGGTGACCTCACTGCGTGATCCGGCGGTAGCGGAAGGCGTCGCTGGTGACGATGTCGACCAGCAGGGCGGGGATGTCTCCGTCCGATTCCTCGAACGCATCGGCGAGCGTGTCGGCCGTGCAGGTGTCGGCCTCGGCGAGCGGATGGCCCAGCGCGAAGGTCGTCCATTGCCGGGAGACGCACGCTCGCACGTCCTCGCTGCTCGCGAGCAGTCCGGCGAGCTCGACGGGCCCGACGAACGCGCCGTCGCCCGTCCCGCCCAGTCCCGTGACCGTGCCCGACTCGTCGATGGGCTGCCCGCCGTCCTCGGTGATCCGGCGACCGATCGCGTCGTAGGCCAGCAGGCCGTAGCCGATCGGGTCGATGAGCTCGTGGCAGCCCGAACACGACGGGTTGTCGCGGTGCTCGGCGAATCGCTCCCGAGTCGATTGATCGGGCGTGGGCTCGGGCAGGTCGATGTTCACGTCCGGCGGCGGCGGCGGTAGCGGCTGGCACATGAAGTTGCGCCGCACCAGCGTGCCCCGGCGCACGATCGAGGCCTGGTCGGCGTGGGCGTGGGCCGACAGCACGCTGGCGTGGGTCAAGATCCCCGCGCGCTCGCTGGCGGGCAGTGGCGCCACCCCCTCGTCGTCGACCTCGGCCGGGTCCACGCCGTACAGATCCAGCAACCGCGTGTCCGCCACCGTGTAGGAGGCGGTCAGTAGCGTGGCCAAGCGGCCGTCGTCGTGCCGCAGCACGTAGTCGGCGAAGTCCTCGGTCTCGCGCAGCATGGCGGTGGCGAGCGCGGGGTCGTAGTCGGGGAAGTACACCGCCGACTTGTCGGTGGTGGGCAGTCGGTCGATGCCCAGCCACTGCGCGTGAAACGAGGCGATCGAGTCGCGCGCCCGCGGCGAGTCGATCAGCCGCTGTGCCTGGGCACGCAGGCCTTCCTCGGTACCGAGGTCTCCAGTCTCGGCCGCGTCGAGCAGCGCATCGTCGGGGAGCGAGCTCCACAGGAAGAACGACAGCCGCGTCGCGAGCTCGTACGCGTCGAGGGCGACGATCTCGCCCGTGCCCTCGGTGCCGAGCTCGACGATGTACAGAAAGTCCGGGAACTGCAGCGCCGTTTCCACCACGAGACCGAGGCGGTCTGCGAACGTCCCTTCAGCGGCGGCGAACAACGCCTCGAAGTCCGCCTGCTCCTCGCCGGTCAGCGGGCGCCGAAACGCCCGGCGGCCGAACGATGCGATGAAGCTCGCCGCACACTCGGTCTCGCCGTCGATCGCGGGGTCGCACGCCAGCACGCCGGTCGCGGGATCGAACGCGTCCGCCTCGAGGGCGAGCGTGGTCACCAGCTCCGCCGCATTGAGGTAGTCGCGCACGATGTTCTCCGAGACCGGCGCGAGCACGTTGCTCGCGAAGGCGCCCACCGCATCGGCCCGCTCGTCCTCGGGCAGGACGTCGACGTCGACCTCGATCCCCAGCAGGTCGTGCACCGCGTTGCGGTACTGCGCGCGCGTCAGACGACGCAGCGGCGACAGCCCGACCTCGAGCGCGCCGCACTGACCTTGCGGCTCGCCGTCCGCTCCGGGCCCGGACCCGTCGTCGTCATCGGTGTCGGCGGCACCCTGGTCGTCGCCGCCCGCGTTCGGGTTCCCCGGTCCGTCTTGCATCCCGGTGTAGCAGCCGCCGACCCCGAACAGGATCGCGACCGAGCCGCCGAGGACCACGCGCGTCGTCGCTGACCACCCCATGACCACAGACTACGGATCCGACCCGGGACTCCGGTATCGGCCAGCCTGCCGATTCGTCCACGATTGCGCGTCGGTCATCCGACCGACACGCTGCCGATCACGGGCCCGGCCTCACCGGATCGACCGCGACGGCCCGTCGTCGGTCGCAAAGCTCATCGAGGCAACGCGCAGACGCCGAGGTCGTCGTAGCCCGACGGCGCCTGCCCGGGCGGAAACCAGGGCGTGCAAACCTGCCCCGCGTCGAGGTCGGGGCAGGGGTCCTCGACGCCGGAGAGGTTGCAGACCGTCGAGCAGCACCCGATGTTGCTCGCGCACTCGGTGTGCACGTCGGGGTCGACGCACAGGGTGCCGGCCGGGCATTCGTTCGTGAACGTGCAGGTGGTGCCGTGCGTGGCGCCCGGCGGTGCGGCTGTCCCCCAGCAAACGAAGCCATCGCCCATTGGCACGCAAACGCCGGCGCCGCAATCGTCGGTCAGTGGGTCGCACAGCGCCCGACACAGCACGAGCGTGGCGGCACCGTTTTGGACGCACTGATGGTCCGGCGGACACTCCGGGGCGCGTGCCGTCCCGCCGCAGATCTGGACACATCCTCCCTCGCCGTCACTGTCGAGGTCCCAGCACATCGAGCCGATGTCGCAGTCATCGATCCCCGACGCCCCGTAGTCTTCCACCGTACATGGCTCGCCCACACCCGCCGGGTTCGGCGCCACCGGGACGCAGCGTGTCGCGTTGAACACGGGGCCGCCGTCGTTGGCCCACGGCATGCATTTTTCTCCACGCGCACAGTCCTGTTCGAACAGGTCGCACGGAAACGGGCGGTGGGGTTCTCCGTCGGGGCTCATGATGAAGTCCGACGCCGGCGCGTCGTCGCTGGACTCGTCACCCGTGGCGGTGCTGGAGATGGTCGACGCCGGGCCCGGGATCGTCGCCGTCGACGTCATGCTCGCGTTCGTGCTCGCGACCTCGCCCGTAGACGTCGACGTCGCGTCCGTACCCAACGCTGGCGTCTCGCCGCACGCGGCGGCGAGGATCAGCACAACCCATCGGCGTCTCGAACCCATCATCATCACTCCTGCGGCACCGCGCAGACGCCGACGTGCTCGTAGCCCGTCGGCGCTTGCCCGGGTGGAAACCATGGCGCGCAGACCTGCCCCGAGTCGAGGTCGGGGCAGGGGTCCACGGCCGCAGTGAGGTCGCACAGCGTCGAACAGCAGCCGAGGCCGCCCTCGCAGGTCGTGTGGCGCTGTGGACCGATGCACGCCAGCGTCGTGGGACACGCGTCTTCGGTCTCGCACGGGGCGCCGTGCGTCGTGCCGGGTGACGAGGCGTCCGGCACACACCAAAAGCCGAACCCGGTAGGTACGCAGATCTCGTCCCCGCATTCGTCGCCGAGGGGATCGCAACGTGGTGTGCACAGCGCGGCACCACCCGAGCTGCTGTCGGCGCACGACAGCCCTTCGTCGCACGTCGGGGCGCGGGCGGAGCCGTGGCAGAAGGCGACGCACGTGCCCTGTAGGTCGGCATCGACGAACCAGCACACGCTGCCGTGCTCGCAGTCGTCGATCCCGGACAACGGTCCGTCCCCCACGGTGCACGACGCACCGTCCGGCAGAGGATCGGCCGCGATCGGGACGCAACGCGTCGACAGCTGCGACGTTCCCTCGTCCCTCCACACCGTGCACTTGTCGCCCTTGGCACAGTCTTGCGCGAACGTGTCGCACTCGAAGGTCGGTCCCCCGTCGAGCCCGGGCAAGAACCCGCCGACGGGATCGTCGGACGAGCCGTCGGTCGGCATCGCGGTCGTCGACTCGCTCGATGTGGTCGCAGGCGACGGGCTCGTCGTGGCTGCGGTGGTTGTGTCGCCCGGGTCGGGCCCCGAGGTCGTCGACACCGCCGTCCCACCCTCGGGCGCCTCGCCGCACGCCGCGACGAACGCCACCACGATCCAACATCGACCCATCTACCCCATCGATCGTAGACCAAAGGGCGTCGAGCCGCGCGACTTTATTTGATCGTGATCTCGAGGGTGAACGGTAGGCCTTTGCGGACGATCTCGACGTCGATCTTCCTCGCCGAGCGCAGATTCGCGTAGAGGTCGAGCGCGCTCTCCACCGAGGTCAGGTCTTTGCCGTCGACGGACGTGATCATGTCGCCGTTTCTGAGGCCGAGCGAGTTTGCGATCGAGGCGCGGCGGATGCCGTAGAGCTTGTAGCCCTCGACCACGCCGTCACGTTGGCTGGGAATGATGCGTGCGGCCTTGGCCACCTCGGCGGGATTGTCGAGCCAGTCCCGCAACGTCTTCTTCGACACCTCGAGCTTGCCGTCGCCGGTGATGGTGACGCCCGTCGTGGCCTCGGCGCCGTCCAAGGGCAGCGCGGTCGGAGGACCGCTCGGCACCAGGTCCACTTCCGGGTCGCTCGGACCGTCGCCGAAGAGGCCGCGGATTCTGGACCGGTCCGGGCGACCGCGTGCTCCCAGATGCTCGGCGAGGTCCGTGGCGTCGATCGTCGACGCGACCACCTCGAGGTTGCGCTCCTCGCCGTTGACGCTCAACGTCAGCTGCTTGGCATCCGCATGCTCGCCGAGCACGCGCGCGAGATCGTCGGGAACCACCGAGGTGCCGTCGAGCGCGACGTCGATCGGCTCGTCCGGCAGCTTCAGCGCCTCGAGTAGCGCCTTGGTGTCCGCGTCCGGACCCGCGGCCCGGAACGCGGCGAGCACGGCCCGCTCGATCGTCGGCTTGGGCTCGAGGGCCACCGCGACGCGCAGGATGTCGTCGGTACGGGTCCCGCCCTTGCGCGCCCTCGCCGGGCGGGTCTGGTCGAGCCGATACAGGACGCGACGCGGCTTGCCGTCGCGCAGCCATGTCGTCAGCGCGGGATGATGGGTGGAGAAGGCGGTGTAGATCTGGCGCGCCGTCGTGGTGCTCGTGACGGCGAGATCACCGACGCCGGTCAGGATGTCTCCGTCGCGAACCTCGAGCCGCGCGCCCAGTCGAGGCGCGCCGCTCGTGTGCACCACGATTCCCTCGGCGACCGGCGTCCCCGTCCACGCGCCGTCACCGAACGCGAACAGCACCTCGTACACGGCGTCTCTCGGGACGCGAAACACCCCGGCGGTGACCCGTTCGATCTCGAGGGTTTCCGCGACCAGATCGAGGCTTGCCGCGTCCGCCGTGGTCGGAGCCGGCGTGGGGGCGGGCGCGGGTGACGCTAGGGCCTTCTCGGCACCGTCGGCGTTCGCCGGCGTGTCGGGCTCGGCCTTCGGCGCCGGCTCGGCCTCGCTGTCGCACCCCATCACGGCCACGAGCGCGATCTGTGCTGCAAACGCCCACCTCGTTGCCGTCGTCACCATCGGTCACGGCATCGCACGCCCACACGACTGCGACAACCCGCACGGCACAAAATCGGTGGAACGGGAGAAATCACTCGCACTTGTGGCGGGCACTCTGGGTAAAGTGACACGCCTGCCAACTTGTGGTTTCGCCATGAAGACTCTTGCCGGTTTCCGTTCGTCCCTGACTGTCTCTAGCTGTGCGCTCGCGGTGGCCCTGGCCACGACGGGTTGCCCGAGCGACACCACCCCGGGGGGCAATGCCACCGAGGATGGCGACGGCTCCGGCACCGCTGGCACCGCCGACGGTGGACCGGGAGGTGATGGCGGCCCCGGAGGGACCGGAGGCGGCGATGCGACCGGTGGCACCGATGGCGGCCCCGGCGGACCCGACGACACCGGCGACCCGACCGATCCCGGCACCGGCGACACCGGTGAGGTTCCGACCGTCGCGTGTCTCGACGAGCAGTACATCATCGGCGTCTCCCCCGGACCCAACTACAACGAGCTGGGCGCGACGCTCGGCTCGCACTGCAATGGCACCAACCACCAGGACATCACCGGCATCGAGCGCGTGGTGTTCGTCGGCGACTCGGTCACGGTCGGTACGCCGCCCACCGGCTCCGGCGATTTCTACCGCGCGAAAGTTGCGGCGGAGCTCGCGGCCCAGTTCGGCATCGAGGCCCCGGCGGGCAACTGGAACAACGCCAATCCGCTGTCGGGCATGTCCGGCGTGCAGGAAAGTGGTGCCTTCGCCAGTTGCTCGGAGTGGGGCGCTCGCAACGACGACCTCGTCCCGCAGCTCGAGAGCTGCTTTGGCCCCGAGGACTTCGACAAGCGCACGCTCGTCATCTGGACGATGGGCGGCAACGACGTCTCGAGCATCGCGCAGAACTACATCAACGGCGCCCCGCTCAACGAGGTGTTCGACGAGGTCGACGCGATGATCGCCAACCACGAGGCGGCGCTGACCTGGCTGACCGAGCAGAACCGCTTCCCCAACGGCGTGTTCGTCGTCAACGCGAACGTCTACGAGTACACCGACTACACCGCCGAGGTGCTCAGCTGTCCCGCGGCCAACACCGCGGTGGGCTTCGCGTCCAATCCGGACATGCCCGAGCTACTGCTCGCGTCGCTCAACCTCATCAACGAGGAGTACATGCACAGCGCTCTCGTCCACGGCACCGACGTGGTGTTCATGTTCGAGAGCTTCTGCGGCCACGGGTTCAAGTCCGGAGAGCCGTCCAACGTGTGCTTCCGCGGCCCGGGCAACGCCAACTGGTTCGACCTCACGTGCATCCATCCCACGCCGGACGGCCACGCCGAGATCGCCCAGATGTTCCTGGACACGATCCTCGAGTAGGCGTTGGCGAACGAATAAAAGTCGCCGCGGGGACGAAGCGGCGGGACCCCGGGCGGAGGGTCACCGCTTCGTCACCGCGACGATCGGGCGTAGCTGGAGCCGTGCGGAGGGGCGGCACGACTCGAGCTGGAGGAGGGGGCAGGAAGACGGCGCCCCCGGCAACTCGATGATTCGACTCCTCAACGCTCAGGAGCCCTGAAGTGTTACCTCGTGGCGGGTACCGTCGCGGCGGTAGGCGACCGACAGGTTGGAGGTGGTGGACGCGAGGGCCGAGCGCACGTCGGCGGCCGAGGTCACGGACGTGCCGTTGATCTGCAGGACGATGTCG
Source organism: uncultured Pseudomonadota bacterium (assembly GCA_937896535.1). Taxonomy (GTDB): domain Bacteria; phylum Myxococcota_A; class Polyangia; order Nannocystales; family Nannocystaceae; genus CALBMM01. The sequence continues at coordinate 24,744 of CALBMM010000140.1, forward strand.
CCGGGGCGAAGACCGACCGACTCCGCCACGGAGCCGGGCTTGACGTCGACGACCGTCAGGCCGTCGCTGCCCTCGCGCGCGCCGATCCCCAGCGAGGTCGGCGGCCCGGACTCGCCCGCGGGATCGAACGGCGTGAACAAGAAGTCGAGCGGATGCTCCTTGGCGCGACCACTCGGGCTGCGCGGCGTCGCCAGCGGGGGCGTCGGGGACGTCGGCGCACCCTCGGCGACCTCGAGGCGGCGCAGCGTGTCATCGTGCGGCCGCTCGACCAGGTCGACCTGTACGGTGATCTCCTCGCCGTCGCGCACGACCCCGAGCTCGAGCTTGGTGCCGGGCGGCGTGGTGGCGACGCGGCCGCGCAGCTCGTTGAAGTTGTGGATCCGCTCGCCGTCGATGTGCGTGACGAGATCGCCGGCGCGCAGTCCGGCCCGGTGCGCCGGGGTGTCTGCGTAGACTTCGCCGAGCTTGGCGCCCGCGCTGCCTTCCGGCGCCCGTGTGCTCGCGGCGCCCAGCCAGCCGCGGGCGACCTCACCGCGGTCGCGCAGCTGCTCGATCACGCGCTTGGCCTGGTCGATGGGGATCGCGAAGCCCGGACCGTTGCCGGCACCGACGGCGGTGTTGATCCCGACCACGTGGCCCTGCAGGTCGAACAACGGGCCTCCGCTCGAGCCGGGGGCGATGTCGGCGTCGGTCTGCAAGAAGTCGATGTAGCTGTCGCGGTACAGCCCCAGGCTGCCGCGCCCCTTGCCGGAGATGATCCCGACGCTCGCGGAGTGGTCCAGGCCCATCGGGTTGCCGACCGCGACGACCCAGTCGCCGACCGACAGATCCGCGCTCTGGCCCAGCGTGACGCGGGGGAGCTTGGACGCGCCCGACAGCTGCAGCAGCGCGAGGTCGGTCGCGGGATCGCTGCCGAGCACTTCGGCCGCATAGACCCCGCCGTCGGCCATGCGCACGGCGACTTCACCGGCGCCGTCGATGACGTGGTGGTTGGTGACGACGAGCCCGTTGCTGGCGATCACGAACCCACTGCCGGTGCCCTGGCCGATCCCGCCGGCCTTGCGCACGCCCTTGGCTTCGACGCTGACGACCGCGGGACCGACCGCTTCGATCATCGGGGCGAGGCTCTTGGTCGGGTCGTACGAGGCGGGCGCGACGGCGTTCGCGGTGGAATCGGCGGCCCGGGCGACCAACGAGGCGAGCGCGGACGCAGGGGCGGCGGCTTCGGCTTCGGCGGAACACCCACTGATCGAGGGCAGTAGCGAGACCGCGCCCACGCCCCAGATCGACAGGTACGTGGCGAGCGCGGCCGGGGAGCTCAGACGGCGGCTACGGACGCTGGCACGCGACATGCGGCCCGCAACCTGGGGGGCGGAGGGCCTATTCCCGCTCGGGGGCAGGTTCGTCGGTCAGGCCCTGGCGGTACAGATCGGCGTAGATCCCGCCCTTGTTCATCAACACGTCGTGGGGGCCCATCTCCGCGATCGTGCCCTTGTCGAGCACCACGATCTTGTCGGCGCGGCGCACGGTGCTCAGTCGATGGGCGATCACGATGACCGATCGGCCCTCGAGCAGGCGCTCGATCGCCGCTTGGACCTTGCGCTCGGTCAGCGAGTCGACGCTCGCGGTCGCCTCGTCGAGGATCAGCAGCGTCGGCTCGCGCGCCGCGACCCTCGCGAAGGCGACCAGCTGCGCCTCGCCGACCGACAGGTTGCCGCCGCGTTCGCCGACCTCGAAGTCGAGTCCCCCGCGGCCGGCGACGATCTCGGAGGCCTGCACGACCTGCAGGGCCTCTTCGAGCCGCGCGCCGTCCTTGGCGAGGCCGGCCTCGCCCAGCGAGACGTTGTAGCCCACGTCGTCGCTGAACAGGAACACGTCCTGCTGCACCATCAGCGCGTGCTTGCGCAGCTGCCGGGGCGCCACGTCGGACAGCTCGACCTCGCCGCCTGCGGTGCGCAGGCGGATCGACCCGCGGTAGCCGTCGTAGGTCCGGGTGAGCACGCGCCCGAGACTGGACTTGCCCGAGCCGGTCCGCCCGACGACCGCCACGACCTCGCCGGGCGCCACGTCGAACGACAGGCCCCGCAGCACGTCGGGACCTTCTTCCTTGTAGCGGAACTTCAGGTCACGGACGCGCACGCTGCCGTCCCACCCCACGAGCGGGTCGGAGGCGTCCGGCGCCGGCTGTGGTTCCGTGGGCTCGTCGAGCAGACCGAAGATCCGCTCGAGCGACGCCGCGGCGCGCTGGATCGTGGCGAGCTTGCCCGAGAACTCGCGGATCGGCACGAAGATCCGCTGCAGGTAGTCCACGAATGCGAACAGCAGCCCCAGCGTGATCGCACCCTGCTCGAGGGCGACCTCCGGGGCCGCGAAGTACAGCAGCAACGCGACCGCGAACGCCGAGATCCCGTCCATCAGCGAGTACAGCGATGCGTCGAGGATGTTGGCGAGCTTGGTGGCGTGCAGATACCGCTCGCCCAGTCGCGCGTACTCGCCGTGGGCGCTGCGCTCGCGCCCGAACAGCTGCACCACGGTCACGCCCGACAGCTGCTCGGCCAAAAAGCCCGTCTGCGCGGCTTGGGCCTTGCGCGTTTCCAGCTGCAGCCGTCGCAGCATGCCGCCGAAGTACCGCACCAAGATCACGAGCACCGGGGCGACCGTCAGCGTGATCAGGGCCAGCAGCGGGTCGAGCACGAACATCGCCACGAGGATGCTGCCGATCATCACGATGTCGGTGAGGATCGTGAACACGCCGAACGACAGCGTCTCCGACAGCGCCTCGACGTCGCTCGTGGTGCGGGTCAGCAGACTGCCCATCGCGTTCTTGTCGAAGAAGCGGGCGGGCAGTCGCAGCACGTGCTCGAAGACCATCCTTCGCACGTCGCGGATCGTGGCGTGGCCCGCCCGCTGCAGCGCGTACACCTGCACCGCCTGGCACAAGAACTCGGCCACCACGGCGCCCAGAAACAGCATCGAGGTCAGCCGCAGGCCCAGCGTGTCGCCCTCGGCGATGTCGACGTCCACGGCGTGCTTGAGCAGCAGCGGTCGCAGGGTCGACAGTGCCGCGACCAGGGGGATCATCGCGAGGCCGAAGACGATCCAGCGCTTGTGTCGCGCCGTGAAGCCCCAGAAGCGGCGCAGCAGGGCGATCGTCGTGGCCGCGGAGGGCAACGCGTCGGCGCGGTCACCGTCGCTCATGCGTCGTCGCCTCCTTCGGCCTGATGCAGGTGCGTCTGGGCGTACTCACCCCCCGCCGCCACGAGCTGCGCGTGCGTGCCTCGCTCGACGACCTTGCCGCCTTCGAGCACGAGGATCTCGTCGGCGTGCTCGAGCACCGAGGTACGGTGAGAGACGATGATCGTCGTCGGGGCCTTCTCGGCCTGCGTGCCGGCGCGCAGCCGCCGGATCGCAGCGACCATCTTCGTCTCCGTGCCCTGATCGACGGCGCTGAGCACGTCGTCGAGCAGCAGGATCGGACGCGTGCGGTACAACGCGCGGGCCAGCGACGCGCGCTGTCGCTGTCCGCCCGAGAGCATCACCCCGCGCTCGCCCACGACGGTCTGCAAACCCTTGGGCAGCTGCGCGATGTCGTCGACCAGGCAGGCGGCCTGCAGCACCTCGTCCAGACGCGGGTCGTCCGCGACGCCGTCGGCATCGGCCTTCCAGGGGTTGGCCGACGCGAGGCGGATGTTCTCGCGCAGCGTCGTGGAGAACAAGAACGCCGACTGCGGGACCACGGCGAGAGCATCACGGTAGGCCGACAGGCTCAGCGTCGTCACGTCGTGTCCGTCGACGAACAGCGTGCCCGGCGGGGGCGTGTGCACGCGCGCGAGCAGGTTGACCAGCGTGGTCTTGCCGCTGCCGGTCTTGCCGAAGATCCCGAGCGTGCCGCCGGCGGGGACGGTGGCCGTCAGGTTCTCGATCGCCGGCTCGTCGCCGTCGGGGTACGAGAACGTCAGCGCGCGCAGCTCCATCGTCGGCGGCGCGTCGATCGTCGCGTCGTCGGTGACCGCCGGCAGCTCGTCACGCGCCTGCAGCACCCCGTCGACGCGCGAGACCGCCACGATGCCGCGGGAGATCGCGGCCAAGACCCACGCCAGCGAGGTCAGGATCGACACGAGCGAGATCAGCAGCGTGGTGAACGTGGCCATGCTGCCGATCGCCATGTCCCCGTCGATGACGCGGCCACCCCCGATCCACAGCACCGTGGCCGCACCGACCAGACCCGAGAACGCCAGGACCGGCATGCCGAAGGCCCGCACGCTGGAGATCCGCAGCATCAGCCGCAGGTACTCGGCGTTGCGCTCCTCGAAGCGCTCGGCGGCCGCGGGCTCGACCGCGTGCGCGCGGATCGTCCCGATGCCCGAGTACGACTCCAGCACGCGGTCCGACAGCCGCGCCAGCAGCTGCATCGAGTCGCGGATCATCCCGAAGAACCGCTTGATCGTCCAACGCATGTACACCGCGCCGAACAAGATCGGAGCCAGACACCACAGCGTCAGGACCGGGTCGGTCGCGTACATCTGCCACACGTGCAGCGGGATCGCGACGGCGACATTGCACACCTGCAGGCCCGCGAAGCCGACGAGCAGGCGCACCGAGGTGGTGTCGTTGGTCGCGACCGAGACCAGCTCACCGATCTTCCATTTCATGAAGAACGGCCGCTGCAGCGTCAGCAGGTGCCCGAAGACGTCCAGGCCCACGCGGTACTCGATGTCGCGCCCCGGATTGAAGAACAGCACCCGCGACAGCGTGCGCACCACGATCACGAGTCCGGCGAGGACCATGAGCTCCAGCGCCATCGATCGCGTCTGGCGCAGGCTGGCGGCGCCGGACGTCTCCAGGACCGTCAGCGCGTCCCCGATGATCACGGGAATCCGAACCACGACCCAGTTCGTCGCCAGCAGCATCAGGCCACCCAGGGCGTACTGCGGCAGATTGCGCCGCGCGTAGCGGCTCAAGAAACGGAGGATGGTGGTCACGACGACGACGCGGTGCGCCGCCCGGAGCCTGCCTCACATGGACGCCGTTTCCAACCGGTCAGGCGGGTAGGGCGCTCGGTGGCGCGCGCCTCTTCGCCCGTGCTCTCTACTCGTCGGCCTTGGCGTCGGCTTTTTCGTCGGCCTTGGCGTCGGCCTTGCCCTCGCCCTCGGCGTCGCCGCCTTCTTCGCCTTCACCGCCGCTGCCGTCGAGCGACTCGTCCTTTTCGATCGCGTCGACGTCCTTGTCGACCTCGTCGAGATCCTTGCGCAGGTCCTCGATCGCGGTCTTGAAGCTGCCTTCCTTGGCGATGTCGGGACCGAGGTCGTTGTTGATGTTCTCCCAGCCGCGCATCGCCTTGCCGATCTTCGCCTGGGTATTGCCGCCCTCGAGCCCGTTGCCGGTCAGCTCGTTGTAGGAGGTGCGGAACGCCTTGGCATCCTCCTCGTACTTGGCCTTGAACTTTTCGAAGTCGCCCTTGCCCTCGGCCCACTTCGCCGACTCGGCCTCGATCGTGTCCACGAACCCGCGCAGCTGCTTGAGCATGTCCTTGTACTTGGCCATGCGCCGCTTGATGTACTCGCGGTTGCCCTTCTCCATGGCGGCCATGTTCTCGGCGGCCTGCTCGTCGAAGGACTTGAAGCCCGCTTCCTTGCGCGCCTTCTCCAGCTCTTCCTTGGACATCTTGGTGTCGGAGGCTTGCTTGAGCTCGCCGGGCTTCTTGGAGTTCGGGGCCGGATCTTCTTGCTTGGGGGAGTCGCAGGCAGCGCCGAAAAGGCCCAGCCCGGCTACGATCGCGATAACGGTGTGGCGCATGGGGACGTTCTCCTGCTCGGGTTCGCGCGGACTCTAGCACGCCGCCCGCGGGGGCACAGACCCGGGCCGGAACGTCGTCAGGTCCGGAGGCCGGGGTATCCTCGGGCCAGCCTCGATGCTGCGTGTCGCCACCTGCCAGTTCCCGACCTGCGCCGACGTCGACGACAACGCCGACCACATCGCGGCGCTGATGCGTGACTCCGCCGGCCGCGACGCCCATCTGGCCCATTTCTGCGAAGGCGCACTGTCTGGGTACGTGCCGAGCGACCTCGCCTCCACCGACGAGATCGACTGGGCCCGGCTACAGCGACGCACCCAGCAGCTGTGCGCGCTCGCGGGCGAGCTCGGGATCTGGCTCGTCGTGGGCTCGACGCATCGGCTGACCCCGCCCCATCGCCCGCACAACAGCGTGTACGTCGTCGACCCGAGGGGGGAGCTGGTCGATCGCTACGACAAGCGGTTTTGCGCCGGAGCGGGCGAAGGGCAGGGCGAGCTCGCGTCGTACTCCCCCGGCGATCATCACGTCGACCTCGAGGTGCAGGGCGTTCGCGCGACCATCCACGTCTGCCACGAGTACCGCTATCCCGAGCTCGTGCGCGACGCCAAGCGCCGCGGCGTGTCGTTGATCCTGCACTCCTTTCACGCCGCGGGTGTCGATGAACGGTTGCTGCTCGAGCTGCAAGCGACCGTTGCGCCCGAGCACCGCGCCGCCAGTCGCGGCGCCACGCTGCCGGAGATCACGATGCCCGCGTCGATGATCGCCGCGGCGGCATCGAGTCACGTGTGGGCGAGCTGTCCGAACTCGGCCGCCCCACAGTCGTGCTTCGGGAGCTTCTTCGTACGCGCCGACGGCGTGGTCACGGGACAGCTCGAGCGCCACGCCACCGGTCTGCTCGTGTCCACCGTCGATCTCGACGAGCCGCTGTACGACTCGACGCGCGCGTGGCGGGAGGGGGCCATCACCGGTCAGCGCCACAGCGGCTCGCTCGTCGACGATCCTCGGTCGCGGGACCGCACGTCGCTGTGACGTCGAGGTCCGCCGCCCGGCTGTCGCCCGGGTCCCCGGCTGCTAAGCTGCGCCAATGCCCGACGAGGTGCCACCGCCCGCCGCGATGCGGGGCAGCGCCGATGCGGTCGAGATCGCCAAGACCGTGTTGGCGGTGCTCGACGGCTCGCGTCCGGGACCGGCGGCGATGGCCACCGTGGTGCAGCGCGCCGGATCGGCCCCGCAGGCCACGGGCGCCAAGATGCTGCGATTTGCCGACGGCACGATCGTGGGCACGGTGGGCGGCGGCGCGATCGAGGCGCAGGTGCTCGAGGCTTGCGCCGAGACGCTGCGCGACGGACGAGCGCGCATGGTGTCGGCCCACCTCGTGCGAGATCTGGCGATGTGCTGCGGCGGCAGCATGGAGGTGTTCGTGGAGTATCTGCAGGCACAGACGCGGCTGTTCATCGTCGGTGGCGGACACGTGGCCCAGGCCGTCGCGCCGTTGGCCGTCAGCGCCGGCTTTCGGGTCTCCGTGTTCGACGACCGCGAGGAGATTCTCGGCCATCCCGCCTTCGAGGGGCTGACGACCGACGCGTACGACGTCGACGAGCTCGACGCCGCAATCCCGGATCTGTCGGACGCCGACTACCTGCTCATCGTCACCCGTGACCACGCCCGCGACGAGAAGGCCCTCGCCGCGCTCCTGCAGCGGCCCCACCAGTACATCGGCATGATCGGCAGTCGCCGCAAGGTGCACACCGTGGTCGGTCGGGTGCTGCGACGCGAAGCCCAGATGGGACGTCCGGCGCCGGACCTGTCGCGCTTGCGCGCGCCGGTGGGGCTGGCGCTCGGTGGCAAGACGCCGCCGGAGATCGCGGTGAGCATCGTCGCCGAGCTGCTCGCGTGGCGGCACGGTGGGGCGGGCACGCCGATGTCGATCGTCGACGACGTGGCGCCGGCGGTCGACGATTGACGCGTTCGGATCCGTGGCCGGCGTCACGCGACGTCGATCGAACCGGATGCCAGGGAGAGGTCGGTGACCGGGAGTGCGCGAGGTTCGGACTGGATCTGGCTCGGCGCGCTCGCGTTGGCGCACCTCGGGGCGGCCGCGTCGCTTCGCCGGTACGCCGGCGTCGTGTCGTCGTCGGCCGATCGCGAACGCGTGTGACCCGGTATCAGTGTTCGTCGACGGCGTCGGCCGAGGCCGGCGTCGAGACGAGCCCCAGATCGTCGAGCAGGGCGTACGCGGCCGGGATCACGACGAGGACGAGGATCGTGCTCGCGGCAAGGCCGAAGGTGATGCTGGTGGCCACGGGGATCAACATCTGCGCCTGACGGCTGGTCTCGAACATCAGCGGGACGAGCCCGGCGATCGTCGTGACCGAGGTCAGCAGCACCGCGCGGAAGCGACTGCGACTGGCGCCGCGCGCGGCGTCCTCGGCCGACGCACCTTCGCCCCGCGCCTGCTTGATGAAGAGCATGAGCAGGATCGAGTCGTTGACGACGACCCCGGCCAGCGAGACGAACCCGAGCACCGATTGTGAGCTCAGTGGTGCCCCGATCGCGAGGCTCCCGGCGACGACCCCGATGAAGGCGAACGGGATCGCGAGCATCACCAGCAGCGGCTCCACGTAGGTGCGCAGCTGCAGGCTCAGCAGGGCGAAGACCGCCCCGATGCCGAGCAGCCCGCCGATGGCCATCGAGCCCAGCGTGTCGGCCGAGTCCTCGATCTCGCCGCCGATCGAGACACCTACGTCGGGGTACTCCGCCTCGAGCGCCGGCTGCCCGTCGTCGACGAAGCGGGCCATGAGCGCGGCGAGGTTGACCTGATCGCGGTCGATCGCCCCGGAGACGGTGACGGTACGCTGGCCGTCGGCGCGGCGGATCCGACCGTAGCCACGCTCGAGCTCCACTTTCGCCACGGACGCGAGAGGGACGCGACTGCCGTCGGGTAGCGTGATCGTCAGCGATCGCAGGTCCGAGACGGTGTCGCGCGAATGGTCGGCGAGCTCGGCGAAGACCTCGTATTCCTCTCCGTCCCGAAACAGCGTCTCGATCGAGACGCCGGACACGGCCGTGCGGACCTGGGCGGCCACGTCCGCGCCAGTCAGGCCGGGCGTGCCCACGCCGGGGCGCAGCCGGATCCGCACCTCCGCGGAGCCGAGCTCGAGGTCGTCGCCGATCTCGGTAACGCCGCCTTGCTCGGAGAACCACGCGACGACCGCATCCGCCGCTTCGTCGAGGCGCGACAGATCGTCGCCTTGCAGGCGTACCTCGATTTGGTTGCCGCCGGGCCCTCGGCGTCCGCCCGCGCCGAAGTTGGCGCTGACCGCATTCGGGATCCGGCCGATCTCCCCGCGCCATGCCTCCTTGAACTCGTCGAGCGTGGTGCCGCGCTTTTCCACGTCGAGCAGGTCGACGGTCACCGTGGCGATGTGCGGCCCCGTCTCCTCCACGCTGCGGTTGTAGTTGAATCGCACCGATGTGCTCTGCACGAGCGCTTCGCCGTCGGGTTGGTCGGCCGCCAGCTGCTCGGACACCGCCAGCGCCGCCGAGACCGCGCGGTCGGTCTCGCGCCGCGTCGCATCGAGCGTGGTGCCGAAGGGCATCTCGATCGAGAACTCGACGACGTTGCCCTCCGTGTCCGGGAACGCCTGGTACTTCAGCTTGCCGCCCTGCACCGCCCCGAGGGCGAGCAGCATCGCGCCGAGGGTCAGGCCCACCACCACGTAGCGAAAGCGAACGGCACCATCGACGAGGCGGCCCAGCAATCCCTCGCGGAAGCGCTCGAAGCCGCGGTCGAACTCGACGCGCAGCGCGTTGCGGTGACCGGCAGGACGCAGCGAGTGTCCGAGGTGATTGGGCAGGATGAGAAACGCCTCGATGAGGCTGACCGCGAGCACGGCGATGAGCACCGCCGGGATCACCTGCAGCGTCCGCCCGATCCGCCCGTCGATCGCCGACAGCGGCACGAACACGCAGATCGTGGTCGCGAACGACGACAGCACGCCGCCGGCAACCTCGCGTACCCCGTCCAGCGTCGCGCGGATCGGCGTCTTGCCCTGCTG